>NZ_JBSFSI010000015.1:0-227010 GCF_053589675.1 Streptomyces sp. NPDC003284
GCGCCGCCGCTACGCGGCGGACACATCGCCACGCTCCGCGCGGCGAGCCGGCGACTCCGTCACCGGCTTGGGCCAACTCCGTTGGCCCAAGCCCGGATTGCTCCGCAATCCGGGCTGAAGAAATTCGCTCCGCGAATTTCTTAGGCTAGCTGCGAGGGGGACACGTTTCTTCCTTTAGGTTTCTTGCAAAGACCTAAATCTCTGTCAATTCATAACTGGCTTAGAATCCTTGTCCGTTCATTCCTCTGAGTCGTACCCATGTCAAGGGATACGACTACGACCACCCGGCTGCGGTGACTCACCGGTTCCGACCCGTTGTCGTTGGTATACCCTCCGCCATCCGGTCCATGACGGGCTGTCACAATGGAGCCGAGGTGGGGGAAGGCTCCGGGCAAGCCGAGGTGTTCGGAGCCGCTGACGGTCAGTGCGGTGCGGGTGAGGCCCGAGTACCGGAAGGTGAGCAGGCGGGCGCCGGTGTGTTCGGGGGCGAGGCGGGCGGGTCCGCTCGTGCGGGGCGGCGGTGGGCGAAGGCGTCCTCGACGGCGGCGCCGGCGAGGGAAGCGCGGGTGCCGCCGGTGGTGAGGGTGAAGGCGTCGCGCAGGGTGCTGCGGTAGCGCGTTTCGGCGCCGTGCCGGAGCGGGTGAGGGAGTAGCCGATCTCGATGCGCCGCGCTTGTTCGCGCGCGAGGTTGAGGGCGAGTGCGCCGACGAGGTTGCCGGGGACGTAGTCGTAGCCGAAGGCCGGGATGATGCTCGCACCGATGGGGCGGTGGCAGTGTCATTCAGGGTGAAGGCCTGCCAGGTGAAGGGGGGTCTTCGGTGGAGTCGGGCCGGGGGCCCTTACCCGGGCCGCGGCGGTGATAGCGGGCAGGCCGAGCCGGGTGAACGGCCCCACGGTGGAGACGACGTCGGGCACGCCTCCCCAGGTTTACATAATTCCATTCCAGTGTTAACTTTGTAGACATGCCGAAGGTCCCCTCCTCCCAACTCGTCCTCGACGCCGCCTACCGCTGCTTCTGCCGCAATGGCTACCGCCGCACCACGGTCTCCGACATCGTCGAGGAGGCGCAGTTGTCGCGCCCGACGGTCTACAAGTACGTCGGAAGCAAGGAGGAGGCGATCGTCAAGGTCGTGCGGTCCCTGCTGGAGCAGGCCGTTGTGGATTCGGAGGCGGCAGCCGGGGCGGCGGCCAGTGCGGAGGAGGTGGTCCTCGCGGTGCTCACAGTGAAGCTGGAGGTCGCCATTCGGCTCTGGCAGGACAGCCCCTCCCACACACGGGAACTGCTGTCCGCAGCCACCGCCCAGGCACCCGACCTGGTCACTACCTACACCGATCACCTGACCGCACTCCTCACGTCGGCGCTCGCGCAGGCCACCGGGGACGGCGCGCGGCAAGCAGCCGCCGTCCTGCTCACCTTCACCCGCGGCCTGGAGGACGACCTGCGCGACGCCGGAGCGGTACGCGACGAACTCGTCGCCGGCGTGCGGATAATCACCTGCGGGGCGCTCGCCCGCTCCGCTTCCACCCCCGCCTGACCCGCCAGGGTCGGACCCCGCCGAAAGGCGCCCCCTCCATGAACAGCACCCCCGCCCCCACGTACTACCGCGACCAGCAGGCATGGCGCGACCTCCAGCGGTTCCTGCCCGAGCGGCTACGCCTGACCGACGCCACCGCCCCCGAGGAAGAGTACTGGGACTGGCACGGCCACCGCGTCCACCTCGACCGCTACCGCAACCCCGGCACGAGAGCCAAGGTCGTCCTCCATCACGGAGTCGGCACCAACGGCCGCCAGATGTCCCTCATCCTCGGTGCCCCGCTCGCCGAGCGGGGGTTCGAGACCGTCGCCCTGGACAACCTCGGCTACGGCCTCACCCAGGTGAGGCCCGGGTCGACCCCCTCCTACGACGACTGGGTCGACCTCGTCGTCGACTTCCTCGCCTTCGAGCAGTCCCGCGACGACCGCCCCATCGTCCTGTACGGGCTGAGCGCCGGCGGCATGCTCACCTACCACGTCGCGGCCAAGGCGCCCCGCGGCACCCTGCGCGGCATCGTCGGCATGACCTTCCTCGACCAGCGCGACCAGCAGGTCCGCGACGAAACCGCCCACGACAAGCTCACCGCCCGTGCCGGCGTCCCCCTCATGGGCGTACTCGCCAGGACACCGGCCGCCTCCGCCAAGTATCCGATGAGCCTCGCATCCAAGATGTCCGCGCTCGCCAACGACCCGGACGCCATGAAGGTCCTGATGAAAGACCGCACCTCGGCCGCCAACTGGGTCAGCGTCCGCTTCCTCGACACCTACGGGAACTACACCCCCGCCGTCGAACCACAGGACTTCGACGCCTGCCCCGTGCTCCTCACCCAGCCCGCCGAGGACCGCTGGACCCCCCACCGCCTCAGCGTGCCCGTCCTCTCCCGCATCACCAAGGTCCCTGTCGACACCGTCATGCTCGAAGACGCCGGCCACTACCCCCTCGAAGACCCCGGCCTCCAGCAGATGGAAGACGCCATCGCGGACTTCGTCACCAAGAACACGGCCTGACCGACCTGATCCGACGCCGACCCTCCCCGGCGCTGATCGCCCGCGCCGGCCGGGGCAACGCCCGATTCTTCGCCCTCCAGGCCCCGGCAGCCGCCCCCGGCGACCACGACCAGGACGGCGACGCGGCGAGCGCCCGGTGAGCGACACCTACTTCGTGTTCCACGACCCCGACGGCCTGATCGAGGCCGAGCTCCCCCTGGACCGCACCCCGCACGAGGCTTCGTCACTGCCGTCCTCGCGTGGAAGAACCCGGACCTCGCACCCCGCGACTACGAGCAGATCGCCCTCCAGCTCACCGGGCACGCCCGCGCTGTCGTCACCGACGTCCGGCGCCTCACTACCTCCCTGCCCAAGAGCGACGGCCGCGGCGCCCTCGCCGATGTCGTCCTCCGCGAAGCCGACGGCCGCCTGTCCGCCCGCTCAAGGGCACCGCCCGCTGCGTCCAGAACCGCGCCCGTCTCGTACAGGCCCTCTACACCCGGCTGGGTCACCTCACCGAACCCGCCCCGGCCGCCGCGTAGTTCACCGGGGGTGCATCCCGAGATCCCAGGGCTTACACGCACACCAGTGCGATTTTCCAGCTCAGAACCCCCAGGCATCACACCCCGGTGCATGCGTGTAAGGCCTGGAAGCAAGTGCGGCTGACCCCGGAAAGCGAAGGACCCTTGGAATTCACCCTGTGCGCCCGGTGTCCTATCCGTCAGCCGAACGCTGGGCGGCCGCCCGACCGGACGGCCCACCCGCGTCCGCGCCCAGTCCGGCCCCGGCCGACTTCGCACAGGAGATGCTCGACTGTGGCTGACCCGACCCCGCTGTTCGTTCCCGGCTGCTCACCGGCTGAGGCGGATGCGTGGCCCCCACTCGAAATCGAGGTCGTCCAGCAGCACCTCCGGCCGTCCACTGCCCGGAGGTCGGTCTGTGCCCTGATCTGGAGGAGTATCGCCTGCCATGGCCAAGAGTTCGATCGACCTGCCGATGAGCTTCGAAGTTCCCGAAGCCTTCAACGACATTGATTTCTCCGTCTCCGCCGAGGCGAACACCAGCAAGCTCATCGAACGTCTGAACATGGTCGATCCCAAGCCCTCGCGGGAGGAGATGGCCCACGCGGTTCTGGCGCAGCAGTCGATGTATGAACTGCTGTCGGCGGCTGGTGCGGTCTATGCGGGAACGCTGCTGTACGGGCCGACGAAGGAGAAGCCCGAGGCGAAGCTGTCCTCGGCGATCCTGACCGTCACCGCGCGCCCCAGCGAGCTGTCCAACGACCAGACCGTCCACCGGCTGGCGCGCACCATGGGCGCCGTCTATCAGAAGGCGGAGGTCGGTGTGGTGCGCCTGGAGGCAGGGCCGGCGGTGCTGCTGACCGAGGAACGCAAGGTGGAGAAGCCCGTCAATCTGCTGGGCGAGGGCGGCGGGGCGACCGTCGTGCGCCAGCTGCACGTGTTCGTGCCGATCCCGGGACGTCTGGCGATGGCCGACTTCGCCATCGCCACGGAGAACCTCGCCGAGTGGGACTCGTGCGTGGAGATCCTCACCGAGGTCTGCCGCACCATCACCTTCGACACCGCCGAAGCTGCGGCCTGACCAGGGGACTCACATGCACATCGAGTACGAGATCAACCTCAAACTGCATGACCTCGGCTACCAGCCGGGCATGGACGACAAGATCGTCTACAACGTTCAGAGCGAACTGAACATGTACACCACCAATGCCAAGGACGCGATGAAGGTCTGGGGGTGGGATCCGGAAGCCCTGCGCCCCGAGGACCACTACCGGATCGACCAGCTCCTGCGCATGTACGTCTTCCAGCGCGACCAGATCCTGGCCGCCCTCAGACGCGTCGACAGGCAATTCAACTCTTCCCTCCCCGTCCTCCCCGAGTAATGCCTTAGGCAGCAGCAACTGACCGACTTCAAGCAGTTCCTGGCCGACGAGATGGCCAGAGTGCGCAAGATCGAGTGGTACGACGAGCTCTCCGACAAGGAGAGGGAGCAGTGGCACACCACCCCTGAGACGTTCTTGGACGCGCAGCGAGCGCGGAACGAGAGGCTCCCCGAAGTCGCGGGCATCAGGAGGTTCCCCTCGGTCACGGGCGTGACCGCATTCCAGCATCCTGCCGTCTCCCGCTTCCTCGGCAAGATTCCTTCCCTGGCCATGGGCGGGTACTCGGGCGCGGGCGAGTACTTCCGTCTGACGGACAACGGTTACCCCCGGGGATGGATCAAGGACGGCCACCTGTACGACCTGGTCGACATGGCGCTGGCGCTGCAAGCCGAGCTACAGCTCCAGTGCCTGCTCACCGACCGCGAGTTCACGCGGCTGACCCCACCCGCACAGCACACCACGGGTCCACGCGCCCGCCGCCGCGCCCCGGGCGGCGAGCCCAGCCTCCCCGGCGCAGACGAGGAACCCGCCATGGCGCCAGACAACCAGCATTCCGCCGCTCGCATCGCGCTGCTCAAGGCCGCCCTCGCCGCAGTGGGCGTGGTCTTCTTCCTCATCGCCCTGTTCAGGTCCGCTCACTGGGCCTACGCCGTAGGAGCCTTCTTCCTCATCACCTCAGCCACCGCCGGCCTATGGCTCCGGCCAAGACCACACCGCCCCGACGACCACACGCACGAGCACAACAAGCACCCGCCCCGCCCCGAATGACGAGAACCTCACTCATCACAGCCGTCGCAAAGACCACCGACATGAGACCGTCAGGGCCTGTATCGAGCCGTTCGCAATGGGGTGAGGTCCTTGATCCAGATTATGGAGGCGCATGCTGTCTTGGCCGGTGGCCGGCCTGCCCCTGGCAGGCGTCCTCACGGCCTGTCATCATCCCCTCTGTGACAGAGGATTCGCAGGGTACGGCGATATCTACGGTCTGGGCTCAGCAGAGCGTGTGGTCCCAGGCGGCGGGGCGACTCAAGAAGCAGGTCGAGCGGGCGCGGGTGGCGGTCCTGGCCCTGGGAGTGACGGCAGCGGTGCTGGGCACCGCTGCGTCCCAGACGATGGCGTGGAACGAGGCTGTCGGGCGGACACTGGCCTTTGCCGCCGCGATCGCCGCGGGATGCATGCCGCTGGTGAGCCCTCGCGGTGGGCCTGACAAGGTGAGTGACTGGACCCGGTTGCGTGCGGTTTCCGAGGCCATCAAGGCCGAGTCGTACACGTACCTGGCGGGGGTCGGGGCCTACCGAAGAAGCGAGAACGCCGACGAACTGCTGTGCGAGAGGGTCTGCGGTTTCGTGCGGGACGGAGAGGACTTGCTGCGGCACACTACGGGCATCACGGCCATCGAGCGTCCGGTGCCCGACGTAGGGGACGAGGGGACGTACGTGGAGCAGCGGCTGCGTCGGCAACTGGAGAGCTACTACCGGCCGCGGGCCGCGTTCATGTTGGGCAAGGTCCGGCTGTACGAACGGATTGAGTTCGTGCTCGGCGGGCTTGGTGCGGTGATGGCGGCGGTCGCCGCCACGTGGAGTGTGGAGCAGATTGCGGCGTGGGTGGCGGTCGCGGCGTCGGTTGGAGGGGCAATCACTGCGCATGCCCACGCCCAGCGGTACGCTTATCAGCAGCTTGAATTCACCCGCACCGGGGACGAGTTGGCACGGCTGCTTCAGCAGTGGTCGGTGGAGCGCGAGCTTGCACCGGAGGACACCGACCGGTTCGTGGCCGCGTGCGAGCACGTCATCTCGGTACAGAACGAGGCGTGGATGATCCGCTGGACGTTGGACTGACAGGCAGCACGGGCGACGGGCGCCAACCCGTCAGCAGGGCCAGCGGAACCGCTCTCCAGGTGCGACGTCCCGCCATTCCGATGCGCTGAGCCGGCGGGTGACGATGCCGCACAGCGAGGAGACCCAGCCGGCCGCTGTGACGTCGGCGACGGAGGTGCCGTAGCGTCCGGCAGTCACAAGACGGTCGCCGTTCGGGGCGAAGCCCAACGCAGCGTAGGAGTCCACCGCGGCCACCTGGGGACCGACCTGCCGGCGGCTGGCGAGGTCCCACAGCGTCACCGGTATGTGACTGACGAGACCTCCATCGGGGCTGCCGATGATCGCGATGTGGTGCCCGTCAGGGTCGAAATGCACACGGGACGCCCCCGCCGTCGGAACGATGTCGCGGCCGATCTTCTTGCCGCTTTGTACGCTCCACAGGGACACGGACCGGTACGAGGTGTCCGTGGTGGCCACGGTCTTTCCGTCCGGGCTGAATGCCGCGTCGTAGGCCCCCTCAATGGTGTGCAACCGGGTGCCGGAGGCCGTGTCCCATAGGCTGACGGTGCCGTCACGGCCGGTGGCGGCCAGCTTAGTGCCGTCAGGGCTGAGAGCGGCCTGGTCGGCGAAGCCATCAGTCTCGGCCACCGTGCGGGGTGCGCTACCAGAGCGTGCAACGTCCCATACGACGACCCGGAACTGTCCGGTCAGGGCCGCATAGAGCTGCTTCCCATCGTTGGAGAAGACCAGAGATGCGATGTGGTTCCTCGTACCCTGTCCCGCCTCGAACCGGGCGATGCGCCGGCCGTCACGTCCGCTGAGGACTTCCACATCCAGGCGCCCCTCTTCGATCCCCTCGCCCACCGCGAGCAGCGAGCCGTCCTGGCTGAAGGCGAGCATGCCTGCGTCCTCGCCCAGCCGGAAGTTTCCCGTACGCGCACGGGTAGCGGTGTCCCAGAGGCCCACAGTCCGGCCGGTGGCTGCCGCCACGGTGTGGGCGTTTGAGCTGACGGCGTAGAAACCTTGCTTGTCGGCGGGGACCGGCAGATGCTCGCTGATCCGCCCGACGCCCCCTTTCTCCCACAGCACGACAGATTCGTCGACAGCCGCCGCCGCTACGAGCGATCCGTCAGCTGTCTCCGCTTCGAGGACCCTCTCGGCGCGCTTGAACTGTGGCGGAGCACCGCCCGATCGCGCGGCGATGATCTTTTCAAGGCTGCTTGACGACCCGATACGCCGGTGATCGACCAGGTCCCAGAGCTCGAAGCGATCCGCGCCGACGCGACTGAGCACCGCGTAGCGTCCCCCGATCAAGGGGCCCACGCCCTCCGGGGTACTGCTCGCAACGGACATGCCAGGAGCCGGCACCCACGGGTGTGTACTTCCCTGCTCGTAGAGCCGTGCTTCCCCTGCGACATCGACGAGCACATCGTCATGGTCGGTGAAGCCCACGAATCTGACCTCGCCGCCGTTGATGTGCTGTAGAGCCTGGTCCTGGTCGTGTAGGGCCCTGTCCTGTGTCGTTCTGGAGTCCGTGAAGTCCATGAGTCGGCCGTCGCACACGGCTCTGCGCCCGGAGGGTGCCAAGAGCGCCGTGGTGCAGCTGGACTTCTCCACGATGCGATGACTGGGCACATCCCATACCACGGTGGGCACCTGATTCACATTTGAGGAGGTGGAAGCCAGGAGGCGCCGACCATCCGCGCTCAGTCCTGCCGAGCCCTCGAACAGTCCGGTCGGGACACCCGCTTCGGCTGTGGAGAAGCTGCCCTCTACACGCAACGTCCTTGTGTCAGCCAGATATATGTGGGTTCCGTCGTCCGACGTCAATGCCACGGTCCGGCCGTCGGCCGACAGGGAGTGGGCGCTTCCGCTGCCGGACTCCAGCAGGCTGCCGGAAAGCGTTCCCCGGCTCTGCGCCCGCTTGACGTCCCAGACCTCGGTGGACTGCCCTCGCTCGACCACTCCCCCGGAGGCCTGCCCCCGCTCGATGAAGAGGATGTCCCCTGTCCGGCTGAGCAGCACGTTCCTCACCGGTTCGCCTCGCGGGGCGACGACGGTGCGAACACTGTTGAACTCGGTCAGCCGCTCGGCGATGGCGTTCTGTGACTCGGCGGTGTTTGCCTGCCCGCGCGCAGCCAGAGCGTACTGCAGCGCCCGCTCCGGGTTTACGCCAGAAACATCGCCGACTGCGGCAGCCAGTTTACGGGAGAGCGCGGTTCGGTACTGAGCCTCCGCGCCGGCCTGCCCAGCGGCGATGACTCCGGACAGGCCGACGATCACCGCGATGCCGGCAGCCAAGGCCGACCGGATGCGGAGCGTGCGCCGCCGGACGAATCTGCCGCTTGCCTCCAGAAATCGCTTCTGCTTGTCGGAGAGCCCTGCCCGGAAATTCTCCTCGGCCGGGGCGCGCCGTCGCCATGCCTCGGCGACGAACAGTTCCTCGGCCCGCAGCAGTTGCCCGTCGTTCCGGCCGCCTGCCCACCACTGGTGCGCCAGTACGCCGAGCCGGCCGTGGAATGCCACCCACCGGTAATGCTCGTGCACGAAGGCGACGACGTCCTCGACACCCTGGGCGAGTTCCTCCTCGTCAGGATCCACCAACGACAAGTATTGATACGGCGTCAGCTCGCCCCACTCGCTCTCGCGCAGGATTCCGCTCGTGCTGCCGCGCTCCAGATCTGGATCGATCACCACAGGTAAGATCCGCTTGCGCTGCTCGATCGCCTGTCGGCATTCGTCCAAGCAGTACTTGGACGCCAGGGCGCCCCGGCTCAGCAGAACGACAAGTGCATCCGACGTGCGGATGGCCTCGGAAATGGACTCGCGCCACTGCTCGGAGGGATGGATGGCTCGCCAGTCGACCCACAGTTCGCCCAACCTCCCCTCCAGACGGGCCGACAACCGGCGGGCCCAGTCGCTGTCCTTTCGGGAATAGCTGAGAAACACCTTGCCGGCGGACTCGGTGGGGGCGGCGTACGTCCCGGAAACATCGTCGAAAAGGTCAGTCCTGACCATGGCCCGCAGGAACGCGTTCCGCAGCAGGAGGCCGCAGACGCCAGCCAGCAGACCGGCAGCAGCGACCATGAAAGTCCAGTACCACTGCCGGTCGTAAGTCGGTCCGTACACACTTGAGGCGATCTGCGCATCGACCCACTGCGCGACGCCGCCGGTTCGGCCCGGGACGGGCTGACCAGGCACCGCTGCAACAGCACGCACCCGGTCACGCACCACCCGGGCGCACACCCCGGACGCCGCAGAGAAAAACAGAACCACACCCACGCGCAACGATACGGACGGCCAGATGCGCAACGCGGGGCTCGCGTCGTCTTGACCGAGGTCAACCGCCTCCGCACAAATCTCGAGCGCCCCGCACACGGCCAGCACAGCAACCCCGGCCGGCAGGAGCACGAGCGCAAACCAGAAGGCCGCGTTGCTGGAGGATGCCACGACGAGCGTGCCGCAGAAGAAGACCAGCAGCACCAGCAGCAGTGACAGCGTCTGGACGCGCAGCAGTCGCCGCCACGACCACGAAACGGTGACCCGGCCCCGCACTGCCCGGCACAGCGCCGCAACCGAGGGAAACGGGAAAAGGACAGCGGAGGGGATGACCAGAGCGGCGAGCGCCAACCACGGCCCGAGCAGCGGAAGGAACACAGCCCAACTCGCTAGACACGCCGCCGACCAGGCCGTCGTCTCACTCGTTCCCAACCGCTGCACGCGCGTGACACGCTTCTTTACAGCATCGACTGGCCCCGTCGCCCTTGTTGAACTCGCCACGCCGTCCCCCTTGCCGCATCCTCGCCGTACCGCGGCCTGGGCAGACCCTCAGCTGGCGGACTGCTGCTGCGACCGGCACGGTTCTGCCCGACGTTACTCCGCTTGCTTCGTCAAGTGCCCAATGAAGATCCGCCAGTTGCCCGTTCAATCCTCGCGAAGCATGGGGCGCGGATCAAGGGCCGCAGGGTTTGTCCGGGGCCCGCTCAGGGAGCCGAGAGCTGGCGATCGAAATGTGCGGTAGCCCGTCGGGGAGGACCGGTCGATGACCAGTGAACCCTAGGATTGGCCCCGAATCGCTTCGCATCCAACGCGAGCTTCTCGCAGCCGATACGAGAAACAGTCCACCTGCGACCCGGTTCCCGTGCAGCGGCGGATCTGCGAGCGGATGCTGCCGATGGTCAATCCGGCGGCCTGGGTGATCGACGACGTGTCGCTGCCCGAGGACGGGAGAATGTCGGTCGCCGTGGTCCCGCAGTACTGCGGGGCCGTGGGCAAACGCGCCAACTGCCAGGTCTCGGTCAGCGTCCACGCCGCCACCGACATCGCCTCCTGCCCGCTGCAGTGGTGGCAGTTCCAGCCCAAGGAGTGCGACGCGGATACCGACAGCCGCGCCGCCACTTGCATCCCGCATCCCACCGGAGGCCACACACCGCGAGAAGTGGCGGCTGGCTCTGGACATGCTCGATGAACTGGCCAGGTGGGGCATGCGCCCACCGGTTGTCGTGACCGACGCCGCCTACGGCACCAATGCCCCACCTGCGGGCTGGCCTGGCCGAGAGGGGAATTGAACTACATGCTGGCCGTCCGCGCGGACGTGAGTGCCCACCCGTCCGACGCCAAATCCGTGGCCAGCCCCGCTACCGCCATCGAGCACCCTGCGGTGGCAGCCCTGGCCGCTGGCCTCGGGCAGAAGGCATTCGTCTCCCTCACCTAGGTCGTATCCGCAATGTCAGGGGAGCCAGAGGCGTAGGCAGGCGAGGGTGACCATGGCTTGGTAGTGGTGGGCGCGTTTGTCGTAGCGGGTGGCCAGGGCTTTGTTGTGCTTGAGCTTGTTGAAGCAGCGTTCGACGAGGTTGCGGCGCCGGTAGGCCACCCGGTCGAGGCGGCACAGGCTCTCGCACCGGCGGAGGCGTCCGTTGATCTGGTCGGTCCGCTCGGGAATCGCCGCTTTGATGCCGCGTCGGCGGAGGTGGGTGCGGATCTTCGTGGACGAGTAGCCCTTGTCCGCGGCGACCCGCTCGGGCCGGGTCCTGGGCCGGCCGGGCCCGCACCGGCGGACGCTGATGCGGGCCATGACCTGCTCGAACCGGATGCAGTCGTTGACGTTCCCCGCGGTCAGGGTGAAGGCCAGCGGTCGCCCCCGGCCGTCGCAGGCGAGGTGGATCTTCGTGGTCAGCCCGCCGCGGGACCGGCCGATCGCCTCGCCCGGCCGGTCCTGCCCCCCTTTCGGGCACCGGCCGCATGCTGATGGGCCCGCACAGCCGCGGAGTCCACGCACACCACCGTCCAGTCCACAGCGCCGACCGCGTCCGAATGCTGCTGGACATGGGCCAGGAGCCGGTCCCAGGTGCCGTCGGCCGACCAGCGACGGAAGCGCTCGCAGACCGTCTTCCACGGCCCGTACCGCTCCGGCAGATCCCGCCACGCCGCTCCCGTGGACAGCTTCCACAGAATGCCGTTGACCACCTGGCGCCGGTCCCGCACCGGACGGCCCATCCGCGGCGGAGCCAGCAACGGCCCGATCACCGCCCACGACTCATCAGTCAGCTCATGACGACGCACCACGAACACACCAACGACCCAACCACGTTGCGAACACGCCCTAGGACCAGACCTGCACGCCAGCCCCGCATCGGCCGACTCGCCAATCGCGGTGGGCCCGCTCGTGCCGTCGCACGAGATCCCCCGCCTCGGCGGCGGCCTGTTCACGCAGCCGCTCCTCGGCGATCCGGCGCCGTTCGTCCTCGGTCAGGAGACCAGGCAGCTCCCGGTCGACCTGTGCTGCGGCCTTCACCCGCCGGGCGCGTCAGATGCGGATCACGTTGCCGCACATCTCGCACTCGCCACCCGGCGTCCAGGCGGATCCCGTCTTCGCACCACCGGTCCGTGCACGCCTGGCGCTGCACCAGGCCCCACCGGATCAGCCACGGACACGGGCGCTCGACCAGGGCCTCGCCGCCGGTTTCCACCAGCCGGTCCGTCAGCTGGCCGGCCAGCAGCCGGGGCGCGCCATCCCGCAGTTGCAGCAGCCCCTTCACCCGGTCCAGTTCCGCTCCCGCGGCCCCGGGACGACAGCGCGTCGGGGGTGGTGACGTCGGTGGTGGTGAAGCCACCCCTGCGGGCGCGGGAACGACGTACTGACCTGTCGGACTCAGGCCCGGGTCCGGGAGCTACCCCTGCGTGCGCAGGGACGACGAGTGGTTCTCCAGCAGCGTGACGTCGTCGCGCGAGCTACCCCCGCGGGCACGGGGACGCCCCCTAACCTGACCGCGTGCGCCGGTGACTCCGCCGCCGCGCTCGCGTTATACCGGTGGAACAGCGACCTCGCCCGGGCGTTCTTCGAACCCCTCGGGCACCTGGAGATCACGCTGCGCAACGCGCTGGACGCACGGCTCGTTGCCCGCCAGCAGCGCCGGGGCCGCACCACCGAGTGGTACACCGGCAGGAAGGTCCCCCCTCACCGGCAGGGCCGCGGCGACATCACCCAGGCCCGAGAGCGCGCTGAGCGGCGCGGCGCTGCGACCACCCCGCGTGGGAAGGGCATCGTGGAACTGGGCTTCGGCTTCAGACGCTTCCTGCTGGCCCGCCAGTACAAGCTCAGCCAGTGGCCCGACCTCGCGGGCGCCTTCCCTCACGCTCCCAAACGTACTCTGACCACGGTGGAGAACCCGGTCAAGCGGCTGCATCAGTTCCGCAACCGCATCACTCACCACGAGGGGATCTGGCACCTGCCCCTCGAAGCCCGCCGGGACGACATCCAGACCGTGCTCAGCTTCATAGCGCCAGCCGCCTCGACGTGGGTCGCCGATGCCTTCCGTATCGACGACGTCCTCGCCCACCGCCGGGGAACGCCCGGCGGCTCAGCGCCCGCATCGCGGCGGACTGCCGCTTTACCCCGCGATCAACGGGTCGACCCGGCTCGGGGCACGACGGCCTGGTGCGCGGCAAGTGCCTGGTGGATGCCTGCCGATCCCATGTTGCGCGTCTTCACCGGCGCCTGTGAAGCTCCCGGCGCGGCGGCCGGAGGCTCCGGCGCGGTCTGGGGCACGGGCGTGGCGGCGAATCAAGGCGTGCGAATCTCGTCACGCGGGAAGGGGGTACCCGAAACTGCCTCTTGCGCCGATGTATACGTGACAGGGTTTTCCGTCAAGTGAAGGTCGGTGGTTCCGCGGTGCTGCGATCGATGGGTCCCGGGGAGATGGCGACAGCGATCTCAGGCTTGTGCGGCTTGGCCGCCGCACTGATGCGGCGCCGGGGGCGGGTGGCACTCGCCCGAGAGCAGCGGCGGGCTATGGCAGTCGTGATCGGCGCGGCCAGCGACAGCGGCCGGTCGGTGTCCGCAAACCAGCGGGTCGACGGGGCCCAGTGGTCCATCGATCTCGGCACGGACCGCACAGTCGCCGTCGGCCGCACCGCAGGCTCCGAGTGGGCGCCAGACAGCGATGAGGTTAAGTGAGCTCGGCACAAGACGGTAGCGTCTCCGCCCGTGCGAGGGAGGACCGTGAGCGCCAGGAAGCCATGCGGGCCTTCTACATGAAACATCACCCGAAGCTCGCGTCGTTCGTGGCGCGACGGGTCGAGGGGAAGCAGGAAGCGGAGGATTTGTGCCAGGAGATCTGGCGCCTCTTCTTCATCAGATACGACCACTTTGTCGAGTCCTACGACGAACCGGTGAAGGCGCTCTATCCGATCGCGTCGTGCCGCATCGCAGAATTCTGGGACCATCGAGGCCGCGCGCGAGAAGTTTCGTTTGAAGTCGAGGACGCGGCCGTGCTGATTGATGCGATGACCCCGGACTTGCCTGCTGGGATTGAATGCCGCGTCGATGTCAGGCGTGCGCTTGCTTGCTTAACTGAGAGGCAGCGCGCGGCTCTGCATCTTCACCACATCGACAGGCTCAAGGTTGACGAGACAGCCGTACTGATGGGGATCGGTCCGAGCGGAGTCAAGAACCTACTCAAGAAGGCCCTAGAGACGCTCCGCAACACCACAGCCTTGAGCGACTATCGGCCAGCGGTTACGGGCGAGGGAGAACGCAAGTGAGTACCGAAGACCGGCTTCGCCATCAAGCCGCCCTGGACGGGGCCGACGACGGCTTCGACGCTGTTATGGACAGCATCGACCGCCTCACGGACGAGCAACGAGCGGCCCTAGCCCTCCAAGCTGACCAGGCTGAACTCGGATACCAGGCGTACGCGCTGGGCCTTGAGCACCTCGAGCTGGGACACAGGGACCAGGCGCTGCGTTGGTTGCGCACCGCCGCTCGCTATCACGTGACGGGTGCAGAGCTTCTCCTTCGGCCCAGGAGCGCGCCGGCCGTGGTGTACGACGGAGCACCACGGGCAGACGCCCGCGCTCAGAAGCAGGAAGAGACGGACCGCGGGCCCGTGCGACAGAGCGTCCCAGTTGCATTGCCCGCCCTCACCCGCCCCACCACACCCTCGCCCCTGACGCCGACCGCTCAACGGATGCTCCTGGGAGTTGCGTTGCGGGAGCTGCGCCAGGCCCGCCAGCTCACCATCGAGCAGGCTGCACGCACCACTCGATGCTCGATGAGCCAGATCAGCCGCATCGAGCGGGGAGTGAGCGTGCCGGTACCAGAGCGACTGGAAGAGCTGCTCACCCTGTACGGGGTTGATGACCCGAAGGATCGGTGCCGCCTGCTTGAAGTTCGGCGCATGGCCGATGAGAAGAGCTGGTGGCACGAGTACAGCGACATCACGCCCGAGTGGCTGCAGACGCTATTCGACCTGGAACGGAGCGCTAGCCTGATCAAGACTTTCGAGGCGAGAATCGTTCCCGGACTGCTCCAGACGGCGGAGTACACGAAGGCGATCACTCGCGTGGGATACCCTATGGCGACCGATCAAGACATTAGCCTCCGTGTAGGGTTGCGTATGAAGCGCCAACAATTTCTTCATACCCCGGAGGCGCCGAAACTAGTGGCCCTTCTGGACGAGTCGGTTCTGCATCGGCAGGTGGGCGGAGCGGCTGTCATGCGGGAACAACTTCAGCACCTCGTGCAGATGTCGCAGCGGCCCAACATCACGCTCCGAATCCTGCCGCTCCAGGCAAATTATCACGCGGACATCGGCGCGCCTCTCACCGTCATGCAATTCGCCGAACCAGCGTTGCCCGATGTCGTCTACCTGGAGCAGCTATCTGGTGCCACCTACATCAGAAGTGGACACGCCAGCGACAGCTACGGGCGCCTGATGGATCAACTGGCGAGTGCCGCCGAGAAGCCTGAGCACACTAAGAACTTCCTGCACCGATTCCTCGAACGCGCCGGCAAGGCTCGGCTCAGCACTGTGCCGGACGCAGAAGCGAAGGCTTACACAGAAGTCATGGACCGGCTTTCGGCCGAGGCCCCACCCCCGAAATACACGGAGGAAATTCTCGACGACCTCATCACCGCTTGCAGTTGATGCCGTCAGTTACCCAGGCGCCGCGTCGACGAGTTCTGATGCCTTCCTTGGCCAGGCGGGACAGTGCCCAGCGACGTCCGTGGCCGGAGCTTCGCGTCACATACTGCGATCACTGTCGGCATGCCATGCAGTAGCGTCGGGGCACGTCCAGGCGGCCCGTTCCCATTTTGAGCCACGGCCTGGGTGTGCCCGGCACCCCCTCCCTCCTCTGGCGTGAGGCACAGGACCCGTTCCAGTGAACCGGTGACGGTGTCGTCCGTCCTGACCGTGGTTGTACTAGATGCTGCTCGGAACTGGCCCGAGGCGGGCCCCGTTCCGACCACCGCCCGATCCGGCGTACCGGAACGCAAGGAGCGTGGCATTGCACCGGCCTGTACCACCGTAACCACACCCAGCAACTGGTCGGTGTTGACGTGCTGGGATCGGTCTGAGGCGCGTCAGGAAGGCACTGCCGTGAGCAACCACTCCTCGTGGGAGTCCCGCAAACTACGCTACTGGGCCGAGTGCAGTGGCCAGTCCCGCCGCACCGGCCTTCGCACCAGCCATCCGGCGCCCGCGGCCTCACTGGCGCCGACTTGGCTGGAGAGCCTCGTCCTTGAGCAACTGGGAACCTTCCGGACTGTGTGCCCACGCCTTCGGCATTGCCTCCCTCAGCAGCACCGCTACATCCCTCACCCTGCACCTCGACGCATACTTGGGCTACAAGCGGTGCTCCTTCCCCGAGCACTGTCTGAGCCGCCTACTCCCAGCGGCTCCCGCACCAGGAAGCAGTGACGACCCCCCATGGGATCCCCGGCCTTCGGATGAGCAGCATTGAGGCTGGCGGTCGGCAACTGCACCTGCGTACGGTGAAAGACTCCGGGCAGACCGCCACGCTTGTACTGCATGACTCGCGCCTTTCCCGAGCAAGCCGTCCAACACCACGACCGGCACCGTCTGACGGAGCAGCTGCGGTAACGGAACGTCGGTCACCGAACGAGAGGGCGCCGCGAATGCCCGGACCGGACATGCCGTCACCAGCAGCCCCATGACCTAGGCCATCCTCGCCGGCTGGCCCACCGCCGCCGCGCCGAAGGCGGAGTTCTTCCACATCGTACTGATCTTCGCCGGTGAATTCGACGAGCGTGACGTGGAGGCCGCAAGGCCTATCCCGGCCGTCGTCCCGTACTGGACGCCGACGGTGGCCTAGACAGTTTCTTCCGGATCACCTTGCCGACCAGATCAAGATGGCGGCGAGGTGGAATCCGGCCAGGTAGACAATCGCGGTCTTGGCGTATCGAGTGGCCAGGCCGCGCCACTGCTTGAGCTTGTCGATGCACCGCTCGACGGTGTTGCGCCGCTTGTAGGTCTCGCGTTCGAAGGCTGGCGGGCGGCCGCGGACCGGCCTCGCTTCTTGCGCCCGGCGATCTGGTCGGAAGGCTGCGGGATCACCGCCCGGATCCCGCGTCGGCGCAGATGGGCCCGCATCGCCCGGGACGAGTACGCCTTGTCGGCCAGGACCGCCTCCGGCGTCGTCCTGGGCCGGCCGACCGGCCGGGAACCCGCAAGCGGGCCATGACCTCGGTGAACGCGGGCTCGTCCCCGGCCCGGCGTGAGCACGAAGGCGAGCGGACGACAGCGGCTGTCCGCGGCGAGGTCGTGGAGTCGACCGCGACGACCCGGTCGAGATCCCCTTCGGCGTCAGCCCGGGCGAGTAGGGCGGTGAAATCCTTCTCCCAGGTGCCGTCGGCGGCCCACTTCCGCAGCCGGTTGTGGGCGCCCTTCCACGAGCCGAAGTGCCCGGGCAGGTCCGTCCACGACGTCCCGGTAACGACACACATCAACCGACGATCATATGATCCGAAGGAAACGGCCTAAAGGTGCACCCGGCCGACGCTGGCGTCCCCGCACCCCTCGTAAGCGGGACAGCTGGTTCTGCCGGGCAGGAGGACGGCACCTGAGCTGCCTACGCCGGCGAGCGACACCCAGGCGGGTGGCATCAGGAAATGCAACGGCTTCTTTACGACGTAGAGAGGGCACCTCGAGCGAACCGTTCTACTGGAACGGCACTGCGCCACGCCGGCCCGGCGGCGCAGTGGCTGGTACTTCAGCCCCACAGCTTGCGGGTGAACTCCTGCACCCACTCCACCCGCTCATGATGGAGGCCGTGGGCCACGCAGGGGGAGTTCGGGCCGACCTGGGACTTCGGGCAGGTGACCTCTCTTGCATGCCAGGTCTGCGCCGCCGAGCCCACCGTCTCCTGCGGTTCTCGCTCTCTCCCACGCGGACCAGGAGGCCGGCCTTCAGAAGTCATCTCATTTGGCAATCCTGCGGTAGCAGATGAGGGTGCAGGCGATACTGGTGAAGGCGAGGAAGTGTTCGGCCTTGCGTTCGTAGCGGCGGTGGAGTCGTTGGCAGCCGGCGAGCCAGGCCATGGTCCGTTCTACGGTCCAGCGGTGCCGCCCGAGCCGCTGCGAGGACTCGGCGCCCTTGAGGGCGATGCGGTGCCGGATGCCTCGCTGTGCCAGCCATTGCCGCAGACGACGGTCGTCGAGCCCTTGTCGGCGCGGAGCTTGCCAGGCCTGCGCCGACGTGAGCCCCGCCGGGACCCGATGGGCTCGGTACCGGGAGTGAGGTGGAAGACCATCCGGATGCCGTCTACGGCCTGGCTCTGCCCGGTACGAGTGACGTACAACCGTGGGCGGGATCAGACCGGTAGCACCGGTGGACGTTGTCTGGCCGAGGCCAGCACCGATCTGCCCGCGCTCCACCTTGGGCAGCGCCGCGCCGTACATGTTGGCGGCCCGGCACCCCGGCGTCGACGTCCTCCTGACTCAGCACGCCTCGGGCACCGCCGAAGTGGTCGATGTGGCTGTGGCTGTGCGTGTAGAGCAGGGCGATCACCGGTCGTTCGCTCCGGTGGCGCCGGTACAGAGCCAGTGCGGCCGCGGCTGTCTCGGCACTGATGAGCGGGTCAATCACAAACACCCCGCGGTCGCCCTCCACCAGGGTCACGTTCGGCAGGTCGAAACCACGCACCTGGTAGATGCTCTCTTCCACCTCGTACAGGCCGTACTGAGCGACCAGGCGGCTCTGCCGCCACAGGCTGGGGCTCGCGGTTTCAGGGCACTCCCGGCCAGGGAAACGGTACGCCCCAGCCCCCATACGCTGCCACCGTCGCCGCCGCGCACTTCGGTGTCCTCAGCGGTTCCGAGGTAGCCCCGCCTGGAGTCCTCGAAGTCCTGGCGGTCATCGAAGGGGAGGCGCTCGCGCACCGCAGCGTTACGTGCGGCGATGCCCGGTTCAGCTGCCCTGGACTCGGTGGACTCGGCGATAGTGCTCTCGCTCCCGCCGCAGGTCGTGGGGGCCTAGCGCTCTCCGTGGCCACTGCCATGTTTCCGCAGACGCAAGAAGCCAGCCACCGCCGTGAACCGTCCGGAGAACCGAGCCAAAGCCGCCAAGTGTACGGTGGCAAGTGGTTCCGCCGATCGGCGAAGGCAGGAGCGGTGGCTGAGCTGCGGGGTCTGTCAGCCGACCGCTGGCGAGGCCGCGTCCGGCGCGGGCACCGGTCTCGCCCCGCCTCCAAAGACGCCGACGAAATCGCAGGTCATGAGCTGGTCAAGAGGGACGATCCGAAGCAGGACACCCCCTTCTCATGGGCGCCGTCGATGCCGGGCCGGCAGTAGAAACTCTCGATGCCGAAGTGGGAGCGGAAGGCAATCCACCGGTCAGTTTCCACCCGGGCCCGGCTCAGGCCCAACACCTGGGCGACGGCGGCCTTGAGGTAGTCGTGGCGGACCCGGCCCCGCGGAACCCCGCCCAGCACCCGCAGTGCGTGCACGTACCCCTCGAAGAAAGCTCACTGGCCGGCAGAGGCGAGCACGCGGTGGACGGCCTTGCCCGAATACGACAGGCGGAAGGCGAACAGGTAGCAGGTCACCAGCTCGTCGGCGAGCCTCACGGCCACGTCGCCGAAGTCGACTTCGGCCTCCATGCTGGGCAGATGGGTCTGCGGGACCAACACCTCGACGGGCGCCTTGCACCGCCTCCACCGCGTTCTGCGGCTTCCGTTCGGCGACATAGCGTCTGACCATCGGATACGGCACGTCGGCGCCGTGTTCCTCGACCAGCTGATGGAAGAGCCGGGTCACCGTGTGCCGCTGCTTGCGCGGCGCATCCAGGTCTAACCGTAGAATCCCATCGATCACCGCCTTGTACGGATCAAGCACCGACGGCCGCGGCGACAACGGCATCCGCGGCTCCGGCCACGCGGAGTTCAGAGCCTTACGCACCGTCCGTCAGGCGACGTTGTACTTGCGCTCCAGCGCCCGCATCGTCATGCCGGCCCGGTGGTCTCGCCGGAACGCCGCGTACAGCTCAGCCTTCGACATCTGCGGCATGACCAGGACCTTTCACCGGGAACACCCTTATGCTGTCCTGGCAAGTACCCCTGCGCTGACAAAACTCATGAACATCACCCGACCGTGGATCCGGGGGCCTCCCAAACCCCGTGTACAACTGCTGATGCAGCTTGTGAACACAGCCACGCAGGCCTGCATCCGGCCCCACACCGATACGATCCGCGCCGCACTCCGGGACCGTTGAGCAGCACGGATGCGGGCTATCCACAGGATCGAATGCGAAGGACCGCGAACTCTCGGAAGACAAGCGCCAGTTCGTCGACCGGAGCCTGACGACGAGGACCAGGTCGACGACAGCGCAGTTGCGGGTGAGTGCGGCGGCCCGGGGTGTGCTGCGATTCAGTACCGAGCGCGCCCCTGCGACGGGTGGCCGCGTTCGTGGGGATGCGGGTCATCGACCCCGAGCGGGCGTACTGGCAGCGCGGGATCGCGGCGGCGCTGGGGTGGTTGCGGGAGACCGGGTCGGAGGTGTTGTCCGGAGACGCCCGGGCTGGAGCCCGCCCCCGCCGCCGAGAGCGCGGCGGGGCGCGGCCGGTGAGGCGGCGGGAGGTAGCCCGGGCTGTGAACCTGGCCGCTGCCCGGCAGTACTTCGAACGGGAGGGACACCTGCGGGTGCCGCGCAAGGCGGTCGAGGTACTGCCGGACGGGACTGAGATCAAACTGGGTGCCGTGGGTCGACAACACCCGGCGGCGGGCGGCCAAGCTGTCCGACGAGCAGCGCGCGGAGTGGACCACCCTCGTGATGCGCTGGTAGCGGCCGAGCCGGAGGGGGTGTCACCACCTGGTGGTGACACCCCCTCCGGCTCGGGCCCCGACCGTCACTCGGGGGCGGTACAGGCCACGCCGTCCGCCCCCTCATCGGTGGCGCCGAGCAAGATGGGTCGACAGCAAGCTGGCGACCCATCAAGGAAGGCGTGATTAGACTCTCGACATGTGATTCCGGACGGCTACTGCGGGCGGCTTCAGCACCAGCCGCCTCACTTTGCCAGTTGGATGTCCAAATCCCTTCCCTGGATATAGTCGAAGTAGCGAACCGTCCAGTCGGGCCCCAGTTCTGCGGCCAAATCAGCGGCAATCGCATGCCCCTCATTTACCCATCGGGACTTCGCTTCGGGTGACGGGAAGCCAGATCGGGCAGGATCGTCGAAAACCAGGATCCCCTCGTAGACCTCGGCCCACGTGTCCAACCGGTTGACCAGCTCGTCGGAGAGGCCGAATCGGGCGTCTCGCGGATCTGTATCACCCAGGTCTTCTCCGAAGAGCCACAGCGGATAGCATCCGTAGTCAGCCATAACTCGCACTCTCTTCTCCACTGATCCTCCTAGGGGATGCTTCTCGGGTTGGCCCCGACTATGAAGCCGTTTCCGCCAATCGTAACAGCGACCCTCTGAGTCTTACCCTTGAAGGTCAATTCAAAGATTGGGCGACCCTTCCCCTTACCTTGATAGGCCACAACTTCACCCTCCGTGATAGCCTTCATGAGGAAGCCCGGGAGTTCTTCTTCCGTAATACCCTTTCCGAGGAATTCATCCGCGTGATTCAGTACGTGTTTCAGACCGGCGTCCGCGTTCCCTATTTCTAGCCAGGCTATGCTCCCGTCAGAGAGCCTGACGGTACCTACAACGTCCTCCCGATTGAATTTAACCCCCTTTTTGGTCATCTCGGCAATGTGCTCTGCATCAACGACGAGACCGTCGTACTGTTTGAAGCGGGTCGCTCCCACGACTGCTTTGACACCTACCCCAGCCAGTTCCGCGCCCTTCAACGCCTTTCCGGGGGGAAGGACCATCGCCAGCGCCGTAAGACACTGTCCTGTGGTTGGTTTGGCGATGCACTCCTTGATGTCGTCTAGTCCGGAAAGCTTCCAGAAGATGGCGGTGAGGGTGGGGTCGATGACCGGTGCTTCGTAGGTTCCTCCTCTGGCCACGCAGGCGGTGAACTGGGTGTCGATATCCCTGTACAAGCGCGGGGTGCAGCGGGGCTTATTCTGCTCCTCCGCGGCCTTCTTGCGTTGTTCCTCAGCCGCCTTGCGGACGGCTTCTTCTTCCTGCTTGCGCAGGTCGTAGGTGCGCTGCCATGCCTGAGCGGCTGCCTTGTCCGCCTCATTCTTACTCTTGCCTGCCTCTATGGCATCGGCCCTGGCTTGATCGGCCGACTCTCTGGCAGATGCGGCTGAGTTGCGGGCGTAGGTGGCGGAGAACTGAGCCTGAGCCGCGGACTCCGTCGCGTTTGCGGCGGCTTGGTCGGCGGAGTTCGCGGCGTTGCGGGCTGTGGTGGCGGACTGCCTGGCGCGATCAGCGCTGGCCTGGGCCTGGGTGGCGCTGTTTTTGGCGTTCTGGGCGTAGCCGGCTGCCTGGGTGGCGGATTTGTTGGCGTCGTCAGATGCCTGTTGGGCTTCGGCTGCCGCCTTGTTGGCGCGGGCTGCCGCGGCGGCAGCAAGCCAGCGGTGCTGTTGAGCGAGTGCGGCGGTCACGTCGCCCTCGTCGAGCAGGTGTTGTACCTGATTGACGTGGGTGCTGGCGAGTTGGTCCTTGCGGTCAGCCATGTACCGGCCGACGAGGATGAAGTCGTGCAGTTCGTCGACCGTTCCAGCCAAAGCGATCTTGGCGGCGGCCTGGACCTCGGGACCTGCGGTGGTGACGAGGATGGATGCCTGAACTGCCTCGTCCGTGGAGCGAGCGGCGTACTGGCCCACGGTAAGGAAAGCGGCCAGGGCTTTGCCGCTGCCGTCGGCCAAGGCCTTCTTCGCGCCCTCCTTGACGCTGGGGCCGCCTGTGTTGATGAGTTTGGACACCGCGACCGAGAGGTCGTCACAGGCGACGTCGTACTGGCCGGTCGTGTAGAAATCGGTGACGGTCTTGGCGTCGCCCTTAAGCGCCTCGGCTGCCGCGGTGCGCACGCTGGCGTAGGGGCTGGTGGTGCTCAAGTCTGCTACGGCGTCGCGGGTCTCGTTTGCGACGGCAGTGTCCCAGCCGGTACGCAGGTAGGCCATGACGTCGTCGTCAGTACCTGACAGAGCCTGAGACGCAGCGTCCTGCAGCCAGGGGCCGCGGGTCTTGAGGGCTTTCACAGCCAGGACCCGGCCGCGGGGCACGAGGACGGCGGTGTCGGCGTCGGCCTTGTTGGCCTGGGTGGACAGTTGGTGTGCGGTGTCGTCAAGGGTACGGGCGTCGTAGGCGGTCTGAGCGCTACCGGAGGTGGCCTGGATGGCCTGAGCGGCTCGAGTCCTGGCGTCTTCGATGGCTGCGTTGGTGCGGGTCTTGAGATCCTCTGATTCCGCCTCGCGGGCGAGAGCGAAGACTTTCTTGGCCGAAGCGACCGCGGCGGTGGCAGTGTCGGCGGCTGCCTTCGCGTCGGCCGCGTTCTTGGTCGCCTGTGCAGCCGCACCGGCTGCCTGGCCAGCATGTGCTGCTGCGTCATCGGCGGCAGTTGCTGCCTTGTTTGCGTGGTCAGCCGCGGAGTTGGCGTAGTCGCGGGCAGCGAACGCTGCTGCCGCTGAGCGGTTGGCCAGCGATTCAGCGACATCCGCCGCCCGGTTGGCCTCAGCCGCGTGGCGACGGGTCTCGGCAGCCGCTTCGGCGGCTTCGGCCGAGTGGACGCCGGCAGCGTCAGCGGCGGCGCTGGCCGCGTCGGCGGCATCGGCCGCCTTATCAGCGTTGGTTCCGGCACTGCGCGAGGCGGCCGCCGCAGCGGCAGCCGCCTTCGAGGCGTTGCCGGCCTGAAGGGCCGCTTCGCCGGACTGCTTGGCCAGGTTGGCGGCGGCGCGGGCATTTTGGGCCTGCTTCTTAGCCTCAGCGGCGCTGTTCTTGTCGTTGCGGGCGGCGATGGCCGCGTTCGACGCAGCCTCGGCCGCATCGGCGGCACGAGCGGCGGCGCTGGCAGTCTGCGCGGCCGCCAGCGCCGCGATCCGGGCGGAGCGATTTGCGGCATTGGATGCGCTGATAGCCGTCTGAGCGGCGGATGCGGCAGCTCGTGCAGCTGCCGCTGCCTGCTTTGCCTTGTACGCAGCCTTGGTGGAGTCGTTCTTGGCGGCCTGAGTCTCCTTGGCGGCCTTCTCTGCCGCCAACTGTGCCAGGGCGGCAGCCGCCACGGCCTTGTCGGAATCTGCCTGCGCGGCCTCGGTCGCTGCCTTGGCCTCGACGCCGGCCTGAGTGGCCTCGTCGACGAGTTGCTGGATGGTGGCCTGTTCTTGATCCCGGTCACGAGCCGTGAACTGACCGATCTCCAGAAATTCCTCGACGTCCTCCGGGCCGCCGGCCAAGGCGACTTTGGCAGCCGCCTTCACGTTGGGGCCACCTGAGGTGATCAGCTTGGAGACCAGGACCTCGTTATCAGTGGCACGCTCTTCGTACTGGCCCTTGTTGAGAAAATCCTCCAGCGCCGAGCTGTCCCCTTCCAACGCCTTCTTCCCGGCGGCCTTCACCCCCGGCCCGCCATAGTTGATGATCCGAGAGACCTCCACGCTCTCATCGTCCCTCAACGGAGCCTGCCAACCGGTACGCAGGAAAGTACGCAGCTCCTCCGAGCTGCCGGCCAGAGCAGTTTTGGCGGCGGCACGCACCCCTGGCCCACCCACGTTCACCAGCCGACTGGCATCCACCGCATCGTCGTCATCCTGGATTACAGGTGCTTCATCCAAGAATTCACGGATTGCATCGTCATCCCCCAGAAGGGCATGTTCCGCAGCGGACTTGATACCGGCGCCACCGCTGGTCCAGTAGTCGACTACCCGCTCCCGCGGGGAGAGTACAGGCACACCGTTCTCATCCACTGTGTAAGCGGCTGCTGGAATAGCACCCAAGAGCCCTGCAGTCAGTGCGGCTGGCAATAGCAGGGCACACGCTCCCCGCAGACTGCGTGATCTTCTTGCCATTCTATCTCCTCCTAAATCAACTCAAAGGAATAAGCAATGGGGCCCACCGGGCGCGATAGCCCTCCCATGCGCCCTTCCCCCAAAGAGGTGAAAATCTAGATGGAGAACTCGAATCGAAAATCGCTTCACTGCGAAAATATCGATGAGCACTCGTCTTGCGCCGTATCGCCGCAGGACTCTCTTGGGACGCATCCTTCCGTACCCTAAATAGCATTCCCGTGAGAATCATTACAGTTATTGCGCACAGGCAAAGCAACACAATGGACTGGCTAATCTCGGTGACGCGCCCACCCTAGTCAGATTATCCTGACGGATTCAGGGTATGGTCGCCCCCATCCTCGACAAGCCCCTCTGAGGCATCAGCGCTTCCGCTGCTGCGGTCTCGCCTAGGGCTGAGATGGTTGCACCAGCCGCCGGTAGCGGTCGACAAATAAATAATGGATCAAGGCGGAGCCTCAACTACCCGCCATAGGGCGGAAATATGCCTGCATCGCCGTAGGCCAGGAGGGGAGTCCGCGTCATAGCCGCGTGATTCGACATCGCGCGGCTATGACGCCTGATTGCTGCAGCAAGATATCCCCCGACTCGCCGCGGCAGCACACTCGTTTGCCGGAACGGCTAATGCCTCTGTCGCCTACGAGACGAGGGGCCAAATACCCCTGATGAATTCTGATCCGGGGGGGGAAATATTAGAGGGCGCTGTCCCAGTCGAGACGGGGGGCGGTCATGGTGTCACCGGTGCTGATG
Organism: Streptomyces sp. NPDC003284; assembly: GCF_053589675.1. Taxonomy (NCBI): domain Bacteria; kingdom Bacillati; phylum Actinomycetota; class Actinomycetes; order Kitasatosporales; family Streptomycetaceae; genus Streptomyces; species Streptomyces sp. NPDC003284. The sequence goes on from NZ_JBSFSI010000015.1 coordinate 25,690, forward strand.
AAGGTCCATAGGCCGTGTCGAGCGCGGGCGTCAGCTGTTCTGCCGTAGTCGTAGAAGACAGCAAGGTCGGTCTTGCCGTCGCCGTTGAAGTCGCCGGAGACGGGCTGGCTGGAGTTCCAGTTCCAGCTGGTGGCGCTCTCCCAGACCCTTTTTGGCCCGGCGACGCCTGTAGCGGTGCCGGCCATAGTCCACAGGCCGGTCTGGTTGCGGCCCTGGGCGTCCTGTCCGTAGTTGTAGAGGACGCCGATGTCGGTCTTGCCGTCGCCGTTGTAGTCGCCCGTGGTGAGGGTGCTGGAGTTCCAGTTCCAGCTGGTGTCGCTGTCCCACACCTTTTTGGGGGAGCCAAGTCCGTCGGCGCCACCAGCGAACCACAGGCCGGTCTGGTTGCGGCCGTCGGCGGCCTGTCCGTAGTTGTAAAGGACAGCGATGTCCATTTTTCCGTCGCCGTTGAAGTCGCCGGATGCGACCTTGCTGGCGTTCCAGTTCCAGCTGTTCGTTCCGCTGTCCCAGACCTTGACCGGTGTCTGGAATCCGTTGCCGGTGCTGTTGAAGGCCCAAAGGCCGCTGCGGTTGCGGCCGTCGCCGGTCTGTCCGTAGTTGTAGAGGACACCGATGTCGGTCTTGCCGTCGCCGTTGTAGTCACCGGAGGTGAGCTTGCTGGAGTCCCAGTTCCAGCTGGTGCTACCGCTGTCCCAGACGATCTTTGGCTCTGTGAAGTCACCATCGCCGGAGCTGGTGAAGATCCAGAGTTTGGTCCGGTTGATGCCGTCAGCAGTCTGTCCGTAGTTGTACAGAACACCGATGTCGGTCTTGCCGTCGCCGTTGTAGTCACCGGAGGTGAGCTTGCTGGAGCTCCAGTTCCAACTGCTGTCGCTGTTCCACACGACGCGCGGCGCGCGAAGCGCCGTCCCATCACTTCTGAAGACCCACAGGCTGGCAGCGCTGCGGCCCTGGGAGTCCTTACCATTGTCGTAAAGCGCGGCCACGTCGGCCTTGCCGTCGCCGTCGAAGTCTCCGGCGGTGACCTGCGCCTGCTGCGGCAGACTTCGGACCTGTTGGATCCACGCGTTGAGATCGTCCAGGCGGGTGTCGAGCGCGGCGGTGCGGGTCTCGCTCTCGTCGGTCCCCAGACAGCCTGCTTGCCAGGATTGGCTGCTGAGGGCCACAAGTTCAGTTTTGCCGTTCGCCTGTCGGACGACTGGGCCGCCGGCATCGCCGGCGCAGGCCGTGTCCGTGATGCTCTTGCCGTTGGTCAGGAGGGTGGTCTCGGCAACGGATTCGACCGTGAAACTGGCGGTGTGCAGCTTGTTCGGCGCCCACTGAGCCTTCGTCCGGCCGAACCCTGCGATCTTCAGCTCCTCACCGGCAGTTGGTGCGGAGGTAGACACTGCGACAGGGGTGATGCCGGTAGCGGGCGTCGCCAGCCGAGCCATAACCAAGTCCCGGTCGCTTCGGGGCACAAGCTCGACGACTTCACGGACTTGACCACCGGCAGCGGTCAGATCGGTACGCCCGATGGTGGCCATAGTCTTCCACTTGGGCTTGCCTGCGCTGACCTGCATGCTGTTGGGATCGTCCGTGAAACATCCAGCCGAGGCCACGAGCCATTGAGGATCTACGAGGGTAGCGGAGCAAGCGCGATGACCGCCACCGATGTCCAGGCGGGCGGTGAAAGCGAGGTCATTCGTGGTCGCTTCGGGACCTGTCACGGCACCTGCTGGCAAGCCGACGAACAGACTTGCCAGCAGAGCAGAGGCGCCCAAGGCAGAGCCCCATACAAAACGATTGCTTCTAGCAGACATTACATTCCTGATGATTACGATGGAACACGCGCATGGCGCCATAAGCAGACGAGAGCACGCAAAAAGGGAGGTCAGAAGGCCACGCGGCGACGGACTCCGTCCCTCGTACACTGAGACACCGGGCCACCGTCAGAGGACGGCACGCGCTGACCTTTTGACCGTTGACTCTGTGCACTCGCAGACGTACCGGAGAGCTGGCGGAGCTACCGAAACAAGGCGCGGGTCAGCTGGTAACGCGCAGTTCCACCAGCACGGAGGGCACGCCCGTGGCGCCTGCTTCACCCATAGGGGTGTAGTCATTGGCCGGAGCCTTAACTACGGTCTTCTTCCCATCAGCAGTCAATGTGGCTTGAACCGGGTGCTGCTGCGTCCACAAACCGAAGGCATCAGGCAGTTCCAGAGTCAGCAATCCAGTCTTTCCGAGAACCGTGAAGCAATAGTTCTTCTGCGCGGTACGGGACTTGACCATGATGTCGTAGGAAGCAGCACAATCGGTCAGCGTGATGTGCCCATCGCCACGCTTGAGAGTGATGCCCTGTTCAGCCCGGATCTTCTCAGCGCCGGGGTAGGAGAAGTCTTCCACAAGATGGGGCATCTGACTGGAGGCTGCCGGCACCGGGGTGACGTCTGCGGGTGTCGCATGAGCGGCGGTAAGGGAGACGAAGCCCCCGCAAACTGCGATCAGCCCGACTCCAAGTGCTGCGCGCGCAGAGGCTTTCGGCACTTCTTCCTCACTTCTGGAGAGCTACGGGGCACGTGTCGCCCCGTAGCGATGACGTAAGTAAATCATATGTAAGGATCTTGTATGTTTTCACCCGAGGGTCACGGCTTTGAACTTCTGTCATGCCGCCAGAACAGGCTGCTGGCCACGCTCCACAAGGAACCCCCCTCACTGCGGCAGACACGCATTAGTTGCCGCGAACTCCTGCAAATGCGTGCGGAGTTCGTTGTCGCCGCGTTCTGGCTGACGCCGGGATCGGCTACCGGCTCGGCGACACCAGGGTCCTGAACCTCGATCTCCTGCTCACCCGGTCCGGCGACGCCTACGCCGGCATCGAGGTGACCGCCCGTGCGCCGCAGAACATCGACGAACCGAGCACGTGAGGGCTGCCAGTGCGGGCCGGTTCGACGTCGGTCTCGCCTTCGACCGCTATGCCAGCCTTCTGCTGCCGGAGATCGCAGACAAGGCCGCAGCGGCCATGTGCGCCCTCCGCCGCCAGGACGACCGCGGAGTTACGGGGTCAGCTGGGCCGATTTGAGGACCACGGTGCATCCGGCGGCCAGCGCCGAGACCGTCTTGCCCGTAGGCTGCAGGACGGGGAAGTTCCACGGCGTGATCAGCCCCGCCGCCCCCCATGGCTTCCTTGCGGCTCTCAGTCTCCCCGCGCATCTCGGTGAAGGCATACGTTCTGAGGACCTCGATGGCCGTGGTGATCTGCACCCGCTCGGTGGGCACATGTGCCTCGGGCCAGCGTCAGCGGGGCGCCGAGTTCGGCAGTGACCGCATGCGCCATGCTCCGCCCGCCGGTCGAACTCGGTCAGGATCCTCTCCAGGAGCTCGATGCACTCCTGCGGGCTGGTCTGCGAGTACGAGACGAACGCCCGCTCGGCGGCGGCGACAGCGGTGCTCACGTCGGCCTCGCGGCCCAGCACCACCCGCCCGGTGACCTCCACGGTCGCCGGATCCGCCAGTTCCAGGAACGATCCCTGGAGCGGGGCGTGTCAGGCGCCGTCGAGGTACAGCTCATTGTGCTCACGCATAATAGACAGCTCTCGGTCACGGAACCGGGGCCGCGCCGCGAACCGTGGTCGGCGCTCCAAGCGCTGGTCATTCCCTCATCGTGAGGGCGGGCCGTGCGACCCGCCAGAGAGTCCTTTTCCCCGGCAGACCTCGGCTGGGAAGTCCTGTACCACTGACGAGGCCCCGGATCGCCGTGGCCGTCCGCCGGACCCAACCCGTATCGACGTCGTAGGCGACTCCGGACACCGTGACACCGGGGCGACGGAGGCATCCCTCATTCCTCGCCCTGTCCCTGCACGAGCACCCTACTGCTACTTCCCGTGGCAGAAGCGCTGACCTTGTCGCGGCAGACGAAAGCAGAGGCATAGGGGACCGGGTCCGAGAAGATGGGGGACGGCGTTTTTCGGCACGGGTGCTCGCTGCGGTGGCGATCGAGGTGAGGGCAGCGGGCTCCGGGAGGAACTGTCATGTCGTCCGTTGGCGCGGCCGAGGTAGCGGCGCGTGGCCTCTACGGGAAGCCCGGAGAGCGCGCGGCCGCGACAGCCCAGTTGAGCACGGGCGACACGGTCTGCGAGGTGGACCAGCGGTTGATCGCGGTGAGCAGCTCGAAGTACTGGTCCTGGCGCGGGTCGTGCGCGCTCTCCAGCCGCCGCAGCAGCCGAGGGCGCATCGCTGCGTCGTCGGGTTGGCCGCGATGGTGCGCATGGTGGGCGGCGAGCCCTGCGACGACAAGCTCGCCGTCATGGCCGAGTGTCGATCCCCGCTGCCACGGCGGTCGTGGGCAGGTCCCATCCCAGTCCCAGCTCGCGCAGGAGCCGTACGAGGGCCAAGCGCACGAGGGCGGCGGAATCAGACTGGTCCGCCGGGTCAGTTCGCCGATCGAGCGGCGCATGTCGCCTTCCAGGGCCCTACTCGCGTCTCCCCCTTTTTCTTTTTTTGGGGGGGAAGAGACACACCCCTCTCCGGAGATGAATGCCGACGGGGGCTGCAACGGAACCGCCTCATCCCGGGGCCCGCGTCGGCATCGACGACTGCGTAGCCGCTCCCACCGCTTCCTCGATACTGGTCAAGATCAGGTGACAGGAGCCTGGTGATGGTCGGCATCGGATGGCAAGCGGCGCCTCGGCCCCGCATCGTCCGCAGGAGTTGCAGACGATGACCCAGCTGGCGCGTCCTCGCCCGGGGCTGGGCGGACGACGACGGCACCTCCCCGCAGTCCACCACCACGCCCAACGGCATACACCGCCGCCCGGCAGCGACCCCCACGGCGCCGGGACCGTCGCCGCTTCTGGAGCCGCCGGTCGTCTTACCGCTCTGTCGGGGAGAGCCGCCATAGCGGCGGTGCCTGGCGGGGCGGGGAGGTCGCGAGGAGGTGGGCGCGTAGTTCTGCCGACTGGGGTGGGAGCAGCGCCAGTTCCTCGGTGATGCGGCGGGTCGTGACGTAGGTGATTCCGCGGCGGGCGGTCGACTGCTCCCAGTGTGCGAAGCGCTCGGGGAGGGGGATGCTGCCGTCGGGGGGAGGGAGTGCGGGGGTGTCCTGGTGTGAGGCGGCCGCCCGTGCGCGTTCCCGGGCGATCTCGGAGAAGCCGCACACCTGGAGGCTGGCCCGTTCTGCCGCGTCGAGGTCCGTGGTGTCGGCCAACGCCCTTGCCAGGGGGTTGAGTTGCAGGGCGCGTGTCAGGGTGAGCCGGTAGACGCCGGGGCTGGCGTCGGTGAGGGTGACGGGTTCGGGGGCGTCGCGTGTTCCGCAGATCCCGCGGATGCCCCGTGCCGCGGCGACCAGCAGGGCGCTCGCCTCCGACGGGTGCCAGTCGAAGACGCGCTCCACGACCTGGGTGTCGGCGGCGGTCAGGGTGCGCAACGGTGCTCCGAGCGTGGGCAGCAGGGCCGCTTCGGGGACCTCCGAGTCGAGCCCCGGCCCGGCGATGTGCACCGAGGTGGAGAGCGAGGCGTGCGCGCAGGCGGCGAGGGCGAGTGCGTCGCCGAGCGGGCTGCGCAGGGTGGGCTCGGTGCCGTCGGCCAGGACGTCTCCCCCGACGTCCACGACGTCGACGTGGTCCGTTCCGCAGTACGCGGCGGCCTCCGTGATCTGCCGGGCGAGCCCCACCGCCCCGCCGTACGGGTCGAGCAGCCCCAGTTCCGTGCGCAGATCCGCGGCGAGACGGGGCAGCAGCGAGCCGGCCGGTGGCCGGGGTGCGGAGTCCGGGGTGACCAGGCGCAGCGTAGGGCCTGCGGGGACGGTGCCGGTGAAGTCGGACGGTCGGCGTGGGCCCGGGACCGGATCGACCACCAGGCGCTCCCAGGCGTAGGTGAGGATCAGCGCGGGTTCGTCGGGGCCGTGGAGGGCGGCGTGCACCATCGCTGTCGTGATGGCGTCCCCGCCCCCGCCGGCGGCCAGCAGAAGTCGCTTCATGGACGACATACGTATCTCAACAGCCGTGCGGATTCCAGGGATTCCCGGATCCTGCCGTCCGTACGGGGTCCCGCCATGTCATGCCAGATGTTTCCGGGCAAGGCGCTGAAGGTGCCAACTTCGGTAAAGGAAAAGCCAATTACTTCGGTGGATCACCTCATGTATTCCGTCACCCTGTGTCGAGCATGCTGTCACTTGGCGCGACCATCGGACGGGATCGCCTCCCGATCCCGGTCCCGATCTCGACCCCGGAAGGAAGCATCGCTCAAGTGGCAACCTCGTTACCGCTCCGGATCTCCCGCTCCGCCCCCGACGAGCCGACGACCCCGTACAAGCAGTACGTGTACGCCTACCCGCACCAGAAGGCGTACCGGCTGGGTGAGGAACGGCCGCTCCTCACCGACGTGTGGGCCGGTGAGCGGCTGGACGCGCTCTCCCTCTACGTCCACATCCCTTTCTGCGAGATGCGTTGCGGTTTCTGCAACCTCTTCACCCGCACCGGGGCGCCCGAGGACGTGACCCGCGGCTTCCTGGACACGCTGGAGCGGCAGGCGGCCGCGACCCGGGAGGCGCTGGACGCCAACGGCTCACCGCGCTTCACCCTCGCCGCGTTCGGCGGTGGCACTCCGACGTATCTCACCGCCGACGAGCTGCGTCGGCTGTGCGACATCTGCGAGAACGTGATGGGTGCGGATCTGGCGGCGGTGCCGTGGTCGGTCGAGACCTCTCCCGCCACCGCGACCGCGGACCGCATCGCGCTTCTCGCGCGGCGCGGCGCGACCCGGCTCAGCATCGGTGTGCAGAGTTTCGTGGAGGAGGAGGCGCGAGCCGCGATACGGCCGCAGAAGCGCGCGGAGGTGGACGCCGCGCTCTCCCGGCTGAAGGAGGCCGCCTTCCCCATCCTCAACATCGACCTCATCTACGGCATCGACGGCCAGACGGAGCAGTCCTTCCAGGTGTCCCTGGACGCGGCGCTGAGCTGGGAACCGGAGGAGATCTACCTATACCCCCTGTACGTACGGCCGTTGACCGGTCTCATGGCCAAGCACGACAACAGCGGGGAGAGTTGGGACGAGCAGCGGTTGCGCCTGTACCGCTTCGGACGTGACCACCTGCTCGCCGCCGGCTACCGGCAGACGTCCATGCGGGTGTTCAGCCGGATCGGCACCGCGGCGGTCGACGGGGCGGACGACAGCAACATCAGCGAGTACAACCAGCAGGCCGGGATGGTCGGACTGGGCGTAGGAGCCCGGTCGTTCACGACGGACCTGCATTACACGACCGACTACGCCGTCGCCGTGCCGGAGGTCCGGCGCATCATCGACGACTACATCGCCACGCCGACCGACGACTTCCGGCGCGCCCAGTGGTCGTTCCGCATGGACGACGACGAGCGGCGCCGTATGTACATCCTGAGCATGCTGCTGGAGGCGGACGGCCTTCGCGTGGACCGCTACGCGGACCTGTTCGGCAGCCTCCCGCAGGACGACTTCCCCGCTCAGTTCGCTCTCGTCACCGGGCGCGACTGGGTGCGGGAGGACGGCGGGCGACTGCGGTTGACCCTGGAGGGCATGGCGTGGGCGGACGCCATCGGCCCGCTGTTCTTCTCCCACCGGGTGAACGAGGCCATGTCGTCCTATCGGGACCGCTGACCGGACACCGGGAAGCGTTGACCGGACGCCGGGACATCCTGATCCCGCCACCCGCCACCCGCCACCCGCGAGTCGCAAGTCGCGCGTCGCGCGTCGCTGAACGGCTGCCGGTGAGCCGCTGAACGGCCTTCCGCGTCCGCCCTCTCCTGACGCATTCCGCGCCGTCCCCGTCCGGGCGGCGCGGGAAGCGTCCTTCCGTCGCCGGGTGAAGGTGGGCGCGGTCACTCCCGGGACGCCTCACCCGCACGGCCCCACCGGGCCGGTACGGAGACCAGGACGAGCCCGCCGAGCAGGAGCACCGCGCCGACGATCGCCGGTGCACCGAGTCGTTCCCCGAGCAGGAGCACCCCGAGCAGGGTGGCGACCAGCGGCTCCGCCAGGCTGAGGGTGCCGGCGGTCGCCCCGCTGATCCGCGTCACCCCCCAGGTGAACAGGAGATAGCCCAGGGCGGTCGTGGCCAGGGCCAGCCAGCCGATCAGGAACAGCGCCCGCGGTTCGCCGAGCCCGTCCGAGTGGGCCAGGGCCCACGGCAGTACCAGCAGACCGGCCACGAACACACTTGTCGGGGCGGCGGCAGTGGTGTCCCCGCCGCGTTCCCCCAGCTGCTTGGTCGCCGCGATGTACACCCCGAAGCTGGCCCCGGCCACCATGGCGAGGAGGACGCCCGCGGTGTCGGTCGGCCGTCCGTGGGCCGGAAGGAGGAGCAGGGCGATGCCGCCGACGGCGCACGCGGTCCCGCACGCCCACACGCGGCTCAGCCGCTCACCTGCCAGGACGCGCCCGCACACCCCCGACACCACCGGTACGGTGCCGAAGGCGACGGCGGTCGCCAGGGCGGCGCCGCAGCGCGCCACCGCCTCCAGGAAGCACACCTGGAAGGCCGCGGTGACCAGGATGCTCACCGCCGTCCAGCCGCGCGTCCGCCGCCGCACCAAGGTACGCAGGCCGGCCCGTCGTGCGGTGAACAGCCCCAGGACGAGACCGCCGACAAGCATCCGGAACCCGCCGATCGACACCGGAGACGCGCTGCTCGCGGCCAGGATCTGCGCGGGTCCGACCGTGCCCCACAGGAAGGCGGCGGTCAGCACCGGCGCCACTCCGCCGCCGCGCACGCATCGGTCCGTCGTGCCCGCTGTGCTCGTCACACTCACTCTCATTCCGCAGAGCCGGGCAGGAGCCCGTGGCACAGCACACCTCGGTGGCACACCCGGCGATTCCTGGCCCCGACGCTAGTCAGCGTCCAGCGGCCGCCCCCATTGGGGGAAGCCACCAACTCTGCTGCTGCCGCTTGGAGTTATCCACTCCTGCCCTGCCGACGGATCGAGCAGCGGTGCGGGGCGGACGACGTCGGACACCACCGACGGTCCGGCTCCGTGCTCGGAGCGGCGGGCGGCGGGCGGCGGGCAGCGGGCAGCGGGCGGCGTTCACGCTGCAACCATCTGCTGCTACGAGCGATTCGTCCGCCTCACCACGTGGGAGATGGTCTTAGGTGGCGTGTGATCGGACGGGGGGTCGCCGTACTGGGTGCGTAGGTGGCTCCAGAGCCGGTGCCAGCACTGTCCCTGGTCGATGAGGCGGGCGAGGGCCTGGGCGTCGGTGTCCGGCAGGTGCAGCGGTGGCGGCCGTGGACGGAGGGCGGGCCGCGTGCTCTGCGGTCGCAAGGGCCGGCGTCGTTGCCGAGACTGAGCGAGAAGCAGTTCGCGCAACTGGAGGCGGAGCTGGCCAAGGGGCCGGCCGCGCACGGCTGGGAGGACCAGCGCTGGACCCTGGGCCGGATCAAGACCGTGATCGGCCGACGCGTCCACCTGACCTGCACCCTTCAGGGCGTGCGCAAGCTGCTGGTGCGCAACGGCTGGTCCTGCCAGGTCCCCGGCCGCCGGGCCCTGGAACGCGACGAGGAAGCCGTGGCCGGCCGGGTGAAGGAGACCTGGGCCTGCGCGGAAGACTCGCGGCGGCCCGTGGAGCCTGGCCCGTCTTCGAGGACGAAGCCGGTTTCTCCCTGACGCCGCCGCAGGCGAAAGCCTGGTCACAGCGCGGTCGAACCCCGGTGGTCCGGGTCCGCGGCCGCGCCCGCAGACGCATCTCCATCGCAGCGCTGACCTGCTACAAACCCGGTCACCGCTCAAGGCTGATCTACCGGCCTCGCCGCGACGACGGCAACCGCGACGGACGTAAGAGGTTCTCCTGGCGCGACTACCGCGACCCGCTGATCGCAGCACACCTGCAGCTCGGCGGCCCGATCGTCCTGGTCTGGGACAATCTCAACGTCCACAAGGCCGCTGACCTCCGGGAATGGGCGGCAGCCCAGGACTGGCTGACCATCTACTACCTGCCGCCCTATGCACCCGACCTCAACCCTGTCGAAGGCATCTGGTCCCTCCTGCGGCGCGGCTGGCTCTCCAACGTCGCCTTCACCACCCCCGAACACCTCGTCCAGACCACCCGACGCGGTCTCCGCCACATCCAGTACGCAGCCACCTCATAGACGGCTGCCTCACCGAGACAGGACTGACCATCAGCCCCTGATCACCGAAGCCGACATCACGAGTTCAACCGCAGTAATTCAGGACGTGAAATCAAAGCATGAATTCGGAACCGACGCCAAAGATAGACTCGGCGCGGGAATCTACCCCGGTTCATGCCGAGGTGGAGATGGCCTTGCACGACAACCAACAGGGCACGCGCTGCGGATGTCTGGTGGAGTTCGCCGACACGGCGATCGGAACGGCCCACTCGACCTCATGGGCATCGGTGAATTGCTCGCTCCGCACAGTGCGGAAATTCTGTTGTGACACCGGGTACGGAACCATAGGATGCCCGCGCCAAGATACACATGATCATGCAAGGACAAAGAGTGACCGAGGATGACGAGCAGCGCCACACCCTGACCAACGGGCAGGGCGTGCCGGTTCTGACCTATCTGCAGGGTGTACGGGAGGGGCACCCGTGGGCGGACCTGGCCGAGGTGGTCGGCCCCGATCCTGTCGAATCCATCGTCTCCGGCATGTCCGGATGGGCGGTGTCGGGGTCCGTGGAGCTGGGTGAGCAACTGCTGCGCCGTGGCGCACGGGTGATGCGGCACGCCCATGAAATGCGGAGAGACCTGGTCGCGTGTCCGCCCCCGGTCGGCTGGTCCGCCCACACCCTTGGAGACGGACTTCGGGCCGTCCCCTGCGACCGCGATGCCGCCGCGGTGTTTCCGGCATGGCGAGCCGCCTTTCCCGCCGACCATCCCGACCACCATCGCGGTAGCGACGAAGAAGCGCTCGACAAGCTCCTGACACCCATGCTGGCGGGCTCCGTTCTCGGGCCAGTCCTTGCGTGCAGCGCCTTGGTGGTGGACGAGACGGACCGCGTGGTGGCCGGAGCGATTGTCACCGACCGTGACGGACTGCCGTGGGTCGCGGACGTGTTCCGCCAGCCCGGAGCACGCTACGCGGGCCTCGGCGCCAGTCTGCTGCGCCGCGTGCTCGGCGCCGCCGCGGCCGACGGACTGACCGACATCTCGCTGGTCGTGAGCGATGCGAATCCCGCCCGCCGTGTCTACGAGAAGCTCGGATTCCAGCTGACTGGCACATCGCTGACCGTCGTAGTGCCATAGCCGAAGGGGGTTGCAGAAGGCCTTGATGAAGCAGGTCGGACTGGTGTCCGGACGTGTGTGATACGCGGCCAGCGCGGGGATGTGCATGCGGGCGACGGCATGGACAGCCTGGTGAAGGCCGTCACCACGTCGTCGGCAGTCGCGGAGGATCTTGTCGTTCTTCGCGTAGGAGAAGGTGTGCTTGACGCGGGTGCGGGCCTTGCGATGCTGCGCGTTGTCCTCTTCCTCGCCTGCCAACAGCGCGCGTCCAAGGCGTTTGCGGTGCGGGACGATCAGCCTGGTGTCGATGCAGGCGACGTCGCCGAGGACGGCCACGCCCTCGCCGTGCCCGGCGGGGCCGCAGTCCCACCAGACTTTCGCGTCCGCTGTGCTGCCGGCACCGGCCGCCACCGGGCGCGTCTCCGTGTCCACGATGACCTGCATGTCCCCAGAGAATCGGCAGTTGCGGGGAGAGGCGCCGACTCGAGCGCGAACGGTGGACCGAGCCGCCGGATCACCCGGCACACCGTCGCCGGTGAGACATCGAACAGCGGGGCGAGTTGCCGCATGGTGAGATTCGTGCGGTGGTACACGGCCACCGACAGCACTCGCTCGGCCAGCGGCAACCGCCGTAGGCGGCTCCCCAGCCGAACGACGGAGATGCCCTGATCATAGTTTGCAACACCCTTCAAGGGCTGTCCCGCAACTGTGGTCGCGGGACAGTCGCAGCCTCCTCAGGGGCTCGGGTTCCGCCACAGATGGCGTTCGTCCAGGGGCCCGAACCGCACGTCTCCGCGTTCAAGGTCGACGAGGATGGGCCAGCAGTCCAACAACTGCTGCTTCACATCGCGCGAGGCGAGGCACTGCACGGAGTTGCAGGGCACGACCAGGAGCCCGCTGCTCTCGCTGCCCCTCTCAGAGTCGACGGCGAGAGGCGGCTCGGCATCGCGCTGGCATGGTCGAGGTGTGGTCGGGGCGGTAGACAGGAGTGTGGGTCCAGGCGGTGATCTGCCCGATGGAGGCATCCCACCGGTTGGGGCCGTCGGCGGTGAAGGATGTCCGGTCCGTCGACAGCCACGCCGAGGGCGACGTCGACGAGCACAACCAGGCGCACGCCGAGCAGGACAACGGCCGCACGGACCACTGACACTTCCGGTGTCGGAACCGCTGACACTTCCACGTCGGCCGACACGTGGAACGCGCGGTGAGCCGGGGTGTGCTGTACCTGGGCAAGCGGCGGTCTGGTTGCTCCTGCCGGATGGGCCGGGGCTGAGGTCATCGCCCACCCGGCCGGGATTTGCGCCCCGGCCCGATGAACAGGACCACCCTTGCCTTTCTCCGACACCACCAGCCCGGCCGTGTTCGAGCATCTTCAGCAGCGGTCCGCCGACCCGAAGCGGCGCATCCTGTTCATCGGGGCGACCATCGTCACCATGGACGCCGACCTCGGTGTACTGCACGGCGCCGACCTGCTCGTCGAGGGCGACACGATAACCGCGGTCGGTACCGGCTTGGACCGGGGCGGTGCGGTGCTCGTCGACGCGGAGGGCACGATCCTCACCCCGGGCTTCGTCGACACCCACCGGCACGCCTGGGAGACGCAACTGCGCCGGATCATGCCGGACATCGACGACCTCGGCGCCTACATGATGTCCACCCTCGCTGGCTACGCCACCGTCTATCGGGCGCACGACATGTACGTCGGCACCAAGCTGGCCGCACTAGCGGCGGTCGACAGCGGCATCACGACCATGCTCGACTTCTCCCACAGCTCCCTCCCGCACCCTTGAGCACTCCGACGCCGCCGTCCAGGCGGTGATCGATACCGGCATCCGCGGGGTGCACGCCACGATGGGGCCGCATTTCGGGAACTGGGACAAGCAGTGGCCCGGCGACCTGGCCCGTCTCAAGGACACGTATTTCACCGACGACGACCGGTTGCTGACCCTGCGCCTGGCCGCTTTGGCCACTGATGAGATCGCCGGACCCGCTCTGCCCTACGGCCCCGAACTCGCCCGCACGGCGAAAGATCTGGGTATCGGGGTGAGCGTCGATGCCGTTTTCGGCGTCTCCTCCTCGACGGCCATACTGCTGTGGGCGAACGGCGGCCTCCTCGGCCCGGACCTCACCCTCATCCACGCCACCGGCCTCACCCGGGCGGCGTGGCAGGCGGTCAGGGAGAGCGGTACGACGATCGCCCTGGCCCCGACCTCGGACACCCAGATCGGGCTGGAGACCGCGATCCCCGCGATCGACGAGGCCCTGGCCGTCGGGGTGCGGCCGGGGTTGAGCATCGATGTGGAGGTGGCCCTGGTCAGCGACATGTTCACGCAGATGCGGGCCCTGCACACCCTCCGGCGGATGTGCGCGGTCAACGCGGTCCACGGCACCGAGCAGCCGCCTGCCCGCATCACCACCCATGACGTCCTGGACTTCGCCACCCTCCAGAGCGCCCGCACCAACGGCCTGGCAGGTGTCACCGGTTCGCTCACCCCGGGCAAGAAGGCCGACCTTCTGGTCATTCGGGCCGAGGACCTCAACACCATGCCGCTCAACGACGCCGTGGGCACCGTCGTGCTCGGCTCCGAGCCCCGCAACATCAGCGCCGTCCTCATCAACGGGCAGCCACGCAAGTGGAACAGTCAGGTCCTCGATGTCGACTTGACCGCCCTGCGCGATGAGGTCCACGCCTCCCGCGAGTACGTGCTGAACGCCCCGGCCGCCTGGCCCCGGCCCCTACGCGCCCCGACGACCCGCTCCTCCTGCCGCGCGGCCCCGCACACCTCCGGGCGGCAGGAGGGCCCGCCTTCCTCCCTCTCTGTGACCGAAGCATGTACTGACACGTCCTTCACCCCCTGAGTGAGCCTCGCCGTGACGACAGCGAGCGGCGTGACCTGCGCACACCAGAAGGCCGGCCCCTGCTGCCGACCGGCGGCACCCGTCATCACCGGTAGTCCGCTGCTGGGCGACTGGCAGAACACCGACGTCCTCATCGGCAGCACGGTGATCGTGGGCATCGGTCCCGGTCTGCTGACCGCGGACAGCGCCGACGACGTGATCGTCATAAACTGCTCGGGCACCCTCGTCCTGCCCACCGGCGCCGACTTGACCGCCCCGCATGCTGACGCGCTGCCCTCACCCCGGCCAGGGCGCAGACGCTGCCCGACGGGCGCTAGACGAGGTGCACGGGGGCTGGCCCAGCACCTGCCAGGGCCGCTATTGGATCACCGGCAACGGCATCGACTACCTCGACGACCTGGGATTCTGGGCCTTCGGCGAGTTCAGGGACGGCTGTCTGCCCCACGCCCGACACCGCTTCACCCGCTGCTGAACACCCTTCCCCATGGCACGCTCCCTGAACACCACATCCGAGCAGGTCACCTGGATCGCCACCGCGTCCGGCTTCGCACCATGCGCGGTGATGTCCGCCGACCTGGTGGCGGCCATCTGCGCCACCGCCACGGCTGGCATGGTCCCCGGCCTGACCTGGGTCATCATCCTGCGCGTCGCCCAGGTACGGACAGCTGCCGCCTTCTCACCGGCCGCGTTCTCCCGCACCGTCCACCACATCGCACCACAACGGCGCCCGGTCGCCCTGACTGCGTCACCAGCGGCATGCTCGGCGCCGCCGTCCTCATACAGGTCGCAGCCCAAGTCATATCTGCTGGGCCCGGATGGCGCGGTGTTCCTCCTCAGCACCGCCCTCACGACCCTGAGGCTGCTGCCCGTACGCCGCGCCCTGCGCTCCACACCGCGGCCGGACACCGGAGGCGGCCTGCCGCACGCCTTCGCCGCGATGCCCCGGCTGCTGCGAAAGACGGCCGACCGGTCGCCCCGTACGTGGCCACCGTGACCCTGACGGCCGGGTTGGTCACCCTCTACACAGCCGTGGCCAAGCGCCTGGCAGACATCGCCGCCCCCCAGCCCGACCGCGTACCGGCCGGCCTCCAGCGGTGGAAGACCTCGGGCCGGGTCACCGGCGAGCAGTTCGCCTTCCTCGTACGCAACACCTGAGCAACCGACTGGAGAAGGGCTGCCCGCTCGCCTACGCCCTCCTCGCCTCCTCCCACGGCACACCCACCACCCTCACCCCGCTCGTCCTTGAACGCACCGAACTCCGCGACAGCGACACCCTGGACTTCTCCGTCGCCCTCACCGCGACCACGACCGCATCCGTCCTCGTGGTGACTGTGACCACCACCACGGGGCCGAGCGGCCGGCCGCGGGAGAGCGTGGCCTCCTGCGCCCCATCACCGCCGAGCGTGGCCACGAGTCGCGGCTCGCCGAAGCGCATCCGCTGCGCTCGACCGCGCGGTGGAAGGTCTCCTCCGGCTCCTACTCCCTCGCCCTCCAGGTCAAGGGCCGTCGCTTCCCGGCGGTCGCCTTCACCATCCTCGACGCTTAGCCCCTCCCCCCTCCCAGCCCCAATCACCCGCTCCGAGCGGCCGCCGTCGCGCACCGCGGCCCCGTCCGTGCTGTCCGCAACCCCCCGACGGAGTGATTCAACCTGATCGAACGAGTTTGAGCGGCGACATCCCGAGACCGCATGGCCCGACCCCGGCATTGGAACTCGCGTTCACCAAATGCCCTCTGTTCAGGCCGTGACGGGACCAGATCGGCCGCGTTTCTAGAGCATCAGTGCCACACCGACGCCCAGACGGAGGACGCCGTGTACCCGACCCCCGCACCCTTGCAGCAGTCTCTCGGAATCGAACGGCGGACCGGCCTGCCCACTCACAGCGTTGACGGCACGTGCACCGTAGAACGACCGGACACGGGGTGGGCGGCATGAGCGAGCCCACCGATGCGGCGACCGACGGCGTCCCCGGGCCGCGCACCGCCGCCCAGGCATCACCCACGCCCCCTGCCGCTCCCGCCGCAACTCCCGCTCCCGCGCCGCAGATGCGGTACGTCGACCTGACCGGAAGCCGCGAGGCGGCCGGCCGCTCGATCCGGATGCGGGACATGGCCCGCCGTCTGCCGCAACTGGTGCGCCGTTCGCTGGGCCTGGCCTGGCGCGTCGACCGGCGGGCGACCGTCGGGCTGCTGCTGTGCCAGGCCGTCACCGGTGTCATGCAGGCCCTGGGCCTGGTCGCCATCAGCGGCACCCTGACCGCCCTCCTGCGCGACGGAGACGTCTACCACCGTCTCCTTCAGGCGTGGCCCTCCGTCGCCCTGCTCGCCGGGGCCGCCGGCGTGCGCGCGCTCCTCGGCATCACCGTCAACTGGCTGTCGTCCCGGCTGAGTCCGCTCATGTCACGTGAGGCCGAGCAGATGCTCCTCGCCGGCTGCGCCGAGGTCGAGCTGTGCGCGTACGACGACCCCGACTTCAACCGCGACCGCGAGGCCGCCGACCGCGGCGCCCAGGTGACCGGCGACCTGATCAACGAGGGCCAGGACCTGATCGCCTCCGGTGCCGCCTTCCTCGCCGGGGCGATCGTGCTGACCGGCGTCCACTGGATCCTGCTCCCCCTCCTCGTCGCGGCCAGCCTGCCGCAGGCGCTGGCCCAGGTCAGCGCCGCGCGCGTCCGGTACCTGGCGAACCTGCGCAGCAACGGCGACAACCGGATGCTCTCGGTGCTGCGGTGGCACATCTACACCAAGGACGCCGCCGACCAGATCCGCGCGGGCACCATGGCCGGATTCCTGTCGGGCAGGTACCGGGACACGGTCGCCCGGATCAACCGCGAGGACCGGGACGCGGCCGACAAGGGCGCCTGGACGTCCCTGGTCGGCGCGGTGTGCGGAGGGCTGGGGTCGGCGGCAGTGTGGGGGGCGGTCGTGTGGCTGCTCGCGACCGGCCGGATCACCGTCGGCCGCGCCGGTACGGCTGTCTTCGCCCTGCAGACGGTCGGCATGTCGGTCCGCGGCCTGGTGGCCGTCGGCGCGCGCGCCGTACGGACGGGGCTGTACATGGACGACTGGACCGGCTTCCTCGACAAGGCCGGCGGCTTCCGGATGCGCCGGGGCCGGCACCGCCCCGGACCGCCGGAGGCGATCGAGGTCAGGTCGGTCACCCACCGCTACGCCGGCAAGGGCCGCGACGCGCTGTCCGGCGTCTCCCTCACCCTGCGCCGCGGCGAGGTCACCGCGCTGGTGGGCTTCAACGGCTCGGGCAAGTCGACGCTGTCGAAGCTGGTCAGCGGGCTCTACCTGCCGTCGGGCGGACAGGTGCTGTGGGACGGCGTCCCCACCGGCGACTGCGATCCGCAGGCCCTGTGGCGCCGGGTCGCCCTGGTACCGCAGGACTACGCGCACTGGCCGCTGACCGTGCGCGAGAACGTGACCCAGGGCCAGCCCACCGCGCGCGGCGACGTGGCGGTCCGCGAGGCGTGCGAGGCCGCCGACGCCGACGAGGTCGTCGCCGGGCTCGGCGCCGGACTGGACACCCTCCTGGCCCGGGAATGGCTCAACGGGGAGGAGCTGAGCGGCGGTCAGTGGCAGCGCATCGCCCTGGCGCGGGCGTTCTTCCGTCCGGCCGGTCTGCTGGTCCTCGACGAACCGACCGCCAACCTCGATCCCCGCGCCGAGTACCGCATCTTCCAGCGGCTGCGGACCCTCGCCCGGGACCGGGCGGTGCTGCTGGTGACACACCGCATCACCAACGTCGCCATCGCCGACCGCATCGTGGTCCTCGACGAAGGCCGGATCGTCCAGGAGGGCACCTACGCCGAACTCTCCCGGCAGCCGGGCCTGTTCCAGCAGTTGCTGTCCTACCAGATCACGTCCGGGGCCGACGGCGAGAAGCGCGGGACCCCCGCGTGAGCGGCCCCGGTGCCGCGTCGGTACGCCCCGCCGGAGCGGCCGCACCCGCGACCCCCACCTGCCCGCACCTCCCCCGCCGTTCCGAGGTGATGACATGCCGCTCACCCGTTCCCACATCCGCGCGAACACCGAGAAGCACCTGGTCCGGCACCCCGGTCGTCCGCGAGCCCGGCCGGTGCGTGGAGTGGCGCCGGCGGCATCCGGCGGACCGACCGGCCACCGTCGTACCGTACGCCCGCCGGGCGATCGACAATGTGCCCGCCGGGCGGCTGTACCCGCGGCGGGGAGGGGACGGACGACGACCGTACGGGACACGAGCCCAGCAGCCCTGCTCGCCCGGTGTCCGGGAGGTGCGCGATGAGGGGCGGACAGCGGCACACCGAGCCGGTGGACGTCCATCTGATCCTCCGCCGGGAGAGCGCCGCGGGGCCGCAGGTGCTGCTGTCGCGGCGGGCCGGCCAGGTGTACGCCGCGGGTCTGTGGCACCTGGTCTCCGGGCATCTGGACGGTCCTCACGAGGACGTCGTCACGGCCCTGGTGCGGGAGGCACGGGAGGAGAGCGGTGTAGTCATCGACCCGGCCGACGTACGGGCCGCGGTGACCGTGCACCACCGCAGCCCCGGAGGTTCCTCCCGCACCGGCCACTTCTTCGAGGTCCGGCGGTGGCAGGGCAGACCGCGGATCTGCGAGCCGGACGTCTGCGACGCCATGGACTGGGCGCCTCTGGACGCTCTGCCGGACGGGATGGTGGCGTACTGCCGCGCCGGACTGGACGCCTACCGGGCCGGCGCCCGGCTCGCCGTGCACTTCCAGCTGCCCGGCGACGCCATCGCCCACGACCCCGACGCCGACCGTCTCCGCCTGGTGCCGGACGCGAGCCGCCCCGCCCACGTCAGCCGCCAGATCCACCAGAACGACAAGTTCCACGGCCGGGAGGTACGGGCACTGCGGACCTGGGCCCGGTCCCTGGGCGGGGCCGCGCCCCGGCTGGTGGCCACCGACGCGGAACTGCGGGCCGTCGTCGTCACGGCGCTGCCCGGCCGGCACCTGCGGGCAGCGCGTCCTCATCTTGCCCCGGGTGACGAAGAGTTCGTCCGGTACCTGGTCCGACAGGACGGGGTACCTGCGCAGTTGGAGTGGGTGGAGACCCACGGTGCCTTCCGGCTCCGCAACATCCTGCACGACGACGGCGAAGACACCGACGGCTCCGTGGCCGTGATCGATCTGGAGAGGAGCGAGCCGAGCCCGGCGGTGCGCGATCTGGTCCGCCTGTCCGACGCCTGGGCCGACCGGCCGGACCTGCACGCGGCGTTCATGGCGGGGTACGGCAGGCCCCTGACCTCCGCCGAGGAGGACCGGCTGGTCATCGACATGGCTCTCGATGCGGTGCGCGGGATCTCGTTCGGCGTCGTCCACGGCGATCCGGAACTGGCCGAGCGCGGACACCGGACGCTGGCACGTCTGCGCGCGGAGCGGCGCAACTCGTCTGTGAAGGAGCGTTCATGAGCACCGATACGACGTCTGCCGCGCCCGGACGCCCCGACCGGCCGCACAGGCGGAGCACACCGGGCGGGCCGGGCCGGGCGAGCGGGCCGGAAGCCGTCGTTCGTGAGGCGACGCCCGCGGATGCCGAAGGCATCGTCCGGATGCGCTCCGCGTACGTCCTGGCCGAGCCCATGAGCGAGGAGTGGATCCGCCGGTGCGTCTGTGAGCTGGCGCCCCGGCTGGCCGCCACGGGCGACGCACGGGCGTTCGTCGTCGAGGCCCCGGACGGCTCACTGGCCGCCTGCGCCCTGGGCTTGATCCACGCCGTGCTTCCGGCTCCCGACTGTCCCGAGGGGCTGGCGGGACGGGTGCAGGTCGTCGCCACCCGGCCGCGTTTCCGCCGCAGCGGGTACGCCCGAGCGGTGCTGGGCGCACTCCTTGAACGGCTCCGCTCCGAGCACGTCACCCTGTTGGAGGTCCAGGCCGGGGAGGAGACCGCACCGCTGTACCGTGGCCTCGGGTTCGCCGGCAGTGCGACGCTGATGCGGACGACACACCGGGAGGAGCCGGCCCTCGTCGGCGGGCAGGCCACCGGAGGGGGTCCGCGCGGCGGTGGTGACCCCGGCCGGATGCCACTGGAGATCTATGCCGGGACGGTGCTGAAGGCGACCTGTTTCGCCTGCGTGTACTTCACCGACGAGGACGACCGCCCCTTGCAGCTGCACTCCGTCTACTCGCCCGCGCACCCTTGGCAGTTGGTCGGAGGCACCATGGATCCCGGCGAACGCCCCTGGGCGACGGCCGTGCGTGAGTGCCGGGAGGAGACCGCGCTGACGGTCGTCGGCCCGCCGCGTCTGCTGGCGACGGTGTACGGGCTGCCCGGCGCCCAGTGGCCGTACAGCACGCTCGGCCTGGTCTTCGACGGCGGCCGGCTCACCGCCGCGCAGATCCGCTCCCTCACGCTGGATCCGCGTGAGCACGACGAGGCGCGGGTGCTTCCCCTGGCCGGTTGGGAGGCTCTGATGCCGTCCCGGGACTTCGCGCGCCTGACCGCGGTGGCCGGGGCCCGCCGCAGTGGAGTGGCCGCCTACGTCGACGCCTGGGACTGGGAAACCGAGTGAGCGGCCCGGTGGCGGTACCCGAGCCGCCGCGACGCGTCCTGGTCCGGGACGGCGTCCTGGTCCGGGACGGCCCCGTGGGGCTCCGCGGACACCCGCACCCCGCGGCCGGTCCCCCGACCCGGCCGCGGGGTGCGGAAGGGGGCCGCCGCGCTAGCCGAGGGAGATCGGGTCGGTGCCGAAGGTCCACAGGCTGCCGGAGCTCGCGAAGACCTGGATCGCGTCCTGGCCGCTGTCCTCCCCGTAGACGTAGTCGCAGGCGCCGGGGGCGAGCAGGGGGGTGGTGTGGTCCGAGGGGGTGATGTGGCGGTGGCCTTCCGCCGCGTCCTGGATCCAGAAGCGGAAGCTGTTCGCCGAACTCTGGTGGTTGCACAGGGAGGCGGAGACCCACGGCGTGGTGTCCTGCATGTTCGTGCCCGTGATGGTCACGCCGTGGAGGGTGTAGGAGTCGCTGCCGACCGCGGCGGAGGCGGTGGTGGTGCCGACACCGATGACGGTGGCGGCGGCGAGGGCGGTCACGGCGAGGCCGGTGCGGAATTTTCGCATGTCGTCTGGTTCTCTGCCTTCTCTGGTGGCTTCTCTCGTGGTTTCTCTCGTGGCTCTCTCTTGCCTGCTTGCCGGACGGAGGACGGCTCAGCCGTGGCAGCCCTGGCTGTAGTTGTAGGCACCGCCGTCGCCGTAGTTGTAGCCGTTGGTGTAGTCGTGCCAGCCGGATCCCCAATCGCCGTGACAGGCGTTGTAGGTCCAGGTCACCCCGGCCACGAACTGCTCGGTCGGTTGCCCGTAGATGCCGATGGGGACGGACCAGTAGTCCGCGTACGAGGTGTTGTTCGGGTACGGGGTCGTGACCACCACGGACTGGGGGTTGCTGTCGGACTTCCTGCCGTTGCCCACCCAGAGGGTGACGTTCCATCCGGAGTGGTTGGCGAGGAAGGAACTGTCGACGTGGAAGTGCGCCTCGGTGCTGTGGCAGCCGGAGGAGTACATCAGCTCGACGTAGCCGACGTGGCCGTACAGCTCCACGTTGCTCCTGGTGACCGAGGAGTAGGAGCAGTCCGCGGGGGCGGCCGCCGCGGTCGCGGTGGGTACCGCGAGGGCGGCGGCGGTCAGGGCCGCACCGGCCGCGAGGGACTTGAGGACACGGGCTGGGTTCATGGGTGTTCCGACCCTTCGTGGGGGGAGACAGACGTCGGCCGACAGCCGGGTGCGCACTCGCACTCGGCCGCCCGTACGGGACCTCAGTACCATCTGGGACCTGGTCCTCGCAGGGCGGTGCGGGGGAGAGGGCCCGGCAGCAGGTCACGTGATCCCGGAGGCCACATCACGCTGAAGTCCCGCTCCACGGTGACGTTATGGGCGCGGGGCCGCCGTCCGTCCTAGATTCGTCCTAGCGCCAGGTCAGCCGCACGCCCGCCGTCACTTCCGGCGGCGCTGCGACGGTGAGCCTGCCCGGTTGGCCGGGGGCTCCGGGGGCTCCGGGGGCTCCGGGGGCTCCGGGGGCTCTGAAGGCACTCACGGAGTGGTCGGTGTGCGGGCGACTTCGCCGCCCGGCGTCGGCTGGTCACCGAGGCGAGACCGGTCGTGCGTACCGCGCTCACTCGGTCGTGTGCGTGGGGAAGACCTGGACGTCGGTGTAGGCACCCTTGATCTGCCCCGCGCCCGCGGGCCAGTCCAGGGTC
This sequence comes from Streptomyces sp. NPDC003284, assembly GCF_053589675.1. Lineage (NCBI taxonomy): Bacteria > Bacillati > Actinomycetota > Actinomycetes > Kitasatosporales > Streptomycetaceae > Streptomyces > Streptomyces sp. NPDC003284. The sequence goes on from NZ_JBSFSI010000015.1 coordinate 47,925, forward strand.
ACGGTGTGGGTCTCGTTCGGGGGCGTCACCAGGAGGTTGGTCGGGGACGTGAGGCTCTTGCCGGTCGTGTCGATGTCGTAGGCGAGGTCGAAGATCGCGGTGTCACCGGGCTTCAGCGTGGTGATGCGCGGCTCGGCGTGGCCGCGTTCGATGGGGTTCGAGGTGTGGTCGGCGTCCTTGATGTCGACGCCCGCGAAGCCCGACGCCGAGCAGGTGGTCGAACCCCGGTTGACCATGGTGATGTTGATCCTGCCGGAGCTGGCGTCGGGCGCGGCGTTCGTGGCGTCGATGGCCAGGTTCGCCGTCTTGCAGAACGTGATCTTGCCGCTGGTCTGCGCCGCGCCGCCGCCGGTTCCCGCGCCGGCCTTGGTGTTGTCACCGGAGTCCGGCTTCGTGTTGCCGGAGCCGGACTTCCCGTTGCCGGAGCCGGGCTTCGTGCCGCTCGAGGCCTGCGCGTTCCCGGAGTCCGAGCCGCCCTCCGTCTGCGCGCCGCTGTCCGAGGACGAGGAGGACACGTTCGCGGCCGAGGAGTCCTGGGCGGAGGTGTCCTTCCCGGAGCCGTCGCCGCCGCAGGCGGTGAGCGAGAGGGTGGCGGCGACGCTGAGGGCGGCGAGGGCGGCGATGCGGGTGTACTTCACGGTGTTCCCCCAGGAGGAGCGCGGTGCGTTGTGGTCTGGAGTATTTGTATCCCGCAGCGAGTTACAGGCGGTCCACCGCGACGTCCTCGTTCTGTCACAGGCGTATCGGCCGCGCCGCACGGCCCCGCGGGCTCCCCGCACCCACCTCCTCGACGGGCTCCGCGCACACCCTGAGCGGGCCGGAGCACCGCGGCTCCGGCCCGCTCAGGGTGTGTGGCGGCGGCTACTTCCCGGTGGCACAGGGGTCGCAGCAGGAGGGGGCGGGTGCGACGCAGACGCTGACGGTGTCGGTGTTGTTGCCGGTGTCCGGGTCCTTCTCGTTGCCGGTGGCGGTGGCGGTGTTGGTGACCAGGCCGGTCCCGGTGGCCTTGGCCCGCAGTACGAGGGTGGCGGCGGCGCCCACGGCGAGGTCGCCCACCGTCCACTCCCCGGTGTCCGGGTCGTGGTGTCCGGGACCTTCGGCGGACAGGAGGACGAGCCCGTCGGGGAGCTGGTCGGTGACGGTGACGCCGGTGGCGTCGTTCGGTCCCGTGTTGCGGACGGAGACGCGGTAGGTGACCGTCTGGCCGACGGTGACGGTGGTCGCGTCGGCGGCCTTCGTCAGGACCAGGTCGGCGGCCGGTTCGACCTGGGTGATCGCCTCGTCGGAGGTGGCCGTCAGGGTCTCCGGGGTGGTGCCGAGCCGGTTCTCGTAGGTGGCGGTCGCGGTGTTGCTGACCTGTTTGCCCGCGCTGGCCAGGTCGATGGTGACGCGGTACTCGACCGTGGTGCCCGCCGGCAGTGTCTCGGTGCTGGGCAGGCTTCCGCCCTCCGCGGCGGACGCCCCGTTGCCGAGCCGGAACAGGACCCGCTCGCCCTCGGCGTCGTAGGCGGCCTGGTCGTCGCCCTCGGCGTCGGTCTTCGCCCCGGCGTTGGGGCCGTCGACGATCCGCAGCGAGCCCGGCAGATACGTCGTGCCGGGCGGTACGGCGTCCGTCAGGACCAGGTTCTCGGCCGCGCCTCCTCCCACGTTCCTGGCGGTGACGCGGTAGGTGATGACGTCGCCCACCTCCAGCGGTCCCACGGGGATCGCCGTCTTGTCGAGGACCACGGCGGGGGCGGTGCCGAAGAAGATGCCGTCCAGGAAGTTGCCGATGCTCTGGTTGCCCCCGGCCGCGGAGACGGAACGGAAGGCGAAACGTGTGAGTGTCTGGCCCGCCGGGACGGTGTAGGTGCCGGTGTAGTAGCCCCAGGCCGTGTTGCCGTCGGTGAAGCGCCGCTGCTCCACCGTGGCGCCGGGGGCGCCGATGTCCAGGGCCATGGTGTCGTCGCCGAGGCGGCCGCGGTGGTACAGCCGCCAGTACAGTTTCGTCCCCGGGGTGGTCGGCAGGTCCTGGTAGAGCGTGGACACCTGGTTGGCGTTCAGCTCGGCGAACTGGGCGCCGTCGGCCGCCGGCACTCCCTGGAATCCCGAGTGCCACAGCTCGATCCTGTGGTCGGTGGCGGTGGTGAGCCAGCCCGGGACCCGCTTGGCGGCCTGCGTCTGCGACGCGTCCGGCAGGATCTCCACACCGGACACGGTGGGCTGTTCGAAGCTGCCGTTGGCCAGCGCGACCCGGAGCGGAACTGCGGGAGGAGTGGTCATGAGTCTTCCCCTCGGTACGACGCTGCTGGAGGGCACCACCGGACGACCGCACCTCTGCGTGCGCCGGGGTGTCCGGACACCGGGTAGCGCAGCGCATGCACGTGACCGGGGAAAGTGCCGCCGGGACGGGATCGGCCATCCCCGCGGCGACAGGTTTGCCGGCCTGCCCCGGGGCGGTTCCCCGTGCGCCGCCCGGCCGCGACTGCGCCCGGCGCACCACTGGCGCCCCGGTTGCCCGCCCGCCCCCTGGGGACCGCCCCGATGTGGCCGAACACGCCTGCTTCGTCGGCCGCGTTCGGTGCCGCCGAGGGTGAATCCGCCGCGGTGAAGTTGACGGCCCCTGCGGCAGCCGCACGGGCCGGACAGCGACGTCGGCAGCGACGGCGGCCCGGTGGCCGGTCGCCGGGCCGCCGCGGCCGGTCACCTGCCCGTCGCCTGCCCGTCTGCGGGGGCCGGGGCTCGGCTCGCGGTCGCGAAGATGTGCGCGGCGGTCCGCGAGGGGAGTTCGGCGCTCTCCGGACCGCTGCCGACCGCCACGACGCCCGCGGGCGAGGAGGACACATGGACGACCGCGCCGGGCCGCACTCCGGCGTGCCACAGGGTGCGCAGCAGCCGGGGGTCGGTCTGGACCGGCTCGCCGATGCGCCGTACGACCGCGCTCGCGCCGCCGGGGCGGGAGGCCAGCGCGCCGAGGCTGACCTCCCGTCCGCCGGGGAGCGGAGCGGCGGCGGTGCCGGGCGCGCCGAGTTCCTCCAGGCCCGGGATGGGGTTGCCGTAGGGAGATCGCGTCGGGTGGCGCAGCAGCCGCACGAGGTGGCGTTCGACGGCCTCGCTCATCACATGCTCCCAGCGGCACGCCTCGGCGTGGACCTGCTCCCACTCCAGCCCGATCACCTCGACGAGCAGGCATTCGGCGAGCCGGTGCTTGCGCATCACGCGGGTGGCGATGCGCCGGCCCTCCGCCGTCAGTTCCAGGTGGCGGTCACCGGCGAGGCGCAGCAGGCCGTCGCGCTGCATGCGGGCGGCGGTCTGGCTGACGGTGGGGCTGCTCTGGTCCAGGTGCTCGGCGATGCGGGCGCGCAGGGGTACCACGCCCTCTTCCTCCAGCTCCAGGACGGTGCGGAGATACATCTCCGTGGTGTCGATGAGGTGCGACATCGGGTCCGTCAGGCGGGTGTCTCGGCGGTGGCGGTCAGCACGGCGCGGCCGAGTATGTGGCCGGCCATGGTGAAGCCGAGGACGGCCGGGGTGGCGTCGGCCTCGACGCCGATGGACTCGGTGTCGAGGGCGTGCACCACCACGAAGTAGCGGTGCGGGCCGTGTCCGGCCGGCGGGGCGGCGCCGATGAAGCGGGCGGCGCGGGCGTCGTTGGGCAGTTGGAAGGCGCCTGCGGGCAGACCCGAGCCGGTGTCGTCGCCCGCGCCCTCGGGCAGCTCGGTGACGGCGGCGGGGATGTCGGCGACCGCCCAGTGCCAGAACCCGGAGCCGGTGGGGGCGTCGGGGTCGTGGACCGTCACGGCGTAGCTCCTGGTGCCCTCGGGGGCTCCGTGCCAGCTCAGCTGCGGGGAGAGGTCCTTGCCGCCGGGGACACCGAAGAGGCCGGAGTACTGCTCGGGCGGCCAGGGTGCGCCGTCGGAGACGGTGGTGCTGGTGACGGTGAAGGCGGCTGCCTCGGGGAGGCGTGCGAAGGGGTCGTCGGTGTTCAACACGTGGTTCCTCTCGGAAATACGGGGAGGTCGGGGCATGCCCGGGTGTCCGGGACATGCGGGGATCGCGGCGGTCCGGATCACGATCACCGGATCATCCGGATGGTCCGGTGATCCGGATGGTCCGGAGTTCCCCGCCTGCCGATCGACAGTACCACGGAAAATCGATTATCTGCTGGATCGTCTATGCTGAAGGCATGAATCAAGCAGCAGACACCTCGGCCCCGCCGGGGAAGCGGATGCTCTCCGAGCAGGTCTACGCGCACCTGCGGGACGCGATCCTGCGCGGCGACCACGCTCCGGGCGACGCCCTCAAACCGCAGGACATCGCCAGGGAACAGGGCGTGAGTCTGGCCGTCGTGCGCGAGGCGCTGGTACGGGTGGTCGGTGAGGGCCTGGCCGACCGGCTGCCCAACCGCGGCTTCGCCGTCCCGGCCTTCTCCGACCGCCGCTGGCAGGAGATCGCGGAGGCCCGCCGGACCGTCGAGCCGGTCATGCTGCGTATGTCCGTCGAGCGCGGCGACGTCGACTGGGAGGCGCGCGTACGGGCCGCCCACCACCGCCTCGCCCGCACCCCGGCGTTCGCGGCGGAGGAGGGCGAGTACTACACCGCCGCCTGGGCCGAGGCCCACCGGGTCTTCCACCGCACTCTGCTGGAGGGGTGCGGCAACCCCGTCCTCATGGAGACCTTCGACCGGCTGTGGACCGCGAGCGAACTCGCCCGCCGCTGGTCCGCCCGGCGCGATCCGCACCGGGACGGCGCCGACGAGCACCGGCGACTGGAGGAGGCGGCGCTCGCCCGCGACGCCGACACCGCCGCCGCGGTGCTGGTCCGGCATCTCACCCTGACCGCGGCCGCGTTGACCGGGGAGACCGGTCCCGCCCCGGAGAACGGAGGACGCCGGGCGGCAGGCGGATCCGGCGGCGGGCGGGGGCGGTGACAGGCGGGGCGGGTGGCAGGCCGCCGTCTTGTCGTAGTCGAATTCCACCGGGGCGACGGCCGAACGCGTCGGAAAACGACGCAACGGCTCAGGTTCCCGGCACAGGTCGTGCGATCGGCGGAGCGTTGCTCCTGACCTGATCGGCACGGCAACGGGAGAATCCATGGACACCGATGTGCTCATCGTCGGCGCAGGACCGACCGGATTGACACTGGCCAACGAGCTGCTGCTGGCGGGGGTTTCGACCGTGGTCGCCGACAGGCTGCCGCAGCGCAGCGATCTGTCCAGGGCGGGCGGCGTGCAGCCGCGCACTCTGGAGGCGCTCGACCAGCGCGGGCTGCTGGAGCCGCTGCTCGCCACCGGAGAACACCCCGTCGGCAACGGTCACTTCGCCGGTATCCCCCTCCCGCTCGGATCCGACGAGCACCCGCTGCCGTGGCGGTCCGTGCCGCAGGTGGTGATCGAGGGCTTCTTCGAGGAGCACCTCGCCGCGCACGGCCTGCGCGCCCGGCGGAACCACGAGCTGGCCGGGCTCGCCCAGGACGGCGACGGAGTCACCGCGGCCTTCGCCGACGGCACCGTGCTGCGCTGCCGCTACCTCGTCGCCGCCGACGGGGCCCACAGCACCGTACGGTCCCTGCTGGGAGCCGCGTTCCCCGGCCAGGCCGGTACGTCGACGGTCGTGGCCGCCGATGCGCGGCTGGATGGCGCCGACGCGGTCCTGTCGCACACCTGGAACGAGGACGGGCACTGGGCGGCGCTGTTCCCGCTCGGCACCGATCCGCAGGGCAGGCCGCTGCGCCGCCTGGTCCTCGGCGGGCCGGACCACTCACTGCCGAGGGAGGTCCCGGTCACCGAGGAGGAGGTGCGGCGCGGCCTGGACACCGTGTTCGGGACACGGGTGCGTCTGCTCGGACTGCGCTACGCCCGCCGTATCACCAACGCGTCGCGGCAGGTCGCGGAGTACCGGCACGGACGGGTGTTCCTGGCGGGCGACGCCGCCCATGTCCATCTGCCGCTCGGCGCGCAGGGCATGAACACCGGGATGCAGGACGCCTTCAACCTGGGCTGGAAGCTCGGCGCCGCCGTGCAGGGCTGGGCACCGAAGGATCTGCTCGACACGTATCACGCGGAACGGCATCCGGCCGGGGCCGCCGTCCTGCGCAACGTCCGGGCGCAGAGCCTGCTGATGGATTGGGCCGGTACCCGCGACCCCGAGGTGCTGGCCGCCCGGGAGATCTTCACGGACCTGACCGGGCTTCCGGAGGTCCGGCACCGGCTCGCCGGTCTGATGTCCGGCATGGCCGTCCGCTACCCGATGCCGGGCACCGAGGACCACCCGCTCGTCGGCCGTCCCGCTCCGGACCTGGACCTCGGCCCGGCCCGGGTGCACGAACTGCTGCGGTCCGGGCACGGCGTCCTGCTGGACCCGGCCGACGCGTTCGCCCGGACCGCCGCGCCCTGGTCGGACCGGGTGGACCGGGTGGGTCAGGGCGTCGCCGCCGAGCCGATGCTCGTCCGGCCGGACGGTTACGTCTGCTGGGCCGGAGCGGGCGATCCGGTACCGGCGCTCGGCCGCTGGTTCGGCGAGCCCCGCTGAGCCGGGCGGGCGGCGGAGATCCGGGACCGGGACGCGTCGTCGAGCCCACCGTGCCCGGACCTCAGCCGGACCGGGCACGATGGTGGGTGGTGCGTGGCGGGTGGTGCGTGGCGCGTGACGTGGTCCGCGTACCTACACACCGCCGCGCCAGGCGCCCGTCGCGGTGCCGCCACGGTCCTCGATGAACCCCTTGAACCGCTTCAGGTCGCCCGTGGCCTGCCGCTTGACGAACCCGAGCTTGTCGCCGATCGTCTCGGCCAGGCCCTCGGGGTCGTAGTCGAGTTGCAGCATGACCTTGGTGGTGCCGTCGTCGAGACGGTGGAAGGTGACGACGCCGGCCTGCTTCGCGTCGCCGCCTATGGACGTCCAGGCGATGCGTTCGTCTGGGATCTGCTCGGTGATCTCGGCGTCGAACTCGCGCTCCCTCCCACCGATCTTCGTCTTCCAGTGGGTGAGGGTGTCCGTGCGCTGCTCGATGCGCTCGACACCGTCCATGAACTGCGGGAAGTCCTCGAACTGCGTCCACTGGTCGTAGACGTCGCGGACAGGGACATTGACCTCGATGGACTCTTCGACGTGTGACACGTGTCTTCCTCTCCTCTCATCGGCCGAGGGGAACGAGCCTCTGCTCCTCCACAGAGTTCCTTGCCCGCCGGTCCTCATGCCTGGCGTTTTCCCGCTTCGGCGCCCGAGGGGAGTGGATCAGCCGATGTTCCAGGTCAGGCTGCCGCCGTTGTGGGCCGCGACGGCGAACATCACGATCATGAGCACGATGTCGGCCACGCCGAGGCCGATGTCCCACTTGGCCATCGTGGAGCCGGTCTGCTTCAGCGCGACGGCACCGAAGACGATCGCCAGCGGGCCGAGGATGATCGGGAGGAAGAACAGGCCGACTATGCCGCAGACCAGCCCCGCGATCGCCAGCCCGCTCGTCCGGCTCGGCTTCCGCGCGCTCGTTCGATGGCTGTAGGACGACATTGTTATCTCCCAGTCTGTGGCGGTTGGTTTCCTTTACTCCTTCGGTACCTTTCTGGTTGCCCGTACCGGCCGGGTCATGCCTGTGCGCGGCGAGGTCAACTTCGCCGCGTGTCCCAGAAGTTGGCCTGGGGCGGCGATGAGCTGGAGCTTCGGGGGCGGAGAGGGCAGCAGGTACGCGTTCAGCAGGTGATGGTGCCCCTGCGCAGGGCGTGGCCGTCGTCGTCGGAGTCGTCGGCCCAGTAGACCGGCTTGGTGCCGGACACGCACTCGTCGGCGCCGGCCGGCGCGAACCCTTCGTTGTTGTAGTCGGGCATGCCGCTGGGGCGGTTGTAGACGGCGGTGGTGGCGAAGGCGCCGGAGGCGTTGACGCTCATGGTGCGGTGCTGGCCGTGGCAGGTGTCGTCGCAGACGACCCACAGGCGCTTGGCCTGCGGCTCCCACTGGAGTTCCATGACGCCGCTCATGCCGCTGCTGACGGAGGCGACGCGTCGGTAGGCGCCGGAGTCCTGGAGGACGTAGCCGTGGACCATGCCGGTGCCCTCGACGCCGACGAAGAACACACCGCCGCTGTGCGCGCCGTAGCGGGAGGGGTCGTACGCCGTGCCGGTCGAGGCGTCCTTGAACCCGGCGCCGGTGAGGTAGGTGTCCGGCACCCAAGTGACGCCTTCGAAGCCCGCGTTGGAGCCGACGGCGGGGAGGTCGGAGGTGAGGTTCCACTCCCTGGCGGCGGTCAGCTCGGAGCCCGTGCCGCTCACGTCGTACTTGAGCACGGACAGCCTGCTGGTCCCGGAGGCGTCGCCGTCGCGCTCGGTGGCGACGAACACTCCCCCGGCGGATCCGGAGCCGGTGAGGGTGACGCTCTCGCTGTCGGGGCGGCCCGAACCGCCGGGGAAGCGCAGGGACTTGCCGGACGACCAGCCGGCGGACGTGTCGGGCTTCCAGCCGCCGGAGCCGTCCCGGACCAGGCGCCACAGCCTTCCGCTGTTCTGGGCGCCCCAGAGCACGCCGCCCTCCTGGTAGAGGCCGCTGAGGTCCTCGCCGAAGACGTTCGCGGCGTCCGCGGTCTTCACCGTGCTGCCGCCCGGCCAGGCCACGGGCGTGGTGCCACCGCCGTCGCCTCCGCAGTCGTTGGGCGCGCCCAGGGTGAGGGCGGCCGCCTTGAAGGGGCCGGTGCCGTCGGGGCAGCGCGACCAGGAGGGGGCGGAGTGCTTGCTCCAGGAGAAGCTGTCGACCAGGGTCTTGCCGTCCGCCAGGTACAGCCGGGCCTTGTCGTTGGAGCCGAGGCCGAACTGGGCGTGCACGTCGAAGGCGCGGAAGGCCCCTGCCGCCAGCTTGGTCCCGGAAGGGATCGCGTACCGGGAGTCGTTGTCGTCGTCCTTGAGGATCCAGCCCGAGACGTCGACCGCCGCGGTGCCCCGGTTGTACAGCTCGATCGAGTCGTCGACGTCGCCGGTGGTCACCACCTCGTTGATGCGGATGTCGTCGGCCGGGGCCGCGTGCGCCGGGGCGGTCAGGGTGCCGCAGGCCAGCAGCGGGCCCGCCACGAGGAGGAGGGCGAGAACTCGGCGCCGTCGGCGGGCGATCGATGCAGTCACGGAGTCCGTCCTGAGTGCGTCGGGGGGGGCAGGGCGCCATGAGGTTTGCGGCGCCGGCCGAACGGGACTGCTCTACCCAGGTGACCGGTGGGTAAACGATCGCCGAAGTGTTGCGGCGGGCAGGCAGGGTGGGCGCCGGTCTCGGGCAACTGGCTTTTTGCCGGGGGTGGTTGACCCTGGCGTGCCGCCTCGCCGTTCCTACCGGGTACGGCCGGGGAGCGGTGGTGTACGGGGCCGCAGGCGTTCTCCCTGGGGGCCGAACATGATCAGGTACTCGACCGGTCCGCCGGTCCCGGCGTTCGCGACTCCGTGGGCGGTGCGGGTGTCGAACTCGGCGATGTCCCCCGCGCCCAGCACGAGATCCTGGTCGCCGAGGGCCAGCCACAGGCGCCCGTAGAGGACGCACAGCCATTCGTAGCCGTCGTGGGAGACCTGCCGGGGCCGGGTGGGCGGTGTGCCGGGCGCGGGCAGGACGTGTTTGTGGGCGTGCAGGCCGCCCACGTAGCGGGTCAGCGGCAGTACGGCCTTGTCGTCACCGGGGCGCGGCGGCGGCGCCGGGGTGCGTGGGTCGGTCGCCGGGGCGCGTGGGCCGGTCGTCGTGGCAGGGGCGGTCTCGGGTGCGGTGCCGGTCAGTTCGTCCAGGGAGGCGTCGTACGCCTTCGCCAGTCGCAGCAGCACCTCCAGGGTCGGCTTGCGCCGGCCGGTCTCGATCCGCGACAGCGTGCTCGGCGCGATACCGGTCGCCCGGCCGACGCCGGTGAGTGTGGCGCCGCACCGCTCGCGGGCGGTCCGCAGCCGGGGGCCCAGGGCCGCCAGTGCGTCGGCTGTGCCGTCGTCCGTCATCTCGTCCCACGCGCCTTCCGGTCGTACCGTCTCCACCGTCATCTCACCACCGCTCTGTCCTGCCAGTTTGCCAGACTGGCAACGGTCGCTCGCGCCGGACGGCCGCGGCGCCGCATGATCGTCGGGTGACCGCGCACACCGTGAACCGAGGAGAAGCGATGCACCAGCCGACACCGTCCGCCGGGCCGCGCCACCGCACCGTCGAGGGGCCCGCCGGCCGTCTGCACCTGGTCGAGCAGGGCAGCGGACCGCTGGTCCTGCTCCTCCACGGCTTCCCCGAGAGCTGGTACTCCTGGCGCCACCAGCTTCCGGCCCTCGCGGCGGCGGGATACCGCGCGGTCGCCCCGGATGTGCGCGGTTACGGCCGCTCCTCCAAGCCGGTCGCGACGGACGCGTACCGGATGCTCGATCTGGTCGAGGACAACGTCGCCCTGGTGCGTGCGCTGGGCGAGGAGCAGGCGGTGGTCGTCGGGCACGACTGGGGTTCCGGGATCGCGGCGGCCTCCGCCCTGGTCCACCCCGGGGTGTTCCGCGCGGTCGGGCTGCTGAGCGTCCCCTACACACCGCCCGGCGGGCCGCGCCCCTCCGACGTCTTCGCGCGGATGGGCGGCGACGAGGAGTTCTACGTGTCGTACTTCCAGGAGCCCGGCCGGGCCGAGGCGGAGATCGAGCCCGACGTCCGGGGCTGGCTCGCGGGCTTCTACGCCGCGCTGTCCGCCGACACCATGCCCGCGCCGGGCGAGCCCGACCCGCACTTCGTGACGCGCGACGGCGGCCGGCTGCGCGACCGCTTCCCCGGCGGGAAGCTGCCCGCCTGGCTGTCCGAGGACGAACTCGACGTGTACGCGGGCGAGTTCGAGCGTACGGGACTGACCGGGGCGCTCAACCGCTACCGCAACATGGACCGCGACTGGGAGGACCTGGCCCCCTACGAAGGTGCCCCGATCCAGCAGCCCTCGCTGTTCGTCGGCGGCAACCTGGACGCCTCCACGACCTGGATGGCCGACGCCATCGACGCCTATCCGGTCACCCTCCCGAACCTGGCCGCCGCCCACCTCCTCGACGGCTGCGGGCACTGGATCCAGCAGGAACGTCCCGAGGAGGTCAACCGCCTGCTGACCACCTGGCTCGCCTCCCTTCCGGGCTGAACCCTCGGCGCCCGGTGACCGGGGCCCCGGCGGGGGCCCCGGCAGCGGCCCCGCGGGCGGGTCACAGGCGCCGCCAGCGGGCGTGGCACCACGAGAAGGCGCCGAACCCGGCCAGCCCGAGGGCGACCAGGGCGAGCACCCACGGTCCGGCGGGGAGGTCCCGGAACGCGCGCAGGGTGTCGTCCATCCCCTTGGCCTCTCCGGGCTGTCGGCGGACGGCCGCCACGAGGGCGAACACCCCGGCGGAGGCGAAGACGACGCCGCGGGCGGTCCCGCCCGCGACACCGAGGAGATCGGTGCACCGGCGGGCGCGGCGGGACATGTCCTCAGTGCGCAGACGCCGCCGGAACGTCTTCCGCGCGGCCCGGACCGACATCCACAGACCGGCGATCACCACGGCGGTCCCCGCGGCGCCCACGATCCACCGGCCGGCCGGCCAGGACAGCGCCGTGGCGGTCACGTCGTCCGTCTGCCGGTCGGAGGATCCGCTGCCGCTCCCCCGGTCCCCGGCCGCGTAGGAGAGCACGGAGAAGGAGACGAAGACGTAGAAGGCGCAGCGGGCCGCCGCCATGGCCCGCCGGGACGGCTTCGCGCCGTCCGGGCCGGGACCGCCGACCGCCGCCTCCGACAGGCGCCACAGCGCCATCCCGGCGAGCGCGGTGCCGACGATCCACAGCGTGACCGATCCGAAGGGGCTGTCGGCCAGTTCGCCGAGGGCGCCCCCGCGATCGGCCTGCCGCCCGCCGCCGCCGCGGTCGAAGGCGATCTCCAGCGCGATCACACCCACGAGTACGTAGATCAGCCCGCGGGCCGCGAACCCCGCCCGTGCCGCGCCGGCCACCGCCCTGCTGCGGGCGGCGCGGCGGGCCTTCCCCTGTCCGTACGACATCACTGACCCTGCGTCCATGGATCCCCGATGCCCGCGGATCCGTCTTCGACACCGGATCCGGACCGGGTGTGCGCCCGCGGGCCGGGGCGTCACCAGCCGGGGTAGCGGTCCCACCAGTGCGGGTCCCAGCCCGGGACGTACTCGCTGCCGCTGGGCGAGTCGTCGAGTTCCGTGACCAGGTCGCGGGCCAGGGTGTCGAGGACCCAGGCCAGTTCGTGGCGGGCGACCAAACCGGCGGGGAGCGCCTCGGCCCCGTGGGCGGCGCCGAGCAGCGCGCCGGTGACACAGGCGACGGAGGCGCCGTCCGGGGCGCCCGCGGCGAACTCCAGGGCGGCGCGGACCGCCGTACGCCCGGGGAAGGAGGCCGCGGCGTAGAGGCCGCCGAGCAGGGCCGAGGGCGCGGTGGCGTCCGGGGCGAGGCGGGCCAGCCGGGTCCGGTCGGCGGGGTGCTCCTGCGCGTACCGCAGTACCGTCACGAGCCGGTCGTGCTCGTCGGCGGTGACCGGCCGGCCCGCGGACGGCAGGGCCGCGACACCCGCGTGCAGCGCGGGCCCGGCCGGGGCGCCGGTCCCGGAGGGCGGGCCGGGCGCCGCCGCCGGGCGGGTCAGGCAGTGGTGGGCGAGGACCGCCGCGTGGACGGTGGCGGACTGGGCGGCGGCGTCGCCGTGCGTGAGGGCGGCGACCGCGGCGGACTGGGCGATGCCGCCGAGTCCGGTGACCGCGATCGGCAGGCCCCGGGTCAGTGCGTGGGAGCCCCGGCTCCCGGTCGCCATCCGCTCGTAGCCGTCCTCGATCCGGGACAGGGCCGCCACCGTGGCCGGTGCGCTGCCGCGCCGCTCGGCCAGCGCGGGTACGGCGGCGAGCCAGCCGTCCGGCCACGGCGTGCTGCCGTGACTCGCCCAGCGGCGGCGCATCGTCGCCGTCTCGATGCCTTGCAGGAAGGCCCACCGGCAGTAGGCGTGCAGGACCACGCCCGGTGCGTGGCAGATGCCCTTGTGGTTGCCGCGGACCTGTGCGCGGATGATGCCCTCCGCGGTGAAGCAGGCCAGTTGGGTGCTGACCCCGGCCCGCAGCGGGCCGGCGGCGGGCAGTTCGCCCCGTGCCGCGCCCAGGGTGTCCCCGAGCGCCAGGCCGAGCATCATCCCGCGCACCCGGGACTGCTGTCCGAGCAACTGCCGCTGGGGGTCCTTCTGGTGGGGCACGCCGGGGGCCTTTCCTCGGACGCGGGCACAGGTCTTCATGATGGCCTGGTCCGTTTCGTTGCTGCTGTCCGGGGTCGGTTCCGGAGGAACCCGGCCCGGCGGCGTCCCGGCATTCCCGCGTTCCTCCTGGCGGACCGTGTTCGCGATGGCCTACGGCCTGCCCGTTGCCGTCATGTCACAGTGCGGCGAACGCGGCCTCCACCGCCTCGCACGTGGAGTCGAGTTCGGCTCCGGTGATGCTGGCGGGGACGAACCAGCAGGCCAGGCCGTAGGCGTTGGTGTGGATGCCGCGTCTGAAGAGTTCGTGGCGGAAGGTGTCGTGGCGGGCCTGGTCGGCGCCGAGGAGGTCGCGGTATCTGCGGGTCGGTGCGCCGTCGGGGGTGAAGACGGCCTGGAACATGGCGCCCACGCCCTGCACCGCGCACGGAACGCGCCGGTCGTGAGCGGCGCGGCGGATCGCCTCCATGACACGTTCGCCGCTCTCCCGCAGGTGTGTGACGACCTCGGGCCGGTTCAGCCGGCGCAGGGTGGCCAGCGCGGCGGCCGCGCACAGCGGCGAGGCGTTGTAGGTGCCGCCGTGTCTGACCCGGCCCTCCGCGACGGATTCCAGCACCTCCCTGCGTCCGGCGAAGGCGGCTATGGGCAGGCCGCCGCCGAGAGCCTTGGAGAAGACCGCGAGGTCGGGTACGACCCCGAACATGCCCTGGGCACCGCCGGGACCGGTGCGGAACCCCGTGCACACCTCGTCGAAGACGAGCACGATGCCGCGTGCTGTGCATTCCTTCCTCAGCAGGTCCAGATAGCCGGGCTGCGGCATGGTGCAGGCGTTGTTGGCCACGATCGGCTCGCAGACGACCGCTGCCAGCTCACGGCCGTGGGCGTCGAGCGCGGTTCTCAGGGCGATCGGGTCGTTCCACTGGCAGACGACGACGTCGTCCACCACCCCGGCGGGGATGCCGGGTGAGTGGGGTACCGACACCGGGGCGGTGTCGGGGCCTGCCTCGACGGCCGTCGGGCGGTTGGAGACGGCCAGGGTGTCGGTCCAGCCATGGTAGTGCCCCTCGAACTTGAGGATCTTGGAGCGCCCGGTGTGGCCGCGCGCCGCGCGTACCGCGCCCTGCACCGCTTCGCTGCCCGAGTTGGCGAAGCGGACGAGTTCCGCGCAGGGCACCATGTCGCGGATCAGTTCGGCGAGTTCCACCTCCAGGGTGTTGCAGGTGCCGAACATCGTGCCGGTCCGCAGGACACCGGTGAGTGCCTCGGTGAGGTGCGGGGAGGCGTGGCCGAGCACCGCGCTGCCGTAGGAGATGAGGTAGTCGATGTACTCGTTGCCGTCGACGTCCCGGATGCGGCTGCCGGATCCGCTTTCGATGTAGAGCGGATAGGGGTGCGGTCCAGCCGAGGTCGCCCGGGAGGAGGAACTGATGCCGCCGGCGAGCGACGCCTGAGCGCGTTCGAACCAGACACGGCTCTGCCGGGTACGGGGCAGCGTCGTTGCACGGGTGTTCATGGGGCCTCCGGTCAAAAGGGGGACGGTCCGCCGGGGCACGGTTCATCGCCGTGCCCCGGTCCGGCCACATACGCCTCGAACCACCGGCCGGGGGTGAGCCGGCCGGACGTGGCCCAGGCGAGCATGCGATGCAGTCCGTCCAGGTGAATGATCCCCTGACGGATAGTCAGGGAATCGTGGTCGGGGCCGCTCACGGGGCGTGTGCTCAGGAACAGCGGCAGGGGATCCGCTCGGCGCTGCCGGGCGATCTTCAGGGAGCACAGGGGATTGGAGCGCTCGTAGGAGGTGCCCAGGGCGGCGAGCCGGTCCACCGCCTCGGTCACGGTCAGTCCGGTGGCGGGGACGAGTTCGGCCTCACCGCCCTCGCCCGCGTGCCAGGGGAGGACCACCTTCCCCACCTCTGGCCCCTCCAGCAGGAGCCGCCGCCAGCGGCCGGGCATTTCCCGCCGCGCGGAGAGGAGGTGCCGTTCGGCCCGGTCGTTGAAGTTGGTGCGATCCTCGGCGTCGTAGGTGTGGTCCTCGGCGAAGCGGCGCAGCACCGCCTCGAAGGGAAGGGTCTCCAGCACCCTCACCGCTCGCGGGCCTCCGGCCGCCCGTACTCGGCGAAGTGCCGTTCGTCGAACAGCTCCGGTCGTCCCGCGGCCAGGCCGCGTGCGCGTGCCACCGCCAGGATCTCTCGCCAGTAGGGCTTGACGGGCGGCCACAGCCGGCCGGTACGGCAGTAGGACCCGTCGATCATGTAGCGCGGTGCGGTCGCGCCCGCGTCCGGGGCGGCGGGCCGGCGCGTGTGGAAGAGCGCCGAGTGCAGTACCACGGTGGAGCCGGGCGGCAGGGTGTCGATGACCGTCTCACCCGGCAGGGTGCCCGTGCCCCGGTGGCTGAGGACGTCCTTGTCCGCGACCTCGCGGTGGGATCCCGCGAGAACCGCCAGCGGGCCCTGTTCCGGTGTCAGGCCGCGGATGTAGTGCAGGGCGTGGACCATGGGAAGCCGCCGGTCCCGCTGGGGACGCTGCTCGTAGTCGTGGTGCCAGCTCTTGCCGGGCGCTCCGGCGGGCCGCCGGTCGCTGTGCAGATGATGGAAGACGAAGGACTCGCCCAACAGGGCGGGGTGGCTGAGCAGTTCGAGCAACGGCGGGTACGCCGCGAGTTCCCCGTGCGCCTCCAGGTCCAGTTCGACGGTCAGCGGAGGCCGTGCGCCGGGTCGGCAGGCGTCGATGGATGCCTGTCGCAGGCCGGTGTCCACCCACTTGTCGGCCTCGGGTACGAGGCGGTCGACGAGGCCGGACGGCAGGAATCCGGGGAGTACGAGGAACCCGTCCTCGGTGAACTGCTCCACCGGGGCGTCGATGGTACGGGTGTCTGTCATAGGCGCGGAACCCCTGGTTCACTTGGTTCACTCGGCTGGCGCCGCGGCGCCGAAGTCCGCCTGCGGCGTGCTGTGTTCGCGCACGGCTCCCGGGATCGGCGGTCCGGGGTCCGCGCGCGTGGCTCGTCCGCCCCCGATACGGGGGGGCTCGTCGGGCGCGCCGCCGTCAGGCGCTGAGCAGGACCTGGATCTCCTTCATCAGGCTCTCCTCCAGCGGGCCGCGCTCCAAGGCCCCGGCATTCTCCTCGACCTGCGCGACGGAGCGGAATCCGGGGATCGGCAGGGCCTGCGGACTGCGCGCCCACAGCCAGGCCAGGGCTCCCTGCGCGAGGGTGCGGCCCCCGCTCATCAGCACCTCCCGGACGGCCGCCACCCGCCGCGCCCAGTCGGGCGCGGGTACGCCGCCCGGCCCGTACCACGTCAGCCAGGAGGGCGGCACGGCGCGAATGTCACGGGCGCCGCCTCCGGACCCGGATCCCGCCGCCTTGGCCAGCAGCCCCATCGCCAGCGGGCTGCGGTTGACGCTGGTGAGGCCCTCAGCCGCGCAGAGGGCGAACAGTTCCGGCGCGTCCTGGAGGACGTTGGCCGCATGCTGGACGGCGAGGCAGTTGGCCCCCTGGGCGAAGAGGGCCGCGCGCCGCGGATCGTCGGTGCTCCATGCGTATCCCCGGACCAGCCCCTCCTGGACCAGGTCCTCGCAGGCTTCGCGCAGCATGAGGGCGCGGTCGAGCGGGGCGTCGGACAGATGGAGCTGGTACAGGTCGACGTAGTCGGTGCCCAGGCGCTCCAGCGAGGCGACGAGCGCGCGGCGCATGTGCTCGGGTGAGTCGTCGGTACCGGTCAGGGTCTTTGTCGTCTCGTCGAAGACGTTGCCCCACTTGGTGGCGATGACGGCCTCGCTCCTCCGTCCCCGCAGGGCGCGTCCGAGGACGCGCTCGCTGTGGCCGGCGCCGTAGGTGTCGGCGGTGTCGAAGAAGGTGACGCCGAGGTCGAGGGCCCGGCGGACGGCGGCGACGGACTCCTCGTCCTCGACCGCGCCCCAGCCCAGCGGGTTGCCCTCCGGGTCCTGCCACTCGCCGCCGATGGCCCAGCAGCCCAGACCGAGCGCCCCGACCGTGATGTCGCTGCCGCCCAGTCGTCTGTCTCGCAATGTGTTCATGTCTCGGCACACTACGTCGAGAAACACACACATACGCAAGTGGCAGATCACCTTCCGTGATCGCGCGGCTTTGATCCGGCCACTCTGCATATGACTTCCGCGCCGGATCGACGGCATGCCTTTCGGTCACCCGGCCCCTCACCTGCGCAGTATGCACGCTCCTTTGAGTGTGAGGGCTCGAACATTCTTCGCACTTGTTCACCGATGCGAGGGCGCGGCCGAGAAGGCGGCGAAGGAACGGGGTAGCGAATTCCGGCTCGCCAGACTGACCGGAAGATATATCTGACTCCTCATCAGATCATGAGGTGTCTTCACTGGGCACTGAGTGCCATGCCATGGTTTCGACACGTGTCTCACCGACTCGGGCCGGGCTCACCACAGGTGTCAGCTGGCCTTTCCGTCCGATTCACTGAACGGAAACACTCATGAAACAGTCCGCATTCACATGTGTCTCCATGCCTTCCCCCGAGCGGGAGGTGACCCCGTGCTCCGCCGCGTGGTGATCACCGGCAGCAGCGGCATGCTCGGCACCGCGCTGGCGCGGCGGATGGCCGGGAACGGCTGCGAGGTCGTGGGCCTCGACCTGGCGCACCGCCCGGACGCCGCGGCCACCCGCCTGGTGACATGCGACATCCGCGACGGCGCCGCGGTACGGCGTGCCGTCGCAGGTGCCGACCTGGTGGTCCACAGTGCCTCGGCGCTGCCCAGCTACGCCCCCGCGCAGATCGACTCGATCGTCGTGGAGGGCACGCGTACGGTCCTGGCCGCCGCGGCGAGCCAGGGCGTTCCCCGGGTCGTCCACCTCTCGACGGGTTCGGTCTACGGCCTGCCCACCCAGGTCCCGACACCGGAGACCTGCCCCCGCCGGCCGATCGATCCCTATGGCAGGGCCAAGGCCCGCGCCGAGGAGCTGGTGGAGCGGGCCCGAGCCGACGGCACGGTGATACCCGTGCTCCGGCCCAAGACCTTTCTGGGGCCGGGCCGGCTGGGCATCTTCGCGATGCTCTTCGAATGGGCCGCCGAGGGACACCACTTCCCCGTGCTCGGCTCCGGCCGGGTGCGCAGCCAGATGCTGGACGTCGAGGACCTCGTCGACGCCGTACTGCTCGCCGCCGAGGCCCCGGCCGACGTGGCCGACACCGAGTTCAACGTCGGCGCGGCGCAGTTCGGCACGCTGCGCGAGGACTTCCAGACGGTCCTGGACGCGGCCGGACACGGCAAACGGGTCATCGGCCTGCCCATGCGGCCGGCCGTCGCGGTGCTGGAACTGCTGGCGCGCGCCCGTCTCTCGCCCGTCTACATGCGGCTCATCCGCAAACTCCGCGCCGACAGCTACATGGACATCTCCAAGATCCGTGACCAGCTCGGCTTCGCTCCCCGCTACTCCAACCGCGAGGCGATCTCCCGCAGCTTCGCCTGGTGGCAGGGCCAGCAGCACACAACGGGTGACCGCTCCGGCGGCCGGACGAGCCGCGACCCCTGGCAGCAGGGGGTTCTCCGGCTCGCCAAGGCCGTCTTCTGAACCGTCGCGTGAACGGGTCAGCGCCCCCTCCCCCTCCCGCTCCTGCTCCCCCTCCCGCTCCCCCTCCCGCCGGTTCGAGGAGAGCCATGCACGGTGTCAACCCGGCGGCCCCCGCCGCCGTCCCGTCGTCCCCCACCGTCCCTCCAGCTCCAGCGGTCGCCGGCACACCGGCCGTTCCGGACACCGCTTCCCCCGCCCCCGGGCGGGTGTCCGCCGCCGATCGCTCCGCGCCCGGCATGGCCCGTGCCCTGCTGCGTCTTTCCCGCCCGTATCAGTGGGCCAAGAACCCGCTGGTCATCGCCCTGCCCGCGGTGCTCGTCCACCAGGACGCGGCCCGGACGGCCCTCGCCGTCCTGTGGGCCACGGCGCTGTTCACACTCGCCTCGGTCGCGGTCTACGTGCTCAACGACATCACCGACCGCGAGCGGGACCGGCTCAACCCCGCCAAGAGCCACCGCCCGCTCGCCTCGGGTGCCCTGTCGCCACGTGCCGCCTGGACGTATCTGGCCGTGGTCGCCGCCGCGCTGGCGGTGGGCGTGGCCCTCGCGTCACCGGCCACCGCCTGGCCGGTCCTGGCGTATCTGGTCCTGAACCTCGCCTACAGCTACCGCCTCAAACACGTGTCGCTCGTCGACTCGTTCGTGGTGGCGCTGGGCTTCGTCCTGCGAGCCGTCCAGGGCTACCTGGCCATCGGCGCGCGGCCCTCCTCCTGGCTGCTGCTGACGGTGCTGAGCAGCTGCCTGCTCCTCGTGCTCGGCAAACGGCGCAGGGAGCTGATCGACGTGGCGGGCGAGCACAGGCCGGCCCTCGCCGGGTACTCCCTCCAGCTCATCGACTGCCTGACCATGATCAGCGCCACGCTGACCGCGGTCGCCCTCGGCATCTGCCTGACGGCCGCGCCCGACGCGAGCGGTACCGCGGCCGCGTCCGCCTTCCTCACACTCACCGTGTCGGTCTTCGCCGTCTTCCGGTACCTCCAGGTGCTGCTGGTCGGCGGCGGCGGCGCCGATCCCGTACGGACCCTGTTCAGGGATCGGCTGCTGATCGGCTGCGGTGTGGCGTGGGCGGGCCTCTTCGCGCTCCTCGCCTGAAGACCTCTCCCCCCTCTTCTGAAACTTCTGGATCTTGAAGGCACCCCTCCCCGCCGGCCGCTCCGGCGCACCTGTTCCCGGTGCCGGCGCGGCACCGGAAGGCACCGGCCCGACAACACCGAAAGGACAGCCGTGGCAGAACCACTGGTGTCACTGATCATCCCCAACTACAACTACGCGAGGTCTCTCGGACTGTCCATCCAGTCGGCCAAGGACCAGGACTACCCGAACCTGGAGATCATCGTCGTGGACGACTGCAGCACGGACGGCTCCTACGAGATCGCCCGGTCCCACGGCGTGCGCGTGGTGAGTACCGGAACCAACAGCGGGGTGGCCACCGCCAGGAACACCGGAGCGGCACACGCCCGCGGGAGCATCCTGTTCTTCCTCGACTCCGATGTCGCGCTGCGACCGGGTGCCGTGCGGGCAGCGGTCGAACTGCTCACCGCGCACCCGGAGGCGGGCGCGGTCTGCGGCATGTACGAGCCGGAGCCCTTGATCCGGGACAGCCTCGTCGAGGAGTGCCGCTGCCTCCAGGCCTACTACTGGCGGACCAGTTCCGAGGGCACGGTCAGCTTCCTCATCTCCGCCATGTGCGCCATGCGGGTCGAGGTCTTCCAGGAGATCGGGCCGTTCAATCCGAACCTGCGCCAGACCGAGGAGGTCGACTACGGGCAGCGGCTGAGCCAGCGCTACGACCTGCTGCTGACCCCGGTGATCCGCGGCTTCCACGACGACGACCACGAGATGTGGCCGCTGATCCGCAAGATCTTCACCCGGGCCCGGCTGCGCATCCCGCTCTACGCCCGGCGCAGGAAATTCGCCAAGGGCTTCGAGACGGCCTCCCGCTCCTGGGCCAGCCTGGTCTCGCTGCTGGCGGCGGTCTCCCTCGCGGCCCCCGCCCTGCTGGGACCGGTCGCGTGGGCGCTCCCCGTGGTGCTGCTGTGCGCCGTCATCGGCCTCGACCTCGGCATGTACCGCTTCGTCGCCGCCCGCCGCGGCATCGCGTTCATGCCCAGCTTCATCAGCGTCCAGCTGGCCTTCAACCTCACCGTGGCGGTGGGAGTGGGCGTCGGGACGGTGCACTGGCTCTGCTCGCCGTCGTTCCGCAGACTCTACGACCGCGACCCGGCCGTCCCGGCCGTCGCGCCGGCGCTGTGAAGCCCGGCGACGGGACGGCCGTGCGGGGCACCGCGGCCGGACGGGCGGGCACGGACACCGAGCCCGGCGGCGGACACAGCACCCTCAGGAAGCGGGGCGCGCGGGCCGGCCGGGCACGGCGGCTGCACACGCCCCGGACGCTGACCGCCCTGGCCGTGCTCTGGACCTGCTTCGCAGTGGTGCAGCGCATACTCAGCGGCCGGTGGTGGGTCATGCTGGTCCCCGACCTCGTACCGCCCCTCGCCTTCCTGCTCGTTCCGGTGCTGCTGATCGTGTGGGCCGGTGTCGCCGGGCTGCGGCGCAGGGGCCGGGGGGCGGCCGAGGGCACCGGCGTGCGGGAGTTCGGCACGGCAGCCGGCACCGCCGGCGACAGCGCGGTGAGCGCGGACGGGGGCCGCGCGGCCGTACGCGTCGCCGAGCCGGACACCGGCCGGGCGAGCGGACCGTCCGGGCACCCGGTGCCGCGGCCCGGACGGCATCGCGCGGTCCTGCTCCTGGTGTGCTGCCTGGCCCTGGTCTCCGCCTCGGTCAGCTGGTCACGCAACGGAGTACGGCTCACCGCGCTCACCCACCACGTGTCGTCCACCGCCGGGGACCTGCGCATCGTCTCCTGGAACACCACATGGTGGGGGCAGGACGTCGACACGGACCGCTTCTGGCAGACACTGCGTGCCCAGCGTGCCGACGTCTACCTGCTCCAGGAGTACCTCCACGGCATCGACTACCGGCAGGAGAACCTGAGGCCGGTCGACGATCTGGCCCGGATCCACCGTGAGTTCCCGGGATACCACGTCGTGACCCGCGGGGAACTCATCACCCTCTCGCGGTTTCCGGTCATCGGCTCCAAGCTGGTCGGCACCGGCCAGTCGGTCGCCGACAGACCCGACGCGCCCTGGCTGGAGGTGTACCGGGCGGTCAAGACCCTGCGTGTCGACATCCGGGTGCACGGCCGGTCCCTGTCCCTGTACAACGTCCACATACCGGTGCAGATCGACCCCGGCCCCCAGCTCATCTCCCCCGGTGTCTTCGGCATGCTGCGTGACCGTCAGCGCACCAGGACGGCGCAGTTCCGGGGCCTGAACGCGGAACTGCGCGAGCAGCGCGCGAAGGGTGCCGCCGCCCTCGTCGCGGGGGACTTCAACAGCAGTCCCGCCATGGGGGAGATGCAAGAGCTGCGCAGCACCATGCGGGACGCGGCGGACAGCGGTACGGATCTCTACCCGCACTCCTGGAACGAACTGGTCACCGTCCTCGGGCTGTGGCGGCTGGACTGGGCGTTCTCCACCGGCCCGGTCACGGTCGACAGCTATCGCTTCGACGACATGAACCGCCTGTCCGATCATCGAGCCCAAGTCATGGAGGTGTCCCTGTGACCGGATCCGGCCCGCACGCGGTCCCGCCGGGATCCGCCGACGGCACGGGCGGCGCCTCGCCACCCCGTGTCTCGGTGGTCATCCCGAACTACAACTACGCCAAGACACTGCCGCTGTGCCTGGAATCCCTGCGCCGGCAGACCCTGCCGCCCTTCGAGATCATCGTGTCCGACGACGCCAGCACCGACGGGTCGGCCGACGTGGCCGAGCGCTTCGGCTGCCGGGTGCTGCGGGCGACGGCCAATCAGGGCGTCTCCGCCGCCCGCAACGCCGGCGCCGCCGCCGCCCGCGGTGACATCCTCTTCTTCCTCGACTCCGACGAGGCCCTGTCACCCCGCTCGCTGGAGAACGCCGTACGGCTCCTGGCCGAGGATCCCGGACTCGGATGCGTGCACGGCGTCATAGCCCCCGAACCGCTCGTGGACGACGGCCCCATCGAGTGGTACCGCACCCTGCACGCCCACCACTGGCGGCTCAAGGGTGTGGGCCCCACGCCCACCGCGTTCTTCGCCGCGGCAGCGGTTCCGCGGCATGTCTTCGAGGAAGTGGGGCCCTTCCACCCGGCGCTGCGGGACAGCGAGGACGTGGAGTACAGCGAACGGCTGTCCGCCCGGTACCGCATCCTGCTCACCGCGCAGGTGGAGGCCGCCCACGACGAGGAGCACCGGCTCGGCGCGATGCTGCGCGAGCAGTTCCGCCGGGCCCAGTACCTGCTTCCCTTCGCCGCCGCCCACCGGCGCCGGCCCGGGGCGCTCCGGGCCAACAGCATGGCCGGGGTCGTCGCGGCGCTGTTCACCGTGGCCTCGCTGCCGGCCGTCGCGGTCCCGCCGCTGGCCGTGCTCCCCCTGCTCGGGCTGGTGGCCTTCGCGTGCGCCGACCTGCCGTTGCTGTGCTTCGTCGGGCGGCGGCGCGGGCCCGGATTCCTGCCGCTGTTCGTCGGCCTGCACCTGCTGGTCAACCTCCAGATAGCGCTGGGCGCCGCCACCGGCTGGCTGCGCAGCAAGATCGACCGGGACTTCGGCGCGCCCCCGGGCCACCGCCTCCAGGAGGACGGGACGCCCCCGGCGCGTCGCACCGCACGCTTCGCGTCCCGCGAGCGTACGGAAGGGGGAACCGGATGACCGGGGTCCGCCGCGACGGCAGGACGGACGGCGTCGCGCCTCCCGGGCCGTCGGTGGCCACCGTCCCCGGCCCCGACGGCAAACGCGCTGCCGAGCGCGGGCCCGGCGGGACGCACACCGCGTCTCCCGGCTCCGGCTCCGCCCCCGGGAGACGGAAGTGGTCCCGGCCGGTGCGGCGGGCGCTGGCCGTGGTGCTGGTGGGCGGCGCCGCGTACGGGATGTGGCGGGCCCTGGACGGCAGCGGCCCGGTCGTCAGAGATCTGTTCACCCGCGAGGGCGCGGTTCCCTGGCTGGTCGGCTCGGCTGTCGTCAACCTCGCCGGACTGGCGCTGAGCATGGCGTCCTGGCGCAGCACGCTGGCCGGCGTGGGATCCCCCCTGCGCTGGGGACCCACTGCTGAGATCTTCGGCGCGACCGTCCTGGGCAAGTACCTGCCCGGTCCCTTCTGGAGCGCTCTGGCCGGAGTGCACCTGGGACGTCGCAACGGCGTCCCCGCACAGCGCATGGTCACCGGGTACGTCCTCAACTCGGTGGTGGTACTGCTGACGGCGGCCGTGGTGGGGGTGTTCGCCGCTCCCCGGGCGATGGGCGACGGCGCCTGGTGGCTGCTGCCGGTGGCCCTGGCGCTGGCGGCCCTGCTCTGGAAACCGGCTGCCGTCTCCCGGGCGGCGCGCGCCGCCGCGAAGCTCCTTCGCAGGCCCGAACCGGAGCTGCGGGTCGGGGACAGCGACCTGCGCCGGGCCATCGTCTGGGAAGTGCTGTCCTGGGTCGTCGGCGGCGCGCACCTGTGGATGATCTCGGTGGTGCTCGGAGCCTCCGGCGCCGCAGCACTCGGCCTGTGCGTGGGCGGTTTCGCGCTGGCCGCCGCCGCGGGCGCCGCCGCCCTGGTCGTCCCCGGCGGAGCAGGCGTCCGTGAAGTCGTCCTGATGGTCGTCCTCACCGCGGATCTGCCCTGGCCCCAGGCGGGCGCCGCCGCCCTGGCCAGCCGTCTGTGCTGCACCGCCACCGAGATCCTGGGCGCGGGTACGGCCGTACTGGCGGGCCGCTCGGCGACCGCACGCCGGGGCGGGAGCCCCCTCGGTGTGACGGGGGAGGCACCCTATGGCGCCTGAGACGTCCCCTTCGGCGGTGCTGGCCCTCGGGGCACAGGCGGCCTGGAGCCTGGTGCGCCGGGCCGAGGCGCTGCGGGCCCGGGCCGCCAAGGGCGCGGTGGCCGGTCCCCTGCTCGGGCACGGGCCCGTCTTCCGCGTCCCGGTCGGCACGGCGGGCGCGCCGACCCTCGACGCGCCCCTGGCACTCACGGTGGACGACGGTCCCGACCCCGACTGGACGCCGGCCCTGCTCGACGTCCTCGCCTCCCACGGGGTGCGGGCCACCTTCTTCGTGGTCGGCGCACGGGCGAGAGCGCACCCAGGACTCCTGCGCCGAGTGCTGGCCGAGGGACACCACCTCGGCAATCACTCGCTGACCCACCGCCAGCCGTTCGCCGCCCTGGCGGCCGGGGCGCTCGACCACGAGATCGCCCACACCCAGCGCGTGGTGGCGGACGAGACCGGTGTCGCCCCTGTTCTCTTCCGGGCCCCGGCGGGCGGCTGGTCGCGCTCGGTTCTCGCCGCCGTACGCCACCACGGCCTGACGCCGGTGGACTGGACGGTGGATCCGAAGGACTGGCGCCGGCCCGCTGTCGAGCACATAGTCGAGCGGATCTCACGCGCGCACGCGGGCGACATCATCCTCTGCCACGACGGCGGGGGTGACCGCTCACACACCGTCAAAGCGCTGGATACGGCGCTGACGACGCTGCGCGCTCGCGGGGCGCGCTTCGCTCCGCTGTAGCCCCCGGTCCCGGACGCGCGGGCGGGCGGCCGCCGCACCACCCGCCCGCGCGTCCGGCCCGGCGAGGAGCCGGCTCACGCGTTCTCGTGGTGTGCCTCCAGCGGCTCCAGCATCGCCTCCAGGTTCTTCCGGGCGATCTGCCTGCGGAACTCCCCCGTGTAGGTGGCGTCGCCGGAGTCGTGCATCAGGTCGGTGAGGGCGACCGCGGCGGCCTGGCGCTCCCATGTGTGGTGCAGACAGGTGTCGGAGTAGCCGTCCAGCAGGGTGGAGTCCTGCTTCTCCACCTGCCGGACGATCGCGCGGGCGAGCACGTCGGCGTCGTGGACGGCGAGGCTCATGCCCTCCGCGCTCATGGGCGGGATGAGGTGGGCCGCGTCCCCGAGGAGGTGGAGCCGGCCATGACTCATGGGGCTGAACACCACGCCGCGCAGCGGGACGACCTGCTTGCTGAGGATCCGGCCCCGGGGTTCCACCGGGCCGTCGAAGCGTGCCTCCAGCTCGCTCCAGATGCGCTCGTCCGGCCACTGCCCGACGGTGTCGGTCAGCGGGCACTGGAGGTAGATGCGGCTCCGGTCCGGGCCACGGGTGATCTTCGCGGCGAAGCCGCGGGAGTGCACGGCCAGCACGGACAGGGGGTCCGCCGGGACCGCCGCCATCACGCTGAGCCAGGCGTAGCCGAACTCATGGGTGCGGCAGGTGAGGACGTCGTCGGGGAAAGCGGTCCTGCTGACCCCCTGGTAGCCGTCGCCGCCCGCGACGACGTCGCACCTGAGGGTCCGCGTCGTGCCCTGGACGTCCCGGTAGCGGACCAGCGGCCGGTCGGTCTCGATGTCGTGCAGCGAGACGTCGGCGGCCTCGAAGCGGAGGTCGCCGCCGTCGCGCAGGAAGATCCTGATGAGGTTGCGGACGAGGATCTGCTGCGGGCAGAACACCCCGCCGGTGCCCTCCTCCCCGCCGTGACCGCCGCGCCGCCACTGCCGCAGCTCGCCGTCGATCAGCAGCGGCATGCCCGCGGTGGAGCCGTCGTGGCGGTCGCCCTGGACGGCCTCGCCCACTCCCCACTCGTTCAGCACGCTCACGCCGACGGCGTCGAGGGAACCGGCCCGCTGCCGCTGTTCCACGTACTCACGGCTGTTCTTCTCCAGGACGACGCAGTCGATCCCCTTCCTCACGAGGAAGGTGCCGAGCGCGAGTCCGGCGACTCCGCCTCCTACGATCACCACGGTCGTGTCGTTGCCGGTCTGGGTCATGGGTCTTCGAGCTCCTCGCGGGATGGGGGGTCGCACGCGCCGGAGTGCGGGTGGTCGTCCCACCCGGGCGGCGCGGCGTGCTGGTCCCACTGTGGAACCGCCCGCGGTCCCGGCCAACCGGTGACCGGACACGGCGTACCGGAAAGCCGCCAACATGGCGCGCGCCGAGCGTGTGAGGGCTTGTGCCGACTGCGTCCCTGGCTCCGTCGGCGCGGCCGCTACGGCGATGTCAGGCTGTCGCGCAGGTCCGCGCGGTAGCTGCCCGGGGTCTGGCCGACGACGTCGTTGAAGGCGTCGATGAAGCTGGACGGGTTGGACCAGCCGCACGCCATCGCCGTGTCGGTGACCGACATGCCGTCCGTCAGGTGGGCCAGGGCGTGATGGATGCGCAGGATGGTGCGCCACCGGTGGAAGCTCATCCCGAGCTGGGTGCGGAACAGGCGGCTCAGTGTGCGCTCGCCTGCTCCCGCAGCGCGTCCGAGCTCGGCCAGGGTCGCGGGCCGGGCGGGGTCGGCGTGCAGGAGGTCGGTGACGGCGCGCAGCCGGTCGTCGGCCGGTTCGGGCAGGTGCAGGGAGAGTTCGGGGGTGTCGGTCAGTTCGTCGATGACCACGGCGAGCAGCCGTCCGCGGGCGCCGGGACGGTTCTCGGGCCGGTCCTCGGTCAGGACGAGCACAGCTTCTCGCAGCAGCGGGCTGACCGCGAACACGCTGGGATACGGCAGGAGTTCACCGCACAGCTCGACGGGGACGGTGAGCAGGCGCACGTGGGTGCGGTCGTAGAAGCGGTGGGAGTGGACGAAGCCGGGCGGTGTCCAGGTGACCCGGTTGGCCGGGGCGACCCAGGTGCCGCGCTCCGTCGTGGTGGCGAGCGTTCCGGCGGCCGCGTAGACGAGCTGGCCCGTGGTGTGG
Source organism: Streptomyces sp. NPDC003284 (assembly GCF_053589675.1). Lineage (NCBI taxonomy): Bacteria > Bacillati > Actinomycetota > Actinomycetes > Kitasatosporales > Streptomycetaceae > Streptomyces > Streptomyces sp. NPDC003284. Next base: position 75,387 of record NZ_JBSFSI010000015.1, read on the forward strand.
GAGTGGGCGGCCAGGGAGTGGCCGTGCGGCATCCACCCCGCTCCGCTGAGCTTCCCCTGGAGTTCGGTGGGCAGCGTGGGCGGCGGCAGCGGGGACGGCACCGGCACCGGCGACTGGCGGCTTTTCGGCATCAGACGCCATCGTACCGATGACCAGCGGCAGCACGGCAAGCGTTGCCCGGAGGACGGCGGAAAACAACCGCGGCCCAGGACACGGCCGTTGCCCGGCCGTCGGCCGCGAAGCCGGACAACGCGGCGGGTTGATCGGTATCGGGGCGGCACTGTCGGTCAACGCGGCCGCCTGCTCGACTGGTCACGGCCCCCGGGACGCCGACGGCCCGGCCGTACTCGCGGCCGGACCGGGTCCCGGGCCTGCGGGCCCGCGGTGGTCCGACCAGCCGCCGTCGAAAGGCCCGTACCGGATGGACGAGAGGACACATACGTGCGCATCAGCAGCTCCACCGACACCACTGGCACCGGCGGCACCGCCCGCGCATCGGGCGCCCGGTCGGCCCGGCGTTCCGCGCGGTTGCTCGCACTGCCCGCCGCCGCGCTGGCCGCCGTACTGGCGTGCGCCGTCGCACCGTCCGCCCAGGCGGCCGGACCCGCCACCGGGTCCACCGCGCGGCTGTCGGGATGCGGTTGGAACAACCCCGGCACCGAGCACCCGTTCTACGAGCACTGCGACACCCGTACCAACGTGTGGATCCAGGTGACCCGCATGTGGCCCAGCGGCGACTACCACCGCTGTGTGGGCCCCGGCAAGACGGTGCTGGACTCGAACGCCACGGGCGCCTGGTACGACAGCAACTACCAGGGCGGCCTGTGCGCGCACCCGGGTGACACCGGGCCGTGAGCCCCGGCGGTCAGCGCGTCGCGGGTCCGGCCGGGCACGGTGGCCGGGGCGTGAGGCCGGGCAGGTAGCGGTGCCAGTCGGCGGCCGTGAGGTCGTCCGGGCCGGTGGTCCGGCACACCCGGCGGGCCACCCGGTCCGGGTCGGTGTCCCACAGCAGCGCCGTCCAGTCCTCGCTTCCCGTGGCCAGGGTGCGCCCGTCCGGGCTCACGGCGAGCGCGTCGACCGGCTTGGCGTGCCCGCGCAGCCCGGCCCACTCGGCGGGGCGGCCGGGGTCGCGTACGTCCCACTGCCGTACGGCGTCGTCGGAGGCCGAGTAGAGGAAGCGGCCCCCGGGGGCGAAGGCGAGCGCCTTGACCGCGCCCGGGAAGTCGCCGCGCGTGGCCAGGAGCCGGGGGTAGGCGGCGGGCCGGGCGGTGTCCCACAGGCACATCCGGCGGTCGTCGCCCCCGGAGGCCAGCGTGCGCCCGTCCGGACTGTAGGCGAGCGTCTTGACCGCGTCGTGGTGGCAGCGCAGTACGGCCAGCGGGCGGGGCCGGTCCGGGCGGCCGACGTCCCACAGGCGTACGGTCCGGTCCCGGCCGCCGGTGGCGAGCGTACGGCCGTCCGGACTGAAGGCGACCGCCTCCAGTTCGTCCCGGTGGGCGGTCCGCACCGCTATCTGCCGGGGCCTTGCGGGGGTGCGGATGTCCCAGATCCGCAGGGTGCGGTCGCCGCCCGCGGTGGCGAGGTGGCGCCCGTCCGGGGCGAACGCCACGGCGTTGACCGCGTCCGAACCGGCGACGACACGCGCGAGCCGGCGCGGGGGACCGGGGCCGCCCACGTCCCACAGCCGCAGGGTGCGGTCGAGGCTGCCGGAGGCCAGCAGACGGCCGTGCGGTGCGAAGGCGACCGAGTTGACCGCGGCGTCATGGCCGCCGAGGACGGCCTCGGGGCGTTCGTGCCGTCCGGTGACGCGCCAGAGGCGGACGGTGCGGTCGTAGCTGCCGGTGGCGAGGGTGCGGCCGTCCGGGCTGAACGCGACGGCGTACACGGAGCTGGAGTGCCCGGCCAGCGCGGGGCCCGGGAGGTCCCACAGGCGGGTGGTGCGGTCGTTGCCGCCGGTGGCGAGCGTACGGCCGTCGCGGCTGAAGGCGATCGAGGTGACGTAGCCGGTGTGGCCGCTGAGCGGGCGCTGTACGGGGGTGCCCGCTCCGGCGGTGGCTCCCTGCTCGGCGGGGGTGCCCTGCTCGGCTGGGGTGCCCTGCTCGGCTGGGGTGCTCGGTCCGGTGGAGGTGGCCGGTCCGGTGGGGGTGCCCGGTCCGGTGGGGGGCTGCGGGTCGGCGGGTCCGGCGATGTCCCAGAGCCGGACCGTGGGGTCGACGCCCGCACCGGCCAGGGTGCGGCCGTCCGGGCTGAAGGTCAGGGCGAGGATCCGGTCCGTGGGGCCGGTCAGCTCCGCCGTGGTGCGTGGCCTGCGGCCGGACAGGTCACGGATCCGCACCGTGCGGTCGGCCTCCGCCGTGGCCAGGCGGTCGCCGTGCGGGGCGAAGGCGAGGCTGTCGGCGGCGGGCAGCCCCCGTACCGGGCGGTCGGGGTGTGTCCAGGCCCGGTCGAGGTGCCATACGGCGGTGCCGCCCGGACCGGTGGCGGCCACGGAGCGGCCGTCGGCGCCGACGGCGACCGACTGGAGGTAGCCGCGGCGCTGGTCGCCGAGGGTGGCGCGGGGGGCGATACGGTCCGTGCCCGCCCCCGTGGCCATATGCGTACTCGCGCGTGTGTCCGTACTCGCGCGTGTGTCCCTGCTTGTGCGTGTGTCCGTGCTCGTGACCGTGTTCGGGAACAGGGAGACGGCGCCCCCGGGTCCGGCCACGGCGAGGTGGCGGCCGTCCGGGCTGAAGACCACCGCGGCGGGGCCGTCGAAGCGCGCCGGGCTGCGCGGCGTCAGCACGGCACGCCGGGTGAGCTGTCCCCCTGGCCCGACCAGCCAGAGGGTCGCCTCGCCCCGGGCGTCCGCCGAGGCCAGCAGGGCGCCGTCCGGACTGAACGCGAGCGAGCGCAGGGCCGTCCGGCCTCGTGCGACGGCCACGGGGCGGGGGCGCGGTCCGGAGGTGTCCCAGACGCGCAGCACGCCGTCCGCGTCGCCCGTCGCCAGCGTGTCCGCCTGCGTGGGCCGGGGGCCGAACGCGACCGCCTCGACCCGTACGTCTCCCTTCAACTGCCGTGCGTACGGGGTGGCGTACATGCTCAGGAGGGCTCCGCGCGCGGCGGCGGTGGGCCGTGTCCGGTACCCGGCGAGCGCCATGCGCAGTGCCTGGGCCGGGTCGGTCCGGCGCAACTGACCGGCCTGCTGCGCCATCTGCTGCGAGCGGGCCTGGTCGCGCTGGCGGGTGGCCTCCTGCCGGGAGCCGACCGCGATCCCGGTGGCGGCCAGGGCCCCGGCCAGCAGGGCGGTCACGAGGGCGAGCAGGCCGCGCAGCCGCCGCCGTTCGCGCAGGGCGGCGGCGCGCTCGCGGCTCCGGGCGCGCAGGCTCGCCGCGAGGAAGTCCCGCTCGTCGCCGCTGAGGGCACGGGAGTCCCGCGCCGACGCCCAGGCGTGGGCCCGGTCCAGCCGTACGCCGCGGTAGAGGGCGCCGGTGTCGCGGCCGACCGCCGCCCACTGGCGGGCGGCCCAGGTGAGTTCGCGGTGCACGCGCAGTCCCTCGCGGTCCTCGGCGAGCCAGTCGCGCAGCCGGGGCCAGCGGCGGATCAGGGTCTCGTGCGCGATCTCCACGGTGTCGTGGTCCAGGACCAGCAGCCGGGCGCGGGCGAAGTGTTCGAGGACCGGGGCCGGGTCGCCGCCGCACAGCTTCAACTCGCTTCGCTGCACCCGGCGTTTGACGTCCTCGGCACCGTCGCCGGGGGCGGTCAGGCGCAGCAGTACGTCGCGGGCGATGCGCTGCCGTGCCGGGTCGAGCGCGTCGTACGCCTGCTCGGCGGTGCGGGCGAGGGCCTCCTCCATGCCGCCGGTGGCCTCGAAGGCGGCCAGGGTCAGGGCGTTGCCGCGGCGCCGCCGCCAGGTCTCGCGCAGGGCGTGGGAGAGGAGGGGGAGCACCGCCGACCGCCCCTGGGCGCGGGCCACCAGCTCGGCCAGTAGCGCCGATTCGACGGTCAGACCGGCCCGTGCGGCGGGCCCGCAGATGACCTGCCGCAGTTCCTCCGTGGTGAGGGCGCCGACCGGCACCTGGTCCTCGCGCATCACGTCGGCCAGCGCGGGGTGGTCGGTGCAGTGGGCGTAGAAGTCGGCGCGCAGGCTCACCACGATCCGGCACCGGCTGCCGGGCGTGTGCGCCGCCGCCAGCAGGGCCGCGATGAAGCGGGAGGCTTCCCCGGGTTCCTCGCACAGGGTGAAGGTCTCCTCGAACTGGTCCACCACGAGGAGGAGTTCGGCCGTCGCGGGCCGGTCGCCCAGCAGCCGCAGGGCGGCGCGGCCCACCGGGTCGTCGTCCCCGGCACCGGCGTCCCTCCGGTGTGCCGCCCGCGGTGCGCGCAGTGCCTTCAGGCAGGCTGCCAGCGGGTGGGGTCCCGGTGTCAGTGTCACCACCTGCCCCTCGGGATGCTCCGCCCGCCAGGCCGGGACGAACCCGGCGTGCAGCAGCGACGACTTGCCCGCTCCGGAGGCGCCCACCACGGCGGTGAACCGGCGGCGGCCCACCCGTTCCGTCAGTTGCCCGATCTGCCGCCGACGGCCGAAGAACCACGGCGCGTCCTCGGTGCGGAAGGCGACGAGCCCGGCGTACGGCGCCTGTTGGCGGTCGCCCGGCGCCTCGCCGGCGGCGGAGTCCTCGCCGCACAGTTCGGCCGCCGTGGCGCGCCAGCGCTCCTCCCACGGCCCGGGTTCGGCACCGCAGGCGCGGACGAAGGCCAGCAGCACGGGCAGGCTGGGCAGTTGACGGCCGGCCGCGGCGGCCGACAGCGTCGAGGAGGAGAATCCGGCCAGCCGGGCCAGTTCCCGGTACGTCGGCCGGCCCGCCTCGGTCCGTAACTCCCGCAGCGCCCCGGCCAGTCGCACCAGCGGACCGCCGTCGTCGTCCAGCGGCCGTTCCCTGCGTGGCATCGCGTCGCTCCCGTCGGTCCTGTCGCTCCCGTCGCCTCCGGCCGTGTCGGCGCCGGTACCGCAGCGTGGCACGTGAGGGCACCTGCGGGGACGTTCGTCGACGAGATCTTCACCTGCCCTGCGGCAGAATGCCGGTGTGACGTCCACGGGAATCCTGGCCGACCTGGAAGCAGCCATGGCGCGGCTGTGCACTCCGGCGCGGGTGTACGTGACGGCCGGACGCTTCGCCGAGCCGGAACCGGGTCTGCCGGAGCTGGCGGCCCGGATCCGCGCGCAGTTGGCCGCGGTCGCGGCGGACGAGTCCTGGCGGCGCTTCCTGCGCGGGTACGTCCCGCCGTCCGTCGCCGAGATCCGCGCGGCCCTGGAACCGCTGGCGGCGGGCGAGGCGGTCCCCTTCCTGGCCCGGGTCGCGGCCGTGGACCTGCTCTGGCCGGACCACCGGCATCTGCCCGCGGAGACCGCCGGGCGCGCGGCGCGGCGGGTGGTGTCCCTCCTCGGTCCAGGAACCGACTGGTGGACCAACCACGACGCGTCGTGCGGCGCGGTCAACGGACTCACCCCGCTGTTCGACAGCCTCCTCGCGGCGACGGACGGAAGGCACTTCGTGCTGGCCCTGCAAATCGCCGACGACTGAGCGTCCCGGGGCGCGGGGGCCCCAGGAGAAGAAGAGGAGGGGAGGAGGAGAGGAGGGGGGGAGAAGGAGGAGGTCCGAGCGTGCTCAGCCGTCCTCAACCGGGCCGGAAGAACGCCAGCAGCCGCTGGGCGGCGTCCGGTGACATCAGCAGTTCCTGCATCTTGGCGGACATCCGGGCGGCCGCGCCGGTGCGTTCGAACATCTCGTCCTCGTACTCCCTGACGGCGGCGGGGAAGTCGTCCGGGTGCGCGGCCAGCGCGAGGGCGAGCAGGGCGCCGTCGAGCAGGGCCATGTTGGCGCCCTCCCCCACCGGCGGCATCAGGTGCGCGGCATCGCCGAGCAGGGTGACGTCCGGGGCCGGCGGCCAGGTCAGGCCGGTCGGGAGGGTGGTGAGCGACCGGGGTACGACCTCGTCGTCGCAGGCCGCGACGAGCGCGGTGAACCGCGGGTCCCAGCCGCTGAGCAGTTCGGTCAGCCGGGCCCGCGCGGCAGCCGGGTCGTCGAAGGGGATGCCGCTGGTGGCGAACCAGTCCTCGGGGGTGCGGTAGAAGCTGAGGCCGATACGGACGCGGCCGTCGCCGTTGCGCTGCGCCGCCAGGGACATGCCGTGGCCGAGCACCCAGTAGTTGCCGCGCCCGACCATCGCCGCGAGCTCGGGGTGCGTACGGTCGATGTCGGGAATACCCATCTCGACGACGTTCTGGCCGATGTGGTGCGGCCGGGCGTCGGTGAGCAGCGCGCGGACCCGGGAGTTCGCGCCGTCCGCGCCGACCAGCAGGCCGTACGGCGCGCTGGTGCCGTCGGCGAGGTGCAGCAGGCCGTCCCCGGCGGAGGTGAACGCCTGCCCCCAGCGCACCGTGTGCTCGGGGAGGGAGTCCAGCAGCAGGCGGCGCAGGTCGGCGCGGTCGACCTCGGGTCGTGCGAGCGGGGCGTCGTCGGGTGTGTCCTCCTGGAACAGCAGGGTGCCGTCCGGTTCGAGCAGCCGCATGTCCTGGCCCTCGCCGCGGGCGATCTCGTGGAACCGGTCGAGGAGACCGGCCTCGCGCAGCGCCCGCTGGCCGGAGTGGATGTCGAGCATGCCGCCCTGGCCCCGGGCGTCGCGGGACGGCTCGCGTTCGTACACGACGGATTCCATGCCGTGCACGTGCAGCACACGGGCGAGAGCCAGGCCGCCGAGACCGGCTCCGACGATGGCAATGGTCGTGGTCATGATCGCCTCCCCCTTCGAAACAGTTGGAGTACAGCCCGATACGCTGTACTCCTCGATACACTGTATCGCTCGATGCGATGTATGGTGAGCCGCATGTTGGTGTGGGAGAGGCCGGAGCCGCCGAGTCGCCCGGTACCGGCGCCGTTGAGCCGGGAGCGGATCGTGCGGGCGGCGATCCGGCTGGCCGACGCGGACGGCCTGGACGCGGTGTCGCTGCGCAAGGTCGCCACCGCGCTGGACGTCCGTCCGATGCGGCTGTACGGCTATATCGCGAGCAAGGAGGAGCTGCTCGACCTCATGGTCGACGCCGTCCACGCCGAGATCCGGCCGGCCGGGGACGGCTGGCGGGAAGTGCTGCGCTCGCTCGCCGAGTCCATCCGGCACGCCGCCCACACCCACGAGTGGCTCGCCGATCTCCTGGACGGCCGCCCCCAGCTCGGGCCGCACGCGCTGGCCACCGGGGAGACCGTGGTGGCCGCGCTGGACGGCGTCGGCGTGGACGACGTCATGCCGGTGGTCGCCGCCGTCAAGGCGTACGCGGTCGGCGCGGTACGCCGGGAGGTCGCCGAGCGGCGGGCCGAGCGCGCCACCGGAATGGACGAGAGGCGGTGGCAGGAGGCACTCGGCCCCTATCTGCGGCGGACCTTCGCCACCGGCCGGTTCCCCGCGCTGGCCACGGTGGTGCACGACGCCGCCCACCTGGACGCCGACCAGACCTTCCGGATCGGTCTCGACGTCGTGCTCGACGGCATCGAGGCCCGTATCTCCCGGCGCTGAAGCCCACCCCGGATCACCCTGGCCGATGCGCGGGCCACGGTCGCCGCCCACCTCTTCGGCACCCGCCCGGCGCAGACCCGCAAGTGCCTGGGGGAACGTGTCGAGACGACCAGGCACGCGCTCGACGGACTGCGGGCGACGGCGGGGCGGTTGCGCCGGACCGGCGACGCGGCCTCACCCGCCGAGGTGCCGGTGCGGCAGGAGCACGCCGGTGGTGTCGGTGTCACCGTGCCCCGGGGTAGTCCGGCAGTACGAGGCCCGAGTGCGCTTCCCTGTGCGTCTGCGCGCCCGGCGTCGCCAGTTCCTTCGCCAGGAACTCCGGGTCGCGCAACAGGGCGTTGCGGGACTCCAGTTGCTCGCGTGTCGTCGGGGTCACGATGGTGCCGCCGCTGGTGGCCAGTGCCTGGTTGCGCTCGGCGAAGGGGCGCATGAGGTGTTCGTAGGCCGCGAAGGCGGCGGTGTGGTCGGTGTGCGTGGCCAGTTCACCGGCCAGGACGTAGGCGCCGACCAGGGCGACGCTCGAACCCTGGCCGGACAGGAACGAGGTGGCGTGTGCGGCGTCGCCCGCGAACGCCACCCGTCCGCGCGACCAGGCCGGAAGGTGGATCTGGCTGACGATGTCGAAGAACAGGTCGTCGGCCTCGCCCATCGCCTCCACCAGCCGCGGTACGTGCCAGACCCGCTCCGGGAAGCGGGCGGCGACCAGATCGCGCTGGGCGCGCGGGTCGCGGAAGGCCTCGAAGGGCGGGACGTCGCGGGTGAAGGTGAGGAAGCCGTGGACGCGGTCGGCCGGCTCGTGCGCGTAGAGGACCGCGCTGCGCCCGACGTCGTTCCAGATGACGCCCTCGTGGGCGAGCCCGAACTCGTTCGGGAGGGTGAACCCGGCGAAGACGTGTCCGAGGTAGTGGTGGAAGGGCTCCTCGGGGCCGAGGACGAGGCGGCGTGTGTTCGAGTGCAGGCCGTCCGCGCCGATGACGAGGTCGACGTCGCGGCGGGCACCGCTGTCGAGCACCACGTGGACGCAGTCCGCGTCGTCGTCCAGCGCGGCGATGGAGTCCTCGAAGAGGAACTCGACCCGGTCGCCCAGCGCCTCCTGGAGGGCGGCGGCCAGATCGCCGCGCCGGACCTCCAGGTCGAGTCCGGCCTCGCCGCCGGTCATCTGCTCCGGGCGCAGCGCGCCGACGGTCTCTCCGGCAGGGTCGATGAAGGTGATGCGACGGCTGTCGACATGGGCGGCGCGCAGGCGCGGGAGCAGCCCCATGCGCTCCACGGCCTCGCGGGCGGTGCCGCGGATGTCGATGGCGTAGCCGCCTCCGCGTACGGCGGGGGCCTTCTCGACGACGGTCACCTCGAAGCCGTACCGGTCGAGCCAGTACGCGAGCGCGGGGCCCGCGATGCTCGCTCCGGAGATCAGGACGCGGCGGGCGGGGCGTGACGCTGTGTTCGTGGTGTGCAGGGCGTTCATGGTGTTCGTGGCCTCTCGCTTCTCCGGCGGGCGGCGGGCGGCACCGCCGGGACGTGGGTGGTACGCACTGGAAGCACTGGACGGGCATCAGATGCGTACCTCAGGTATCTTTATGCGGGCCGTACGTCGCCCTCGCGGGCGGCGACCCGTCCCCCACGGTACAGATACCTACCTCAGGTATGCAACTGGAGGTGCCATGTCCGCCGAACCCCCCGAGTCACCGGGCTCTCCCGGGGTCCCCGGGTCCCCCGGGTTCCTCGCCATGCTGCCCCGGCTCACCCGGCTCAGCACCGCCGTCAGCCGGGGCCGCCTCGTCGAGCGCGCCGCCGAGGAAGCGGGCCTCGGGCGCGACCGCGCCGCGGTGGGCGTGCTCGTCACCCTGCGCACGGCCGACCGGCCCCTGCGGATCGGCGAGATCGCCGACCGCATGCAGGTCGTGGGCCCGCACATCACCCGCCAGGTGCAGGCCCTGGAGAAGCGCGGCCTCGTCCGCCGCATCCCCGACCCGCACGACGCGCGGGCCCGCCTCATCGAACCCACCGACGTCGGCGCCGAGGCCGTCGACCGCTATCTCGCCTTCGTGCTCGGCTGGTTCACCGACACCCTCGCCGACTGGCCCCACAAGGACCGCGACGACCTCGTCCGCCTCCTCGCCCGCTTCGCCGACGACGTGACGGCCCGGCTCGCCCTGCTCGACGACGAGGACGACTGAGACCGGCCGCCGGCCTGCCTGAACGGGGGGACGAGGTCGCCAGTCGCCGAAGGCCACGGTGCGGAGATCAGTCCTCGTCCTCTTCGGTGCCCAGGCCGCGGCGGAGTGCCAGCATCTGTTCGGCGACGATGCGGCGGCTCACCCGGGCCTGCGGGGCGAGTTGGGTGGAGCCGTGGAAGGTGCCGGGGAAGACGTGCACCTCGGTGGGCACCCCGGCGGCGATCAGCCGCTGGGCGTAGGCCAGGTCCTCGTCGCGTACGGGATCGAACTCGCCGGCCGTGATGTAGGTGGGCGGCAGCCCGGACAGGTCCCCGGCGCGCGCCGGTGCCGCGTACGGGCTGATGTCGTCGCCGCCTCGGCGCCCCTGCCCGCCGAGGTAGTAGTCCCAGGTGACCTCGGCGTTGTGGCGGTTCCAGCCGGGTGTGTCGGTGAAGATCCGCATGGAGCGGGTGTCCAGGCGGTCGTCGAGGACCGGGACGCCGAGGTACTGCATGGCCAGGGCGGGGCCGCCGCGGTCGCGGGCGTACAGGGCGAGGCCGGCGGCGAGGCCCGCGCCGGAGCTCTCTCCGGCGACCCCGAGGCGCTCCGGGTCCACACCCAGTTCGTCCCCGTGCGACGCCATCCACCGCAGCGCCGCGTAGCAGTCGTCCAGCGCGGCCGGGAAGGGATGTTCCGGAGCCAGCCGGTACTTCACCGACACCACCACCGCGCCCACCTCGGCCGCGATGCGCGTCGTCTCGCCGTGGAAGGCGTCGACGCTGCCGATGGCGAACCCGCCGCCGTGCACATACAGCAGTCCGGGCAGGCGCCCGCTCCGTCCGGTGGGCCGGTAGACACGGACGCCGACCTCGGGAGCGCCGTCCGAGGCCGGCACGGTGGCCTCGTGGACGTCGACGGGTGCGGGCGGCTCGTACTGCCCGAACTCCATGATCTCGGCCTCCACCCGCCGCACCCGGTCGAGTTCGGCGAAGTCCACGTCCGGGAGGAGGTCGATCCAAGGGGTCAGCTCCGGATCGTAACCGTAAGACATCCGCCATCTCCTTCGTTCAGCGCCTCGCCTCAAGTCTGTGCGTCCGGCGTACGCCCGCCCACCGTCATATGACGGTCATTCGCCGTCGGCCGCCCGCAGTCCGCGTCGTAGTGCGTCCAGCAGCTCGGCGATCATCCGGCGGCTCACCCCGGCGTGCGGGGCGAGCTGGGCCGAGCCGTGGAAGGTGCCGGGGAAGTGGTGCACCTCGGCGGGCACACCCGCCGAGACCAGGCGCCGCGCATAGCCCAGGTCCTCGTCACGCAGCGGATCGAACTCGCAGGCGGTGACGTAGGCGGGGGGCAGCCCGGACAGGTCCTCGGCGCGCGCCGGTGCCGCGTACGGGCTGACCCCCTCGCGACCGCGGCGCCCCCGCCCGCCCAGGTAGTAGTCCCAGCTGAGCTCCGCGTTGTGCCGGTTCCAGCCGGGCGTGTCGGTGAAGGCCCGCATGGAGAGGGTGTCCAGGCGGTCGTCCACGACAGGTGTGCCGAGGTACTGCATGACCAGGGCGGGACCGCCGCGGTCACGGGCGTACAGGGCGAGGCCCGCGGCAAGGCCCGCCCCGGCGCTCTCCCCGGCCACCCCGATACGCTCCGGATCCACCCCCAGCTCATCGGAGTTGGCCACCATCCACTTCAGCACCGCGTAGCAGTCGTCCAGCGCGGCCGGGAACGGATGCTCGGGGGCGAGCCGGTACTCCACCGACACCACGACCGCGCCCACCTCGGCCGCGATGTGGCTCGTCTCGGCGTGGAAGGTGTCGACACTACCGATGGCGAACCCGCCGCCGTGCATGTACAGCAGCCCCGGCAGGCCGCCCCGCCGGCCGGCGGGCGAGTAGATCCGGACACCTACGCCCGGCCCCTCCTCGGTCGCGGGCACGGTGAGGTCACGGATGTCGACGGCGGCCGCACGCTCGCGGGGCGCCAGCCCCGTGAGCTGCGCCTCCACCTGCCGCACCCGTGCGATCTCGGAGAAGTCCGCCTCCGACAGCAGAGAAACCCAGGCGGCCAGTTCGGGATCGAAGGAGTAGGTCATCCTCGGTCTCTTTCGTCAGTGCCTCGGCGCCAGTCTCCGCGACCCGCGCGGGTCCCGGCCAGCCGTCGGATGGCGGTGATGCGTCACACGTTTCAGCCAGTTGTCGGATGACGTAGTGTTCCGCGCATGAAGGGTCTGTTGCTGCGGCTGTCGGCTCTGGACGCCGACGCGGAGAACGCTGTGCGCGTGATCGGTTTCTTCGACAAACTGGTCTCGGGCCGGGTCACACTCCGCACGCTGGTGCGGGAGACCGCCAGGCTGGCCGAGTGCTCGGCGGGTGTCACCGACGCCGAACTGGGTGTGTGCCTGCGCGCCGATCACACCGGCCGCATCCTGGCCGACGTCCAGGAACCGGCCGACGCCCTCGTCCGGGACCTCTCCCCGACCAGCCGGGTGTGGCTCGAACGCACCGGGACGCCGCTCGCCCTCGACGACATCGTGCTCGAACGGTTCTCGATCGCCGCCGCACTGCTCCTGGAGCACACTCGGGGCCCCCTGCCCGAGCTGGGCGACGCGGCCCTGGTGGAGCTGGCGCTGTCGGCCAGTGCCGGTGAGGTCGAGCGGGCGCGGGCCGTACGCCTGATGCGGTTCGAACCGGCCACCGAACTGCACGTCATGGCGGTGGCCGCCGAACCCGCGGCGGTCAAGGGCTTCCTCGCCGCGCTGGGCGAGAGCAGCCCGGGTGTGCGGGCCGCCTCGCTCGGGCGGGTGCACGCCGTCCTGACCCGTTCGCTGCCGCCGGACCTGCCGGATCTGCCGGCCAAGGGCATGCGCGTCGGCGTGAGCGACCCGCTGCCCGTGATCGACGCGCCCGAAGCCTGGCAACAGGCCCGCACCGCACTGCGTTTCGCCACGCTGGACGCGCTCTTCCCCGCCGTCGTACGGGCCGGGGAGCTGGGGGCGTTCGCGGCCATCGCGGCCCGGCTGCGCGGCCAGGACATCGCTCAGGTGGCGGACGTGGCCGCACTCGACTCGCTCGCGGACGAGCAGCACGGCGCGGACACGTTGGCCGTACTCACCGCCTACTGCGCGACCGGTTCGGCCCGCAAGGCCGCCGCCGAGGTCTACCGGCACCACAGCACCGTCATGGCCCGGCTCGCCCACGCCGAGACCCGGCTGGGTTTCTCCTTCGGCGCTCCCGCCGGTCGGCTGCGCCTCGAACTCGCCATCCTGCTGCGGCAGTTGCGCGACACGGCCGAATAGCACCGAGCAGCACCGAGCAGCGCCCGGCTTCGGGGTCCTCGCGTCATTCCGCCTGCGCACGAGATGTCATCCGACACTTGGCGGATTCCGGTGCCGAGAGGCCACCACGCGTCGGCTGTGCGACCTCCGGTTGTTCCTGGAAACTGGTGAACACCAACCAAGGAGGACACCGGAAATGACGTACGCATACGACCCCGAACTGGCCCCGTGGCTTTCTCTCCTCGCGGGCATCGACTACACCAATGTGCAGCAGATGCGCGCCGCGGAAGCCGAACTGATGTCATTCGACGCGGCCGAGCAGACGACCGATGTCAGTTTCCGTGACATCACCGTTCCCGGACTGAACGGCGCCCCCGAGATCGGCGTGCGCATTTACACGCCGGCGGGCCACAAGGGCAAGCTTCCCGGCCTTCTCTACATACACGGCGGCGGATTCGCCATCGGCAGTGTCGCCGGTTTCCACAACGAGACGCTGCGCATCGCGGCCGAGGTGGGCGCGGTCGTGGCGTCGGTCGAGTACCGGCTCGCCCCCGAGCACCCGTTCCCCGCCCCGATCGAGGACTGCTACGCCGCCCTGACCTGGTTCGCGGCCCACGCGGACGAGCTGGGCGTGGACCCGGAGCGCATCGGGGTGGCCGGGGAGAGCGCCGGCGCGGGCCTCGCCGCGGGCCTCGCCCTGTACGCCCGTGACCACGGCGGCCCCGCCCTGGTCATGCAGTACCTCGGCATCCCGGCCCTCGACGACCGCCTGGACACCCTCTCCATGCGGACCTTCACCGACGTACCGGGCTGGAACCGGCACAACGCCGAGGTCTGCTGGGACTACTACCTCGGCGGCGAGGGGCTCCGCGGCGGCGACGACACCAGCCCGTACGCGGCACCGGCGCGCGCCGAGGACCTGTCCGGACTGCCCCCCACCTACATCACGGCGGCCGAGTTCGACCCGCTGCGCGACGAGGACCTGATCTACGGCCAGCGGCTGATCGCCGCCGGGGTGCCGACCGAGATCCACCACTTCCCCGGCACCTTCCACGGCTCGGCCCAGCTCGCCCCGCAGGCCGGGGTGAGCATCCGAATGGTCGCGGAAATGACGGACGCGCTGCGCCGCGGACTGCGCGTCGAGAACCCCGAGAACTCCGAGAACAACAAGAACGCCTAGAGCGCCTAGAGCGCCTAGAGCGCCTAGAGCGCCTGGAGTGCCTGGAGCGCGGGCTCAAGCGTGAGTCCGGCTCCGGACCGCAAAATGCCGGTCCGAATTTCTCGCGGGCTGTCCGGAATTCCCGGACCCCTCGCCCGGCTCGATTCCGAGAACGAAATGATCGACGTCCGGTGACGTATGCCCGGATCCGGTCCACTCCCGTTCCTTCGAGCCCGTAGAACCCGTAGAACCGTCGAATACCTCAGTCGCATTTCCCCTAGGACACACCTGATATGGACGCCGTAGAACGACTGGCGATCACCGAGGACGTACGCCGGCTCATGGCCCGTTACGCCCGCTACGCCGACCACCACCGCTGGCAGGACCTGGCCGGCCTGTTCGCACCGGACGGCACCTACACCCCGTACAAGCCGGACGGCACACCCTGGCTGCGGATGGAGGGCCGCGAGGACATCGCGGCGAAGCTCGCCGCCGCCAACACCCCCGAGGACACCCTGATCCACCACCTGTTCTCGTCCGAGGTCGACGTGGACTCGGCGACGTCGGCCCACGGGGTGTGGGCGATGGAAGACCTCATCATCCGTCCCGAGGGCATCGAACCGCCCGCGGACTTCCCCTTCAAGGGGATGCACGGATACGGCCACTACCGCGGCCGGTTCGTCGCGCTCGACGGCTCCTGGTACATCGCGGAGCTCGAACAGACCCGGCTGCACATGGACTTCACCTACTGAGCGTGCGCCCCACCCGGTTCCGCGCACTTCGCCGACAGCCGACAAGACGACACCAACGAGACAAGAGGACACACACATCATGAGTGACAACGCCAAGGGCCGTTCGCTGGAGCGGTACACGATCGATGTCCAGCAGGACGTCCTGGACGACCTGAAGGCGCGCCTGAAGGCGACGCGCTTCGCGCCGGACCTGGACAACGAGACCGAGTACTACGGTCTGAGCACCGCCTACATCAAGCCGCTGGTCGAGTACTGGGCGAACGGGTTCGACTGGCGCGCGGTGGAGAAGGAGCTGAACACCTTCACGCGGCACCGCATCGAACTGGACGGTACCCCGGTGCACTTCGTGCGGGAGCCGGGCAAGGGACCCCGTCCGATCGGGCTCCTCCTGAACCACGGCTGGCCGTGGATCGGGAACTTCTGGAACAAGGTCATCCGGCCGCTGGCCGACCCCGCCTCCTTCGGCGGCGATCCCGCGGACGCGTTCGACGTGATCGTGCCCGACCTGCCCGGCTTCGGCTTCTCCACGCCCGTCGGCCGGGGCGA
This sequence comes from Streptomyces sp. NPDC003284, assembly GCF_053589675.1. Lineage (NCBI taxonomy): Bacteria > Bacillati > Actinomycetota > Actinomycetes > Kitasatosporales > Streptomycetaceae > Streptomyces > Streptomyces sp. NPDC003284. The sequence continues at coordinate 90,816 of NZ_JBSFSI010000015.1, forward strand.
CATGAACTACTGGAAGATGGCCGACATCTTCGACACCCTGATGACCGACGTGCTCGGCTACGACAAGTACGGTTCCGCGGGCACCGACTACGGCGCCCTGGTGCAGAGCCAGCTCGGCCACAAGTACGCCGACCGTGTGATCGGGCTGCACTACGGCCAGGACCTCTTCCCCGGCATCTTCCAGAACGACCGCTACTGGGACATCACCGAGGGCAACACCATCCCGAAGGACGCCTCGCCGCTCCTGCGGGAGGACCTGCTGCGCTTCGACGCGACCCTCGCCTCCCACGTCGCGGTCCACATGCTGGATGCGCAGACCGTCACCCACGGCTTCAACGACTCCCCGGTGGGCATGCTGGCCTGGCTCCTCCAGCGGTGGAAGAAGTGGAGCGACAAGAACAACCGCGACAAGTTCGACGAGGTGTTCCCCCGGGACTTCATCCTCACCAACGCCACCATCTACTGGGTCACCCAGTCGATCGGCTCGTCGATGCGGGTCTACAAGAACGCCGTCCGCCACCCGTGGAAGCCCGAGCACGACCGGCACCCGCAGGTCGAGCCGCCGGCCGGCTTCAGCCTCCTGCTCGGCGACACCTACCCGCCGGGCGTCCGGACGACCGAGGAGCGCGTCGCCGCCTTCGAGAACGGCCCCAGCCGCCCCTGGTTCAACCCGGTCAACGTCAAGGCACATGCGGAGGGCGGTCACTTCGGTCCCTGGGAGAACCCCGACGCCTTCGTGACCGACATCCGGGAGACCTTCCGGAACCTGCGGTGAGGTCTCCCGCGGGTCCTGGTCCCGGTCCTGATCCTGGTCCGGTGCCGCACCGGCCCGGACAGCATCAGACCGATCCGGACCAGACCGGACCGGGCCAGGACCCGCGGTCTCCGCGACACACCACCGCCGTACCTCCGCAGCCGCACCTCCACCGCCGGGCAGGCGACCTGCCCCCCTCCCCCGTCCCCTGCCCAGGCCCTTGGATGTCCCATGTCTCAGGTTGTCGCCGCCCCGGACCACCGGCGGCGCTGGCTCGCCCTCGTCTTCGTGTCGGCCGCCCAGCTCATCGTGATCGTCAACGCGGCGATCCTGAACGTCGCCCTCCCCTCCGCCCAGGCCGACCTGCACATCTCCGACGCCGGACGGCAGTGGGTGCTCACCTCGTACACCCTGGTCTTCGGCGGGCTGCTGCTGTTCGGCGGCCGGCTCGGGGACCTCTGGGGCCGCAAGCGCGTCTTCCTCGTCGGACTCGTCGGCTTCGCCGCCGCGTCCGCCCTGGGCGGGGTCGCGTCCGCGACCTGGCTGCTGCTCACCGCCCGCGCGCTCCAGGGTGTCTTCGGCGCGCTGCTGGCCCCGGCCGTCCTCTCCCTGATCTCGCTGTCCTTTCCCGACGGGAGGGAACGCGCCCGCGCCTTCGGGGTGTTCGCCGCCATCACCACGTCCGGCAGCGCGGTGGGACTGCTGCTGGGCGGTCTGCTGACCCAGTACCTCAACTGGCACTGGGCGCTGCTCGTCAGCGTCCCCCTCGCGCTCGTCCCCCTCGTGGGAGCGCTCAAGTACGTCGATGACGGCAGCGGGGCCGACCGCACGGCCCGGCTGGACATCCCGGGCGCGGTGCTGGCCACGGTGGGCCTCGCCGCACTCGTGTACGGCTTCACCCTCGCGCAGAACCGCGGTTGGGCCGACGCGGTCACGCTCGGCACGTTCACCGCCGCCGCGCTCCTGCTGGCCGTCTTCACCCTGCTCCAGGCCCGCCGCCGCGACCCCCTGCTGCCCCTGCGGATCCTGACGGAGCGCAACCGGCTCGGCGCGTACCTCTCCGCGGCCCTCGGACTGCTCAGCCTCTACGGTGTGTCGCTGTTCCTGACGTTCTACCTCCAGACCGTCAAGGGGTACTCCCCCGCCCGTACCGGCATCGCCTTCCTGCCGCTGGTCGCCGCCCAGGCCACCGGCGCCGCCTGGCTCAGCTCACGGCTCCTGACCCGGCTGCGCGCGGGGACGGTCATGACCGCCGGATACCTGGGCGCCGCCCTCTCCGTCCTGCTCCTGCTGCTGCTCGACACCGGCAGCTCCTACAGCCCCGTCCTGCTGGTCGCGCAGCTCGGTCTCGGCCTCTTCCTGGGAGTCGCGCTGATGCCGGCCACCAGCCTCGCGAACCACGGTGTCGGGGCCGAGGACGCGGGAGTGGCCTCGGCGATGATCAACATCTCGCAGCAGGTGGGGGGTTCCATCGGTACGGCCCTGCTCAACACCATCGCCACCGGTGCCACCGCCGGATACCTCGCCTCCCACGGGAGCGCCGCCCACGCCACCGCACTCGTGCACGGCTACCGCAGCGCCTACCTCTGGGCGGCCGGTTCCCTCCTGGCCGCCGCCCTCGTCTCGCTCTTCCTCGTCAACCTCCCCGTCCCGCGCCCCACCGCCGCCCGCACACCCGGACCCGCACTCACACCCGAAGCGGCACCCACACCCGGAGCGACACTCACACCCACACCCACGAAGGGCGGGGGCCCCGCGCCCAGCCAAGACTGGACTTGACAGTCCTATCTTGACTGCCGATAGTTGGACCATGAAGTCCAATAACTCTCCCCGGTCCGGGTCCTCCGGACCTGCCGACGGACCGTCCGCCACATCGCGCGGCCGGTCCGTCGTGGTGGTGCTGTCGGTCTCGGCGGTGTCCTACGCGCTGGTCCAGTCGATGGTGAATCCGGGCCTGGAGGCATTGCGCGGCCATGTGCACACGACTCAGCTCGGGGTCAGCTGGGTGCTCACGGCGTTTCTGCTCTCCAGCGCCGTCCTGACCCCGGTCCTGGGCCGCCTGGGCGATCAGGTCGGCAAGCGCCGGATCCTGATCGCGGTCCTGCTGCTGCTGACGGCCGGAAGCCTGGTCGCCGCGCTGGCGACCAGCCTGCCCGTGCTGGTCCTCGGGCGGCTGCTCCAGGGCGCGGGCGGCGCCACACTGCCGCTCGCCTTCGGGATCGTCCGCGATCTGCTGCCCACGGCCCGGGTCGGAACCACCGTCGGGCTGATCGCGGCCGTCAGTTCGGTGGGCGGCGCCATCGGTGTGCTGGTCACCGGCCCGATCATCGAGGGGCTCGGTGTGCCCTGGCTGTTCTGGCTGCCCGCCATCGCGAACGGGATCATGGTCCTGGCCGTGCTCCTGACCGTCCCGGACACCGGGACCACGGCGGCGGGCGGCCGGATGAACTGGCCGGCCGGGTTCCTGCTCGCCGCCGCCCTCGTGCTGCTCCTGCTGCCGCTGAGCCTCGGGCAGGAGTGGGGCTGGGGATCAGTGCGGACCCTGGGCCTGTTCGCCGCCGCGCTCGTGGCCGCTGCCGCGTGGGTGGCCGTCGAGACGCGCTCCCGTTTCCCGCTGATCGACATGCGGGTCTTCCGGCTGCGGCCGGTGTGGACGGCGAACCTCGCGTCGTTCCTCTTCGGAGTCACGCTGTACTCGGCGTTCGGGTTCATCCCGTCCTTCCTCCAGACACCCACCGGCACCGGGTACGGCCTGGGAGAGTCGATCACGGCGGCGGGCCTGCTCTTCCTTCCCGCCACCGCCACCCAGTTCCTCGCCGGACTCGCCGCCGGACCGCTCGCCCGGAGGGTGCCGACGAAGACACTGCTCGTCGCGGGCTCCGTACCGACCGTCGCCGGATTCCTTCTGCTGGCCGTCCTGCACGCCAGCGCCTGGCAGGTGGCGCTCGGGACCGCGGTCGCGAGCGTGGGCTTCGGCATCGGCCTCTCGGCACTCTCCGTCGTCGTCGTGCACGCCGTTCCCGCCGAGCACACCGGCGCGGCGACGGGGATGAACGCCAACATCCGCACCATCGGAGGGGCCGTGGGCGCCGCCGTCGTTGCCACCGTCCTCGCCTCCCGCACCAGCACCGGCGGCTTCCCCGACGAGGGCGGCTACACAACGGTGTTCGTCCTGCTCGCCGCGGCCGCCGCGGCGGGACTCCTCGCCTGCCTGCTCATCCCGGCCAAGGCGGACCCCCGCCCACGGCCCGAGGAGAGGACCGCCGACGAGCGTGCGCCCGAACTCGCCGACCAGCCCCGCTCCTTCTGAGCCCACCGGTCCCGATGCCGCCGCCGGATCCGACGCGCGGACCACCGGGGCCGTCCGTCGTGGCCGCCGGTCGGCGCGGCCGGACCTCCGCCGAGGCGAACCGCCCGCCACCGGAAGAAAGTTCGGCCGATGCCGGTCCGTTTCCGCAGCTCACCGGAGCGAGAACAGGTCCAGACCACTAGCACACCGGAAAACTGTTTACCGCGCATGCGTTTCTATGGCTCACTATGACGTGTTCGCGACAAGTAGACGCGCGTAGACCCCGCCCGGAGAACACGAAGAACACAGAGAGCACGGAGAACACCGGAGGACCACTCCCCGCCACCGCGGTCCTTCTCTCTCTCCCCCCCCACCGAGCAGGAGGAAGCCTTGTTCCCCCAGAGACTCATCCCCGCATCCGCCCGGCGCGGACTCACCGCGGCCGGTGTCCTCGGCGCCACCGCCGCACTGACGCTCGGGCTGCTGTCGGGCACCGCGTCCCCGGCGCCGCTGCCGTCCGGTGCCGCCGTCCCCCTGGGCAAGGGCTACATGGGCGTCGGCTACGTCAGCGACGCCAAGGACTTCCAGCCCGACACCCGGCAACTGGCCCTCGACTCGGCGCCGGAGACGGGGCTCCTGGCGAATCCGGTGGGCGTGGACATCTCCGTCTGGCAGGGCAGCATCAACTGGAAGTCGGTGCGCGGCGCGGGCATCGAGTTCGCCTGGATGAAGGCGACCGAGGGCACCTCGTACAAGGACCCCACCTTCAGCACCAACTACCTGGGCGCCTACAACGCCGGTGTGATCCGGGGCGCGTACCACTTCGCACGGCCCGACGTGTCCGGTGGCGCGGCGCAGGCGAACTTCTTCGCGAGCAACGGGGGCGCCTGGTCCCGCGACAACCTGACGCTGCCGGGTGTGCTGGACATCGAGGGCAGCTGCTACGGCAAGACGCCCGCGGCGATGCAGTCCTGGATACTCGACTTCTACACCACCTACAAGGCCCGCACCGGCCGCGACGTGGTGATCTACACCAGCCCGAGCTGGTGGAACTCCTGCACCGGCGGCTGGACCGGCATGTCCGCCAGAAGCCCGCTGTGGGTGGCCCACTGGACCTCCGCCGCGAGTCCCAGCATCCCGCAGGGCTTCCCGTTCTGGACCGTGTGGCAGTACACCTCCACCGGCGCGGTGAGCGGTGTCTCCGGCAACGTCGACCGCGACCGCTTCAGCGCCGACCGCTCCCGTCTGCTGGCCCTGGCCAACAACACACCGTGACACACCCTGTGACACACTCCGTGACACACCCTGTGACGGGGATCCTCGCACACACCGACCGGCCGTCGGCGGCACATGTCTCCGGCGGCCGACGGCCCGTCGTTCAGCCCGCGCCGATGAGGGCGGCCAGCTCCCGGGGGTGGGAGAGGTGCGGGAAGTGCCCGGCGGAGGGCAGGACGGTGAAGACCGCGCCCGGCAGGGCGGAGCGCAGCCACACACGGTAGGGCTCGGGGACCTCGCCGGTGCTCACATGCCGGTAGGGGACGCCGCGGGTGTGCAGAGCGGTCAGGTCCTGTTCCCGGCGTTCGCGGATCTCGTCCTCCGGCCGGGTCAGGATGTCGTGCCAGTAGCCGAGCAGCAGGTCCTGCCGGGGCGTGCTGACGTCGCGGACCAGATCCTGTGCCGCGGGCGGCAGCGTGTCGATGCCCATGCCGGCGGTCAGCCGCTCCCACAGCCGGAGGTAGCCGGGGCCGCGCAGCAGCGCCTCGTTGCCGCGCAGCAGCTCGCCGAAGGGACCGGGCAGCAGGGGCTGGTCGATGTTGACGACACCGCGCGCGGGATGTGCGGCGGCGTAGACCGTGGCGAGCAGACCGCCGAGGGAATGACCGGCCAGCACGGGCCTGTCGAGACCGGCCGACGTGATGGCCCGGTGCAGCAGCGCCGCCACCGCGTCCGGGGTGTAGGAGGCGCTCCGCGGGGAGCCGCCGTGGCCGGGCAGGTCCAGGGCCAGCACCCGGCGCCCCTCGGGGAGTTCGGCGAGCAGGGGTCCCCACAGGCGCCGGTCGGAGGTGAGGCCGTGCAGCAGGACCAGCGGGGGACGGGCGTCGTCCGGGTCGCCGTGGAGATCACCGGCCAGACCGCCGTGGAGCTGGATATGTGTGTCACTCATGTCGGCCCCATCGTACGCGGCCGGCGCACACCCGGACCGCCGGGAGGTGTGCCGGTGGATGTGCCGGTGGGTGTCAGCCCAGCGGTCCGGAGATGCGGATGTCGAGCCGGGTGAACCTCCACTCGCCGTCGGCCTTCAGGAGGGTGGCCTCGTACTGGCCGCCCAACTGCACCGTGTACGCGGAGATCCCGCTGCCCTCGATCCGGCGGTCGTCGGTGAGGTCCACCACGATGAAGCGCGCGCTCAGCTCCGCGCCGTCCCCGTCGATCCGCACGATGTGATCGGAGGTCCGGTGCATGGCGACGCGCTCGCGCGGCCAGCTCTTCGCCAGTTCGCGGAGCCCCTCGCGGCCCACGAACGCCTCGCCGAGCTTCTGGTAGGGCTGCCGTCCGGTCCGCGTGTGGATCTGGAGTGCTCCGGTCGCGGTGAACAGGTCGGCGACCTTCTCCACCTCGTGGTCGTCCACGTCGCGCACATAGCGGGCGAGTGTCTCGACGATGTCGATCCTGTCCTGGATCAGGTCCTTGTCCGCGTTCATCGGAGCTTCCTCCTGGTGAGCCCTGTGGTCCTCGGACCCGTGACCCTAGGAGGAAGTTTCTGGACCCTCAAGTCCAAACCGGCGGGTGCACACGGCCGTCCCGGTGGAGCGCCGGGGCCCGGCCGGTGGACACCGGACGGGCCCCGGCGGCTGCTGCGTGCCGAGAGAGGCCGGGAGGGGCCGGGAGGGGCCGGGAGGGGCCGGGAGGGGCCGGGAGGGGCCGAGAGGGGCCGGGAGGGGCCGAGAGGGGCCGAGAGGGACGGGGTGGCGGGCCGGTCAGTCGGAGTAGCTGAAGTCGCCGACGGTCCAGGCGGTGACGTCCTCGATCGCGACGCGGTACATGCCGCCCGTCTCCGGGATGCCCACCGTGCCCTGGAGGATCCGGGCGACGTGGAAGTGCAGATGGGTGGGCGGGCCGTCCTTCTTCGCGGGGACGTCGAAGACGGCGGAGAACTCGCCCAGGCGCGCGGAGTCCGTCAGCACCTCTGACACCCGCTGCCTCCATACGGCTTCGGGGGCCAGTCGGCCGGTGATGACAGCACCACCGGCGACCACAGTCAGGGACATCTGGTTGCTCTGCCCCGACTCCACAAGGGCGGCGATGTCAATGATCAGTTCGTCAGGCTTCGACATGAGATCGAATTCTATGCACCGGCACGCCCGGTGGCATGGGTGGTGTCGTCACCGGTCCGGTGGCAAGGACGCGTTCCGGTCAGGACGGGGGCTTCGGCCGGGCGCGGGCGGCCCGGAGTTCCTCGTTGATGCGCTGGGCCTCTTCGAGCTGGTCCTCAAGAATGATGATGCGGCAGGCGGCCTCGACGGGGGTACCGGCGTCGACGAGTTCGCGGGCGCGGGCGGCGATGCGCAACTGGTAACGGGAGTAGCGGCGGTGGCCGCCGCCGGAGCGCAGCGGGGTGATCAGCCGGTGTTCGCCGAGGGTGCGCAGGAAGGCGGGGGTGCTGCCGATCATGTCGGCGGCCCGGCCCATGGTGTAGGCGGGGTAGTCGTCGTCGTCGAGCGGGGTGACGGCGGGTCGGGGGTGGGCAGGACGGGGACGGGCAGGGGGCATAGACCTCTTCTTCCGGCTCTTCCGGGGGACGCGTCGGGGGGCCCGAGCGCCGACCGGCGCTCGGGCCCCGAGCTTTCACCACCGTCTACCGGCCGACTTCGCCGGTTCTCGTTGTCCGCACGCTCCGCCCGGAGGGGCGGGGCTGCGGGGATCGCGGATGCGTGACCGGGGACCACCTTCCAATCCGGGGTCTGCGGTACCCGGGTGGTCTTCCTCCTCACCCGGGCGATCCTGATGGCGTTCGCTCCTTACCTCTTTACCTCTTCACTTCTTTCGATTGACCTCTTTCGAACGATCCATCGATCCATCGCTCTTCGACTTCTGGGCTACGGACAAAACCCTAACCCTCCCCCAAGCCAATGTCTACTCCAGCCACGACAGATTTTCTTCAGGCCCAGGTGCCGCTAGCTTCGTGCTGCTGCTTCCGGAAGAGTCGCCTGACCGTCTGAGGAGCCGGCTCGGCGCACAGGACCGGACCGGCAGCCGACGACGGCCGCATTGTGCCCGCCGCCGCCAGGCCCCACCATCGTGGAGGTCGTCCGCCTGCCGGGAAGCGCCGGGAAGTGCCGGGAAGCGCGCAGGCGCCGGAAGCAGGGTGGAAGGTCGATGGCGGATGCTGCGGCGCGGCGTTCGGAGGGCTCCGGGGATCCCCTCGCGGAGGAGCTGGCCGGGCTGCTGGAGCGAGGACCGTTCGCGGACGCGCTGCGGGCCGCCATCACGGCCAGCGGACTGAGCCTGGACCGGGTCCGCGACCGGCTGGTCAGGCGCGGTGCCTCGCTGAGCGTCGCGACCCTCAGTTCCTGGCAGTCCGGGCGGCGCCATCCCGAGCGGCCCGGTTCGCTGCTGGCGCTGCGGCACCTCGAAGCGGTGCTCGGACTGCCCGGCAACGGCCTGCGGGCGCTGCTCGCGCCGCCCCGGCCACGCGGGCGCCGCACGCTGGCCGACCGGATGCCGTCGACCCGCGACGTGTGGGCGACCCGGCCCGAGGCCGCCGGTCTGCTGGCTCCGCTCCTCCCCTACGCCGACGACTCCCTGCGCCGGCTGAGCCTGCACGACCGGGTCACCGTCGGTCCGGACGGCCGGGCCCGTGAACTGCGCGCCACCCTGGTGCTGCGCGCGGAGGAGGACGGCCCCGACCGGCTGGTCCTGCTGTCGGACTGGGGCGACGGCCGGAGCGCGGAGTCGCCCTTGACCAATCTGCGCAACTGCCGGGCGGGACGGGTCGTCCGCCACCCGGCCTCCGGCCTCACCGCGGTGGAACTGGTCTTCGAACGCGCCCTGCGCAGGAACGAGACCGTCCTCATCGAGTACGACTCCGTACGGCCCGGCGCCCCGGAGGGGTCCGTCGTGAGCGGCGACCATTCCTCCCGGTACTTCCGCGGGGTGGTGCGCGCCTACGTCCTGGAGGTCCGCTTCCATCCCGGCGCCCTGCCGGTGCGGTGCCGTCAGCTCACCACCCGTATCGGCGAGCGGGAGCCGAAGGCCGTCCGCGAGCTGGAGGTCAGCCCTTCCGGTGCCGTGCTCGCCGTAGGTCTGGACTTCGGGCCCGGCAAGTTCGGCGTCTCCTGGCACATGGCGGAGGGGGACGCCGCGCCGTCGGAATGAGCGGCCGGGCGGACGCGTCAAAACCGTGAACGGCCGGTCGTGGACGCGCTCTTGGATATGCCGTGCCGATGTTGCTAGCGTCCTGCTCGCGAACTCTACGGCGGCTTCCCCGAATTCAGGGAAGCTCATCTTTTCCCTCTCGGTGACGAGAAGAACATCTCGGTGACGAGAAGACGAATGGAGAGCGAACAGCATGCGTAAGAATCTGTTCCGGGCCGCCACCGCGGCCGCCGCACTCGCCGCACTCGGCTCGGCCGCGATCCCGCCCGCGGCCGCGGCGGGCCGCTCCGCGACGGCCGTCGCACCGCGCGCCGTCTCCTCGCTCCCGGACTACGCCACCTGGCAGTCGGACGTACGCGAGGTCATGGACCCTTCCGTGCCCTACCTGGAGGACCGGGTCGCCCGGGGCGGTACGAAGCTGGCCGTCGTCCTGGACATCGACAACACCTCGCTGGAGACCGAGTACCACCCGGGAGCACCGAACAAGCCGGTGCTGGAGTTCGCCGAGGCGGCGGCCTCCCACCACGTGGCGGTGCTCGTCGCCACCGCCCGGAAACAGAGCGGGAAATCGGCCGCACTCGCCGCTCTCGACAAGGCCGGATATCCGGCGGTCACCGAGATCTGCCTCAAGAAGAACGAGTCCCATGCGGTCGATGTGAAGATCCGGTGCCGCAAGCAGTTCGTCTCCGAGGGATACACCCTCGTCGCGAACGTGGGAAATCGCCCAGGTGACTTCGAGTACAAGAACTACGAGCGGGGATTCCAGCTCCCCGATTACGACGGACAGCTCTCCTGACCGTCTCCCCGGACGGCCGGGCCCGCTCCCGGCGGTCGGGAGCGGGCCCGGCGGTGCGCGTCAGAACTGGAGCGACCAGGCGTTGATGTAGCCGGTGTCGTTGGCCCAGTTGTCGGTGACGCGCAGCTTCCAGGTGCCGTTGGCGGGCGCGGCGGAGGCGTCGACCGTGTAGGTGGCCTGGACGTTGTCGGCGCTGTCGTTGCTGTTGAAGTCCTTCAGCAGGTGGGCGGAGCCGTTCGGGGCGACCAGTTCGACCTTCAGGTCGCCGCGGAAGGTGTGCCGGATGTCCACGCGCACGCTGAGGGCGGCCGGTGCGTTGCCGCTCACACCGGTGACCGCGAGGGGCGATTCCACCGTGCTGTTGTCGCGGATGGTGTAGTCGTCGGTGTTCTCGAACGTGGTGCCGGTGGGCGGGGTGGTGGTGCCGGTGCCGGTGTAGAGCAGCTTGTTCGGGGAGCCGGTGCGGGGGTCGGTGACCTTGCCGGACGTGGCGTCGGCGACCAGTCGGTCGCGGACCTGGGCGGGGCTCCACGTCGGGTGCGCGGCGAGCAGCAGGGCGGCGGCGCCGGCCACGTGCGGGGTCGCCATGGAGGTGCCGCTCATGGTCTGGGAGGCGGTGTCCCCGGCGTTGGACGAGGAGACGATGCTGTCGCCCGGGGCGAAGATGTCCAGGCAGGAGCCGTAGTTGGAGCCCTGTCCGTTGGACCAGCCGGTGGCGCGGGCGTCCCGGCTGTCGGTGGCGCCGACCGTGATGGCCGAGGCGGTGGAGGCCGGGGAGTAGGAACAGGCGTCGGCGTTGTTGTTGCCCGCCGCCACGACCCAGGTGACACCGGAGGCTATGGAGGCGGCCACCGCGTCGTTCACCGACTGGGTCTTGCCGCCGCCGATGCTCATGTTGGCCACGGCGGGCTTCACCGCGTTCTTGGTGACCCAGTCGATGCCCGCGAGGACCGGGGCCCAGGTGTCGCCCGAGGTGCCCTGGCAGTTCAGTACGCGGACGCTGACCAGCTTGACGCCCTTGGCGACGCCGTACGAGCCGCCGCCGACGGTGCCGGCGACATGGGTGCCGTGTCCGGCGCAGTCCGAGGCGTTGGTGTCGTTGTCGATGAAGTCGTAGCCGCTGACCGCCCGGCCGCCGAAGTCGCGGTGGCTCAGGCGGACTCCGGTGTCCACGATGTACGCGTTGACGTTCGACGCGGTGCTGCCGTACGTGTAGCTGCGGTCCACCGGCAGGTCGCGCTGGTCGACGCGGTCCAGGCCCCAGGAGGGCGGGTTGGTCTGGGTGTCGACCGCGTACGCCGCCGCGTCGGCCTCCACCCGGGCCACGGACGGGTCGGCGGCCAGCTTCTTCGCCTCCTGCGGCGACATACGTGCCGCGAAGCCGTGCAGGGCGGCGGTGTAGGTGTAGCGCAGGCTGCCCGCGTGCCGTGCGACCAGGGTCTTGGCGGAGGCGGGCACGTCGGCGCGGTCGACGGAGTTCGTGAAGGTGACGATGTAGGAGCCCTCGACCGCTCCGGGGCGGTCGGCGCCGACGATGCGGCCCTCACCGCCGCCCGGCGGTACGGGGGCGGCCGTGGCCTGGGTGATGGCCGCGCCGAAGAGCAGGGCGGCGCTGGCGCCTGCGGCGAGGACCCGCCGGACGGCGCGGGCGTCGAACTCCATGGTTTCTCCCTTGGGGACGGTCCGGACCCGGCAGGGGGCCGGTGGGGATGGGCGTCGCCCCCGCCGACCGGGCGCCCCGGCGAGGCGGGGAGGCGCTCGTCCCGGGGCGCACGGCCCGTCGGGGAAGCACTCGCGTCACCCATGTTGCGGGCATGACAAGCACCGGGCGGCCGTCGCTCGGGCCGCCTCGTGGTTCAGGCGGTCCGCTGCGGTGGGGGCGACGTGCCGCACGGGATCAGGCCCCGTGCGGCACGGTCCGGCCACGCCGGTCGGCCGCGGGTGGCGGCCGTCCCGTACCGCCCGTCCTGCCGGCCGGGGAGACCGGGTACGGGGAGGCGTCGCCGGACTGCCCAGAGCTTGGGCCACCCGGTCGAGGACCGGCAATCCGTACCGCTACCCAACAATTGGCGGCCGGGGACGGACCCCGCAGCCGGGCGCGGCGGCCGGTCCGGGCGCGGGGTACGGGCCGCGCCGCGCCGTTCTGTAGGTGGTGGACCCCTATTGCGACTTCGGCCGTCGGGGAGGTAGACCACCTGCCGGGCGGCGGGGCGAAGTCCCCGTGGCCGGAAGGAAACCGGTCCGAGCGACAGGGTGCGGGCGGTCGGCGGAAGGCGGAACCGTGGAGAGACGGTGCTTCGACACGGGACAGGGCCGGACGGCGGGCCGCGACGCGCCGTTCACCGGGCGGGCGCAGGAGGTCCGGCGGCTGCGGGCGGCCCTGTGGGAGGGGCCGGGTCTCACCGTGGTCCGCGGGGAGTCCGGGGCGGGGGTGTCCCGGCTGGTCGAAGAGGCGCTGCTCGCCCCGGAGTTCGCCGCGTGGACGCAACTGCGCGGGACCTGCGCCGAGGCGGCGGAGGCGGTGCCGCCCGGAGCCGTCGCCGCCGCACCGGCCGCGCCGCCGCTCCTGCCGCCCGGCCGGTCGCTGCCGCCGGTGACCGGCACCGTCCCGGCTTCCGCCGCACCACCCGGACCACCCAGCCCGCCCAGCCCGGCGGGTCCGCCCAGCCCGGAAGGTCCGGCGGGTCCGGCGGGCTGGGCGGGTCCGGTCGCACGGTGCCCGTCGTCGTCCTGCCGCCGCGCCGAACACGGGCTGCTGCGCGCCCTGTCGGCGCACGCGGCGGGGCCGCCGCCGACGGCGTACGAGCACACCGGCACGGTGTGCGTGCTGGAGGACGTGCACCGCGCCGACGCCACCACCCTGGCACTGCTCCGCCGCCTGATCGGGGCGATGCCTGCCGGGCTGCGCCTGGTCGTCACCGAGGATCCCGGACCGGGGGTCCCGGTCCTCGGCTTCCGGGCTCCGGCGCGGCTGCCGGTCGAGGAGATCGACGTCGGACCCTGGACCGGCGCGGAGACGGCGGAGTTCGTCCGGTGGTGGCTCGGTGCCCGGCTGCCGGAACACGCGGCGCAGGGGGAGGAGGCCGCGGCGGCGGTGCGCGAACTGACCCGCGGGCTGCCCGGGTTCGCGCACCATCTGCTGACCGCCGCCGAGGAGCTGCTGCGGGAGGGCGGCGCGGCGGAACGTCCCCGGCCGGGGAGCACGGGTGCCCCGTGGGCCTGGGAGGAGGCCGACGTCCCGGCGGGTCCGCTGCTCACCGCCCTGCGGGAGGCCGGGCCTGCGCCGGGCCTGCGGCGCGGGTGGGAGCGGCGGTGCGCGGCGCTCACCGAGGACGCGCGGCGCCTCGTCGAAGCGGCGGCCGTCCTCGGCAGACCGGCCGGGACCGGTGTACTCGCCGCGACGGCGGGGCTCGTGCCCGAGCGCGCCGAGGCCGCCGTGGAGGAGGGCCTGCGCCGGGCGGTGCTGCGGGCCGAGGGGCCGCTCGTCGCCGTACGGCAGCCGCTGGAGCGCCGGGCCGCGCTGGCGCGGATCCCCGGGCCCCGGCTGGCCCGGCTGGGTCTGCGGGGCGCCCGCGCCCTGCGCAGGTGCGGGGACGGGCCGCCGCCGCTGGTCGACCTGGCCCGGCTCCACATCCTGGGCGGCGAGGCGGTCCAGGGCGTGCGCTGCCTCGTCGTGGCCGCCGACCGGGCGGCCGCGGCCGGTGACTACGCCACCGCGACCGCGCTCTACACCCGTGCCGTCGCCGAGGATCCGCGCGCCGCGAGCCGGGTGCGCACCGCCGGGCGGCTCGCCCGGACCGCGCAGCTCGCCCGTGCCGGTGACCATGTGGTGGCCGCGGTCCGGCGCGTGCTGGACGAGGACGATCCGCCGCCCCGGCTGCGCGGCGAGATCCGGCTGCACCTGAGCGTCGTGCTGCGCAACCAGAGCGGAGGGGCGCTGGACAGCCTCAACGAGGTCGCCCGCGCCATCCCCGACCTGGAGGCGTCCGACCCGCAGACCGCGGCGCGCGCCATGGCGGTGGCCGCGATCCCGTCCATCAAGGGCTGGCCCGTCGAACGCCACCGCTTCTGGCTGCGCCGCGGCGAGGCGCTCACCGGCCGGATCACCGACCCGGTCGCGCGGGCCGCCGTCGCCGCCAACCGGGCCACCGCGCTCATGCTGCTCGGCGAGCCCGGGGCCTGGGCCGCCGCCGAGGAACTGCGCGGCCCGGCCACCACGGTGATGGAGGCCGCGCACCACACCCGTGGCTGGACCAACCTGGCGCACGCGGCCACCGCCCTCGGCTACGGCGCGCGGGCGCACGAGTTCCTGGGCCGGGCCGCCGCCGGGCTGGCCGGTACGAGCAGTCCGTATCTGGAGGGGCTGACCCAGACCGCCCGTCTGGTCCTCGCCTGGCACGAGGGCCGCTGGCAGGGGCTGCACGCCGCCGCCGACCGCACCGCCCGGCTCTACGCGGAGATCCCCGATCTGACCGCCGAGGCCATGCTGGTCCGCGGACTGACCGCGCTGCATGTGCTCGGGGACGTCTCCCGGGCCCGGCTCGACCTCGCCGAGGCCGCCCGGGTCACCCGCTACGACACCGGGGTCATCCTCACCGCGTCCGCCGCCGCCACCGCCCGCGTCCACCTGGAGGCCGGTCGCCCCGGGCAGGCGTGCGAGGCCGTGGCGGAGACCCTCAACCGGCTGGAACTGACCGGCGGTTGGGTGTGGGCCGGGGAGGTGGCGCCGACGGCCGTGACCGCGCTGTGCGAGAGCGGCCAGACCGAGCGGGCGCGGCGGCTCGTCGCCGACTTCGCCGCCGGGCTCGACGGCCGCGACGTCCCGTGCGGGCAGGCGGCGCTGGCCCTGTGCCGGGCGCTGCTCGCCGAGGCCGGGGGCGGTCCGGCCGACGCGCTCGGCCCGTACGCGGACGCGGAGGCGCGGTGGCGGCGGCTCGGCCGGCCCTTCGACGCGGCGCGGGCGGCCGAGGCCCACGGGCGGTGTCTGCTCGTCCTGCGCTGTCCCACGGCGGCCGACCGGCTGCGGGACGTCGTCGACGTCTACCGCGAGCTGGGCGCCCGCTGGGACGTGGCCCGCTGCCAACGGCTGCTGCGCCGCCACGACATCGTCTCCACGCACCGCCGTGGCCGCCTCGGCTACGGCGACCAGCTGTCACCCCGGGAACGCGAGGTGGCCCGCCTCGTCGTCCAGGGCCGCTCCAACCGCGACATCGCCGAGAGCCTGGTGCTGTCCGTCCGCACGGTGGAGCATCATGTGGCGCGTGTGATGCGGAAGTTGAACGTCGGTTCCAGGACGGACATCGCGCTGTGAGCGGCGGGGTGACGGGAGCGACGGGGGCGACGGCGGGGCGCGGGCCTTCGCCGGAGGATCCCGCGCTCCTCCTGCACGCGCTCGTCGCGGGTCACGGCAGCAGACCGGCCCCGCCCGCCCACTGCCGCAGGTCGCCGCAGGTCGGGGACGGCATGCGGGAGCGGTCGATGAGGGTGGTCAGGGCGCGGCGCACGTATGTACCGACATAGGTGAACCAGAAGCACTCCGGGCCTACCTGATAGGCCAGCAGGCGGAGCGCGGCGACGGCGGTTTCCTCGGTGTCGTCGCGGAATCGCTTCGGTGAGCCTGCCAGGATCTCGTAGTCCCATTTGTCGTGCAATGCCCGCACCACCGCCCGCAGGGGTATCGCGTGCAGCGTCCCGAGGTCGTGGGGGCTGCCCGCCGCGTGTGCGTCGGCGACGAGCGCGTGCAGGAGGAGCGCGGCGAAGGCCCCGGTCAGCAGCTCGCCCCGGCGGACACCGAGCCCCCGCTCACCGAACTCCTCGCGGCGCCTGGCCTGCCGCCACGGTTCCTGGTCGACCAGCGGCAGCAGGCTGCCACCGAGCGCGGCGCACGCACACCACACGGCATCGTCGTCGGACTCCATCGGGCTCGTCACACCCCTTCCCGACTCCGGCGGGGCCGGTCGCCGCCGGGCTTTTCCAGTATGTGCGGGGCGGGGAGGGACGTGAAGCATCGGTCCGCACGCACCGCTCCGAACGGACGGGAAGTCGTCGGCGCGGCCCCGCCGATACCCTGTCCGGATGCTGATCGCCTTCAGATGCCGGTCGTGCGGCGCCCCGTTGTCGAAGCCGCTCGAAGAAAGGGCGTGGCAGCCGCTGCCGAGGGTGCGGGGCAGGGAGCACTACTCGTACGGTCCGTCGACGGTGCGGGTGGGATTCTTCGCCAGGGACCCGGATCCGTACGGTCCCGCCGGATCGGCCGGCACCTGGGTGATCAACCCGCTGGACGGTGTGCTGCTGAGACCCCACACGGACTCGGCCCGCCTCCACGGGTGTTGCCGGCGGGACGGGCTCGACGGGCCCAACCTGCTGTGCGCCCGGTGCGGTGGTGAGGTCGGTGTGGAGATCTCCGACTGCTGGACCGAGTACGACGTCCGGCTGCTGGATTCCGCGGTGGTGCCCGAGCCCGGCGGGAGCGGTCCGTCGCCGGGTGAGGGCCGGTAGGGCGCGTCTCTGCGCTGCCGGGATGATCAAGCCGATCGAACGCGTCATGGACGACGTCGTCGAGCGGTTCACCGCGCGGTCGCACGCCGCCGTCCGTGAGCAGGCCGCCGCCCGGCTCGGCGAGGAGACGGCCGCCGCCGCGCGGCCGGTCACGGTCCGAGTTCGTCCGTTCCGCCTTGGCCGGCCGGATCGCGGGCACACGTGAGGTGTATCCGGTCGGCTGGTTCGAGGAGGGATCGTGGCGAAGGACGTGTCGCTGAGGGCGGTGGGGTGGGCGCGTTCCCTCCCGATGACGAGCGAGGTGAAGGGGGCCCGGGACTGGACGCGTGCGCATCTGGAGACGCTGGGCTGGGCGCGGACGGATCCGGATCTGGTGGACTCGGTGCTGCTGGCCGTGTCCGAGCTGGTCACCAACGCGCACGTGCACGCCCGGAGCGCGGCGCAGTTGATCCTCACCTGGGACGAGAGGTGTCTGCACGTGACCGTGCACGACGCGTCGCCCTGCCTGCCCGAACAGCGTCCGCCGAGCAAGGACGCCCTGGGCGGGCGCGGTCTGTTCCTGGTCGGTGCCCTGGCCGACGCCTGGGAGGCGTACCGCTGCCCCCGGGGCAAGGAGGTCACGGCCTGCTTCCAGCCGCCCCGGGGGCATGGCACACGCGGCTGAGCACCGCCTGCGTACAGGGTTCAGGCGGTGAGGACCGAGTCGTCCTGGGTGCGGGCGCCGGGGAGGCGGTGGCGGGCGGCGACGAGGGCGGCGTCGATGTCCCGGGTGCCGGTCGACACACACAGCGTGTACGCGACGTCGTCCATGCGCTGTCGAACGTCGGCACTGCCGTTCTCCGCGTGCAGGATGCGCAGCGAGTCGTACTGTTCGACGAGATTCCGCAGGACTGCGGGATGCGCCATGAGCATCTGGTGTCGCTCCCTTGTTCACTTCACACTGGTTCGCTTCACAGGGGTGATACGCGGGTCCGGCTACCCCCGGCCCCGGCCGCCACACCCGATACCGCCGGTCCCTGTTGCCCCGGCCCCGGAACGGGGTAGACGACGATCACGGCCGGACACCGGCCGCGGAAGGCGACGCAGAGACGCAGAGACGCAGAGACGCAGAAAAAAGGGGACGAGCACATGGACAAGGGGAAGCAGATCACCGGCACGGCCCGCGCGGAACTGGCCCGTGAGATGAGGAAGCAGTACGAACACGGCATGTCCATACGGGCCATCGCCGAGGCGCACGGACGCTCGTACGGGTTCGTGCACAAGATGCTCACCGAGACGGACGTACCGCTGCGCGGCCGGGGCGGCCCCCGCCCTCACGCGCGCCCCGCCGAGTCCGGGCCCGCGCGCACGCGGTGAACCCGCCCGCGCCGGGGGCGGGATCCGGGCCGGGCGGGTGCCGAGGAGAGCGTTCGTCCGTGCCCGCCCCGGCTACGCTCGTCCGCATGCCGACCACGGACCACTTCGCGGGCGATCCGCGCACGAACCTGGAGCGCATGCGCGCGGGCGATCCCTACATCGCCGACAACCCGGAGATCGCCCGCCGCCAGCAGCGCGCCGTGCGCCTGGCGCACCGCTACCAGGCCGCCTACGCCGAGGACGCGCGGGCCGCCCGGCCGCTGCTGGCCGAGCTGCTCGGCTCGCTGGGGGACGGCGCGGAGGTGCGGCCGCCGCTGTACGTCGACTACGGCGGCAACATCACCATCGGCGCGCGCACCTTCGTCAACTACCACCTCACCGCGCTGGACGTCGCCGCGATCGCCATCGGCGACGACTGCCAGATCGGCCCCAACGTGCAACTCCTCACCCCGACGCACCCGTTGGAGCCGGGGCCCCGCCGCGACAAGCTGGAGGCCGCCCGGCCGATCACCGTCGGGGACAACGTGTGGCTGGGCGGCGGGGCGATCGTGCTGCCCGGGGTGACCATCGGCGACAACTCCGTCATCGGGGCCGGTGCGGTCGTCACCAAGGACGTCCCCGCGAACACCGTGGCCGTCGGCAACCCCGCCCGGGTCGTACGGACTCTGTAGTCCGGCCCTGTAGTCCGGCCCTGTAGTCCGGCCCGCCGGACGACCTCGTCCTCAGAAGCCGGGCCGGATCAGGCCGGTGCGCTTGGCGGTGGCCAGGACCGGGGTGGTCTCGATGGCGGTGACGTGTTCCATGGCGCCGATGGTGTCGGTGAGGAAGCGGTAGAGCGCGTCCAGGCCGGTGGTGGTGACCATGACCAGGAGGTTGGCGGGACCGGTGGTCGCGGCGGTGAAGCGGACGGCGGGTTCGCGGCTGAGCCGTTCACCGGCGGCCTGGAGGGCACTGGGCGCGACCGACAGCCACAACTGCGCCTTGGTGCGCAGGCCGAGCAGGGCCAGGTCGGTCTCGGTGACCAGGCGTACCGTGCCGTCGTCCACCAGGGCCTCCAGCCGGCGCCGGACGGTCCGCGCGGTGGTGCCGGTCCGCAGGGCGAGGGTGGCGTAGTCGGCGCGGGCGTCCTCGGTCAGCGCCCCGATCAGTGCCAGATCGGCGGCGGGCAGCGGCTCCGGCGGCGGGGAGCTGAGCGGGAACGGCCGTACTCCCAGGCGTGCGGTCTCCTCCTCGTCCAGCAGCCGGGCGCCCCAGTTGAGGGAGGCGGGGAAGACCCGCAGCACCGTGTGGGACGTCCAGCCGTGGACGGCGGCGGTGGCCGGGAGGTCGCGCAGCAGCAGCCGGTTGCGTGCCTCGGGACCGTCCAGGGAGACGATGGTGCTGATCTCGTCGCCGCCGCCGAGAATGTCGACCCAGAGGGTGTCGGTGCGCCGGGCCAGGGTGGAGGCGACCGCCCGGATGCGGTCGGGGCGGCAGCGGATGCGCAGGGCCATGGGCACCAGGTCGGGGAAGCGGATCGGGTTGCGCTCCGCGGTGGCGCGCAGGGTGCCGTCGGCGTAGAGCGGGCCGGCGCGGCGGACCACGGTGCGTTCGGAGAGGCCGAGGCAGGTGGCGACGGCCCGCCAGGAGGCACGGGGGGAAGCGATCAGCGCGGCGGCGATCCGCCGGTCCGTCTCGTCGAGGTGTTGGCGCACCATCAGCATTTTACGCGGTGGAAGTGGCGCGGAATCGTCTTTCTTGCGGGTGTTTCTGGCGCCGTATCGGCGGTCCGCAGAGGATGGATCATGCCGGGTCCGAGGGCCCGCGCACCCCCCTTCCCCTTTCGGGCCGCGTCCGGCCTGCGCCTCGAAGGAGCGCCATGACCCACCTCGACGTACTCGCCCTGTCCGGCAGTCTGCGCCGCGACTCCCTCAACACCACCCTTCTCCGGGAGGCCGAACGCCTCGGGCCGCGGCTGCGGTTCGACCACTTCGGCGGGCTCGGTCTCCTGCCGCACTTCAACGAGGACGAGGAGCACCCGGCACCGGCTGCCGTCGCCGAGCTGCGCCGCCGCGTCCGGGAGGCCGACGCGGTGCTGATCGCCACGCCCGAGTACAACTCCTCGTTCCCCGGCGCGCTCAAGAACGCCCTCGACTGGCTCTCCCGTCCGGCCGACGGGGAGGGGCCCGCGCTGCTGCGCAAGCCGGTCGCCGTGGTCGGGGCCTCCCCGGGCCCCTTCGGCACCGTACGGGCGCAGTCGGCGCTGCGGCAGGTGCTGCACAAGATGAACGCCCACGTCGTGCAGCAGCCCGAGTTCCTGCTCTTCCAGGCGCACCGGCAGTTCGGTGACGACGGCCGGTTCCCGGAGGACTCCCCGGCCCGGGGGCTGCTGTGCGACGTGCTCGACGCCCTCGTCCGGCTCGTCGAGGACGAGGCACACCTGCGCGGCCGTACCGAGGCGACCGTCCGCTGACCGGCGGGACCGACAGCCCCCGAGGGGGCGGAAGGAGAGTGTTCGATGACGCTTCTCGGAGCGCTCGACCAGCAGTCCGCCGTCCGGTCACTCGTACTGGGTGAGGTGCGGATGACCTATGTCGTGGACGGTGCGATGGCCATGCTGCCGTCCGGTTTCTTCCCCGGCTTCCCCGCGGACCACTGGGACCGGCATCCCGAACTCCTGGACGCTCAGGGGAGGTTGCCCATGTCGGCGGGCGGCCTGCTGGTCGAGCGGGACGGCCGCCGTCTGCTGATCGACGCCGGTCTCGGGCCCGTACGCGGACCGGTCCAGGTGTCCGGCGACCTGGTGGGCCACTGCGACAGCGGGGCGCTCCTCGCGACACTGGCCGCGCTCGGACACACCCCCGAGGACATCGAGGCGGTCGCCTTCACCCATCTGCACGTCGACCACACCGGGTGGGCGTTCACCCCGGAGAAGACCTTTCCCCGGGCCCGCTATCTGGTCGCGGCCCGGGAATGGGCCCCGCACGGCTGCGGTACGACGGTCCCTGGTGCCCCGGCGGCCGACGTGCTCGCCCGTATCGGCGCCGAACACACACCCGTCGACGACGGCGAGGAGATCTTTCCCGGTGTGCGCGCACTGGTCACACCCGGACACTCCTCGGGACACACCTGCTACGTGATATCCGCCGGGAGCGAGCGGGTGATCGTCCTCGGGGACGTGTTCCACACACCGGCGCAGCTGACGCACCCCGACTGGCCCTCGCGGCCCGACCTGGACGGGGCCGGGGTGCGGGCCGCCCGCGAGCGCCTCACCGCGGAACTCGGACAGCCGGGCACGATCGGCTTCGCCTTCCACTTCGGCGACCAGGTGTTCGGCCGTCCGACCGGCACCGGCTGGACGCCGGTCCCGGCCCCGGCGCTCCTTCCGGCGCCGCGGACGGTGTGAGACGTACGCCCGCCTCTTGCGGGTCAGCCGACCCTGACGGGCTTCCGTCCGGGGTGGGCCGGGTCGAGGGTGAAGACGGTGCCGTCCATGGCCGCCAGGACCAGGGCTCCCCCGTTGAACCACACGGGGGGCAGCGGCCCGGTGTCCAGGACCTCCGCGCGTGCCGACGACTCCCACAGCAGGGTGCCGCGCGCCGTGTCGAGGGCGGCCACCCGGCCGCTGCCCCCGGCCAGGTACACCGTGCGCCCGGTCGGGTCCACCGAGGCCGGGCCGGGTGTCTCCACGGACGTGTGGGTCTGCCACAGCCGGGCTCCCGTCGTCGGGGAGACAGCGGTGACCAGGCCGCTGGAGGTGGCGAAGTAGAGCGTGCCGTGCGTCAGGACGGGGGGACTGCCCCGGTACCGCTCGGGCAGCGGGACCGAGGTGGGCTCGGCGGTGCGCGGGTCGACGAGCACGATCCGGGTGTAGATCATGTCGGGGCTGTTGGTCACGGGGCGTTCGTCCGTCTCCGCGAAGAGCAGCCTGCCGTCCAGCATGCCGACGAAACTCCTCCACTGGGCCGGGGAGGACAGGGTGCGCGCGGAGCCGTCGGCCGGATCGACGACGAAGAACTTCGTGGTGCGGTCCTTCCCCTCCTGGGGGGTGCACTCGACGTAGGGGCGGTCGTCGACGGCGAACGGCAGGCAGTCGTACCCCTCGGGCAGGGGGATCCGGCGGCGTACGGTGCCGTCGCGCGCGGAGCGTACGGTCACCGTGCTGCTGTCGCCCTCCTGCGTCAGCGTCGCCCCGGCCGCGTAGATCGAGCCCAGGCTCTCGGTGCGTACCGGGTGGGACCAGAGGCGCTCGCCGCTCGACGCGTCGAGCGCGGAGACGGCCTGCGACACGCCCCGGCCGCCCTCGTCGGTGACCGAAAGCTCGACGAGCACCACGCCTTCGTGGGTGCCGAGGACCGTCGTGACGTACCGCTCGGTCGGGACCCCGGCAGGTGCGATGTCGGCACGCCAGAGGGTGCGCCCGGTGGTGGCGTCGATCCGTTCCGGCAGGAGGGCGGCGCCGGCGCAGTAGAGGGCGCCGCCGGCCGCCACGCACGACGGTGACCTGATGCCCTCGTAGCCGGGGGCCTTTCGCACGCCCTTCTCCGCGGGCGCGGCCGCGGTCGTCTGCCACGGTTTCCACCCGGCGGGGAGGGTGCCCCAGCGGCTGGGCGGCGGCGAGGACGCGGCGGCCTTCTCGGACTGTGTCACCTCGCCGCCGTCGTCACCGCGCATGCCCACCACGAACCAGCCGCCCAGGCCCACGGCCAGCACCCCCGTCACGGCCAGCAGCACCCGCGCACCGCGCCTGCGGGGGCGGCGGGTGACGGCCGTGGTGTGCGGGGCGGACGCGGTGCCGGGCCAGGTCGGGGGCAGCCGCAGCGTCATGGTGCCCGAGTCGCCCGGTTCCGGCTCGGGCAGGGCGCTCGCGAACTCCCGTGCCAGTTCGTCGGGTCCGGGCCGGTCGGCGGGCTCCTTGGCCAGGCAGCGCTCCAGCACGGCGCGCACGGGTCCGGTCACGCCGTCCAGGGCGGGCTGGTTGTGGACCACCCGGTAGCCGGTCAGGTAGGGGCTGTCGGCGTCGAAAGGGCCGCGCCCGGTGACGCAGTACACCAGCAGCGCGCCGAGCGAGAAGATGTCCGAGGCCGGGCCGACCGTGCGCGCGTCGGTGAACTGCTCCGGGGACATGAAGGGCGGGGTGCCGATGACCTGCCCGGTCTCGGTGAGGGTGTGGTGGCTCTCGGCCGCCCGGGAGATGCCGAAGTCGATGACCCGGGGGCCGTCCTCGGCCATCAGGACGTTGGCCGGCTTCAGGTCGCGGTGCACCACCCCGGCCCGGTGTATGTCCCGCAGCGCCTCCACCAGGCCGAGCGCCAGGGGCCGCAGCTCGGACACGCGCAGCGGGCCGCCGTCGCGGATCCGGGCGGCGAGCGACGGACCGGGCACGTACTGGGTGGCCATCCAGGGCGGGTCCGCCTCCGGGTCGGCGTCCACCACGGCCGCGGTGAAGGCGCCGCTCACCCGGCGGGCAGCCTCGATCTCGTGCCGGAACCGGGCGCGGAAGACGGGGTCCTGGGCGTGCTTGGCGTGCACGACCTTGAGGGCGACCTCACGCCCGGAGCGCGATCTGCCCCGGTAGACCATGCCCATGCCGCCCGCCCCGAGCCGGTCGAGCAGCCGGTAGCCGCCGATGGATCTCGGGTCCTCCTTGTGCAGCGGCACGCGCCCCCCTCGGTCACCCAGCAGTTCCGCGCACCAGGATACGGAACGCGATCCCGCCCCGCGGTACGCCCTCGGGGGTACGGACAGTCCTTCGCAGAAGCGTCACACACCGGAACCGGGACCGGCACCGTGACCGGGACCGGTCGTCCCGGGCGGGCGGGACCGTACGGGAACGGGCCCGGCAGGCGGCTACTTCCCGACGACCGAGCGGATCCAGGCGAGTTCCCCGGCGATCCCGCCCGCCTCGGCGATCCGCTCGCGGTCGGAGCCGTCGAAGACGCCGAGGAGGGTCTCGGTGCCGCGCGGGCCGACGCTCATCACCGGGCCGCCGGAGTCGCCCCCGGCCGGGATCCCGGACACCTTCTCCATGCAGAAGTCGGAGCCGCCCGGGGCGGTGAAGCCCGCGCACCGGGGGTCGTCGGGCCGTACGACCCGGAGGTCGGACTGCTTGAGCACGGGGGACTGACAGGCGTTCTCGTCCCCGGTGCAGGTGGCGCCCCATCCGTACTGCCGCACGGTCTGCCCCACCCGGACCGGGGCCGTGGCCAGGCGCGCCGTGGGGATCTTCATCGGCGGGACCTTGATCAGCATCATGTCGGCACGGGCGCTCCCGGCGCGCTTGCCGGGCAGCGGGCGGACCGTGGTGCCCTTGCGCATGTCGAGGCTGCCGACGCGGAACGAGATCCGCTTGTCGGCGACGGGCTGTCCCTGCTCGAAGAAGCAGTGCGACGCGCTGAGGATCCACTGCGGCGCCACCGCCGTCCCGGTGCACGCCGGACGGCCGTCCACGAGCATGCGTACCGCCCACGGCCCGTAGCCGCTCCTCGCGCCCCCGATGACGGCGGAGGCGGGCCCGGCCAGCGCGAACGACCCGGCCAGCAGCAGTGACAACGCCAAGAGCAGCACACGTGCTTGTCGCACCCTCATCCGGAACGGCCCTTCTCGTCGCTGGCACGGGTGGTACGTCTGTGGAGATGCGTCACCGCACCGATGCGTTCCCTTGTGCCGCGCCCGGATCGAGGCCCAGGAACAGGAACAGGAGCGGGGAGAGAAGGAGGAAGAGGAAGAAGAAGAGGAGGAATAGGGGGAGGAAGAGGAATCGCCTATACCGTCCGCTGCTGTTTCGTCTTTGTCTCTCGTTCCGCTACGGACCTACGGTGGAACGGCTCGGTTGTTCTCCGCCGGGCCGACGGATTGCACAGAACGAGAAGGATGATGAGACATGACCGGTGTCGAGAGCGGCTCGGAAAAGCGGGAACTCGCCGGAATGCGGGCGCTGGTGACGGGCGGTACGCGCGGAATCGGGGCGGCCGTCGTGCGCCGGCTGCTGGACGCCGGTGCCGACGTGCTCACGACCGCGAGGTCGGCGACGGGTACGGCGCCGGAGGGTGCCGCCTTCGTGGCGGCGGACGTACGGACCCGGACCGGGGCGCAGGCGCTCGCCTCGGCCGCGCGGGAGGTGCTCGGCGGGGTGGACATCCTGGTCCACAACGCGGGCGGGGCGCGGCCGCACCTGAGCGCCTCGGCCATCCCCGAGGAGGAGTGGCAGGACGCGCTGGACCTGAACTACCTGGCCGCGGTGCGGCTGGACGCGCTGCTGACGCCGGGGATGCGGGAGCGGCGCCAGGGGCGGATCGTGCACATCTCCTCGGCCGCGGTCCTCACCCCGGCCGGTCCCTTCCTGCACTACTCGGCGGCGAAGGCGGCGCTGGAGAACTACAGCCGGGGGCTGGCCCTGGAGCTGGCCCCGTCCGGAGTCCGGGTCAACACCGTGAGTCCCGGCCGGGTCACCACCCCCGGCGGCGAGGCGACGCGTGAGCAGTGGGCGCTGCTGAACACCGGACCGGCCCCGGTCAACGCGGACGACGTGCCACCGCTGGGGCGCGACGGCCGACCCGAGGACATCGCGGACGCGGTGCTGTTCCTCGTGTCCGAGCGGGCAAGCTGGCTGACCGGGAGCAAGCTCGTCGTGGACGGAGGCGAATTCCCCAGGGGGTGAATTCACCGAGAGGTGATTTTGTAGAGGGGTGATTTGGCAGAGGGATGAATTCACCGAGAGGCCGGTTCATCAGGAGGCGGACTCCCGGACGACCCCGGATCATCACTCTCCCGAGAAATCCTCCTCGCGCAGGAGTTCCAGCAGGGCCTTCTCCCCCGGGCCCGCGCCCTGCCGGAGTACGGCGATGACGGGCTGGGACACGGCCGGGGACAGCCGGCGGACGAGGTGTTCGTGGCCGGGCGGCACCGCGGAGGCCGGGACGAGCGCCACCCCGAGGCCGTGGGCGGCCCAGCGCACGGCCGTCGCCGCCTGGGAGACCCGGGCGGCCGTGACCGGGGTCAGGCCGTGGTCGCGCAGTACGTTCACCAGGACGCCGTCCAGCGCGCTGTCACGGCCGAACCTCACCCACTGCTCGCCCTCCAGCGCGCGCAGTCCGACCCGGTCCCCGGCGAGCAGGCGGTGCCCGGCGCCCAGCACCACGACGAACTCCTCGTCGCCGAGGTGGTGGGCGTCGGCCGGGGTCGCGTCGCAGGCCGCCATCAGGGCCAGGTCCAGTACGTCGCGGCGGCCCAGCCGGTCCATCTCGGCGGCGCCGGGCTCCTCGAAGACGGTGACCTCCAGGCGCGGGAAGCGGCGGCGCAGTCCGGCCAGCGCCCGCGGGAGCTGCCGGGTGCCGAAGCCCATCTGCACCGCGACCATCAGCTCGCCCACCAGCTCGTCGGCACCGGCCCGCGCGGTCGCGCGCGCCCGGCGTGACGCGTTCACCGCGACCTCCGCCTCCCGCAGGAACGCGCGGCCGACCACGGTGGGCACCAGTCCGCTCGTTGTGCGGTCGAAGAGCTCCACGCCGAGTTCCCGTTCCAGGCCCCGGATCTGCTGGGACACCGAGGGCTGGGCGACGCGCAGCACCTCGGCGGCGGCCGTCACCGAGCCCTCCGCCGCCACGGCCAACGCGTACTCGAACTGACGAAGGCTCATCGGTGCCCTTCTCCTCTCCCTGGCGGGACCCCGGTCCCCCGGTCCCGCGGTCCGTCCCGTCGTGCGGCCCAGCAGGGCAACCCGGCCGGCCCGGCGGTGATTCCCGGGTGCGCGGCAGGGCCTGGCACCCGAGCGCGCGGACGGCCCGCCGTCCGAGGCCGTGGGGCGGATCGCGCGGCAGTTCGGCGGGCCGCCCACGCCCGTGCCTGCCGGTGCCGGTTCACCAGCTGAGACGGCATCTGTGGTGTCCGATCCAGAACTGCTAGGTTCATACGGTTCCGAAGCGACGAGATCCGGCCGGGGCACGCATGGCACGGGGCCCGTCGCCGGGGGTGTGGGTATGGACGAGAACACGTTCGGCGGGCTGCTGCGCGAGGCACGGCAGCGGGCACTGCTCACCCTGGAGAGCCTGGCCGAGGCGTCGGGTGTGAGCGTCCGGGCCATCAGCGACATGGAGCGCGGGCGGAGCCTGCCGCGCCAGGCCACGCTGGGCGAACTGCTGGACGCGCTGCGGCTGGAGGAGGGCGAGCGGCGGCGCCTGGTGCGCGCGGCCACCCGGCACTCCCGGCGGGTCCCGCGGCAACTGCCGCCCGATCTCGCGGTCTTCCGCGGCCGGGAGCAGGCGCTCGCGGCCGTCCGCGGGTTCACCTCGCACATGGCCGGGCGCGGCGGGCACGTCGTCATCTCCGCGATCGGCGGCATGGCCGGGGTCGGCAAGACCACGCTGGCGGTGCACTGGGCGCACGAGGCGGCGGAACGGTTCCCGGACGGGCAGCTCTACGTCAATCTGCGCGGTTTCGAGGCCGACGGGCAGCCGCTGGACCCCAGGGAGGCGCTCGGCGGCTTCCTGCGCGCGCTGGAGGTGCCCGGCGAGGACATCCCGTCCGGCGTCGAGCGGCGCAGCGCCCTGTTCCGGGAGCGGGCGGCCGCGCTGCGGCTGATCGTGGTCCTGGACAACGCGCGGGACGCGGACCAGGTCAGACCGCTGCTGCCGGGCTCGGCGGGATGTCTGACGATCATCACCTCGCGCGACCGGCTGCCCGGTCTCGCGGCGGCGGAGGGCGCCTCGCTGGTCAGCCTGGACGTGTGGAGCCGGGAGGAGGCCGTGACGGCGCTGGCGGCCCGGATCGGCGAGGAGCGGTGCGCGGCGGAGCCCGCGGCCGCCGCCGAACTGGTCGAGCTGTGCGGCTGCCTGCCGCTGGCGGTCGCCGTCGTCGGCGCCCAGCTCAGCACGGTGCCCGGGATGCCGCTGCGGGTGGGCGTGCGGGAGCTGCGGGAGACCCGGCCGCGGCTGGACGCCCTGTCGGTCGACGACGGCCGGGTGGACGTCCGTGCCGTGTTCTCCTGGTCCTACCGGGCGCTCGGCGCCGGGACGGCACGGTTCTTCCGGTACCTGTGCGTCCACCCCGGCCCGGCCGTCTCCGCCGAGGCAGCCGCCTCGCTGGCGGGCGTCGGGGAGGCGCAGGGCCTGCGCTGTCTGCGGGAGCTGACCGCGGCCAGCCTGCTCACCCGGGACACGGACGGCCGCTACGTGCTGCACGATCTCGTACGGGACTACGGCACCGAGCTGTTCGCACAGGAGAAGGACGACCGGCTCGGCGCCGAGACCCGGCTGCTGGACTATCTGCGGCACAACGCCCACGGCGCCAACCGGTTCGTCTGGCGCTTCCCCTCCCGGCCGGCCGGGACCCCGGTGCCGGGTGTGGCACGTGTCGAGACCGGCGGCCGCGAGGAGGCGCTGGAGTGGTACCGCCGGGAGGAGGCCACCGCCGACGCCGCTCTGCGCGCCTTCCACAACCCGCGGCTGCTGCGCCACCGCCTCGACCTCACGCTGGAGTGGGTGGCCTACAACTCGGTCACCGGGCGCTGGGCCGAGGAGATCGCCGCCTGCCGCACCGCGCTCGACGCCGCCCTCACCCTCGACGATCCGGTCGGCGTCGCACGCACCGGCGCACACCTGTCGCGCGCGCTCGTCGAGAGGGGGGACCTCGGCGAGGCCGGTGAACTGCTCGACCTGATCCTGGGCCAGCTTCCCCGGCTGCCCCTGGACGAGCAGCTCCAGGCCGAGCGGCACGCCAGCCGGATACGCCACTACGAGCAGCGCTACGCCGAGGGCCTGCGGCACGCCCGCAACAGCCTGGCCCTCGCCCGGACGCTGGAACAGCCCTACGAGGTCGCGCGGGCGCTCGCCATCGTGGCGTACTTCCTCTGTGTGTCCGGCGACCCGAAGGAGGCCGTCGCGACCTGCGAGGAGGTGCTTCCGCTGCTGCGGGAGACCGGGAACCGCCATGACGAGGCGGCGACGTGGAGGCACATGGGGCACGCCCGGCAGCGCGCGGGCGACCTCACCGCCGCGATCGCGCACTACGGCACGGCGCTCGGCATCTACCAGGAGGTCCTCGACGACTACAACGTGGCCGATGTGCTCGACCACCTCGCCACCGCCCAGCTGGAGCAGGGGAACGTCGCGCGGGCGCGGGCGAACTGGTACCGGGCCGCGGAGCTGTTCACCGCGCTGCGCGCCGTGCGCGCCGACGAGACCCGGGCCAAGGCGGACGCCGCGGCGGCGCGGCCGGACGCGCACCCCGGCGAGTGAGGCGAGTGAGGTGTGCCCGCCCGCCGGTCCGCGTGCGGAACCGACGGACACAAGGCCACGTAGTCTCATACGTATGAACACGACCACGGACACACACGCCATCACCAACCTGATCGCCTCCTACGCGGAGCGGGTCGACACCGGAGACTTCGCCGGGGTCGGGGAACTGTTCGCCGACGCCGTGTTCGTCGGGAGCGGCGCACCGGTCCGGGGCGGTGAGGCCGTGGCGAAGATGCTCCGCGACTCGGTGATCCTCTACGAGGACGGCACGCCCCGGACCCACCACGCCACGAGCAACGTCGCCGTCGAGGTCGACGGAGAGGCCGGCACCGCCACCGCGCGCGCCTATGTGACCGTGTTCCAGAGCCTGCCCGACTTCCCGTTGCAGCCCGTGGCCGCGGGGCGCTACCACGACCGCTTCGAGCGCCGCGACGGCGAGTGGCGGTTCGTGGAGCGGCGGGTGCGGATCCATCTGGTGGGTGATGTGAGCCGCCATCTGCGCGGCTGACCGGGAGCGGGCCGGGTGAACCGTGCGGGACGTCCCGCTCGTGGGAAGACCGGGAACGGAATCAGCCGCTTGAAAGGGTCTTCGGCATGACGGACGAGCAACGCGTACGGGAATTCCTCGAACGGGTGGTGGCCGACAACGCCGCCGCCTTCGCCGGGGTCTCCACCTCTTTGGGTGTCCGCCTGGGGCTGTACACCGCGATGGCGGGCGCGGGGCCGCTCACCTCGGACGAACTGGCCGCGAGGACGGGGCTGGTCGAGCGCTGCGTCCGGGAGTGGCTGGCCGCCCAGGTCGCCGGTGCCTACGTCCTGCACGATCCGGCGGCGGACACCTACGTCCTGCCGGACGAGCACGCGGCCGTGCTCGCCGATGCCTCTCTGCCGACCTATGTCGCCGCCGGTTTCACCATGCTGAAGGCCCTCTACGGCGCCGAGGACGCGCTGGCGGACGCCTACCGCGACGGCGGCGGCGTGAGCTGGCGGGAGTACGGGCCGGAACTGGCGGAAGGCGTCGCCGCGTTCTTCCGGCCCGGCTACGAGGCGGCCCTCGTCCAGGAGTGGCTGCCCGCCCTGGAAGGCGTCGAGGCCAAGCTCAGGGACGGTGCCTCGGTCGCCGACGTGGGCTGCGGGTTCGGCCATTCGACCGTCCTCATGGCCACGGCGTTCCCGCGGTCCCGCTTCCACGGGTTCGACTTCCACGAGCCCTCCGTCGAAGCGGCCCGGAAGCTGGCCGAGGAGGCGGGCGTCGCCGACCGCGTGACGTTCGAGGTGGCCGCCGCGCACGACTTCCCCGGCGGCGGCTACGACCTCGTGACGTTCTTCGACTGCCTCCACGACCTCGGCGACCCCGCCGCCGCGCTCCGGCGCGCCGAGGCCGCTCTCGCGGCCGACGGGAGCTGCCTGGTGGTCGAACCGAATGCATCGGCCGAGCCCGGCGAGAACATCCATCCCATCGGCCGGTCCTTCGCCTCCACCTCGGCCGTCCTGTGCCTGCCGACGGCCATGGCACAGGCCGGGCCGCACGCGCTCGGCAATCATCCGGGGCAGGAGGCGCTCGCCGCGGTCGCCGCCGGGGCGGGCCTGCGCAACTGGCGGCTCGCCGTCGAGACGCTCACCAACCGCGTGTACGACGTACGGCGCTGAGCCGGACCGGACGGGGCGGGGCGGGTCAGGTCAGGGGTTCGTGGTTCGCCCAGGCGACCTTGTACGAGTACCGGGCCCGCCAGCGGGCGATGACCTCGTGCAGGCCGGGGGCGGCGAACACCTTCGCCAGTGTGTCGGTGTCGGTCACCGCGATCTGGACGATGACGGTGGCGATCAGCGCCGGGATGGCCTCCTCGCCCGGCACGGGGAGGTGGCGGCGGGCCGCGACCGAGCGCACGAGACCGGAGTCGAGCAGTGCCCGTTCGATGTCCGTGAGGTATTGATCGAGGGTGGCGTCGGGCAGGGGCTCGTCGAAGGACACGAGCATCGTGTGGTGAATCATGCGACGATTCTCGGCGGCTCGCCCCACCCGCGTCCAAGACCGGTTCGGCATGCGGCGATAACCTGGCGGAATGGCCGAACTGGAGACCCGCGAGCTGGAGTACTTCGTCACGCTCGCCGACGAACTGCACTTCGGCCGGGCCGCCGCCCGGCTGTCGATCGCCCAGCCGGCGCTGTCGAGGGCGATCCGGCGGATCGAGTCCCGGCTGGGTGTCCCGCTGTTCCTGCGCTCCAGCCGGCACGTCGAACTCACCCCGGCCGGCGAGGCGTTGCAAGAGCACGGGCGGCACGCGCTCAACGCGGTCGGTGCCGCCGTCCGGCGGGCCCGGCGCGCCGGGGACACCCGGGAGCGGCTGAGGCTCGTGCTCAAACCCGGCGGCGACGCCGGGCTGCTGTCCGCGATCCTCGCCCGGTACGCCCGGCGTCCCGACGCCCACCAGGTGGACATCCTGTTCAGCGGGCCCGCCGACCGCGCCGACTTCCTGCGCGACGGCCGGGCCGACGCGGGACTGCTCTACGCCCCCTTCGACCCGCTCGACGGCCTGGCGCACGAGACGCTGCACACCGAGGACCGGGTGGCCGTCGTGCCGTCCGGCCACCGCCTGGCCGGGCGTGCCTCGGTGCGCACCGCCGAGCTGGCCGAGGAGACGCTGCCGCGCTGGAAGGGGGTGCCCGGGGGCGACGGCACCGGTCCCGAGGTCGCCGACGTCGTGCAGTTGTTCCAGATGGTCGCGGTGGGCCGGACGGTCGGGATGCTGCCGCGCTCACTGGTCGTACCGGCTCCGGCCGGTCTCGTCTGCGTCCCCATGGCCGACGCCCCGCCCAGCCGTCTCGTGCTCGCCTGGAACGAGCGGGACCGGCGTCCGCTGGTCGCGTCGTTCGTGGCCGCCGCGCTGGAGGCCCGGCCGGGAGACGGGGACGGTTAGCCCGGCCCGGGTGGCCGTGCGGGAGCGCGGCTTCGGGGTGGTGTTCCGGCGCCGCCCCGGCTGCCAGGGGCTCTCCGCCGAGGGCCGCCGTTTGACCTTGACACCGTGGCAAGGTCTTCACTGCGGACCAGGAGGTGGTCCCGATGACAGGGATGGACGAGGCGGGCGAGGGCACGGGTGTGGCGCGGGTGCTGCGAGGACTGGAGGACGCTGACGCGTCGGTGCGGCTGCGCACCGCGCTGGCGGCGGGTACGGACCCGGATCCGCGCTACGTCGACGGGCTCGTCGACCGGTGCGCCGTCGAGCCCGAGCTGTTCGTACGGGACATGCTGACCTGGGCGCTCACCCGGCACCCGGTGCCGGTGACGCTGCCCCGGCTCCTCGGTGAACTCCGCTCGGCGCGGGCGCGGGCACGGAGCCAGTCGCTGCACACCCTGTCCAAGATCGGGGACCGGCGGGCCTGGCCGTCGATCACCCGGGCGCTGCTGACCGACGCCGACGACGAGGTGGCCCGGAGCGCCTGGCGGGCGGCGGTCGTGCTGGCCCCCGAGGACGAGGTGCCCGCGCTCGCCGGTGTGCTGGTGACCCAGCTCGGACGCGGTGGACGGGAGACCCGGCTGAGTCTGAGCCGGGCGCTGATCGCGCTCGGCGCGGACGTCGTCGTACCGGTGCTGCGCGGTGCGGCCCGGCACTCCGACCCCCGGGTGTGTGAGCACGCGATCGGCACGGAACGGCTGTTGCGCGACCCGGACGCCGGGTTCGAGTTCGCGATCGAGGAGGCGAAGCGCGTCGTGGCGCTGGGACCGACCGGCCGGGAGGAGTGATACGTGTGCTGATCGGTGAGGTGGCACGGCGCTCCGGGGTCAGTGCCCGCATGCTCAGGCACTACGAGTCGCTGGGCCTGGTGCGGCCGTCCGTGCGCACCGGGTCCGGCTACCGGGAGTACTCCGCCGAGGACATCCGGCGGATCTTCCATGTCGAGAGCCTGCGGTCGCTGGGGCTGTCGCTGCGCGAGGTCGCGCGGGCGCTGGACGATCCGGGTTTCCGGCCTTCGGCGCTCGTCGACGACCTCGTCCGGCAGACGCGGGCCCGCATCGCGGAGGAGACGGCGCTGCTCACCCGGCTCCGGCGGATCGGCGCGGCGGACCCGGACGACTGGGAGGACGTCCTCCAGACCGTCGCGCTGCTGCACGCCCTGGGCTCGGAGAGCGCCGGGAGGCGCCAGCGCGCGGCCCTGTCCTCGGCCGGGCAGGATCCGGTGCCGGTGGAGGCGCTGGTGGAGGCCGTACTGCACGAGACGGACCCGAATGCCGCCGGTGCGCTGCGGTGGGCGCTGGCGCGGGCGGGCGGTCAGGCGGCGGCTCTGCTGGCGGACGGGCTCGCCTCGCCCGTGGCCGAGGTGCGCGAACGAGCCGTCCTGGCCCTCGCCGAGATCCAGGGCGACGAGGCGACCGCGCTGCTGCGGAGCGCTCTGAGCGAGACCGGAGCGGGTCCCGGGGGCGGGCCCGGAGACGGATCCGGCGCCGGTGACCGTGCTGGTGCCGCTGCCAGTGCCGGTGCTGGTGCCGCTGCCGGTGCGGGTGCCGGATCCGTGGTCGCCCGGCACGCGGCGCTGGCGCTCGGCGTACGGGGGGTGGCCGCGGCCGTCCCGGTGCTCATCGACATGGTCGTCCGGGGGACGAACGACGTCGACGCGGCCGATGCGCTCAGCGCGCTGGCCGGTGATCCGCACCTGGCGGAGGAGATCGCCGCCGGGCTCGCCGGCCGCCTCGCCCGCGGTTCCCTCACGGCGCACGGGCGGCACGCCGTGGCCCAGGCGCTCGCGGGCATCGAGGGGGCCACCTCGTCCCGTGCCCTCGCGGAACTGGCCCGGGACGAGGACCGCGCCGTCGCGCTCACCGCGTCGTATGTCCTCCGGTTGCGCGGGTCACGTTGAGATCACTTCACCCCGGCATCACACCGTTTGGCCGGTTTCGCGCTGTTCCGGGCGCGCGGCGCTCCTGAATGCTGAGGGCGCCGGCCGTGTCTCACGGCCGGCTTTCCCGCACCCCCTCACAGAAGAGGAACATCCCGTGCGCACATCCCTCCGGACCGGGCTCATCGCGGGCGCCGCCGCCCTCACCGTACTGACGACGACGACCGCGGCGGGCGCGGCCACGACGGCGGCCCCCCGCTCACCGCTGGCCTATGTCCAGCGGTGCACCAACCTGGGCAACGGCGACCTCTGCATCGACGTCACCGGCGGGGTGGGCCAGACCGGCCGCATCGGTGTCGGCTACTGGAAGCACGCGGGCGACATCGTCCATGTACGCCTCGGCTGGCAGAACACCACGGGCGGCGGCGCGAACTACAGCAAGACCCTCCACGGACCGCTCTTCGCGGGCGACGACACCGGCACGGAGGTGTGGACCACCTATCTCGCCGCCGGGTGTGTCTACCCGCTCATCGATGTCATCGAGCAGTACACGATGAAGGGCAAGGAAGTCTGCGTACCCGCCTAGCCGTGCAGGTCAGCCGGGGCTGGAGCGGCCGTGGCGCCAGTAGCCCTGGAAGGCTATGCGGGTCCTCGGGACGCCCCGGTCGCGGGTGAGGTGTCTGCGCAGACCGGTGGCGAGGGCGGACTCGCCCGCGACCCAGGTGTAGAAGGGGCCGTCGGGCAGCGGCGCGGAACTGACCGCGTCGAGGGCGAGGCGGCCGGGGAGGGCGGTGGAGCCGTCGCGGGGCAGCCAGTGGACCCGGGCGCCCGCGGGGGCGGTGAGGTCCGTGCGGATGTCCGCGCTCCCGGGTACCTCCAGATAGACGTCCGCCTCCAGGGCGGCGGGCGCGTCCTCCAGGATGGCGAGGACGGCGGGTACGGCGCTCTCGTCCGCGACGAGCAACTGGCGCCGGGCGCCGGGCGGGGGCAGATAGGTCAGGCCCATGTCGAAGACGCCCGCCGGGTCGCCCGGCCGGGCCGCCAGCGCCCAGGCGCAGGCGGGGGTGGCGCCGTGCAGGGCGAACTCGATGTCCAGCTCGGCGAGTTCGGGGCGGACCCGGCGGACGGTGTAGTTGCGCACCCAGGGCCTGCGGGACTTGGGCAGGAGCAGGACCTGCGCCATCCACGCCTCGTTGGAGAGGGTGGGCATCGTGAGGGTGTCCTGGCCCGCGCGGGGGAAGAACAGCCGGACGGCCTGGTCGAAGCCGGACGGCACCAGGTGTGCGAGCTGGGGTCCGCAGAGGGTGACGGTGACGAAGTGCGGGGTGGTCCGGACGGTCCGGCGGACCTCCAGCGTGATCATGCGCCGGGACGTGGGTGACTGCACCTTGGGCAGCATGCTGTGCGGGGTGCCTTTCGCAGGTCGGGAGCGGACAGAGACCGAGAACGGGTCAGAGGTCGAGAACGAGCCGGGGGGTCAGCGCGCGGGACACACATGTGTACATGCGGCCCCGTGCGGCGCCGATGTCGTCGCGGTGTTCCGGCTCGCCGTCCAGGACGGTGACCTCGCAGCTGCCGCAGACACCTTCGCGGCAGCCCGAGGGCAGCGGGTGTCCGGCGTCGGCGAGGGCGTCCAGCAGTGAGGTCCCGGCCGGTACGGCGACGGTGTCACCCGAGCGTGCGCAGTGCGCCTCGAAGGCCGTGCCGGGGCCGAAGACGCGCTCCGTCGGCTGGAACCGCTCGGTGTGCAGCCGGTCGGCGGGGAACGCCGCGTCGGCGGCGGCGAGCATGGGCGCCGGGCCGCAGCAGTGGACGTGGGTGTCCGGGTCCAGCGCGGCGGCGAGCGCGGTGAGGTCCGGGCGGCCCTGCCGCTCGGTCTCCACGACACGCACCCGGTCGCCGTGGGCGCGGCGCAGTTCGTCCACGAAGGGCATGGTGCGCGCGGACCGGCCCGTGTACAGCAGGGTCGCCGGGCGTCCGGCGGCCGTCGCCGCGCGCAGCATCGGCAGCAGCGGGGTGATGCCGATGCCTCCGGCGAGGAACAGATGCGCCGGGGCCGGGACGAGCGGGAAGTGGTTGCGGGGCGCGGAGACGGCGAGGGGGCGGCCGGTGCGCAGGAAGCGGTGGACGTACTCCGAGCCGCCCCGGCTGAGCGGGTCGTGGCGGACGGCCACGCGGTAGGTGTCCCGGTCGGCGGGGTCTCCGCACAGCGAGTACGGGCGGGTCAGCCAGTTGGGCAGCTTCAGGTCGATGTGGGCGCCGGGCTCCCAGGGCGCGAGGTGTCCGTCGCGGGCGCGCAGGGTGAGGGCGACGACGTCCTGAGCGACGGGTTCGATGTGTTCGACGACGGTCTGTTGCACGGTGTTCCCTCGGTCTGTCGCGCGGTGTTCCCTCGGTCGGGCGGTGTGTCTGGCCGGTCAGGTGGTGCGTCCGGTCGGCCGGGTGGTGGGTCCGGTCAGTAGAGACTGCGGTACGCGTCCTCCAGGGACCGCTCGACCAGCGCCGGGTCGACGCCGCCCCCGAACTGCGCGGCGACGATCTCGCCGACCGGGGGCAGTTCCTCGGCCAGCGCCTGGCTCGCGGGGTCCCACAGCCGGGAGCGGACCAGCGCCCGCCCGCAGTGGAAGTACACCTCGGCGACCTCGACGACGATCGCCAGCTCGGGCTGTTTCGCCTCGGTGCGCATGCGGACCAGGACATCGGGTTCGTCGGTGACGTACGCGCTGCCGTTGACGCGCAGGACCTCGCGGACGCCGGGGACCAGGAAGCAGAGTCCGATGCCGTCGTTCTCGGCGAGGTTGCGGAACGAGTCGGCCATCTTGTTGCCGGGGCGGTCGGGGAGGGCGAGGGTGTGCTCGTCGAGGACCTTCACGAAGCCGGGGTAGTCGCCGCGGGGCGAGGAGTCGGCGCGTCCGGCCGCGTCCGCCGTGGCCATCGCCAGGAACGGCGAGTGGGCGATGAAGCAGTGGGCGTACCGGTCGATGCGGTCCTTCACCTTCGCCTCGATCCGCGCCTCGGGCGGCCCGAGGCGGGCCCGCACCTCCTGTGGGGAGACCTGGCGGAAACGGCGGCGCGCGGGGGCGGACGGCAGGGCGGCCGGGGTCGTCGTGGCGGTCATGGCACCTTCCTTCGGCGCGGGGAGGGTGGCGGCGCGCGAGCTGGACGTCAGCGATCTGTCGCCGCATCACCGCAGTTCATGACACTATTGTGAGCAATTACTCAGGTCGTGCGCTACTCGCTTTCACGGCCCGTCGCAGGAGGTGCCATGGCGTCCGGCCAGCGCGGACTTCAGCCACGTAAACAGCCCCGTCAGGTCCGGGCGGAGCTGACCCGGCAGCGCATCCTCGACGCCGCTGCTCGCGTTTTCGCCGAGTACGGGTACGCGGCCGGGACCACCAACCGGATCGCGGAGCGGGCCCGGGTGTCGATCGGCTCGCTGTACCAGTACTACCCGAACAAGGACGCGATCCTGGTCGAGCTGCTGACCCGGCACCTCGACGCCGGGATGGCCGCGGCGCCGCTCGACCAGGACGGGCTGCCGGAGTCCATCGAGGGCATCATCCGCTTCTTCGTGCGCGGGGTCGTCGAGAACCACCGCGACGACCCGAAGCTGCTCCGCGTGATGATCGAACAGGGGCCGCGGGAACCGGAGTTGCTGGAGCGGGTCGCGGACCACGAGCAGCGGCGGATCGCGTACGTCCGCGCGCTGCTCGGCCGTCATCCGCAGGTGCGGGTCGCCGACACCGACATCGCGGCCCGGCTCGTCGTCTCCACGGTGGAGATGGTGGTGCACCGGGTGATGGCGGGCCCCGGACAGGTCGACGCCGCACTGTTCGAGGACGAGCTCGTCACCATGCTCGTCCGCTATCTGACGGGGGGACCCGCCTCCGCGCCCGAGTCCGGGTCCGGGTCCGCTTCCGGGTCCGGGGCCGCTTCCGGGTCCGGGGCCGAGTCCGCTTGCGGGCCGTTCGGCTGACGGATCACCGGGCGCGCACGGGGCGGCCGACGAGGAGCGTTCCGCCCAAGGTGGAGTACACCCTGACCGCGCTGGGCGACCGGGCCGCCGCCCAGCGCACGGAGACCGGGGACAACCGGCGCCGCCACGACGCGGCCCGTCCCCCGCGGACGGCTGCCTGACGGATCCGCCGAGCCGTCAACTCCGCGCCGATCGGCAACCCCTGGGTGGGACAGGGCTTTTGGCCGGGTTGACGATGGCCGGGGCAGGGCGCGGCCCTGTCCGGCGGAGCAGCGTCGTCGCCAAACGTTGCCTCACGGACAATTCTCGCACGGCGCAAGGAAGTTCACTTGTCCGGCGAATCGTTTCGCTCGGGGAGTGTCGCGGTGAGCCACTTCTCAGGCGAAAGGAGCCGGTCCATGGCCGACTGGAAGCAGATCTCGGGCGCGTTGACGCGGATCGCGGTGGGGTCCCGGACCAACGTGTGGGGGGTCAACGCGAGCGGCAACATCTACCGCTACACCAACAACGACGCCAACCCCTGGGTACAGATCCCCGGCGGACTCTCCGACATCGGCGCCGCCGCCGACGGCACCGTCTGGGGAGTCAACTCCGCCGGAAACATCTACCGCTACACCGGCGACCAGGACAGCAGCACCTGGAAGCAGATCAGCGGCGGACTGACACGGATCACGGCGGGATCCCGGACCAACGTGTGGGGGGTCAACGCGAACGGCAACATCTACCGCTACACCAACAACGACGCCAACCCCTGGGTACAGATCCCCGGCGCGCTCACCGACATCGGCGCCGCCGCCGACGGCACCGTCTGGGGAGTCAACTCCGCCGGAAACATCTACCGCTACACCGGCGACCAGGACAGCAGCACCTGGAAGCAGATCAGCGGCGGGCTGAAGGCGATCGACGCCGGTTCACGCACTTCGGTGTGGGGCGCAAACGCCGGTGGCAACATCTACCGCTACACCGGCGACGACGCCAG
This sequence comes from Streptomyces sp. NPDC003284, assembly GCF_053589675.1. Classification (NCBI taxonomy): domain Bacteria; kingdom Bacillati; phylum Actinomycetota; class Actinomycetes; order Kitasatosporales; family Streptomycetaceae; genus Streptomyces; species Streptomyces sp. NPDC003284. Next base: position 129,886 of record NZ_JBSFSI010000015.1, read on the forward strand.
CCCCTGGGTACAGATCCCCGGCGCGCTCACCGACATCGGCGCCGGGGCGGACGGGACCGTCTGGGGGGTCAACTCCGCCGGGAACATCTACCGGTACACCGGGGACCTGCCCGGCTGAGCGAAGCCGGGGCGGCGGCTGCCCGGTGAGCGGCCGGGGCCGCCGGATCAGCGGAAACCGGGGCGCCGGATCAGGTGAGGTCGCGCATCCGGCGGACCGGGCTCGCGAGGAGGACGGCGGGGCTGATCAGGGAGAGGGCGGCGAGGAGGGCGAGGGAGGCGCGGTCGCCGCACAGGGCGGCGGCGGTGCCCGCGGTCAGCGCGCCGAAGGGGATCGCGCCCCAGGAGATGAAGCGGACCGTGGCCATGACCCGGGGCAGCAGCTCCGGGGGTGTGGCCGTCTGCCGGTAGGTGCGGGTGACGATGCTGGTCACCACCACGGCCGCGGCGAAACCGGCGTTGCCCAGGGCGAACACGGCGAGGCCCGCGGCGTGCCCGGACAGCGGCAGCAGCACCGCGAAGCAGGGGGCGGCCACCGCGGCCCAGCGCAGCGCCCTGCCGGTGCCCAGCCGGGCGGCGATCCGGGGGGTCAGCGCGGCCCCGGCCAGCGTGCCGATGCCCTCGGTCGCGATCAGCAGGCCGACCAGTGCGGGCGGGGCGTCGAGCGTGCGGACGAGAAAGACCGGGGTGAGCGCCATCAGGCCGCCGCAGACGAAGTTGACGGCGGTCGCGTCGGCCGCGCAGGGTCCGATGACGGGGTGGCGCACGACGTACCGCCAGCCCTCGCGGATCATCTCGCCCATGCCCCGGCGCGGGCCTTCCTGCGCCGGGTGGCCGACGCGCGGCAGGCTGGCCATGAGCGCCGCCGACAGCACGTAGCTCACCGCGTCGACCACGACCGAGGCCGCCGCGCCGAGCACCTGGACCAGGACGCCGCCCAGGGACGGGCCGCCGAGCTGGGTGGCCGCCCGGGTCCCCGAGGTGAGGCTGTTGCGGGCCGTCAGCTCGTCCTTGCCGACGATGGAGGGCAGGAAGGTCGAGGTGCCCACGTCGAAGACGACGGAGGCCAGCCCGACCACCAGGGCGACGGCGATCAGCTGCGCCAGGCTCAGCGCGCCGAAGGCGGCGGCGACCGGTACGGAGGCCACCGCGACGGCCCGGACCAGGTCCATCGCCACCTGCGTCCCGCGCAGCGGCAGCCGGTGCACGAGGACACCGGCCGGCAGGCCGATCAAGATCCACGCGGCGTAGGAGGCGGCCGTGATCAGGCTGACCTGGAACGCGGAGGCGTGCAGCACGAGGACCGCGAGCAGCGGCAGGGCCACGCCGGTCACGGCGTCGCCGACCCCGCTCACCGTGGACGCGCCCCAGTACCGCCAGAACACCGCCGCGCTCCGCACCTCTGCCCGGCCGTCCCCCCGGCCGTCCCCCGGCTCCCCCTCCGCTCCGTCCCGGCCTTCCCGGCCTTCCCGTCCGTCCCGTTCGCCCTCCGGCCGCCCCTGTACCGCCGTCGCCATGCCTGCCCCCTGCGAGCCGAGTGAGTCTCTTTAGGGAACTCACTATACTCATGGATCATGCGCTACTCAGAGCTGAGCGATCCGGACTGCGCCGTCGCGCAGGCGCTGACGGTGGTCGGTGATCCCTGGACGCTGCTGCTCATCCGCGATGTCGCGGGCGGCACGCACCAGTTCGACGCGCTGCGGGAGGGGCTCGGGATCAGCCGCAAGGTGCTCACCGAGCGCCTGAAGGGGCTGGTCGCGGACGGCGTACTGGAGAAGCGGCTCTACAGCCCGCACCCGCCGCGCTACGCGTACCACCTGACACCGGCGGGGCGCGGACTGCTGCCGGTCCTCGTCGCCCTCCAGGACTGGGGCGCCCGGCATGTGATGGGCGACGGCACCCTCTCGGCGACCAGCACGGCCGACTCCGCCGAGACCCGGCGCGTGCACGCCCTGGTGGGGCACCGGCTTCCCGAGCTGACGCTCGCCGGACCGGGGGGTGCCCCGGCCGACCCGGTCGCGGCGAACCGGGCCCTCACGGTCCTGTACTGCTTCCCCGGGGCCTACGCGCCCGGCGCGCACGCCTACCCGCCGGGCTGGGAGCTGATCCCCGGCACCCGCGGCTGCACGCTGGAGTCGTGCACCTACCGCGACCGGATGGCGGACTTCGCGCGGCGCGACACGGCGGTGCACGGGGTCAGTACGCAGCGCCCCGACCAGCTCGCCGCCTTCGCGGAGCACGAGCGGATCGCCTTCCCGCTGCTGTCCGACGCGGGCCTGGAGCTGGCCGCCGCCCTGCGGCTGCCCACCTTCCGCGCGGGGGGCGCGGACCGGCTCAAGCGGCTCACCCTCGTCGTCGACTCCTCCCGTACGGTCCGGGGCGTGCTGTACCCGCTCGACGACCCGGCGGGCTCGGTCGACGACGCCCTGGCCCTCGTCGACTCACTGACCGGCCGGACTCCGAGTCGCTGACCGGCCGGACTCCGAGTCGCTGACCGGCCGGACTCCGAGTCGCTGACCGGCCGGACTCCGAGCCGCTGACCGGCCGGGTTCGCCGACCGGCCGGACTCACTGACCGGGGTGCGCCCCGGCGGCCTCCTCCTCGCCCGCCGCGAACGCCGCGAGCAGACCGTGCGGCGCGTCCTCGCCGAACATGAGCGCGTGCAGCTCCGCGCCGTCGGTGGCGGCCTCGGCGCCGCGCGGGAACATGTCCCGCTCGTACGCGGTGAGGGCGGCCTCGGTGTCGCCGGGGTGCGCGGCCAGGGCCAGGCCGAGTTCGGCGCCGTCGAGCATCGCCAGGTTGGCGCCCTCGCCGTTCGGCGGCGCCAGGTGGGCGGCGTCGCCGATCAGGGTCACGCCCGGCACCCTGTCCCACCGGTGGCCGACCGGCAGCCCGTACAGCGGGCGCAGCACCGGCGCGGAGTCGCTCTCGGTGAGCAGGGAGGTGAGTTCCGGCGCCCAGCCGTCGAACTCCTGCGCGATCCGGGCGATGGCCCCGGCGGCGTCGGAGAAGTCGACGGCGTCGAACCACTCCCGCGGCCTGGAGAGCGCCACATACGTGTGCAGCCTGCCGCCCTCCTCCCGGTGGGCCTGGATGCCCCCGCCCGGCGCGAGCGCCATCATCGCCCCGCCGCCGACCGCCTTCGCGGCGGCCGGGTGCCGGGTGTCGGCGTCGAAGAGGTACGTCTCGACGAAGGACGCGCCGGCGTACGCGGGCACCGCGTCCGAGAGCAGCGGCCTGACCCGCGACCAGGCGCCGTCCGCGCCGACCAGCAGTCCGGTGACGACGGTCCCGCCGTCCGCGAACACCACCTCGTGGCGGCCGTCGGCGAGGGTGCGGGTGCCGGTGACCTTGCTGCCCCAGCGGACGGTGCCCTCCGGGAGCGAGCCGAGCAGGATCCGGCGCAGCTCGCCGCGCTGCACCTCGGGGCGTCCGCCCGTGCCGTCGTCGGGCCGGTCGAGCAGGACGGCGCCGTCGCGGTCCAGGACGCGCATCGCCTGGCGGCCCTCCAGGACGATGGCCCGGAACTCCTCCGTCAGCCCGGCCGCCGCCAGGGCGATCTGCCCGTTGTAGTCGTGGATGTCGAGCATCCCGCCCTGCGCGCGCGCATCCGGTGCGGGTTCGGCCTCGTGGACCGTGACCGGGATGCCGTGGACGTGCAGGACGCGGGCCAGCGTGAGGCCGCCGAGTCCCGCGCCGATGATCGTGACCGGGGTGCTGGTCATGGTGTGTCCTTCCTGAGCTGCGCTGTTGCCGGTACCACGATCCGGGCGGCCGTCGACAGACCGGCGACAGATCATCGACACGGCACCGACAGCCCGGCGGCGGGGACGGGGAAGAGGAAGGGGAAGGGCGTGGGGCGGCGTCCGCGCCGTCCCCGTCGCCGAGCTGCTGCTGCTGCTGCCCGAGGGCTACGTCTGGGCCGGCCTGGGCCGACCACCAGCTCGGCACCGGCACCGGCACGGACCCGGACAGCCGCTGAGCCGGGGCGCGGCTACCCCCGCGGGTACGGGCCGTCGCTCGCGAGGCGGGCGTGCAGGTGGGAGTCGTGGCGGATGCCCTCGGTGTCGACGTAGAAGTCCCGCATGGTGCCCTCCAGGCGGAAGCCGGCCCGGGTGGCCACCCGGCACGAGCCGATGTTGGGCTCGGCGTGGTCCAGGGTGACGCGGTGCAGTCCGAGGCCGCCGTCGGCGGCCGGGGCGAACGCCCAGCGCGCCGCGGCGTCCAGCGCCCCGGCGGCCAGGCCCCTGCCGCGGGCCGCCGGGGTCACCCAGTAGGTCACCACGGCCTGGTCGGGCAGGCGGTTGATCTCCCGGACACTGAGCGAGCCGAGCAGGGTGCCGCGGTCCGGGTCGGCGATCGCGAACGCCGCGGTGCCGCTGTCCCGGCAGGCGAGGCGGGGGGCCAGCCAGGCGCGGGCACGCTCGCCCGGCGCCGCCCCGGTCACGGCTCTGCCCACCGCCCAGCGCAGGATGTCCGCGTCCCGCAGGGCTTCGGCGACGGCGGACTCGTCCGCCTCGGTCAGCGGGCGCAGCAGCAGGCCCTCCGCGCTGATCGTGGGCGGTGCGGGGGCAGTTGTCGACTGGCTCATGCCCTCGTTCTACACGATCGGCCAGGTCAGAGCCGCACGATCAGGCCGGGCGCCCTGTTTCCGCCGCGGGCGCTGCCGGGGCCGCCGCCGCGAGCGCCGCCTCGTCGAGCACGCGCGCCACATGGGCGTACTCCGCCGGGTCGGCCGGGAGGTCGACCACCAGCGTGGTCATGCCGAGCGCGGCCAGGCGCAGCAGGGCGTCGGCCACCTCGCGGTAGCCGCCGACGAGTTTGGGGGTGTCGATGCCGACGCGTCCGGCGCCGTACCAGAGGCAGTCGTCGTGCCACTCGGACCGCTCGGCCAGGTCGAGCGTGGCGCGGTGCTGGGTGGAGGTCAGGCCGTCGGTGAAGAGCTTGCGCAGCAGGGCGTCCCGGCGGGAGCCGCCGTACGCGGCGACGGCCGCCTCCCGCGCCCGGCCGGAGGTCTCGCGCGCCACGATGCCGACGATCAGCGCCACTCCCCCGGTGGCGCCCTGCTCCGCCAGCCGTGCCGTCTCGGCGGCGAGCCGGTCGTACGGCTTGGCCATCAGCAGGCAGCCGTCGAGCAGCGGGGCGAACGCGTCGAAGCCCGGGGAGGCGGAGGCCGGGGCGTACAGGAGCGGGGTGCGGCCGGACAGCGGGCCCGGGGAAGGGGAGGGGGACGGGGAGGGGGCGTGGACGCGGTAGTGGGTGGACTCGTGCGGTCGGCCGGCCAGGACCGCGCGGACGCAGGCGGCGAACTCGGCGCAGCGGAGCTGCCGTTCGTCCGGGGGCGTCGGGTCGGCGCCGAGCAGGCCGAGGTCCGTGCCGCGGGCACCGGCGACGATGTTCAGGTGGACGGCCCGGCCGTGGAGGTAGGACAGCGAGGACACGCGGCGGGCCACCGTCGCGGGCCGGGACAGCGGGGCGGTGACCGCGACGACCGGTTCGAGGGCGCGGCTGCGGGCCAGTACCTCCTGGGCGGCCGTCCACGGATCGAGGGCCTGCCAGAAGTCGTAGACGAGCATGGCGTCGGCGCCCAGCCGCTCGGCCCACGCGCAGTGCTCGCCGAGGAGGCGCAGATAGCCGGGCCCGTCGGCCGGGTGCGCTCCGGCGAAGCCGGTGCCGTGCGAGGGGCAGACGGTCCACAGCCGCCAGGGCAGGGGCGCCGGGGGTGGGGCGCCCGGGGCGGATCCCGCGGCGGTGCGGTGCGGTACGTGGGCGGTCATGGGGTGGCTTCCGCCGTGCGCCGCTCGCCGGGGATGTGCGGCGAGTCCGTCGTGGGAACGTGCCTGGTCCGGCTCATGGGGTGTCATCCAACGGCCGGGGGCGGCGCCGGTCAAGGCGGACCGGGGCGGGTTCCAGCGTTCCTGGAGCGGTCCGTGAGTCCCGCAGCGCGGGGCCGTGGCGGGGGCCGTGGCGGGGGCCGTGGCGGGGCGGACGGGGCGGACGGGGCCGTCTGAAGGTGCGGTCGAGAAGGGCTGGACGAGCCCGGCCGGTGCCGGGTGGCGGTGCTACGTTCCGGAGCTGTCCGGGGCGGCGGCGAGCCGCGCCCCGGGGCCGGTTCGGTCGCACCCCCGGAATGCCGAGAGGGACCCTCGATGACCGCTGAGCTCCGTCGACCTCCTCCGTCCGCCGAAGTCACCACCGCCGCCACCGCCGTCACCACCGCCGCCGCTGCCGCTGCCGTCCCGGCGGCCGGTGCGCGGTCCCTCGCCGGGCTGGTGGTGGCGCAGTGCCGGCGCACCCCGGGGCTCCCGGCCGTGGTGGACCGGGAGCGGACCCTGACCTACGCGGAGCTGGAGCGGGCCGCCGCGGCGCTCGCGCACCGGCTGCGGGCCCTGGGCGCGGGTCCCGACCGGGTGGTCGCCCTGCGCCTGGAGCGGTCGGTCTCCCTGGCGGTCGCCGTGCTCGCGGTCGTACGGTCCGGTGCCGCGTACCTCCCACTCTCCCCGGAGGACCCGCCCGCCCGGCTGCGGACGCTGCTCGGCGACGCCCGACCGGTCGCGGTGGTGACGGACCTCGGGGACCCGCAGGGCCCCGGTGCGGGCGGGGACGCCGGGGACGCCCGTGAGGTGCTGGCCGGGTCGGGGGTGCCGTTGCTCGCGCCCGGCGCGGCGGCGGCCCCGGACGCGGACCCGGCGGGGGCGGGCGCCGACGGGCTGGACGCGGCGGCGGGCCGGGACCTCGCGTACGTGCTGTACACCTCCGGTTCCACCGGGCTGCCCAAGGGTGTGCTGACCGAGCACCGGGCCATCGTCAACCGGCTGCGCTGGATGCAGGACACCTTCCGGATCGGGCCCGGCGACACGGTGCTCCAGAAGACGCCGTACACCTTCGACGTCTCCGTCTGGGAGTTCTTCTGGCCGCTGCTGACCGGCGCCACCTTGGTCATGGCCGCCCCCGGGGCACACCGCGACCCGCGTGCCCTGGTCCGTACGATCCGCGAACACGGGGTGACGACGGCGCACTTCGTGCCCAGCATGCTCGCCGAGCTGCTGCGGCTGCCCGAGGTGGACGCGGGTCCCCGGCTGCGGCGGGTGCTGTGCAGCGGCGAGGCGCTCACGCCGGGGCTGCGGCGGGCCTTCTTCGCCGCCCTGCCGGACGTCGAACTGCACAATCTGTACGGGCCGACCGAGGCCGCCGTGGACGTGACGCACTGGCGGTGCCGGCCGGACGAGCCGGACGACGCACCGGTGCCCATCGGCCGCGCCATCACGGGCGTCCGGCTGCATGTGCTGGACGAACGGCTGCGGCCGGTGCCGGACGGGGAGCGGGGCGAGCTGTGCGTCGGCGGCGTCCAGGTCGCCCGGGGCTATCTGAACCGGCCCGAGCTGACCGCGCGGTGCTTCCCGCCCGACCCGTACGGCGACGGGCCCGGCGCCCGGCTGTACCGCACCGGTGACCTGGCACGCCGCAGGCCCGACGGGGTGCTGGAGTACCACGGGCGCCGCGACGGACAGGTCAAGGTCGGCGGCGTACGGATCGAACTGGGCGAGGTGGAGGCGGCGCTGGCCGCGCTCCCCGGGGTGCGCCAGGCCGCCGCCGCGGTGCGGCACAGCGGCTCGGGCACCGCGCTGCTGGTCGGCTATCCGGTGGCCGGGGAACCGGTGGACGCCGCGCTGCGCCGACGGTGGACCGCCCTGCTGCGCGACACACTGCCGCCCGCGCTGGTCCCGGCGGTGCTGGTGCCGCTGACGGCCCTGCCGCTGACCGCGCACGGCAAGACGGACCGGGCGGCACTGCCGTGGCCCCCGCCGGAGACGGCCGGGGCGCGGGGCACGGAGACGGCCTCGGCGCCGGGGGCGGGGGCCGCCGGGGAACCGGGGTCGGGGGCGGCTTCGGCGCCCATTGCGGGAGCGGTCGGGGGGCCGGGGGCGGGAGCGGCCGGGCAGCCGGACACAGGAGCGGCTTCGGCGCCCGGCGCAGGAGCGGCCGGAGAGCCGGGGGCGGGGGCCGCCGGGGAGCCGGGGGCGGAAGCAGCCGGAGGGCCGGGCACAGGAGCAGCCGAAGGGCCGAGGACGGAGTGGGCCGGGGGGCCGAAGACGGGAGCGGCCGGGCAGCCGGAGGCAGGGGCGGCGGCCTCGGCACCCGGGGCGGGGGCCGCCGGACAGCCGGGCACGGAAGCGGCCGGGGGGCCGGGGTCCGGGGCGGGGGCCGGGGACCGGCTGGCGGCGGTGTGGAACCGGGTGCTCGGTCCCGGTGTCGCCGGGGACCGGGACTTCTTCGCCTCCAGCGGCAGTTCGCTCCAGGCGCTGGCCCTGCTCGCCGCCGTACGCGACGAGTTGGGCGCCGAGGTGGCGCTGGACGTGTTCTTCCGCCGCCCCACGCTGGACGGGCTGCGCGCGGCCGTGGCGGAGGCGGGCACCGCGGCGCGGCCGGACGGACCGGCGCGTGCGGACACCTCGCGGCCGCTACGTCCCGCGCCGGTGCAGGAGCGGATGTGGTTCCTCCAGCGGCTGGAGCCGGACGGCACCGCGATGAACGCCCCGACCGGGCTGCGGCTGCGCGGCGCCGCCGATCCGGCGGACCTGCGCCGCTGTCTCGCCGCGCTGTTCGCGCGGCACGACGTGCTGCGCACCCGCTATCCGGAGCGCGACGGCAGCCCGCTGGCCGTCGTCGAGGCGCCCGGCGGTGTCGAGCTGCCCCCGACCGAGGAGATGCCGGGGCTCGGACCGGCACAGCGGGACGAGCGGGTGCGGCGTCTGGTGGCCGAGGCCGGGGCGGCGCCCTTCGACCTGGCGGCCGGGCCGCCGGTGAGGACACGGCTGGTGCGGTTCGCGCCCGACGACCACCTCCTGATCCTGACGCTCCATCACATCGCCACCGACGGCTGGTCCTGGTCGCTGCTCGCCAAGGAGTTCGCCGACGACTGGGCGCGCGTGGGGCGCGGGGAGCCGCCCGCGCCCCCCGGCGCCTCCCCGCAGCTCCTCGACCACGCGGCCTGGCTGCACGAGCGGACCCGGCACGAGGAGGCACAGGCGGAACTCGCGGACTCCCGCGCCCACTGGCGCGAGCGGCTCGCGGGCGCGCCGCCCCGGATCGCCCTGCCCGCCGACCGGCCGCGCCCCGGGCGGCTGAGCGTCCCGGCCGCCGTGCGGCCCGTCGTCTGGAGCGAGGGCACGGACGAGCGCCTGGCCGCCTTCTGCCGCCGCGAGCGGGTCACCGGGCACATGGCGCTGCTGGCCCTGTTCGGCCTCTGGCTGGCCCGGCTCGCCGACCAGGAGGACGTGGTCGTGGCCTCGCCGAGCGCCAACCGGACGCCCGAGTGGACGCGTTCGATGCTGGGCTGCTTCGTGACGACCGTGCCGCACCGGCTGCGGCTGGAGGAAGACGCGACCTTCCGGGACGTGCTGGAGCAGGCCCGGACATCGACCCTGCACGGCCACCGGCACGCCGGGGTGCCCATCGACCGGATCGTGGCCGATCTCGGCGTGGACCGGCGCTCGGGCAGTCTGCCGCTCTTCCAGAACCTGCTGGTGGTGCAGAACATCCCGTCGTGGCGGTCCGCCGCCGGGGCGGGCGAGGTGAGCGTGGTCCAGGAGCAGTCCGGCCAGACGCACTACGAGCTGAAGCTGGAGGTCTTTCCGGCCGGGCCCGGTCTGCCGGCCCTGCTCGTCCACCCCGACGGCATGTTCGGACCGGCCCGCGGCGCGGCGATGGCACGGCAGCTCGCGGCCCTCGCCGACCAGGCGCTGACCGACCCGGACGCCCCGGTCTGGGACCACTCCCTCGCCTGAGCCTCCCCCACGCCCCCTGCCCGAACTCGCCCGTGTCCGCCCGTGCCTGCCCGTGCCCGCCCCGCCACCGTCTGACCTCGTCTGACCTGGAGTGCCGGATGACCACGTCCCCCCTCACCACCGACCCGCGCACCGCCCCGCGCCCGCAGGCCCCGGCCGGCGTCCTGGAACTCTTCGAGCGGCGGGCGCGGTCCGCCCCGCACGCGGTGGCCCTGGTCCTGCCGGACGGGGAGCTGAGCTACGGCACGCTGCTGGACCGGGTGCGGCACGGCGCCGCCGCGCTGCGCGCGCGGGGGCTCCGCCCCGGCACGGTGGTCGCCGTGGACGGCGGTGACCCGGGGGCGGCGGTGCCCGCGCTGCTCGCGGCGCTGTGGGCACGGGGCGTCGTACTGCCGCTGGATCCGTCGCTGCCGCCGGACTCCCGGGCGGCGCTCCTGGCACAGACGGGGGCGGCCCTGCTGCTGCGGGCCGGGACGGCGGACGGCGGCCCGGCGGCCGACGCGGTGCGGACGCTCGCCTTCGCGGAGCTGATGACGCACGGTGCGGACGCGGGAGACGCGACGCCCGCGCCCTCGCTGAGCAGTGGCGGCGCCTGTCTGATCCTCGGCGCGGAAGGCGCGGAAGGCGCGGAAGACCCCGAGGGCTCTAAGGGCTCCGGCGGATCCGGCGCCACGGGGGCCTCCCCGGACCTCCCCCGCACCGTGACCACGACGATCGGCCACGACACCCTCGCCCACCAAGTCGCGTGGGTGGCGCGCACGCTGCCCTGCGGGCCGGGCGAACGCGTGGCGCAGCTCGCGGGGTTCACCGCCGGTGCCCTGGTCCGGGCCGTGCTGCCGACGCTGGTCGCCGGGGGCGCCGTCTGCCTGCCGTCTCCCGGCGGTGCGCCGGAGGCCCCGGCGGCGGTCCTCGCCCGGCTCGCCGCCTCGGGCGCCACCGCGCTGCACACGGCCCCGACCGCGCTGGGCGCGCTGCTCGGGCTCGGCCGAGGGGCGGAGGAAGGCGCGGGGCACCCGGCGCCCGGCCTGTCCGGGCTGCGGCTGCTGTGCCTGTCCGGCGAACCGCTCCCGGCGGCGCTGGTACGACGGTGGCGCCGGGCGTTCCCCGCGTCCGCCGCGCGGTGCGTGAACCTGTACGGCGCCCCCGGTACGGCGCCGGTCGCCGCCTGGTACCCGGTGCCCGACGAGCCGGGCGAGGGCATCGTGCCGGTCGGCCGCGGCATCGACGGCACCCGGCTGCTCGTGGTCAACCGGCGCGGAAGGCCGTGCGGCGTCGGCGAACTCGGCGAGATCCTCGTGGACACGAGCGACACGGGCGACACGAACGGCACAAGCGACAGGAACGGCACGGGCGATGCGTACGGCACGGGCGATGCGTACGCCGCGTACGGGCCCGCGCGGCGCACCGGGGATCTGGGCCGGTACCTCCCGGACGGCTCGGTGGAGTACCTGGGACGCCGGGACGACCAGGTCAGGATCCAGGGCGTGCGGGTGCATCCCGCCGAGGTCGGCGCCGTGCTCGCGGGACATCCGGCGGTCGCCTCGGCCGCGGTGACGGTACCGGTACCGGTACCGGAGGACGGCGCCGGTGAGCGGCGGCTCGTCGCCCATGTCGTCCCCGCAGCGGGCACCGGCCTGGACCCGGACGCGCTGCGGCGGGCCGTGGCCGAGCGGCTGTCGGCCGCCGCGGTGCCCGCCGAGGTCGTCCCGCTCGACGCGCTGCCGCTGACCGCGTACGGCACCCTCGACCGGCGGGCGCTGCCCGCCGCCGGGGCGGATCCCGCCGCCGCGCTGGAGGCGGCGGGCGCGCCGCGCGGGCGGACCGAGGAGGCGGTCGCCGGATACTGGGCCGAGGTGCTGGGCGTGCCGGTGGAGGACCGGGCGGCGGACTTCTTCGCGCTGGGCGGCCACTCACTGCTGATGGCGCGCGTCCTGTCCCGGGTACGGCGCGACTTCGGCGCCCCGCTGGAACTGCGGGACCTCTTCGAGGCGCCCACGGTGGCCGCGCTCGCCGCCCGGCTCGACGCCCTCGGCCCCGCACCCGGGGAGACGGCGGCGGCGGACGGCGGCGCGGAACAGGGCGGGCGGATCCCGCTCACCCCCGAACACGGCATCCCGCTCACCCCCGAACAGGGCATCCCGCTCACCCCCGAGCAGGAGGGCGTCTGGTTCCTCGAACAGCTCGCCCCGGAGGCGGGCGCCTACAACATGGCCGGGGTGCTGGCGCTGCCCGCCGGTGTACCGGCCGCGTGGGTGCGCGCGGCGCTGGACCGCCTGGTGGCCCGGCACGAGGCGCTGCGCACCGCGTTCGTGGTGGACGAGGACCGGCCGGTGCAGCGGGTGCTGCCGCCCGGCCCGGCGGACTTCGGTGTGCTGCCCGAGGCGGCGGGGCGCGGCGAGGCGCTGGACCGGCTCACCGCCGAGGGCGCCCGGCCGTTCGCGCTCACCGAGGGCAGGCCGCTGCGGGCCCGGCTGGTGCGGTGCGCCGACGGGTCCGCCGAGCAGTTCCTCGGCCTGACCGTGCATCACCTCTCCTGCGACGGCTGGTCGTGGGACATCCTGCTGCGGGAGCTGGACGGGCTGCTCCACGCGGCCCGCGAGGGGCGGGAGCCGGAGGCGGCGGCGCCCGCGCCGCGCTTCGCGGAGCACGCGCTGCGCTCGCGCGGGCCCGGCCAGGAGGCCCGGCGCGCGGCGGCGGTCGCCTTCTGGCGCGCGCACCTGGGCACCCCTCCCCCGGTCCTGGACCTGCCCACGGCCCGCCCCCGGCCGCCGGTGCGCACCCATCGCGGTGCGGTACGCCCGGTGCCGGTGCCGGACGGGCTGGGGGCCGCGCTCAGCGCGTACTGCCGCGACCGGGGCGTGACGCCCTACATGGCGCTGCTCGCGGCGTTCGGGCTGGTCCTCGCGCACACCGCGGACCAGGACGAGGTGGTCCTCGGCACCGACAGCGCGGGCCGGGACCGGGCCGACACCGAGCAGACCGTGGGCTTCTTCGTGCGCACCCACGCGCTGCGCCTGGACCTGGGCGGCGGGCCGGACTTCGACGAGGCCGTGGGCCGGGTCCGCGAAGTGCTGCTGGCCTCGCACCCGCACCAGCACCTGTCGTTCTCCCGGCTGGTCGAGGCGGTCCGGCCGGTCCGCGACCCGAGCCGGACGCCCGTCTTCCAGGTGATGCTGCGGATGCCGCCGGACGGCCCCGGGCGCACGGGCCGCCTGGTGCGGCAGCTGTCGGGCGGTGAACTGCCCGCGGACGCCGCGCTCGCCCCGGCCGCCAAGTTCGACCTGACGCTCGTGGCGCGCGCGGAGCGGGACCGGCTGCGGCTGGACGTCGAGTACCACACCGACCTGTTCGACGCCGGATCGGTGGACGCGCTGGGCGGGCGGCTGGTGGCGCTGCTGGCGGCGGCCGTCCGCGAGCCGGACCGGCCGCGGGCCGTGTCCGGCGCGGGCCGCCCCGCCCATCCGTTCGGCGCGGCCCTGCCCGCCCGGCCGCAGCCGCGGGTGGCGGCCGAGTTCGCCCGCCGCGCGGCCGAGGCCCCCGGCGCGACCGCGCTGCGCTGCGCCGACGGCCGGCTCGGCTACGGGGAGCTGGCCGCGCGGGTGGCCGCGACGGCGCGGCGGCTGCGGCCGGGCGAGGTCACGGCGGTCGTCGGCGGCAAGCACCCGGACGCGGTCACGGCGCTGCTCGCGGCCGTGACCGCCGGTGCGGTCGCCGTGCCCGTCGACGAGGAGCTGCCCGAGGCCCGGCAGCGCGCCCTGGCCGAGCTGGCCGGTGCCACGGCGGTGCTCGCGGCGGGCCGCGACCGCCGTCCGCCGTGGTGCGAGGCGGCGGCGCTGCCCGTCGTGGAGGTCGCCCGCGCGGCGGACGCGGCCCCCGGCGCCGTACCGGAAGTGCCGCGCCCCGGCACGCCGGACGGCCCCGCACCGGACGGCCCCGCACCGGACGGCCCGCCCGCGCCGGACGCGCCCGCCTGTGTGTTCTTCACCTCCGGGAGCACCGGCACACCGAAGGGCGTGCTGGGCGCGCACCGCGGCCTCGACCACTTCGCGGCCTGGGAGCGGGCGGAGTTCGCGATCGGTCCCGGTGACCGCGTCGCCCAGCTCACCACGTTCTCCTTCGACGCCGTGCTGCGGGACGTGTTCGTGCCGCTGACCGCCGGGGCGGCACTCTGCCTGCCCCCGGCGGCGGCCCGGGAGGACGCGCTGCGCCTGCTGGAGTGGCTGGCGGCCGAACGGATCACCGTCGTGCACACGACCCCCTCGGTGGCGGCGTCCTGGCTGGCGCTGGGCGCCGACGCCGCCGGGCCCGACCTGTCGGCGCTGCGGCTGATCTGCCTGGCCGGTGAGCCGCTGACCGGGGAGCTGGTGACGCGGCTGCGCACCGGGCTGCGGGGCTGCCGGGCCGAGATCGTGAACTTCTACGGCCCCACCGAGACCATGATGATCAAGACCTTCCTGCGGGTGCCCGAGCGGCCCGGCGCGGGTGTGCTGCCCGTCGGCGGCCCGCTGCCGGGCGCCCAGGTCGCGGTGCTGGGCCGGGACGGGCGGCCCTGCCTGCCGCACGAGCGGGGCGAGATCGTCCTGCGCACGCCCTACCGGGCGCGGTACCTGTCCGGCGAGCCGGGCGGGTACCAGCCCAACTCCTTCTGCCGCGAAGCGGATCCGGACGACCTGCTCTTCCGGACCGGGGACACCGCCGTGGTCGGCGCGGACGGCGCGATCGTCCCGACCGGGCGCCGGGACTTCGTGGTCAAGGTCAACGGCGTACGCGCCGACCCGGCCGAGGTGGCGGCGGCCCTGGCCACGCATCCCGAGGTGACCGGCTGCCATGTGGAACCGCACCGGGACGCGGACCGCGTCTCGCTCGTCGCCTACGTCGTCCGGGTCCCGGACGCCCGGGTGAGCACCGAGGCGCTGCGCGCGCACGCGGCCGGACGGCTGCCCGCTGCGCTGCTGCCCGCCCTGGTCCTCTTCGTCGACGCGCTGCCGCTGCTGCCCAACGGCAAACCGGACCGCGACGCGCTGCTGGGCGGCGCGGCGGCCACCCCGCGGGCCGCCGCCCCGGCCGGGCGCGCCGAGCCGCGCACCCCCGGGGAGGCCCGGCTGCTGCGCGTCTGGCGCGATGTCCTCGGGCGGCCGGAGACCGGGGTGACGGACGACTTCTTCGCCGTCGGCGGGCACTCGCTGCTCGCCACGGTCCTCATCACCCGGATCCGCAAGGAGTTCGGGGTGGCCGTGTCCCTGCGGGACCTGCTGGCCGCGCCGCGCGTCGACCGGCTGGCCCCGGTGCTGGCCGCCCTCGGCGCCGAAGGTCCCGAGGGCACCGCGGGCACCGAGGGCAGCGCGGGCACCGGCGGCGCGGCGGAAGGCAGCGGCAGCGACGGCCACGGCGGCGGCGCCACGGGCCATCAGGGGCCGCTGCTCCTGCTGCGGGAAGGGCCCACGGCGGAGAGCCCGCTGTTCCTGGTGCATCCGATGGGCGGCGACGTCGTCTGCTACCGGCCGCTGGTGCGGGCGCTGCCACCGGGACCGGCCGTGCACGCCTTCCGCGCGCCCGCCCTGGACGGCGGGCCGGTGCCGCGCGACCTGCGCGAGCTGGCCGCCCGGTATCTGCACGAACTGCGGCGGGTGCGGCCCTCGGGACCGTACCGGCTCGGCGGCTGGTCCTTCGGCGGTGCCGTCGCCGCCGAGATGGCCCGGCAGCTCTCCTTCGACGGCGAGCGCACCGAACTCCTCGTCCTGCTGGACAGCTACGCCCCGGGCGGCCCGGCCTACGGCGGCACCGCGTCCTCTGCCCGTGCCGATCTGCGGGCCTTCGCCGAGGACGTGGGGCGGCTCACCGGCGCCGACCCGGCTGAGACCGAGGCGGCCCTGCTGCGCACACCGCACGCGGGGGCGCCGGAGGAGGAGACGACCGCCGAACTCCGCCGCCGCCTCGCCCTGTTCGGCGCGCACCGCGCCTGCGCCGCCCGCTACCGGGCGGCCACGCCCCGGCTGCCGGGGACCCGGGTGCTGCTCTTCGCCGCGGGCGCCCAGCGCAGGCCCGAGGGGACCACCGCGGCCCTCGGCTGGGCCGAACTGCTCGGCCGCGCCGTGGATCCGGTGGTGGTCGCGGACACCGACCACTACTCCGTGATCACCGACGCCGGGGTCGCGGCGCGGCTCGGCGAGGCCCTGCGCGAGGGGTAGGCGGCGGAGCGGGCAGGCGGGCAGCCGGGCTCCGGGGACGGGGTCCGCGCCGCAGCCGAAGGAGCCGGGCGCCCCCTCGGGGGGCGCCCGGCTCCCTGCTGTGCGGGTGCCGGGCCGCTACGCGGGCCCGGTCGCGCGGGCCAGGAGGGCGGCCCGGTCGACCTTGCCGGTGGCGGTGGTGTCGAAGCGGGGCAGCACCGTCACCGAGGCGGGCACCATCGGCCGGGGCAGCAGCTCGCCCAGGGCGCGCCGGACGGCGGCGGGCTCGGCGTCCCGGCCGGTGACGAAGGCGCGCAGGCAGGGGGTGCCGGTGCGGTCGTCCAGTACGACGACGGCCTCGCGCACGCCCGGCGCCCGGCGGGCGACCTGCTCGACCTCCTGGAGGTCGATCCGCCACCCGTTGAGCTTGATCTGGCTGTCCCGGCGGCCCGCCACCCGGAGGTTGCCGTCGCCGTCGAGCCGGCCGAGATCGCCGGTCCGGTAGACCCGGACGGTCCGTCCGGCCGGCCGCACCGTGGTGAACGGCGACGGGCCGGACCCCTCGCCGAGGTAGCCGAGGGCCACTCCGGGGCCCGCGATGACCACCTCCCCGACGACCCCCTCCGGCAGCACCGCGCCGTGCCGGTCGACGACGGCGACGGCGGCACCGGCCACCGGTGTGCCGACATGGATGCCGCCCGCCGGGAGCATCGGTCCCGCCGTGGCCGTCGACGTGGTCTCGGTGGGGCCGTAGAAGTTCCACACCTCGACGGCCGGATAGCGGTCCCGGACCCGGCGCAGCAGGTCGGCGGAGAGTGGTTCGCCGCCCAGCAGCAGCCGGTCCAGGCGCATCGTCGGGCCGTCCCCGGCGTCCTCCTCGTCGGACAGCAGCGCCGAGAAGTAGCTCGGTACGCAGTTCAGCGTGACCGGCGCTGCCATATGGCTCAGTTCGGCGCGGACCGCCTCCAGGTCCAGCCGGTGGGCGGTCAGCAACTGCACGCAGCCGCCCGCGTACAGGGGGCCCAGGGTCTGCTTGAGGCTGGCGTCGAAGATGGGGCTGGAGACCACGGGGACCGGGCTGCCGCCGGTCAGCAGGGCGCGGGCGGCCCAGTCCAGGTAGTTGTCCAGGCTGGGCCGGCCGACCGCGACCAGTTTCGGCACGCCGGTCGAGCCGGAGGTGCGCAGCAGATACGCCGGGGCCGCGAAGTCCCCGGCGGGCGGCGCGGGCAGTTCCTCCCCGTCCGGCCCGGCGTCCTCGATGTCGCGCAGCGCGAGGACGGGGCATTCTCCGGGGGCCGGGACGGCGGCCGCGCCGGTGCCGGTGAGCAGCAGGGACGCGCCGGAGCGTACGAGGGCGTCCCGCAGCCGGGCGGCGGGTTCCTGCGGGGACAGCGGCAGGAACGTGGCGCCGCGCGAGGAGACCGCCAGCAGCGCGGCGAGCAGGTCGGGTTCGGCGTCGGCCAGCACCGCGACGACGGCACCGTCGCCGAGTCCGGCCAGCCGGGCGGCCACGGCGGCGGCACGGCGGCCCAGCCGCCGGTAGCTCCAGGTGCGGATGCCCTGGCGGCAGGCGGGCGCGTCGGGCCGGGTCCTGACGTGCTCCCGGAAGCGGGCGGCCAGGGGCGTGGCGGGCGCCGCGGCGGCCCGCGCCTGGGCGCGGGCGAGCACCGCGGCCTGCCGCTCCTCCTGGCCGGCGGGGAGCAGGGCGAGTGCGGACAGCGGGGCGCCGGGGCGGGCCAGCAGGTCGGCGAGCAGGCCCTCCCACAGGTCGAGCAGCGCCCGCAGGCGGTCCTGTCCGGCCGGTGCGGCGGACTCGGCGCGCAGCACCGGACCGGTGCCGGTGCGGCGCAGCGCGAGGGTGATCCCGTCCCCGGCCGGGCACCAGAAGTCCAGCAGCTCCCAGCCCTGGGGCAGCGGCGGCGTGCCGCGACGGTCGAGGACGAGGTCGAAGGGCGGTGCGCCGGTGGCGGCGGGTCCGGTGGACGGCAGGGCGAGGGCCGTCCGCGCGTCCTGGTCCGGGTCCACGGGCCGGGCGGGCACGGCCTCCTGTGCCCCGCGCGCGCCGGTCCGGTCCGTCCCGGTCCGGTCCGTCCGGCCGGGGCGCAGGGTGCCCAGCGTCTCGGGGGCCACGCCCAGGCGTTGCAGTACGACGGTGAGCGCGAGGTGCGCCACGTCGTCGGGGGTGCGGCCCGTCTCGTCGGCCAGCCGGTCCAGGCGGGCCCCGAGGGCGGCGGGCAGGCGGCGGTCGAGGTGCCGGACGTACGGGCCGGAGCCGGTGCCGGGGATCACGTCGGCGAGGCGGAGCAGATCGCCGCGGGCCGCGTCCGGGGAGCCGCCCGGCCGCTCGGGTCCGGGCGGCTCCCCGGCCGGGGTCCGCTCCCACCGGAGGGTTCCGCCGCCGTCCCGCGCGTCCGGTGGAGCCAGCAGCCGGGCGGTGTCCGCGAACAGCCGCCCCACGGCGGCGGCGTCGGCGACGGCGGTGGCGGGGGCCGGGCAGGAGAGCGTCAGCTCGGCGCCGTCCGCCGTGTCGCGCACGGCGGTCCGTACGGACGCCGGGGCGGGCGGCCCGGGAGCCGCGGCCAGGGCCACGCCGAGCGCGGCGCGCACCGCGGCGGCGGTGGCGGACGCGATGCGCACGGACACGGTCAGCCGGTGCTCCCCGTGGCCGGACGGTGTCCCGGTGCCGTCCGTGCGGCTGTCGTCCAGGGTGAGGTGAGCGGGCATCAGCGGACCCTCCTGACGGTACGGTCCCGGCGGGCGCCGCGCCTCACCGGATCCCCGCCGCCGCGCACGCGGCGACGGCCTCGCACAGCAGGTCGGCGCCGGTGGCCGCCTGGTCCTCGCGCAGCACCAGGGGCGGGGAGACGCGCACGGTGCGGTCGCCCGCCTGGAGCACCAGCAGACCGCGGCGGAAGCAGGCGGCCTCCACCTCGGCGGCGAAGCGGGCCGAGGCGAAGGTGACGCCGATCATCAGACCGAGGCCGGTCACGCTCTCCACGTGCGGTCCGTCCGCGAGATGCTGGAGCCGGTCGAGCAGGAACGCGCCCTGCTTCAGGGCGTTCTCGGCCAGCGAACCGGTGACGAGGTCCGCCGTGGCGAGGGCGGCGGCGCAGCTGACGGGGTTGCCGCCGAAGGTGGAGCCGTGCGTGCCCACCGGCCAGTCCATCACTCCGGCGCGGGCGATCATCGCGCTCAGCGGCAGCCCGCTGGCGAGGCCCTTGCCGGCCAGCAGGATGTCCGGGGTCACGCCGTAGCGGTCGCAGGCCCAGAAGGCGCCGGTGCGTCCGCAGCCGGTCTGCACCTCGTCGGCGATCAGCAGGATGCCGTGCCGGTCGCACAGGGCGCGCAGGCCGCGCAGCCAGTCCGCGTCGGCGGGCACGTAGCCGCCCTCGCCGAGGACCGGCTCCACGAGGACCGCGGCCACCTCCTCGGGCGCGGTCAGCCGCGTGAACAGCACGTCCTCCAGATAGCCGGGGACGGTGGTGCGGGTGCCGTCGGGGTGGGTGAACGTGTCGTTGTACGGGGCGTGGAAGACACCGGGCGGCAGCGGGCCGAACCCGTCGCGGTAGGTGTGCTGGGAGCCGGTGACCGAGACGCTGCCGTAGGTGCGGCCGTGGAACGAGCCGAGGAAGGAGACGACATTGGGGCGTCCGGTGTGGCGCCGGGCGAGCTTGAGGGACGCCTCCACCGCCTCCGTACCGGAGTTGGCGAGGAACACCCGGGCGTCCTCGCCGAACGGGCTGAGGCCCGCGAGCCGGGCGCACAGCTCGGCGTAGACGGGGACGTAGAAGTCGGAGCTGCAATAGTGCAGCAGCCGGGCGGCCTGTTCCTGGACGGCGGCGACCACCCGGGGGTGGGCGTGGCCGGTGGAGTTGGTGGCGATGCCCGCGTTGAAGTCGAGCAGGACGTTGCCGTCGGCGTCCTCGATGAGGCAGCCCTCGCCGCGTACCGGGACGCAGGGGTAGGCGCGGGGCAGCGACGGGCTGGTGACCTGTTCGTCCTCGGCCACGGTCCGGCGGGCCCGGGGGCCGGGCAGGGGGGTGCGCAGCACCGGGCCGGAGTGGTCGCCGAGCCGGCTGACCTGGTCGTTCATGCCTGGTCTCCTCGCAGACTGTGGAGGGTGCGGCTCTGTTCCCGCACATAAAGCTGGGTGTAGTGCTCGCCACCGCCGCCGCGGCCGGTGCTGCCTGAGCCCTTCCAGCCGCCGAAGGGCTGCATGCCGGGCCAGGCTCCGGTGGTGGCGCCGCCGGGCCGGTTGACGTAGACGACGCCGCAGTGCACGCCGTCGAGGAAGGCGGCCGTCTCCGCCTCGTCGTGGGAGAAGAGTCCGGCGGACAGGCCGAAGCGGGTGGCGTTGGTCTCGGCCAGGGCGTCCTCGAAGGTGTCGAAGCGGGAGACGGCGACCAGCGGCAGGAACAGCTCCTCCTGCCACAGGGGTTCGTCGCGGGGCACGGCGACGACGGTGGGCTCCAGATAGACGCCGTGCGCGTACGGGCCGCCGGTCAGCCGGGCGCCGCCGGTGAGCACCGACCCGGCCGCTGCGGCGCTCTCCACGGCGCGGGTGAAGCGCTTGGCCGCGCGTTCGTCGATGACCGGGCCGTAGTCGGTGGCGCGTGCGCGCGGGTCGCCCACGCGCAGCCGGGCGGCCCGTTCGACGACGGCGGCGACCAGGTCGTCGTGGACGGTGTGCTGGACGAGGACCCGGGAGCACGAGGAGCACTTCTGCCCGCCGAACCCGAAGGCGGAGCGGACGATGCCCTCGGCGGCGGCGTCGAGGTCGGCGTGCCGGGTGACGATCGCGGTGTTCTTGCCGCCCATCTCGCAGACGACCGGGCGCGGCCAGGGTCCGGCCGCGGTGCGCCGGAGGATCTCGGTGCCGACGTCGTAGGAGCCGGTGAAGGTGATGCCGTCCACGCCCGCGCCGACGAGTTCCGCGCCGACCGTGGGTCCGTCGCCGAGCAGGACGTGCAGGGCCTCGGCGGGGACGCCCGCGGCCACGACGGTCTCGCGCAGCCGCAGGGCGGCCAGGTAGCCGTGCTCGGCCGCCTTGACGACGACGGTGTTGCCGGCGGCGAGGGCCGCGGCGGCGGGACCGGCGATCAGGGCCAGCGGGAAGTTGAACGGCGCGATCACCGCCCAGACGCCGTGCGGGCGCAGCACGCTGCGGGTCCGTTCGCGCGGGGAGGCACCGGCCATGGACCGTTCGAAGCCGCCGTCGGCCCGCCAGCGGGCGCTGTAGTAGCGGAAGAACTCGGCCGCCTCCTCGGCCTCGCCGATGGCCTCCAGGCGGGTCTTGCCGATCTCCAGTGTGAGCAGGACGGCCAGGTCGTGGACCTGTGCGGAGATCCGTTCGGCGGCGGCCTCCAGGATCTCCAGGCGTTCCGTCCAGGGGCGCCCGGCCCAGGCGGGCTGGGCGGCGCGGGCGGTGGCCACGGCGTGGTGGACCTTGTCGGGGTGCGCCTCGGTGAAGTGCCCGACGGCGATCCGCCCGTCGAGCGGGGAGTGTTCGGTGCGGTGCGGGCCGCGGGCGGCGCCGGGCGGGTGGTGCGCGCCCAGGCGCTGTGCGGCGAGGGCCTGTTCGTAGGAGCGGTGCAGTTCCTCCCCGGGCAGGGCCAGGTCCGCGTACGTGAGTCTGCTGGGTGCCATCGGTGCGTCCTTGCGAAGCGGGGGCGGTCGGGGGTCTCAGGCGGTGTGCCGGTCCCACCAGCGGCGGCCTTCGGGCGGCAGGGTGTGCAGCGGGTCGTAGTAGAGGAATTCGCCGGTGTCGCCTCTGTCGCCCGTGTCGGCGAAGCGGGCGCCGGTGGTGCTGGGCTCCCAGCGGGAGATCCCGGTGACGCGGTCGTAGGCGGCGGCCTGGTGGACCCAGCGTTTGCCGAGGTAGGGCACGTCGCAGACCAGGCGCGGCGTGGCGAAGCCCGGCAGGTGGCCCATCAGTTCGCTCTGGAGTTCCTGGGCGCGGCCGAGCGGCAGCCGCCAGTGCTCGCTCTGCGGGATCATGTCGCAGAGGTAGAAGTAGTACGGCATCACACCGGCGCCGTCGAGCAGGGCGAAGCACAGGTCGAGCAGCGCCTCGGCGCTGTCGTTGACCCCGGCGAGCAGGACGCCCTGGTTGCGTACGTCGCGCAGCCCGGCGGCCAGGACGGCGCGGGCGGCCTCGGCGACGAGCGGGGTCACGGACTGGGCCGCGTCGGCGTGGGTGTGCAGGGCGAGGGAGACGTCCTGGCGGGCGGCGCGCGCGGCGAGCCGGTGCAGGCCGTCGAGGACGTCCGGGGCGAGCCAGTGCTGGGGCAGCCCGACCAGGGCCTTGGAGGCGAGGCGGATGTCGCGGATGTGGTCGAGGTCCAGGAGCCGGTCGACGAACGCCTCCAGGCGCGGCCAGGGCACGTTGGCGACGTCGCCGCCGGAGACCACGACGTCCCGGATGCCCGGGGAGGCGCGCAGATGGGCGAGCATGGCCTCGGTGCGGTCGGCGGGGCGCAGCGTGAAGCGGGTCTTGGCGACGGTGGGCGTGGAGTTGCCGACCAGGTCCATGCGGGTGCAGTGCCCGCAGTACTGGGGGCAGGTGGAGACCAGTTCGGCCAGGACCTTGTTGGGGTAGCGGTGGGTGAGTCCCTCCACCGCCCACATCTCGGACTCGTGCAGCGAGTCGCGGGCGGCCATCGGGTGGGAGGGCCGGTCGGGGTGCCGGTCGGAGGCCAGGGGCAGCATGTAGCGACGGACCGGGTCGGTGCGGAACGCCTCGCTGAGGGAGCCGGGTCCGGCCGGACGGGCGTCGGGCATCAGGGTGTTGAGCATCTGCGGCGGGATCAGCAGGGACATGGTGGCCTGCTTGTCCTGGTCGGCCTGGAGGTCGTCGTAGACGCAGGTGTCGAGCAGGTCGCCGAGGAGCGCGCGCAGGTCCCGGACGCTCTTGACGCAGTGGCTGCGCTGCCACTGGGCGGAGCGCCACTCGGCCTCGGTGACGGTGCGCCAGCCGGGGAAGCGGGTCCGGTCGGGTTCCTCCAGGGCGCGCCGTCGGTAGACGTACGGCGTCCGGGGTGCGGTGGGGGCGAGGGCGGGGGCGGGGGCCGTCATGCGTCATCTCCGTGGGTGCGGCGGCGGTGGGGGCGGGGGTGCCGTCAGTGCTGCGTGCCGGCCTCCCGCAGACTCCGGGCGAGGGAGGTGACGGCGGGCCGCCGCAGCACGGAGTAGTGGTCGGCGTCGACGGGCAGGACCTCCGGTCCGGTGCCGCCGGTGAACCGTTCCCAGCCGAGCGCGGGCGAGGTGCCCTCGGGGCGTTCCTGTCCGGTGGCCCGCACCAGCAGGATCCGGTCGGCGTCGAGCCGCCGGGCACCGGGGCGGTAGCGGGCGGCGGCGCGGGAGTGGGCCAGGTAGACGGCGAAGCGGCGCCGCAGTTCGTCGTCGGGGCCGTCCGCCGTGCCGTCGGGCGAGACCAGGGATCCGGGGTCGGGGATGTCGCCGGGGAAGCCGGTGCCGGCGAGTTCGGCGGTGAAGGAGCGGGCGCGGGCGGCGGCGTCGCCGTCGAAGCCGTCGTAGGCGCGGGTGCCGGGCGCGTAGGTGTCGACCAGCAGCAGCAGTTCGGTGCGTTCGCCGTCGAAGGAGAGCTGGCGGGCGATCTCGTGGGCGACGAGTCCGCCCAGCGACCAGCCGGCGATCCGGTAGGGGCCCTCGGGCTGGACCTTGCGCATCTCGTAGAGGTAGGCGGCGGCGAGCTGGCGGATGTCGTCGCGGGGCCGCTCGCCGGGCGCGGTGCCCTGGGCGCGGAAGGCCAGGACGGGTCCGTCGTCGCCGAGTTCCCCGGCGAGCGCGCGGAAGGGCAGGACGTCGCCGCCGATGCCGTGCACGCAGAACAGCGGGCGGCCGCCGCCCGCGCCGCCGGAGAGCCGTACGAGCTGGCCCTCGTCCTCCGGTCCGGCCGCCTCGCGGGCGCTGTCGACGGCGCGGGCGAGTTCGGCGATCCGGGGCATCTCCAGGACCTGGCGCAGGGTGAGCTGGGCGCCGAGCTGCTTGCGCACCCGGGTGATCATGACGGTGGCGAGCAGGGAGTGGCCGCCGGTCTCGAAGAAGTCGTCGTGGACGCCGAGTCCGTCCTTGTGCAGCAGTTCGCCCCAGATCCGGGCGAGGGCCTGTTCGGTGGGGGTGGTGGGCGGGGCGGGCCGGTTCGCGGCGGTGGGCCGGGACCGGTCGAGCAGGGCCCGCCGGTCCACCTTGCCGTTGGGCAGCAGCGGCAGCGCGGGCACGGTGAACAGCAGTCCGGGGACCACCGGTGCGGGCAGGCGCCCGGCCAGGTGGCGGCGCAGCGCCTCGGCGCTGACGGCGGCGCCCTCGCGCGGGCTGTGGAAGGCGATGAGCCGGGTGCCGCCGTCCTGGGCGACGGCCTCGATGTGGCAGGCGGCGACGTCGGGGTGGGTCAGGGCGGCCGCCGCGATCTCGGCGGGGTGCACGCGTACGCCCCGGATCTTGAGCAGTCCGTCGCGCCGCCCCTGGGCGACGAGCGTCCCGTCGGGCCGCCGTACGCCGATGTCGCCGGTCCGGTAGGGGACGCCGTGGATGCCGGGCAGGACGTCGAGGTGTCCCGGCGCGCGCGGCGGGGCGAGGTAGCCGAGGGTGCCGTGGCCGGTGTCGATGACGATCTCGCCGCGCTCGCCGGGCGCGCAGGGGCGTCCGCCGCGGCCGAGCAGCCGGATCCGGGTGCCGGGCAGCGGCCGGCCGACCGGCTGCACCCCGGGCAGCGGCGGTTCGGGCACCTCGAACCAGCTCTTGATCATGGTGGTCTCGGTCGGCCCGTAGAAGTTGACGACCCGGGCCGGGCAGCCGGGGAAGCGGCGGCGCAGTCCGCTCACCGTGGCGTCGGTCAGCGGTTCGCCGGCCAGGCAGACCAGGCGCAGCGCGCCGAGGGTGGTCCCGTCGGCGTCCGCGGCGACGGCGAGCAGCGATCCCAGCACGCTGGGCGTGGTGTGCAGGACGGTGATCCGCTCGCTCTCCAGCCACTGGAGCAGGCGCAGCGCGTCGTCGCGGACGGCGGGCGCGGGCAGCACGACGGTGCCGCCGCAGGACAGCGGCAGGAACACGTCGCGCAGCACCGCGTCGAAGGAGTACGAGGTGAGCTGGGCGACCCGGTCGTGGGCGCCGACGTCGAACCGGCGGCGCTCCCAGTCGACGAAGTGGTCCAGCGAGCGCCGCAGTCCGAGGACCGGTTTGGGCTCGCCGGTGGTGCCGGAGGTGAAGAAGACGTACGCGGCGCCGTCGGGGACCCGGCTCGCCGGGAGGGCGGACAGGTCGGGCGGGGTCGCGGTGGGGCGGGCGTCGGGCCCGATGTGCAGGGCGGGCACGGGCAGTTCGGTGTCCGGTGCGCCGACGACGACGGCGAGCTGGACGCCCGCGCGGGCCAGCATCTCCCGGCGGCGCACCGGGGGCAGCGAGGAGTCGACGGGGACGGCGACGCGGCCCCGGTCGGTGGCGGCGACGAGCGCCGCGACGGAGGCGAGGTCGCGTCCGCCGAGCACGGCGACGACGGCGCGCTCGGGCAGCGCGGCGTCCAGGGTCCGTACGGCGTCGGCGAGTTCGGCGTACGTCCAGGTGCGCCCGTCCTCGCGGACGGCCGCCGCCCCGGGGGTGCGCCGGGCGGTCTCGGTGAACGCGGCGTGCGCGGAGGGCGGGGTGTCCTTCCCGGCCGCCTCGCTCCCGGCGTCGGACGGGATGGATTCCTGATCGTCCCGGCCGTCTTGGCTGTCCTGACCGTCTTTGCTGTCCTGCCCGTCCGGGCCGTCCTGGCTGTCCGGGCCGTCCGCCGGGAGCAGGGCCGGCTCGGGGGTGCGGGGGGCGCGGACGGCGGCGGCGAGCAGGGCGCGGTAGCGGGCGCCCAGCGCCTCGGCGACCTCGTCGTCGAACAGGTCGGTGTTGTACTCCAGTTCGCAGACCAGGCCGCTCTCGTCGGCCCGCACCATCAGGGTCAGGTCGAACTTGGAGGTCACGAAGGTGCCCTCCAGGTCCACCGGGCGCAGCGCGGTGGCCGGTCCGGTGCGCACCCCGCTCGGCGGCATCCGGAACAGCACCTGGAACAGCGGGGTGCGGCTCGGGTCGCGTTCCGGGTTCAGGCTCTCCACGATCCGGGAGAAGGGCACGTCCTGGTGCGGGTACGCCTCCAGGAACGTGTCGTGCACGCGCTGCACCGCGTCCAGGAAGCCGGGCCCGTCGGCGAAGCCCATGCGCACGGCGTGGGTACGGACGAAGAAGCCGACGGTCTGCTCCAGTTCGGCGTGGTCGCGGCCCGCGCTGTCGACGCCGACGACGACCTCGTCCTGATGGGCGGAGCGGGACAGCAGCAGTCCGAAGGCGGTCAGCAGGGCCGTGTAGCGGGTGAAGCCGTGGGCCTGGCAGAACCGGTCGAGTTCGGCGGCGAGCGGCAGGTCGAGGGTGAAGCGCCGCACCTTGCCGTGGTGCGTGAGGCGGGCCGGGCGGGGCCTGCTCAGCGGCAGGTCGAGCTGGGGGGCGTCGGCCAGCCGCTCGGTCCAGAAGGCCAGGTGCCCGGCCAGCCGTGTCTCGTCGGTGCGCTCCCGCTGCCACAGCGCGTAGTCGCCGTAGCCCGGCGGGAGGGGTGCGGCGGGCTCGGCGTGCCCGGCCAGGGACGCGTTCAGCTCGGCCGCCATCACCTCCCACGACCAGCCGTCGCAGACGATGTGGTGCACGGTCAGGCCGAGCAGCAGGCCGCGCGGTTCGGCGATCAGGCGGGCCCGCAGCAGCGGCCCCCGGGACAGGTCGAAGGGCCGGGCGGCGGCGGTGGCGAGGGCGTCCAGGGCGGCGGCGCGGTCCGCGGCCGCGGGCAGTTCGGCCAGGTCGGGCGCGCTGGTGTCGAGGACGATCTGCACGGGCCGGCCGTCGCCGCTCCCGCCGGTCCGGAAGACGGTGCGCAGCGCCTCGTGGCGGCGCAGCAGATCGCTCAGCGCGCGCTCGACGTCCACGGGCCGGGTGCCCGGGGCGACTTCGAAGGCGCCGGACATGTGGTAGGCGTGGCTGTCGGGGGCGACCTGGTGGACGAACCACAGGCCCTCCTGCTCCTGCGACAGCGGGAGCGGTCCGGTGCGGGTGCGGCGGGTGATCGTGTCGCCGCCGCCCGCGGTCCCGGCGCCGTGCTCGCGGGCCGCGGCGGCGAGGGCGGCGACGGTGGGGTGCCGGAAGAAGTCCTGCATGCCCACGTCGGCGCCGGTGTCGCGGCGCAGCCGGGACAGCACGCGGACCATCGTCAGGGAGTCGCCGCCCAGTTCGAAGAAGTGCCGCTCGCGCGGTACGGCGGCGACCGCCAGGCCGAGGACACCGGCCCAGACGGCGGCGACCTTGCGCTCCAGCGGGTCGGTCACCGGCTCCTCGGTCCCGGCGGGCTGTTCGTCGGCGGCGGGCGGCTCGGGCAGCCGGGCGCGGTCCAGCTTGCCGTTCCCGGACAGCGGCAGGGCCTCCAGGGGCAGCAGATGGGCGGGGACGGCGGCGGTGGAGACGCGGGCGGCGACCAGGTCGCGCAGGTCCTGCCGCCAGCCTGCGGGGGCGTCGGGGCCGAGGACGACGTAGCCGACGAGTTCGGGGCGGCCGTCCGGGGCGGTGCGGGCGACGGCGGCGGCCTGGCGCACCGCCGGGTGCGCGGCGAGCACGGCGGCCACCTCCGCGGGCTGCACCCGCACACCGCGCAGTTTGACCTGGTCGTCGAGGCGTCCGGCGAGGTGCAGGGTGCCGTCGGCGGTGAAGCGGCCCACGTCCCCGGTGCGGTAGACGCGGTCGGCCGGGTCGTCGCGGAACGGGTTGGCGGCGAAGCCGGATCCGGCGGGCGCGTCCAGGTAGCCGCGGGCCAGGAACGGCGAGCGGACGACGACCTCGCCGGGCTCGCCCGCGCCGCACAGCGCGCCGCGCCGGTTGAGCACCAGCAGCTGGGTGTCGGCGATGGGCGTGCCGACGGGCAGGACGGTGTCGGCGGGGTCCTCGGGGACCTCGTGGCAGGACTGGAGGATGGTGCCCTCGGTGGTGCCGTAGAGGTTGAGGACCACTCCGGTGAAGCCGGGGAAGCGGGTGCGCCAGCGGCGTACCAGGGCGCCGGTGAGCGGTTCCCCGGCCAGGCCCAGCAGGCGGACGGCGCGCAGCGAGGGGCCGCCGGTGCCGGGGGCGGCGTGCAGCCAGGAGGCGAGCACGCTGGGCACGGTGTGGACGACGGTGACGGCCTCCTCGTCGAACCAGGCGAGCAGCCCTTCGGGGTCCTCGAAGGGGCGGTCCGTGGGCGGCAGGCTGAGCGTGGCGCCGCAGCCCAGCGCGAGGAACACGTCGCGCAGTACGGCGTCGAAGGAGAACGAGGCGATCTGCGCGACGCGGTCGTGCGGCCCGAAGCCGTACCGGGTCTGCTCCCACTCGACGTAGTGGGCGAGCGCGCCGTGCCAGCCGAGGACTCCCTTGGGGCGTCCGGTGGTCCCGGAGGTGAAGATGACGTACGCCGGGTCCCGGGCGTCCACCTCGGCGAGCGCGGCGGGCCCGGTCGCGGCCAGCTCGGTGGCGCGCAGCACCGGCCGGTCCAGGCCCTCGGGGGCGTCGCCGGTGGCGATCACGCGGCGGGCGCCGGACTCCGCCAGCAGGAGCCGGGTGCGGTCGGGCGCCTGGGCCGGGTCCAGGAGCAGCAGGACGGCGCGGGCGCGCAGCACGCCGAGGAGCGCGGCCACCGTCTCGAAGGTGCGCCCGCCGTGCACCGCGACGGTCTCGCCGGGCGCGACGCCCGCCGCGGCCAGGCCGGAGGCGATGCGGTGGGCGCGGTCGGCCAGCTCGCGGTAGGTCCACGCGCGTCCGGCGCGGCGCACCGCGGGGCGGTCGGGTGCCTCGGCGGCGAGGCGCTCGACCCGCGCGGTCAGCGGTACGGGCAGGGTCGGCGTGAGGGGGGCCGCCGCCTGCGCCGTGGTCGGCAGGGCCGGTGCGGGGGCGGTGAGCAGGCCCGCCTGGCTGCTGTGCGGGGTCATGACGGCAAGTTCCTCCGGGTCGGGTGCGGCGGGGAGCGCGGGCTCAGCGCCGCGGGGAGTCGAGGAGTGAGAAGTCGTAGACGTATCCGTCCGGGTCCCTCAGGGCCTGGTCGAGCAGGGTGGCCAGCTGGGCGGCGAGGGTGGCGGCCTCGGCGGCGCCGAACGCGTCGGCGGCGTGGACCAGCCGGGCCGGCAGCGGGGCGCCGGTGCCGAGGACCTCCAGTTTCAGCAGGTAGTGGGTGCGTGGGCTGGGCTGCTCGACGACCTCGACGCGGTGGCCGCGGTGCTCCGCCCGCCAGGGGGGTGTGTTCTGTACGACGAGGAGGGCCTGGAGCAGCGGGGAGCGGCCGGGGCCGCGGTCGGCGTCGGCCAGCGGCATCCGTTCGATGGGCAGCCGTCCGTGGGCCTGCGCGGCGGTCGCGGTCTCCCGGGCCCGCGCGAGCAGTTCGGCGAACGTCTGGTCCTCGTCCAGTTCCAGGCGCAGCGGCAGGGTGTTGATGAAGCAGCCGACGAGGGGTTCCACGTCCACGCCGGTCCGGTTGGCGACCGGGGCGGCGACGATGACGTCCTCCTGCTGGGCGAGGCGGCCCAGCAGCAGCGCGTACCCGGCGAGCAGCACGGTGAAGACGGTGACCTCGTGCCGGGCGCAGAACGCTTCGAGGCGCGCGGCGAAGCCGTCCGGCCACACCACGTCGGTGACCCCGGCGGCGATGCTCAGCTCCGGGGGGCGCCCGGGGGTGCCGGCCGGGCGCGGGGGCGGGGGCGGGTCGCGCAGCACCTCGGTCCAGTACGCCACGTCCTCCTCGCGTTCGGGCTGAGCCGCCTCCCAGGCCGCGTGGTCCTGGTACTGCACCGCGAGCCGGGGCAGGCTCGCGCCGTCCTCGGCCCACAGGCGGGCGACGTCGCGGGCGAGCACCGACCAGGACCAGCCGTCGGTGACGATGTGGTGCAGGCCGAGGGCGAGGAAGTGGTCGTCGTCGGCGAAGGTCAGCAGCCGGGCGCGCAGCAGCGGCCCCCGGGCGAGGTCGAACGGCGCGGCGCCGATCGCGGCGCAGGCGTCGCGCACGGCCCGCTCCCGCCGCGCCGCGTCCAGTCCCCGGTGCTCCTCGCCGGGCACCTCGACCGGGACGGCGTCGGCGATCACCGGGACCGGGTGGCCGTCGAAGTCGGGGAACGCGGTGCGCAGCACCTCGTGGCGGCGGGTCAGCCCGGTCAGCACCCGGGCGGCGCCCGCCGGGTCGATCGCCCCGGTGAGCCGCAGCCCGCCGTGGATGTTCATGGCCACGTCCGCCGGGTCGGAGCGGTGCAGCAGCCACATCCGGCGCTGCGCCGAGGACAGCGGCAGCCGGCCGGTGCGGGGCACGGCGGGCACCCGTGCGCTCTCCCGGCCGCCGGAGGCGAGCGCCTTGTCGACCAGTTGCACCAGGCCCTCCAGGTGCGGGGTCTGGAGGAACTCGGCCGTGTACAGGTCGATGTCGAACGCACGGCAGACGGCGGCCACGAGCTGCCCGGCGAGCAGCGAGTCCCCGCCGGAGACGTAGAAGTGGGGGCCGGGGCGCGGGACCATCTCGCGCCAGATCCGGTGCACCCGGGCGGCGGTGGTGCCGGGCTCCGGTTCCCCGGCGGGCCAGGAGGTGTCGGGTCCGGCGGCCGTGCCGGTGCTCTCCTCCGGTGGCGGCCAGGGCAGTACGGCGCGGTCGACCTTGCCGTGCCGGCTCAGCGGCAGCCGCTCCAGCGGGATCAGCGCGCCGGGGACGAAGGCGGCGGGCAGGGTGCGCCGCAGCCGTTCCGTGAGGCCGGCCGTGCCCGCGGGGCCGGGGGAGCCGGTCACCCAGCCGACGAGGACGGGCCGTCCGGTGGGCCAGGTGCGCAGGCCGACCACGGCCTGGTCGATCTCGTCGAGCGCCTCCAGGGCGGCTTCGACCTCGCCCGCCTCGATGCGGACGCCGCCCAGTTTGACCTGGTGGTCGATCCGGCCGTGGTAGTCGATGACGCCGTCGGGGCGCAGGGAGGCGAGGTCCCCGGTGCGGTAGAGGCGGGCGCCGGGCTCGTCGGCGTAGGGGTCCGGGACGAAGCGGGCGCGCTGTTCCTCGGGCCGGTTGAGGTAGCCGCGGGCGATGACCGGTCCGCCGATGCAGAGTTCACCTCTCTCCCCCTGGGGCACGGGCCGCAGCTCCGGGTCCAGGACATGCAGCCGGGCGCCGTCGATGGCCCGTCCGATGGGCACCCGGTCCGGGTCCTGGCCGGGGGCGCACCGCCAGTGCGTGACGTCGACGGCGGCCTCGGTGGGGCCGTAGAGGTTGTGCAGTTCGGCGGTGGGCAGCACCTCGAAGAAACGGTCCCGCACGCGTGGTCTCAGCTCTTCGCCGCTGACCAGGACGCGCCGCAGCGACGCGGCCCCGGGGTGCGGCAGTTCCTTCAGGAACTCCTCCAGCATGCTCGGCACGAAGTGCGTCACGGTCACCCGGTGCCGTCGGACGGTCTCCAGCAGATGGCGCGGGTCGCGGTGGCCGCCCGGCCGGGCGAACACCAGCCGGGCGCCGGTGATCAGCGGCCAGAACAGCTCCCACACCGACACGTCGAAGGTGTACGGCGTCTTCTGGAGCACGGTGTCGCCCGGCCCGATCGGCAGCGTCCGCTGCATCCACTCCAGCCGGTTGACGATGGCGCCGTGCTCGGTCAGCACGCCCTTGGGCAGGCCGGTGGAGCCCGAGGTGTAGATGACGTACGCCAGGTCACCGCTGGTGGGCGCCACGGGCCCGGCGGTGTCCGGGCCTGGGATGACCGGGCCTGGGGCGTCCGGGCCTGGGGCGTCCGGATCGAGTGCGTCCGGGGCGAGTGCGGGCACCGGCCAGGGCTCGGTGCCCGGCGCCGTGCCGGGCGTGGTGAGGACCGCGACCGCCGCCGAGTCCGCGAGGAGCAGCCGCAGCCGCTCGGGCGGGTCCTGCGGCGCCAGCGGCAGATAGGCGGCGCCGGCCCGGATCACGGCCGTCACCGCCACGGCCAGGGCGGCCGACCGCTCCAGGGCCAGGGCGACCACCCGGTCGGGCCCCGCCCCCAGCGCCCGCAGCCGCGCGGCGACGGCCCGGGAGCGCCGCGCGAGCTGCCCGTACGTCAGTGTCCCGTCGTCGGCGACGACGGCCACCGCGTCCGGGGTGAGGGCGCACTGCCGGTCCAGCAGATCCATCAGGGTCGACGTGCTCGTGTACATGGTCACTCCGCTGTCGTCTCTCGTGCGGCCGGCGGGAGGGCGGGGCAGGTGCGGGGCAGGGGCGGCTCAGGACGTCCGGTAGCCCAGGCGCCCGGCCTGGTCGAGTTCGCCGATCAGCTCGCGGTGCGAGGCGTCGTCGGCGGCGCGGTCCGGGTCGGCGGGGTCCACGACGAGCCGGATCCGCGAGGCGAGGTCCTGGCCGAGCGCGAGGGCCTCGGCGGCGGTGTCCGCCCGGACCACGACGTACCCGGCCCGGTCCAGCGACCAGCGCAGCCGGGGCACGCTGCGGCCCACGGGGAAGTTGACGTGCAGTTCGAGGACCTGCGGGTGGGCGCGGACCTCGTCGGCGCCCAGCACCTCGCGCACCACACCGCGCTCGGCGGTGAAGAAGCGCACGGCGGTGCCGCAGCGGGCCGGCGGCGCGGCGGGCAGTTCCTCGGCGGCGCCCGCCGCCCAGGCCAGGCCCAGTTCCTCCAGGTCGACGCCGTACACGGCGTCGACCATGGTGTTCAGCCGGTCGCCGCCGCGCCGGTTGTGGCCCTCGACGATCTTCGGTCCGGCGGCGGTCAGCTTCACCTCGACGTGCGAGAGGCCCTCGGTGAGCCCGACGCACTCCAGGAAGGAGGCGACCAGTTCCTCGACGGCACCGAGCCGGTCGGCGTCCAGCGCGGTCGGCAGCGAGTGGCCGAACTCGATGAAGCCCGCTCCGGTGATCTTGTCGCAGACGGCCAGCATGACGTAGCGCCCATGGAAGCTGATGCCGTCCACGCTGATCTCGTGGCCGTCGAGGAACTCCTCCATCAGGAACAGGTCGAGCCCGACCTCGCGCAGCCGCCCGGCCACCGAGGGCACCTCGTCGGCGGTGTCCACCCGGAAGACCCCGAGGCTCGCCGAACCGGCCACCGGCTTGGCGACGAACGGGTAGCCGTGCCCGGCGCCGAAGGCCGCGAGGTCCGCCTCGCCCCGGCCGAGGGCCGCCGCGACGGTGCCGACACCGGCCTCGCGCAGATGCTCGCGCATCGCCCACTTGTCGGTGAGCAGCTTGACCGTCTCGTACGACGCGCCGGGCAGGCCGAGCGCGTCGACCAGGTGCGCGGTCGGCAGCAGCGCCTCCTCGTAGACGGTGAAGACGCCGTCCAGCGGCCGGGCGGCGTGCAGCGCGCCCACGGTCTCCACCAGCAGGTCCCGGTCGTGGTAGTCCAGCACCAGCGTGGTCACCGAGTCGGCGAGTCCGGCCGGCAGGCTTCTGAACTCCTGCGGCGACTGCACCGACAGGACCTCCAGGTCCAGCGCCGCGGCCCGGCGCAGCAGCGGCTCCCTGGCCGCGATCACACACACCCGCTTCTTCGTCGACACGATGTCATCTCCCACTCGTCGTACGGCCCCCGGCGGGGGCCACCGGCGCCAGGACGTCCCTGAGCCGGTCGCGCAACTCGTCCTCGAAGGCGCCGAGCCGGCGCAGCTCGCGCGCCATCCCCTGCTGGGGCGCGTGACCGCGCCGGATCCGCAGCGCGTTGTACTGGACGGCGCGGACCACGCCGCTCCACAGCGGCAGCACCCGTTCCTCCAGCCAGTCGCCGAGTCCGGCCGCCGCCGGGCCCAGCAGAGCGGCGGCCTCGGCGGCGAGCACCTGCCGGAACAGCGCGCGGCCGCGCGCCGCCACCCACAGGTCGCTCTGCACGGCGAGGACCTCCGGTGTGCGGCCGGCCTCCGCCAGCAGTTCCGCGAGCGCCTCCACCGCGGCCCGGCCGGTCAGCCACCCCGGCCCGAGGTCCGGCGGCGCGGCGGTGCGGTGCAGCATCCGGAGCAGGACGTCCGCGGCGGCGGGCGGCGCGGCGGCGGGCGTGCCCGGCGGGTCACCGGCCGCCGACAGCTCCAGCCACTGGTAGGGCAGGCCGAGCCGGGCGGCCGGACCGGCGCCGGTGCCGCCCAGGGCCAGCCGTTCGCGCGTGCGGTGCGCCGGGTCCGGGGGCGGCGGGGCGGCGGCCAGCGGGCCGAGGGCGTGCGCGTCGGCCGGGGCGCGGCAGGGGCCGAAGTCGCCCCGGTCGTCGCTCCAGGTGAACACGTCCTCGACGGCCGTCCGACCGTCCCGGTGGGTGACGGCGAACCAGTGCGGCGCGGGCGCGGCGCCCGCCAGCCACGGCAGCCGGTCGGTGGACCCGGTGACGATGACGGCGCCGTCCCGGCGGGCGGCCGCCACGACGGCGCGCCCCGCCTCCTCGGCGTCCGCCGCGCCGCGCCGCACCAGCGGCAGCGCGAACATCTCGCCGTCGCCGGTGAGCGGCGTGTGCTGGTGCACCACCTCGCACCGCGTGCCGTCCCGGCGCACCCCGAGGAACACCTGCCCGCCCAGCACCGCCCGGTGGGACAGACCGCGGGCCTCGGCCAGCACCGCCACCGCGGCCGTGTAGCAGGACAGCAGGTCGCCCCGGACCGCCGTACGCCCCTCAGGGGCCCCCGCGTCCGCCGCGCGCCGCCCGTTCACCGGCCCTCGCCGCCCTCGGTGAGCAGGGCGTCCAGGCCCGTGTCCAGGAAGGAGCACGCGGCGCGGTCCATCACCGCGAGCCGGCCTCCGGCGGCGGCCAGCCGGTCGTTGCCGTACATCAGGGGGGCGGCCCGCAGATCGCGGAAGAGCCGTTCCAGGTCGGTGCCCGCGTCGCGCCGATAGCCCCAGGCGAGCCCGGCCAGGCCGAGCAGGGCGTCCACGGCGGCGCAGGTCTCCTCGGAGACGGTCAGCTTGACGTTGTTGACGAGGATCTGGAAGGCGGGCGCGTCGAGCCGGGCGCCCGCCCGGTCCGGGTCCTCGCCGGGCAGCGGCGCCGACCGGGCGCGGTGTTCGGCGAGCGCGGCGAGGACGAGCGCCTCGGCGGCGTCGATCCGGGCGCGGGCGCGGGCCAGCGCGTGGTAGGCGGAGTCGGTACGGGTGAGGGTGCCGGACCGCAGCAGCGCGACGACCTGGCGCAGCGCCCGGCGGGCGGCGCCCGTCCAGCAGGCGGCCCAGCCGAGATGGCCGACCGGGGCGAGGGTGCGCAGGGTGATCCGGGTGAAGCCGCCCTCGGGGTCGATGACCTGGCCGGCCGGGACGCGGCCGTCGAACTCCATCGCCACGTTCCCGGCGGCCCGCATCCCCATGAGGTCCAGCGGTCCGAGCACGGTGGCGCCGCTCTGGGCGCGGTCGGCGTAGACGAGCACCACGTCGTCCGGGGCGCTCTCCTCGGTGCGGCGCAGGGACAGCAGGAAGGCGTCGGCGTGGGCGCCGCCGCTGACCACGGGGGCGGCGCGGCGGAAGGCGACGGTGCCGCCTTCGGCGCGGGCGGCGGCGTGCGCGGTGAGCACATGGCCGCCCTTGCGGGGCTCGGTGGTCACCGAGCCGAGCAGCAGCTGCCGTTCGGCGACCCGGCGCAGGACGCGGGTGCGCAGCGGCTCGGGGGCGTGGTCGCGCAGGATGGCGACCTGCTGGCAGTGCATGACCCAGAGCACGCCCGCTCCCGGGCTGACCCCGCCGATCCGGTGGGCGAGCGCCGCCAGCGCGGTCAGGTCGCCGCCCTCGCCGCCCAGTTCCCGGGGCACGGCGTGGCCGAGCAGCCGGTGGGCGCGCAGCAGGGCGACGACGCGGCCCTCCGGGTCGCCGTCGCCGTCGGCGTCGCGCGCGAGTGCGGCGAGTTCCTTCTCCAGGGTGTCCGGGACGGCGGGGGTCACGGCCGGGCTCCCGCGCCGAGCAGCGGTTCGACGGCCGCCCACAGGCTGGCCTCGGTGGCGAAGTTCTCGTCGGTGAAGCGGTCGTCGGGGAACGCGAAGCCGAAGCGGTCCTCCAGGTCGAGCACCAGGTCCACGGCGCGCATCGAGTTGAGACCGAGGGCACGCAGCCGCTCCTCGGGCCGCAGCCCCGCCGCGTCGCAGGTGAGGTAGGTCAGCAGGACGTCGCGGAAGGCGGTGCGGGCGGCGCTCATGGATGCCTCCTGGGATGGATGTCGTGGCGGCTCAGCCGCAGCACGGTGGCGGCGCGGACCCGGCCCGCGTCGACGAACACCTCGGCGGGCGGCCGGCGCCCGAGAAAACCGAGCAGGCTCGCCGTCATCCCGTAGGCCCCGCAGTTGGGGATCGCCAGCAGATCTCCGGGGCGTACGTCGGGCAGCGGGAGCCGGGCGTTGAGGACGTCGAGGGTGGTGCACAACGGGCCGGTCAGAAGGGCATCGCCGATGGGCCCGGCACCCCGGAAGTCCCCGGCACCGCCGATGCGCTCCGGGCCTCCGGTGCCATCGGCACCACCGGTGACCTCGGCCTCGCCGGTGTGCTTGGCGCCGCCGGTGTGCTTGGCGCCGCCGGTGTGCTTGGCGCCTCCGGTGTGCTTGGCGCCTCCGTTGGACTCCGGGGCCCCGGTGGGCTCGGCGCCGCCGGTGCGCTCCGGACCGCCAGTTGCCCTGGGGCCGCCGGTGGACCCGGCACCGGCGGTGCGCTCCGGGGCTCCGGTGGACTCGGGACCACCAGCGGCCCTCGGTCCCCGAGTGGACCCGGCACCGCCGATGCGCTCCAGCCCGCCGATACGCTCCAGCCCGCCGGTGATCCCCGGGCCGCCGGTGTCGTCAGTGCCGCCGGTGGCCTGGGCCTCACCGGTGTTCTCGACACCTCCGGTGGACTCCGGCCCTCCGGCGAACCCCGGACCGCCGATGGATTCGGCCCCGCCGGTGGACTCCGTGCCTTCGGCAGACTCCGGACCGCCGGTGGACCCGGCACCGCCGGTGGACCCGGCACCGGAGATAGACGCGACACCGCCGGTGAACCCCGGCCCGCCGGTGTCATGGGCACCCCCGGCGTCACCGGCACCCCCCGTGTCACCGGCACCGACAGTGCCCCCGGCCCCGCCCGGCCGCCCCCCGCCCCCCGCGGTCAAGGTCACCGCGGTGGCGGCCATCGGGGGGATGCGGCGCAGTCCGGACATGCCGCCCAGCGCGTTGATGCCGCCGTCGGCGACGACGACGCGGCGGCCCTTGCTGGCCTTCACGTCCTGGACGCGGACCACGAACCGGCCGGCCGCGCCCGCCAGATAGCGGCCGGACTCGAAGGCGAGTTCCACGGGACGCCCGGCGAGCGGGGCGATCCGGTCCTTCAGGAGCCGGGTGAGGAGCGGGCGCAGGGCGCCGAGGTCGGGCCTGCCGCCGGGGACGAGGTAGGGGTGGCCGAAGCCGCCGCCCAGGTCCACCGCGCGCAGGTCGAGGCGGAGGGCCCGCTGCGCCTCGGTCACGGCGTCGGCCGCCGCGGTGAACCAATGGGCGAGCTGGGCGGGTTCGTGGACGTTGCTGCCCGAGTAGACGTGGTAGCCGATCAGGTCGACGCCCTCGGTACGGAACGCCTCGGGCGAGCGGCGGACCCAGGAGACATCGCTGCCGAACTGGGTGGGCGCCCCGCCCATGGCCAGGCCCGCGCCCGCCGGGTACGTCTCCGGGTTGAGCCGCAGCAGCGCCTCGGCCCGGACCCCGGCGGCGCGGGCGGTGGCGCCGAGGCGGGCCAGGTCGACCGGTGACTCGACGGAGAAGCGGCGCACGCCGTGCGTGAGGGCGTGCCGCAGTTCGGCCTCGGTCTTGCCGGGGCCGGTGCACAGCACGTCGGCGGCGGGCACCCCGGCCGTGCGGGCGGCGTCCAGTTCGGACTCGGAGCAGACCTCGGCGGAGCAGCCCGCCGCGGCCAGTTCCCGCACCAGCTCGGGGTGCGGGTTGGCCTTGAGGGAGTAGTAGAGCCGGGCCCCCTCGGGCAGCGCCCGGCGCAACGCGGCGTGGGCGGCGCGCAGTTCGGCCAGATCGTAGACGTACAGGGGGGTGCCGTAGCGCTCCGCCAGTCCGGCGAGCCGCGCGGGTCCGGTCATGCCGTACCCCCCGTTCATGCCGTGCCTCCGGTGAGCAGGGTCTCCAGCGCCGCGGTGTCGGTCTTGCCGTTGCTGCGCAGCGGCAGGGCGGCCAGCGCGTGGATGTGGTCGGGGACCTTGAACCATTCGATGCGCTCGGCGAGTTCGCGCCGGATGTCCTCGGCGGGGCGGCCGCTGACCACGGCGAGCCGGGCGGGCCGCTCGGCGCGCGCGGGCAGGCAGTGCGCCTTCTCCACGCCCGGTACGTCCTCGGCGGCG
Source organism: Streptomyces sp. NPDC003284 (assembly GCF_053589675.1). Classification (NCBI taxonomy): domain Bacteria; kingdom Bacillati; phylum Actinomycetota; class Actinomycetes; order Kitasatosporales; family Streptomycetaceae; genus Streptomyces; species Streptomyces sp. NPDC003284. Next base: position 168,150 of record NZ_JBSFSI010000015.1, read on the forward strand.
AGGGCGACCTCGGCGGCGCTGACGCGGAAGCCGTTCGCCTTGTAGACGTCGTCGTCTCGTCCGCTCACGTACACATAGCCCTCGGCGTCCACACGCCCCCGGTCGCCGGTGAACAGCATGGTCTCCTGGGCGGGTCCGACGCGGCGCAGCCGCTGCCCGGTGAGTTCCGGGTCGTTCCAGTAGCCGCGCATCAGGTGCGGTCCGCGCACCACGAGTTCGCCCTCCTCGCCCGGCGGCAGCACGCGTCCGGTGCGCGGGCACAGGACGAGGACCTCGGTGTCGTCGAGGGGGCGGCCGGCCGAGGTGGGCCGCTGCTCCCACTCCTCGGGGAGCAGCACGGAGACGCGTTTGCACTCGGTGAGCCCGTACATGGCGACGACGTCGATCCCGGGGAACGCCTCCTTCACCCGGCCCGCCAGCGCGGGCGAGAGCGCCGCGCCGGTGTTGGTGAGCATGCGCAACGGCGGCCGCTCACGCTGCCGTTCGGCGAGCCGGCACAGCGACCAGGTGAGTCCGGCCACCGAGGGCAGCACGGTGACCTCGTGGCGCAGCAGGAAGCGCAGCAGGCCCGGTCCGGCGTCCACCCCGTGTCCGACGGCGACCGCGGCGCCCGAGTACAGCCCCAGGTAGAGCTGGTAGAGGCCGTAGTCGAAGGTGAGCGGGAGCACGCAGCCGATGACGTCGCCGGGCCGCAGGCGCAGTCGGCGGGCGATGGCGCGGACGCAGAACAGCACGCCCGCGTGGGTGCTGACCACGCCCTTGGGCCGTCCCGTGGACCCGGAGGTGTACAGGATGCTCACCGGGTCGGACGGGATGGGCGCGCCGGGCCCGGGGTGCGGCCGCGACAGGCCGCCCGGGGCTCCGGGCAGGTCGAAGGGGCGCAGATCGCGTACCGGTGTGTGCCGGTCGCGGGCGGCGGCCGCGAGCGGCGCCGAGCCGTCGGCGACCACGCAGGCGGGTGCGGCGTCGGTGAGCAGGTGCGCGGCGGCGTAGCCGGGCAGATGCGGGTCGGCGGGGATGTGCACGGCGCCGAGGGCGGCCGTGGCGAGCAGCAGCGCGAGGGTGCTCGCCGCGTCCTCGCAGGCGACGACGACCCGGTCGCCGCGGGTGATCCCGGCCCGCCGCAGGGCGTGCGCGGCCGCGTCGGCGGCGTCCCGCAGCGCGGCGAAGGTGACGGCGCGTCCGGAACCGACGACGGCGGTGCGGCCGGGCCAGCGGGCCGCGGCACGGGCGGCCAGCCCGCTCAGCAGACGCAGCGAGCCGTCCTCGTCGGTGTCCGCGGTGTCCGCGTCGAATTCCATGGGTATCGGGGACGATTCCGACAAGCGGTCACCCATGGAAAGTGACCGCCTTCCGCCGCTCTTGACGAACTGGACGGAATTCCAGGAGGTGCGTCGAAGGAGCTTGTGGAATCGGGCTCATGAGTTCTCATACAAGGTGCGGGCGCGGCGGGCGGTCAATGCCGTACGCCGTGTGCTCCAGCAATCCTTCAGCACGTCCCGATCGGGCCGCTTGCGCCGCCCCCACCAGGGCCCGAGGGCCGGGCGGCGGCTGGAGCGGCGTTGGAGAAGTGCTCGACAGGCCCTGCCCGCGGGCCGTGTCGGTGCTACGTTTCCCTGGTCCCCGAGTGCGTTCCGATGGGCCGATCCATGCCGCTTCACAGTCGGCGCGGCCGTGTGCACTCGCGTCTTCGACACTGGGGAACGGTCTATTTCAATGTGCGGACTATGCGGTTTCATCAGCACGAAGGCGATTCCCGCCGAGGCCCCCGAGCTCAGGTCCATGCAGAACGCGATCCAGCATCGCGGCCCTGATTTCTTCGGCTCCCATGTGGAGGAGCACGTCGCCTTCGGTTTCGCCCGGCTCGCCATCAACGACCCGGCCGGCGGACAGCAGCCGATGTACAGCGAGGACGGCCGCGTGGTCGCCATGACCACCGGGGAGATCTACAACCACCAGGACCTGCGGCGGCAGTTGACGGCGCGGGGCCATGTCTTCAGGACCACCTGCGACACCGAGGTCGTGCCGCATCTGTACGAGGAGTACGGCAGCGACTTCGTCCGCCGGCTGGACGGGCAGTTCGCGCTGGTGCTCTACGACCGGCGCGAGCGCCTCTTCCTGGGCGCCCGGGACCACTTCGGGGTCACCCCGCTCTTCTACACCAGCACCGGCGACACCCTCGTGTTCGCCTCCGAGATCAAGGCGATCCTCCAGCACCCGGCGGTGGAACGCGACGTGGACCCGGTGGGTCTCGACCAGGTGCTGACCCTGCCCGGACTGGTCAGCCCGCGCACCATGTTCCGGGGTGTGCGCAGTGTGCCGCCGGGCACCACGGTGCTGTGCCGGCTCGGCGAGCGGCCGCGCGAGGAGAAGTACTGGGACCTCGTCTACCCGCGCGCCGACGAGCCCGTGGAGCGGCACAGCGAGCGGTACTACGCCGAGCGCCTGGAGGAACTCCTCGTCCGGTCCGTGGAGAAGCGCCTGCTGTCCGATGTGGGCGTGGGCCTCTATCTGAGCGGCGGGCTCGACTCCTCGCTGGTCGGCGCGATCATGCGGCGGCTGATGCCGGAGGCGGACATCCCCTCGTTCTCCGCCGCGTTCCCGGAGCGCGAGCTGTCCGAGGCCGACCACCAGCGCACGATGAGCCGCGCCCTGGGCACCGGGCACCACGAGCGGTTCATCCACGGCGACGAGATCAGCGAGCGGCTCAGACAGGTGATCCGGCACACCGAGTGCCCGCTGAAGGAGTCCTTCGACGCCGCCGCCATGGCGCTGTCGGAGACCGTGCACGACAACGGCGTCAAGGTGGTGCTGACCGGGCAGGGCGCCGACGAGTTCTTCGGCGGCTACATCGGCTACCGCTTCGACCAGGTGCGCGGCGGCCAGGTGACCGGTTTCGGCCCGGACGAGCTGCGCGAGGCCGAACTGCGCGCGCGGGTGTGGGGCGACGAGAACTTCTTCTACGAGGGCGACGACGTCGCCTTCCGCGCCACCAAGCGCGCCCTGTACGCGGACGGCCTGCTGGAGGACGTCCCGGACATCGACTGCCTGGAGCATCCGCTGCTCGACCGGGAGCGCCTGGTGGGGCTGCACCCGCTGCACCGCCGTTCCTACATCGACCTGAAGGTGCGCCTGGCCGACCATCTGCTGGGCGACCACGGCGACCGGATGGCGTTCGCCAACTCCGTGGAGAGCAGGCACCCGTTCCTGGACCGGGAGCTGGTGGAGTTCGTGGCGAGCGTGCCGCCGGATCTGAAGGTGCGCGGCCTGGAGGAGAAGTACCTGCTCAAACAGGTCGCGCGGGACTGGATCCCGGCGTCGATCGTGGACCGCGAGAAGTTCGGCTTCACCGCGCCCGGCAGCCCCTACCTCCTGCGGCAGCAGGACGAACTCGTCGAGTCGCTGCTCGATCCCGTACGGATCAAGGCGGACGGCTACTTCGACCCGGGCGCCGTCGCCCGGCTCGTCGAGGAGTACTCCCGGCCCGGGTTCCGGATCAACGTCCCCTTCGAGAAAGACCTGCTGATGACTGTGATCACGTTCAACCTGCTGCTCGACGAGTACGACCTGCCGCGGCGGGGCCGGTGATGGCCGCCCGCGCGGACGGGCCGGTCGTCGTCGGGATATCGGCGCACTTCCACGACTCGGCGGTCGCCGTGCTGGTGGGCGGGGAGCTGGTCAACGCGGCGCACGAGGAGCGCTACACCCGCGTCAAGCAGGACCCGGGCATACCGCACCGGGCGCTGCGGCACTGCCTGGACGAGGCGGGGCTGACCCTCGCCGACGTCGACTGTGTGGCGTACTACGAGGACCCGGTCAAGAAGCTGGACCGGCAGCTGTGGATGGGGCTGCCGAAGGTGCCCGACACCCGGCCGGAGGCGCTGTTCCGGCTCGACGCGGACCGGCCGCGCCGGGACGTGCGCGAGGTGCTCGGGTTCGACGGGCGGCTGGAGATCGTCGAGCACCACCTCTCGCACGCGGCCAGCGCCTACTACTACTCCGGTTTCCCCGACGCGGCCGTGCTGACCGTCGACGCCGTCGGCGAGTGGGCGACCACCACCTGGGGCCGGGGCGACGGCGACCGGCTCGACCTGGTCGACGAGGTCCGCTTCCCGCACTCCCTGGGCCTGCTGTACTCGACGATCACCGGGCACCTCGGGTTCGAGGTCAACGAGGGCGAGTACAAGGTGATGGGCCTCGCGCCCTACGGCGAGCCCCGGTTCGCCGACCGGGTGCGGCAGCTGATCACCGTCACCGACGAGGGCACCTTCACCCTGGACCTGTCCTACTTCGACTTCCGCGACCCCGACGGCATGGGCACCGAACGGCTCACCGAACTGCTCCAGGTGCCGCCCAGGGAACCGGAGTCGGAGATCGGGCAGGTCCACTGCGACCTGGCCCGCAGCCTCCAGCTGGTCACCGAGGAGACCCTGCTCGCGCTGGCCGCCCGCGCCCGGCGCCTGGTGCCCTCCGACCGGCTGTGCATGGCCGGCGGTGTCGCGCTGAACGTGGTGGCCACCCGCCGGGTCGTCGAGGAGGGGCCGTTCGAGGAGGTGTTCGTGCAGCCCGCCGCCGGGGACGCCGGGGGCAGTCTGGGCGCCGCGGCCGTGGCCCACCAGCGGATCACCGGCAGCCGGATCGCCCCGGCCCGGATGCGTTCGGCGCTGCTCGGCCCGCCCGTCCCGGCCGCCGAGGTGGCCAGGACCGTGGAGGCGGCCGGTCCGCGCGGCTTCCTGGACTTCCGCGGCCGGGAGCCCGAACTGCTCGACGCGGTCGCCGGGCGGCTCGCCGAGGGCAAGGTCGTCGGCTGGTACCACGGCCGGATGGAGTTCGGGCCGCGGGCGCTGGGCGGCCGGTCCATCCTCGCCGACCCGCGCGGCGCCGACATGCGCGACCGCATCAACGCCTCCGTCAAGATGCGGGAGGCGTTCCGGCCGTTCGCGCCCGCCGTGCTCGCCGAGAAGGCGGCCGAGCACTTCCGGCTCGACCATCCCTCGCCGTTCATGCTGGAGACGTGCGAGGTGATCTCGCCGCTGGACCTGCCGGCCATCACCCACGTGGACCGCTCGGCGCGGGTGCAGACCGTCACCGCGGCCGACAACGGCCGCTTCTACCGCCTGATCAAGGCGTTCGAGGCGCGCACCGACTGCCCCATCGTCCTGAACACCTCGTTCAACCTGCGCGGCGAGCCGATCGTGTGCACCCCGCAGGACGCGCTGCTGTGCTTCCTGCGCTCGGCCATCGACTGCCTGGTGCTCGAGGACTTCGTGATCGACCGGGAGAACCTGCCCGCCGCCTGGCGCACCTGGTTCGAAGGAACCCGCCCGCCGCGCGCCTCGGTGGTCAGCGACTCCGTCTACACCCTCCTCTAGGCGAAGGCGGCCTCATGAGCACGCACGATCTGAATCCCCTCTACACGCGGCGCCTGAGCGAACTGCTGTCGGACGAGAACGGCACCCTGGCCCTGGCCCTGCTCCAGAAACTCGGCACACCGGATACGGCCGGGCCGCCCGCGCCCGCCGCCCCGGCCGAGCCGTCCCGCCCCGCCGACTCGTCCGGCCCGTCCGGCCCGGACACGGTCGGCGTGTGGCGCCGCTCGGGGCAGGAGTACGTCCGCGATCCGGCCCTGCGCGACCAGTGGCGGTACTGGGCGGACCTGGACCGGCTGCCGCTGACGCCCGGCCGGGGCCGGACCGTGGTCCTCGGCGAGTCCGCCGCCCGCGGCTACTTCTACGACCCGGCGTTCAGCTTCGCGAGCGTCCTGGGCGAACTGCTCACCCGGGGCACCGGCCCCGCCGACGTGGACGTGCTGGACCTGGCGCGCACCAACGCGAACTTCGGCGACCTGGAGCGGGTCCTCGCGGAAGCCGCCGGGCTGCGGCCCGACGCCCTGGTGGTGTACGCGGGCAACAACTGGAACAACATCGACCTGACCCCGCACCAGGGGCAGCGGCTCGCCGAGGCGCTGCGCGCGGGCGGCTACCCGGCCGCCGGGCGGCTCTTCCAGGAGTTCGTGGTGGAGCGCTCGGGCCGCTTCCTCGACCTGCTCGCGGCCACCGCCGCCGGGTGCGGCGCCGCGGTGACGCTGGTCGTGCCCGAGTTCAACCTCGCCGACTGGGCGGACGAACGCTCCCTGGTGTGTCCCGTCCTGCCCGGCGACGCCGGGCCGCGCTGGCTGCGGCTGCGGGCCCGTACCGCCGACGCGCTGCGGGCCGGGCGCGACCGGGAGGCGCTGGACCTGGCCCGCGAGCTGACCGGACTCGACGGCGGCACCAGCCCGGTGGGCGCCCGGCTGCTGGCCCGCGCCGCCGCCGCGTGCGGTGACCAGGCGCTGCGCGAACAGGCCCTGGTGACGGCGAAGGACGCCGCCGTCGGCCTGTTCACGGTGCACTCGCCGCGGATCCTCGCCGTCGTCCAGGACGAGATGCGCCGCAAGGCCCGGGAGCACGGCTTCCGCCTCGTCGACCTGCCCCGGCTGTTCCGGGACGCGGCCGGCGGCGCCCTGCCCGGCCGCCGCTTCCACCTCGACTACTGCCATCTCTCCTTCGAAGGGCTCGCGCTGGCCGCGGCCGCCGCTGCCGCCGTCACCGCGGCCCCGCCCGGCGGCACGGCGGCCGACCCCGCCGCCCTGGCGGCCACGGCGAGCGGACCCACCCCCGCGCAGGCCGCGGCCGCCCATCTGCTGGCCGCGGTGCACAACGCCCACTACGGCCAGCCCGCCGAGCTGCTGCGCCACCATCTGGAGCGGGCACTGGAGCTCGATCCCGGGGTGGCGGCGCGCATCGAGGACTACCTCGACTACCAGACCCGCACCGCGCCGCACTGGATGTGCGCCAGCTACGAACGCTCCGCCGTGCTCCCGCAGTTCGCCCGCTATCTGGTGGCCGGGGACACCCGGCTGACCGGCAAGCTCGCCGACCACACGCTGCGCGAGACCATGGTGGACGTGCTGGCCGCTGCGGGCTCGGACGTACGGGAGCGCTACGAGAAGCTGCTGATCGCCGAGCAGGCCGACGACACCGTGGACCTGCTGGCCGACCAGGCGCAGGCCGCCACCTTCGGCGAACGCCTGGGCACGGCCGTCGGCAGCGGTGCCGCCTACCTCCTGGCCCGCGATCTGACCAGCGAGTTCCATCTCGTCGTCGACGACCCGGCGGACACCGCGCTCACCGTCACCTGGCGGCTGCCCAGGCCCCGTACCGGCGAGGCCGCCGTCACCCTCACCGTCAACGGCAGGCCCTGCGCCGAGCAGCGGCTCGGCACCGCGTGGACGAAGAGCACGCTCACCGTGCCCGCCGGGCTGCTGCGCCGCGGCCGCAACGTGCTGGGCATCGCCTGGCCGCTGCCGGAACCGGGCGGCGACGAGCAGATCGCCGCCGGGGCCGCGGCCCTGGAGCGCGGGGCGCTGCCGCGGGGACTGCCGTCCTACGGGCACGTCTTCGCGTGCACCGCACACAAGGCCCCCGCACGGGCCTGACGACCTGGCCGCGGGCCGGCCGTCGCCGGGCCCGGGAACTGGAGTGACCATGCGTTTCGGCATCATGTTCTTCGCCTCCGCCACGGGCGACGCCCACGAGACCTACCGCACGATGCTGGACGCCGCCCGGCTCGCCGACGACGGCGGGCTCGCCGCCGTGTGGACCCCGGAACGGCACTTCGACACGTTCGGCGGGGTGTTCCCCAACCCGGCGCTCACCAGCGCCGCGCTGGCCACGGTGACCAGCCGGATGCAGCTGCGGGCGGGCAGTCTCATCTCTCCGCTGCACCACACCGTGCGGATCGCCGAGGACTGGTCCGTGGTCGACAACCTGTCCGGCGGGCGGGCCGCCGTCTCCTTCGGCGCGGGCTGGAACACCAACGACTTCGTCCTCGGCCCGGACTCCTACGCCGACCGGCGCGCCGTCATGCTCGAACAGCTCGACACCGTACGGTCGTTGTGGCGCGGGGCCGCCGTCGAGCTGCCCAACGGCGCGGGGCGGCCCACCGCGGTCCGGCTGCACCCGCGGCCCGTGCAGCCGGAACTGCCGGTGTGGCTGACCTCGTCGGGCAGCGTACGGACCTTCGCCGACGCTGGCGCCCTCGGCGTCAACGTGCTCACCCACCTCATCGGGCAGGACCTGGACCAGCTCGCCGAGAAGATCGACGTCTACCGCAAGGCCCGCGCCGAGCACGGCCACCGGGCCGAGGACGGCATCGTCTCGCTGATGCTCCACACCCATCTGGACGAGGACGCGGACACGGCGGTCGCCCGCTCCCGCACCCCCTTCCGCGAGTACCTGCGCTCCGCCGTCGGCCTGGAACGGCAGGCGGCGGGCGGCGGCGGCACCATCAGCGGCGGTCTGTCGCTGCCCGACGAGGACATCCCCGCCGACCTGATCGAGGAACTCCTCGACGTCACCTACGAGCGCTATCTGCACCAGGGCTCCCTGATCGGCTCCCCCGACAGCTGCGCCGCCATGGTCGAACGGCTCACCGCCACCGGCGTCGACGAGGTGGCCTGCCTGATCGACTTCGGCCTGCCGGCCGACGGCATCCTCGCCGGGATCGCCCCGCTGTGCGCCCTCGCCGCCCGGCACGGCTGACCCGCCCGATCCCCACCGCCAAGGAGAGCCCACCGTGCCGAACCGACCGCCCCCCACGCGCGTGGCCGCGCGGCTGCGCGCCCTGGCGGACACCCTGATGCTGGGCCGGCGCGAGACCCGGCTGCTGCTGCTGACCGCCGGGGTCGACTCCTTCGGGACGGGTCTGTACAGCGCCACGTCCATCCTGTTCTTCACCCTGGTGCGGCACTTCTCGGTCACCTCGGTGGGCCTCGGCATCTCGGCGGGCAGCGTCTGCGCGCTGCTCATCAGTCCGCAGATCGGGCGGCTCGCCGACCGGCTGGGCGCCCACCGGGCGCTGATGCTGCTCTTCCTGGTGCGGGCCGCCGGTTACAGCATGTATCTGCTGGCCAAGCCGTACTGGGCGTTCGTGCTGCTCACCTGTCTGGTCTCCACGGCCGACCGGGCGAGCCCGGCCATCAACCAGAGCCTGATGGCGGCCCTGTTCGGCGAGAAGGACCGGGCGACCATCCTCGGCACGGTGTTCTCCCTGCGCAACGCGGCGATCGTGCTGGGCTCGATGGCCGCGACGGTGCCGGTCATGCTGGACTCGCCGTCGCTGTACCAGGCGTGCGTCCTGGCCAACGCGGGCTCCTTCGTCGCCGCCGCGGCCCTGCTCGTACGGATGCGGGCGAGCGCCGACGCGGCCACCGGCACCGGGCGCGGCGCCCCCCGGCGGCCTCCCGCGAGCGGGGTGCGCTCGCCGCTGCGCAGCCCCGCCTATCTGCTGATCACGGCCGTCAACGCGGCGCTCCTGACCCACAACACGGTGCTGACACTGGTGCTCCCGCTGTGGATCACCACCCGTACCGACGCGCCCCGCTGGGCGCTGACCGCCCTGCTCGCCGTCAACGGGGTGCTGGCCATGCTGGCGCAGATCCCGGTCAACCGCCGCTTCTCCAGCTACCACGCCGCCGCCGGGGCGTCCGCGCTCAGCGGTGCCGCGATCGGTGTGGCCTGTCTGGTGTACGCGGCCTCCGGGGCGGTCGCCGGCGCGGCGGCGGCCACCGCGCTGCTGCTCCTGGCGATCGTGGCCCACTCGGCGGGCGAGTGCCTGCACATCGCCAGCACCCCGCTGTCCTTCTCCCTCTCCCCGCCGCAGGCACGCGGCCGTTACCTCACCTTCTACAACCTCGGGCGGGTGGGCCAGGACCTGATCGGGCCCGTCCTGCTCGGCACCGCCCTGCTGCACCACGTCTGGGCCTGGTGGGCGGTGGCCGCCGTGGTCGCCGTCGCCGGTGCCCTGCCCCGGCTGCTGCTGCGCGGACCCGAACCGGTCTGGGAGACCCCCGTCCGCGCCGCCGCCGCGGACCGCGCCTCGCCCGGCCGCCTGACTCCCCAGGGACACGACCATGCAGATCAATGAGGTGTACCGGGCCGCGGAACGGATCCGCGGCCGTGTGGTGCGCACCCCGGTGCTCACGCTGCCCGAGTTCGACACGGAACTCGGCGCCCAGCTCTTCCTGAAGGCCGAACTCCACCAGATCACCGGCGCGTTCAAGATCCGCGGAGCGCTGAACAAGCTGCTGTCGCTGCCGCCCGGCGCGCTGCGCCGGGGCGTCGTCGCGGCGTCCTCCGGCAACCACGGCCGGGCCGTGGCGACCCTCGCCCGCGGCCTGGCCGTACCCGCCGTCCTGGTGCTGCCCGCCGACGCCCCGGCGGCGAAGCTCGACGCGGTGCGCCGCGAGGGCGCCCGCGTCGTGCTGTACGACCCGGTGCACGACGACCGCGACGCGCTGACCGCGGGCATCGCCGCCGAGGAGGGGATGAGCGTCCTGCCGTCCTCCGACGACCCGGTGGTGGCCGCGGGGCACGGCACGCTCGCCCTGGAGCTGTTCGCCACGACCGGCCCGCTGGACCGGCTCGTGCTGCCGGTGGGCGGCGGCGGACTGGCGGCGGGCTGCGCCACCGTGGCCAAGGCGCTCTACCCGGGCATCGAGGTCATCGGCGTCGAGCCGCGCGGCGGCGACGACACCGCGCGGTCGCTGCGCGCCGGGCACCGGGTGTCCGTACGCACCCCGGACACCCTGGCCGACGGACTGCGCCACCGGACACCCGGCCGGTTCACCTTCGAGGTCAACCGGCGGCTGCTGGACTCGGTCGTCACCGTCGACGACAGCGAGATCGCCGCCGCCATGGGCGAGTTGTGGCGGCACGGCCGGCTGGTCGTGGAACCGAGCGGTGCCTGCGCGCTGGCCGCGGTCCGCGCCCGGCGCCCGGACCCGGCCGGCCTGCGCGTCGGCGTCGTGCTGTCGGGAGGCAACGTGGACGAGGAACGCTTCCACCGGATCATCGCCCCCCACGTGGACCACTCCTATGCCCCGGCGCGCTGACCCCAGGTCCGTCCTCGTCCTCGCGGGCGGCGGGGCGGACCTCGCGGCCGACGCGGTACGGGCCTGCCGGAACCTGACCCGGCTCGGGCTGCGCACCGTTCTGCTGGGCTCCCACCCGGCGGTGCTCACCGGCGCCGACGCCGCCGACGCCGTCTACGCCGAACCGCTCACCCCGCACGTCGTGGAGCGGGTCGTCGCCCGCGAACGGCCGGACGCGGTCCTCGCCGAGCTGGGCGGCCCCGCCGCGCACACCGTGCTGGCAACCCTGCGTTCGGCGGGGGTGCCCGAGATGTACGACGTCGAGTTCATCGGCGCGGACCCGGACCGGACCGCCCGGGGCCGCGCCCGGCGCCCGCGCGAACTGCCCGCACCGGGCGGCGCCTTCGGACCGGCGGCGCCCGGCGCGGGCCCCGGCCGCGGCACCGTGCTGGTGCTGGGCCCGGCCGTGCGGACCGGCGCGGACGCCGACCACTCCTGCCGGGAGGCCGCCCTCGCGCTGCGCGCGGCCGGGTGGACCCCGGTGCTCCTCGCCGCCGACCCGCGCACGGCGGCGGCCGCCTCCGACGCCTTCGCCCGCTGCCGCCCGGCGCCGCTGACCGTGCGGACGGTGCTGGAGGCCGTGGCCGAGGAGCGCCGCTCGGGCACCGTCGCCGCGGTCCTCGGCCAGTTCGGCGGACCCGCCACGGCCGCCCTGGCGCCCGGACTCGCGGACGCCGGAGCCCCGTTGAGCGATCTCCCGGCCGGTACGGTCCGCACCGCCGCCGACCCGGACGCGCTCGGCCGGGCCCTGGCCGGTGCCGGGCTGCGCACCGCGCCCCGGCGGGCCGCCGCGTCCCTGCCCGAGGCCCTGGCCGCCGCCGACGCCACCGGCTACCCCGTCGCCGTGACCCGCCCGCACGGCCCCGGCGGCACCGCGCACACCGTCACCGGCCCGGCCGCCCTCACCGAGCTGTGGCACCGGCGCGCCGACGACGGTCCGGTCCTCGTCGCCCCTGCCCTGCGGGCCTGCGTCGAGCTGCGTGTGGACGCCCTGTACGACGGCCGGGAGCTGGCCGTGGCGGGCGTACTGGAGTACCTGGACGACGACCACGGCGGCACCCCCGTGTGCGCCCTGCCGCCGGTCTCCCTCGGGGCGAGCGGTACCGCCCGGCTGGCCGAGGCGACCGCGCGGGCCGCCCGGACGCTGGCGGTGCGCGGCGCGCTGAGCGTCCGCTTCGCGGCGGCGGGCGACGCGCTGTACGTCAGGGAGGCCGTCCCCGGCACCGCGCACACCGCGCCGTTCACCGCCGCCGCCGCGCGCGTGCCGCTGGCGCGGGCGGCGGCCCGGATCGCTCTGGGAGCCACCCTGGCGGAGCTGCGCGCCGAGGGGCTGCTGCCCGCGGAGGGCTCCCGGACCCGGCCGGACACCGCCACGCGGGTGTTCCTGCGCGCGGGCGGCGACGGCGGCCCGCCCGACGGCACACCCGGCGGCGCGACGGCGGCGGCCGGGCCGGACTTCGGCGCCGCGTACGCCAAGTACCTCATCGGCCGCCACGGTTCGCTGCCCACCAAGGGCCGGGCCTGTCTGTCCGGCGCCGGACAGGACCTGCGCCCCCTGATCCTGCCCGCCCGCAGACTCGCCTCCTACGGCTTCGAACTCCTCGCCGACGGCGACACGTTCGGCGCGCTGCGCCGCGCGGGGGTGCCCGTCACGCCCCTGCCCGAGGCACTGCCCGCGGCCCGGTCCGAGACCGCCGCCGCGCCCGGGGACTTCCCCGCCGTACGGCTGCTGCGCGCGGGCCGGCTCGACCTGGTGCTCAGTGTCCCCGGCCCGGCGGACGACCCGGCGGAGGCCGCCGCGGTGCGGGCCGCCGCCGCCCGTCGGGGCGTGCCCTGCTTCACCGGCGTCCGCGCGCTGAGCGCGGGCGTCCAGGCCATCGGCGCCGTCCTGGACGACCGGGTCCGGGTGGCTCCGCTGCCCTCGGAACGGACCGGCCACGACCACGAGGAGAAGCGATGACGTTCCCGCAGCACCGGCCGAGGATCGTCGGCCTCGGCGGCTCGCCCCGGCCCGGTTCCTCCGCCGAACAGGCCCTGCGCTGTGTGCTGGAGGAGGCACGGCGGCTGGGGGCCGACACCCGGCTGATCGCCGGCGCGGACCTGGCCGTGCCGCTGTTCGACCCGACCGCGCGCATCCGCCCGCCCGGCGTCTTCCGGCTGCTGTCCGAGGTCGCGGAGGCCGACGGGGTCGTGCTCGCCAGCCCGGCCTACCACGGCTCGCTCTCCGGACTGGTGAAGAACGCCCTGGACTACCTGGAGGAGCTGCGCGACGAGCCGCGGCCGTATCTGTCCGGGCGGGCGGTCGGCTGCGTCGCGGTCGGGCAGGGCTGGCAGGGCGCCATGACGACCCTGGGCGCCCTGCGGGACGTCGTCCACGCGCTGCGCGGCTGGCCCACTCCGCTCGGGGTCGCGGTGAACACGGCCGAGGGCGCGTTCGACGCGGACGGCGCGCTCGTGGATCCCGGACTGCGGGACCGGCTGCACCTGATGGCGGCCGAGGTCGTCGGCTTCGCCCGCCGGGCGCGGGCGCCGCGCGGCCCGGCCGGGGAACCGGTGGGCGCCGGAACGTGGGCGGGGGCCTCCCATGACGTCTGACCTGGGCCCGTCCGGGAACCGGACGTCCGACCCGGGCCCGTACCCGATCCGGGCGTCCGCCCCGGGTCCGTACGACGTCCGGCCGGTGCCGCCGCACGGCGGGACGCTCCGCGGCGGGCCTCTGCCCGAGGCGTCCGCCGCGGCGCTGGACTGCCTCCAGACCGGGCTCGCCCTGCTCGCCGACCACCACCACGGCCGGGGCACCCATCTGCGGCTCGGCGTCCGGCCCGCGCTCCGGCCCCGGCCCGCGGCGCCGCTGCCCACCGTCGAGGCGAGCGCGGCGGACCGGCTCGCCGAGGCCCGCCGCCTGCTCGGCCTGCGGGTGAGCCGCCTCCACCGGGTGCGCCCCGGCAGCGGGCTGCCGCCCGGCCCCGGCCCCTACTACGCCGTCGCGGACGCCTACCACCTGCCCTGGGTGCCGTACCACGGGCAGCGGCACATGGAGCACTCGTTCGTGGTGGAGTACGGCGCCGGGCGGGCCACCGTGCACGACGCCTACCACAACGACACCCCGTGGGGCGGCGCGCGCCCCGGTGTCTGGACGCTTCCGCTGCCACGGCTGGCCGCCCTGCTCGCCGAGGCGGGCGCCGCCCTGTACGCCCTGGAGCCGGTCTTGCCTGACACCGGGAGCACCGGGCCCACCGGCACCGCCGAGGAGCCCACCGGCCCGGCGGCCGTGCTCCGTTACGTCGGCGCCTACCGCGACCACCCCGACCGCGCTGACGCCCACGACCGGCTCAACCTGGAGGTGTGGCTGGGCGTGCGGGCCTGGCGGCTGTACGCCCTGCGCACCGGGAGCGCGGAGGCCGCCGGACTCGCCGAGCGGTGGCGGCGGTTGTCCGAACGCGTCTATCTCGCCGCCCGCCGCACGGCCCGCGGCAAGGACGAACCCCCGGGCCTGTTCGAGGAGTTCACGGCGCTGCTGCTGGCGGACCCGGCCGCCGGCGCCGCACCCGCGCGCCCCGCGCAGGACGGGCCCGGCACACGGGAGGGGCGGCCGCCCGCCGGACAGGGGGCCGACGGGCCCGCCGCGCGCGCCGAGCGGGCCGTACGGGAGGCCCTGGCCGCCGTGCTGCGGCTGCCGCCCGGCGAACCGGCCGACGGGCGGCCGTTCAGCTCCGTCCCCGGGTTCAACTCCTTCCGGATGGTGGACATCCTGGAGCACGTCGAGAGCGCCCTCGGCATCGAGGTGCCCGCCGGTGACCTCACCGCCGCCACCCTCCGCGACGCGGGCACCCTGCGCGACCTCGCGCTGCGCCACCTCACCGCACCGGCGGGGGCGGCGGGAGGCGGACGGTGAAGGGCTTCCCGCACCACGGCGTCGCCCCGGGCGTGCACTACGCGGCGGCTCCCTGCGCACGGATCCTGCGCACTCTGCCCGCCCACCCCGCCGACCGGGCCGCCGCCCGTGCGCTGGAGCCCGGCCGGGCCGTCGAGTTCGTCGCGGCGCGCAGTCTGCTGCGGGCCCTGCTCGCCGCACTGGCCCCCGGGCTGTCCGGCGCGGTGATCGCGGCCCGCGACAGCGGCCGGCCGCATCTGCCGGAGCATTCCGGCACCGGCGTCAGCCTGTCCCACTCGGGCGGCTGGGCCGCCGCCGCCGTCGGCCTCGGCCGGGAGGTGGGCGTCGACATCGAGGTGCCGGGCCCGCTGTCGCCGCGGCTGGTGCGCCGCTGCTGCGGCGACGAGGACGCCGCCCGGCTGTCCGCGCTGCCCCGCCGGGAGCAGGAGACGGCGTTCGCCTGGCTGTGGACCGCGCAGGAGGCCTGCGTCAAGGCCCTCGGCACCGGTCTGGCCGGGGCGCCCTGGACCGTCCCGGTGGCGGTCGGCCAGCGCTCCGGCACCTGGCGGGGAGTGCGCTGGCACGCCCCGTACGACACCTCCCGGATCCCCCTGACCTGCGCCTACACGGCACCGTACGGCCCGAGGAAGAACCCATGACAGCTGCCCCGGACGAGCCCCTGACGCCTCTGACACCCCCGGCACCTCCGCCGCACCTGCCGCCGCCCGCGACGCTCTACGCCTGGTTCGACGCGAGCAGCCGCCGCCACGGCGCCCTGACCGCCGTCGACCTGGGCGAGCGCGGTGTCCGCTACGACGAACTGCGGCTCCTCGCCGAGGAGTTCGCGCGGCGCCTGCTGCGTGTGACCGGAGCGCCGCCCGCCACCGTCGCCCTGCACGCCGCGTCCGGCCTCGACGCCTTCGCCGCCTATCTGGGGGCCCTGCGGCTGGGCGCCCGGGTCGTCCCGCTCCACCCCGGCCACCCGGCCCGCCGCACCGCCCGCATCCTCGCCGCCGCGGCCCCGGACCTGGTCGTCACCGACACACACGGGCCCGTCCCCGGACCCGGTGTGCCGGTCCTGCGGCTGACCGCCGCACCGCAGGGACCGCCCGCCCCGCCGCCCGTCGCGGACGGCACCGGGCAGGCCCCGGATCTGCCGCCGCTGCCGGACGACGCCGACGCGGTCGCCTATCTGCTGTTCACCTCGGGCTCCACCGGGGAACCCAAGGGTGTCCCCATCCGCAACGCCCAGGCCGTCGCGTACCTCGCGCACACCCTGCGCACCCGGGACCTGGGTCCGGGGGCGCGGGTCTCGCACACCTTCGACCTGACCTTCGACCTCTCGGTGGACGACCTCTTCGCCACCTGGGCCGCCGGGGCGACGCTCGTCCTGCCCCCGCCGGACGCCTTCGCGCTGAACCCGGTGCGCTATGTCGAGGAGAGCCGCCTGACGCACTGGTTCTCCGTGCCCTCGCTGATCACCCTGGCCCGGCGCACCCGCGCCCTGCGCCCCGGCTGCATGCCGACCCTGCGGCACAGCTTCTTCGCGGGCGAGCAGCTCACCCTCGCGCAGGCCGAGTGCTGGGCGCGGGCCGCCCCGCACAGCACCCTCAGCAACCTGTACGGCCCCACGGAGGTGACCGTCGCCTGCGCCGGGTACCGGCTGCCCGCCGACCCGGCGCACTGGCCGCACACCCGCAACGGCACCGTGCCCGTCGGGACGGTCCACCCGGGCCTCGACCATCTGGTCGTCGACGGCGACGGCTCCCCCTGCGACGAGGGGGAGCTGCTGCTGCGCGGCCCGCAGCGCTTCGGCGGCTATCTCGACCCGGCCGACGACCGCGGCCGGTTCGCCCGCGTACCCGGCCCGCCGCGCGGGGACACCGCGCTCCCGGCCGGACCGCCGGGCCCGGACCTGTGGTACCGCACCGGGGACCGGGTCCGCCGCGAGGGCGGCGTCCTGGTGCACCTCGGGCGGCTCGACCACCAGGTCAAGGTGCGCGGCTTCCGTGTCGAACTCGGTGAGGTCGAGGCGGTGCTGCGCACCTGCCCGGGGGTCACGGAGGCCGTGGTGGTGCTCGCCCCGGAGGGCGGCGGCACCCTGCTCGCCGCGTACACCGGCGACCCCGGGCTCGGCCCCGCGCTGAGCGAGCTGGCCGCCGGGGCGCTGCCGTCCTACATGTGCCCCGGGTCCGTCACGGAACTCGAACGGATGCCGCTGAACGCCAACGGCAAGACCGACCGCCGCCTGCTGCTCGACCTGCTCACCGCCCCGGACGGGCGGACCGCGGCACCGGTGCCCGTCGCCGCCCGCTGAGCCCCGCCGACACCTGCCGAGTCCCGCTGAGTCCCGCTGTGCGCGCGCCGCGCCGCGCCCCGCAGAAAGGAACGACACCGATGGCCCCCGCCCCGCCCGTCCGCGTCCTCGACGACCTCCTCGCACAGCAGTTGGGCCGCCCGCTCGGCACCACCGACGACGACCGCACCCTGGTCGACCTCGGCATCGAGTCCCGCCAGGTGGTCCGTATCGTCGCCGCGCTGCCCCTCGGCCCCGAGGTGGAGATCGACTTCGCCCGGATCAGCCGCGGCAGCACCCTGCGGGACCTGCGGCGATGGCTCGCCGACCTGCTGGACACCGGGTCCGTGCCCGTCCCGGGCGGCGCGGCATGAGCATCTGGTCCGAGGACGCGTGGGCGGAGCCCTGGGCGGAACCGGCCGTCCCCGCGCTGCCGTTGACCGCCTCCCAGAAGGGGCTGTGGGTCACCCACCGGCTCGGTCCCCGGCAGCTCCACAACATCGTCGTCACCGTCGGTCTCGACCCCGCGATCGGCACGCCCCGTATCGCCGAGGCCCTGGCCGCCGTGCTCGCCGTGCAGCCCGCGCTGCGGATGCGCGTCGGGGATCCGCTCACCGGCACAGCTCTGATCGAGGAGCCGCTCGCCGCCGCTGACCTGCCCTTCGAGGACATCGGTCGCTGCGGCGCCGCCGAGGTCAGCGCGGCCGTCGCCCGGCTCGGCGCGCACCCCTTCGATCTGGCGCGCGGCCCGCTGCTGCGCTTCGCCCACGCCCGCCCGGACGGCCGGTCGGTGCTGGTCATGGCGGTCCACCACCTGGTGTTCGACGGATTCTCGCTCCAGCCGTTCGCCGACGACCTCGCCGGATTCCTCACCGCCCCCGGGCCCGCCGCGCCCGGCGACGGGCTGCGCGCCGCGCGCGAGGCCCGTCTCCTCGGCGAGCACGCCGCCCAGGCCGCCGCCGAGGGTTCGGCGGCGACGGGCCGCCGGGCCGCGGAGCTGGCCGGGTCCGTGGCCGGTACGGCGCCCGCCTCCCTCGGCGGCGCGACGGCACCGGCGGCGGACGGCGGCGACCGCGCGGCCCGGCGCCTTCGCTGGGAGCCGGACCCGGCGGCCCGCGCCGCGATCCGCTCGGCCCACCGCGCGCTCGGGCTGACCGGCTACGAGTTCTTCACCGCCGTGTACGCCACCGCGCTGCACGCGCACACCGGCGACCCGGCCGTGGTGCTGGGCAGCCCGTTCCTGGCCCGGCACACCTTCGGGGCGCTCGGGCTGTGCGGCTTCTTCGTCAACACGCTGCCGCTGGCCCTGCGTCCGGGCGCGGCGCCGTCCTTCGCCCGGTTCGCGACCGAGCAGGTGGCGCCCGCCGTGACCTTCGTCCGCGACCGGGCCAAGGTGCCGCTGCCGCACCTCCTGTCCCTGCTGCGGCCCGAGCGCGCGGCCCACCGCACCCCGCTGTTCAACTGCGTCCTGGCCGTGCAGGACACGCCGGTGTGTGCCCCGCCGGTGCGCTCCGTGCGCGTCCACGGCAGCGGCACCGCCGAGTACGACCTGTGGCTCGGCGTCACCGACACCCCCGGCGGCGGCCTCGCCCTGGAGCTGGAGCACGCCACGGCGGCCGTCCCGGTCCCCGAGGCCGACGCCCTGTGGGCGGCCTTCCGCTCGGTGCTGCGCACGGCGCTGGACCGCCCGGCCGCCGCCCGCACACCCGCGCCCGGCTGACCTGCGGGTGTCCGCGGCGGTTGCGGACCGCGGCCGGGGCGCCAACGATGGACCGGGGGACTTTCGCCGGAGCCTCCCGCCGGGAGGCGACCGCCACCCGCAGCGGCCGGTGCCGCCGCACGGCAGGGCACACGTGTGCTCGCGACCTGGAGCGAAGATGACCGAGCTTCCGCCGCCGACCACCCCGTATCTCGAACCCGCCGCGAAGGAGCTGGCCGAGGCGACCGCCCCGCACCCCCGGATCTACGAGGTGCCGCCCGAGCAGGGCCGGGACATCCTGCTCGGCCTCCAGAGCGACCCGGACGTGCCCCGCCCCGACGTCGACGAGGAGTGGGTCGACGTGGACGCCGGTCAGTGGGGCACGGTCCGCACCCGGATCGTCCGGCCCAGGGGTGCACGCGGCCCGCTGCCGGTGGTGTTCTACATCCACGGCGCCGGGTGGGTGTTCGGCGACGACCGGACACACGACCGCCTCTTCCGCGAGCTGGCCGTCGGCGCGGACGCGGCGGGTGTCTTCCCCGTCTACGACCGGGCACCGGAGGCGCGGTACCCGACCCAGGTGGAGCAGAACTACGCGGTGGGCCTCTGGGTCCGCGACCACGGCGCGGAACACGGCCTGGACGCCTCGCGCGTGGCGGTCACCGGCGAGTCGGTCGGCGGCTGCATGTCGACGGTGTTCGCGCTGATGAACAAGGAACGCGGCGGCCTCCGTCTCCAGGCGCAGGTCCTGCTGTACCCGGTGGCGGACGCCTCCTTCGACACCCCGTCCTATGTGCAGTTCGCCGAGGGCTACTACCTGACGCGGGACGCCATGAAGTGGTTCTGGGACGCGTACACCACCGATCCCGCGCAGCGCGCCGAGGCGTACGCCTCCCCGCTGCGGGCCTCGCTCGACCAGTTGCGCGGGCTGCCCACCACGCTGGTCGTCACCGACGAGGCGGACGTGCTGCGCGACGAGGGCGAGCGGTACGCCGACCGGCTGCGCGAGGCGGGCGTGGACGTCACCTCGGTCCGGGTGGCGGGCATGGTCCACGACTTCCTCCTGCTGGACAGCCTGCGCGACACCCGCGCCGCGAACGTGGCCCGCAAGCTCGCCGTGGACGCGCTCAGGACGGCCCTGCACGACGGCTGAACCCGGCGGCCCGACGTACGGGACCGGCCCGCCCACCCAATGTCCGCGCATGTCGCTGCGCGTCCCCGCACGTCCCCGCATGTCCGCGCGCGGGGTCAGCGCGCGGGGTCAGCACGCGGCGGGCCGCGCCGTGGCGCGCCCGGTGGCGAGCCAGGTGCGGTAGCGGCGCAGGGCCCGCCGCCTGCGCAGCTGCTCGCAGACGAGGGCGCGGGCCGGGTGGGTGCCGGGGCGCGGTCCGGCACCGCGGGCGATGCGGCGCATCTGGTGGCGGACCTGGGCCATCCCGGCCGCCGAGGCGAGGGCCTTGTCGGACCAGGTCACCGGCCGCAGGTGCCGGTCCGCCTCGCGGCCGGTCCGCCAGCGGGCGGGGAGGTCGGGGGTGACGGCGAGGGCGGTGCCCATCCCGACGAGGGCCACGCCCCCGGCGAGGACGCGCTCGGCGGTCCGGCGGCGGGTGATGCCGCCGGTCAGCATCAGCGGCAGCGGACTGGTCGTGACCAGGTCCTTCGCCAGGTCGAGGAAGTACGCCTCGCGGGCCTGGGTGCGCGCGTCGGCGGGGCGTCCGGACATGGCCGGGCTCTCGTAGCTGCCGCCGGACAGTTCGACCAGGTCGACGCCGAGCGGCGCGAGCATCGCGATCACCTGGCGGGCGTCGTCCGCGTCGAAGCCGCCGCGCTGGAAGTCGGCGGAGTTGAGCTTCACCGCGACGGCGAAGGACGGCGAGACGGCGGCCCGTACGGCGCGGACGACGTCCAGCAGCATCCGGGCCCGGTTCTCCAGGGAGCCGCCCCACCGGTCGGTGCGCCGGTTGACCAGCGGGGAGAGGAACTGGGAGAGCAGATAGCCGTGCGCGGCGTGCACCTCGACGCCGTCGAAGCCCGCCTGCTCGGCGCGGCGGGCGGTGACCGCGTACCGGCGCACGGTCGCCTCGATCTGCTCGGCGGTCATGGCGGACGGACGGCCGAAGCGGCCGCTGTGCCGGCCCAGGTCGACGCCGACCGCGGAGGGACCCCACACCACGCCGGGCATGTCGGCCTCGGTCTGGCGGCCGGGGTGGTTGATCTGCATCCAGACCGCGCCGCCGCCGGACCTGCCCGCCTGCGCCCACTCGGCGAACGGCTCCAGCGGGGCCGCCTCGTCGAGCACGACACCGGCCGGGCCGGTCAGGGCCTCGGCGTGCACCATGACGTTGCCCGTGATCAGCAGCCCGGCGCCACCGGCGGCCCAGCGCCGGTACAGTCCGAACAGCTCCTGGCCGGGCAGTTGGCCGACTCCGGCCATGTTCTCCTCCATGGCCGCCTTGGCGACGCGGTTGC
Organism: Streptomyces sp. NPDC003284; assembly: GCF_053589675.1. NCBI lineage: Bacteria > Bacillati > Actinomycetota > Actinomycetes > Kitasatosporales > Streptomycetaceae > Streptomyces > Streptomyces sp. NPDC003284. The sequence goes on from NZ_JBSFSI010000015.1 coordinate 189,460, forward strand.
CCAGCACCTGCCCGGAGCGCAGGGGCAACGGCGAGAACAGCTCGCTGGTCATCCGGGTTCCTCGCTTTCCCTCACGATCGACTACGATGTATGCACCGCTCACATTAGGGCAGCGATGTGAGCACTGCAAACATGAGGGAGTGTGACCTGTGTCCCAAGCGAGCGGCACGTACCACCACGGCGATCTGCGCGCCGCCTGTCTGCGGGCCGCGCGGGAGCTGCTGGAGGAGGACGGCAGCTCCGGCCTGTCGCTGCGGGCGGTCGCGCGGCGGGCCGGGGTGTCGGCGACGGCGCCCTACCGCCACTACGCGGACCGGGACGCGCTCGTCTCCGCCGTCGCCGCCGAGGGTTACCGCGAACTCGCCGGACACCTGGCGGCGGCGCACCCCTCGCCCACCACCCCCGACGAACTGGCCGCGGTCGCCGACGCCTACGTCCGGTTCGCGCTCGGCCACCCGGCGCTGTTCCGGGTGATGTTCGCCGAGCCCTGCGATCCCACCAGCGAGGAACGGGTCCGCGCGACGGCCGCCATCTCGGAGTACGTCAGGGACATCGTCCGCAACGCCTTCCCCGGCACCGATCCGGACGCCCTGTCGACCACGGTGTGGGCCCTCGTCCACGGCCTGGCGTTCCTGCACCTGGACGGCAAGCTCGACACCTCCTCGCCCGAGGTGGTCACCGCCCAGGTGCGCGCCGCCGTCCACGCCCTGTTCACCGCCGCCGCGGCGGCGCCGCGACCGGCCGGGTAGGGCGCGGAGCGGCGGGGAAAAACAGGGAGCGGCCGGGAAGGTCCCGGCCGCTCCTGGTGTGCTCTCCGCGCTGCGCCGCTCCCCCGCCCGGGAGAACGGCGGGGCGATCAGCGCGCCCGGATCAACGCACCCGCACGGTCACCACGTCCGACGTGCGCCACCGGACGGGGTGCTTGTCGTGCGCGCTGGTCAGCCCGTACATCACCGCGCGGAACTGGAGTCCGCCGCGGTGCGCGGCCTTCACGCGGGCGCTGGCGCGGGCGTCGCCGCCCGCGTCACGGGAGACCGTGGCGCCGCAGGCCACCTGGTGCCAGGCCGCCTTGCCCATGCGGTCCTCCAGGCATATCCGCTGATAGACGGCCGCGTCGTCGCTGCCGCTCGCGCTGACCGTGATGGTCTTGCCGACCGCGGCGGTGCGCGGCGCCGTGAGGTCCACGTCGCCCTTGGCGTGCGCGGGCACGGCGGCCAGCGCGATCGAGGCGAGCCCCAGCGCGCCGGTCACGGCCACGCGCCGTCGGCTCAGCGTCCCCGCGGTCCCTGTGCTTCCCGTGGTTCCCGTACCGCTCTTCATCGTCCTGGTCATGGACTTTCCCTCCCGTGGATCTCCCCCATGCGGCAATCCACAGACTGTGTCGTCGGTCTCCGGTGGCGTGACGGTCGGTCAGAAGATGCCCCGTGAAGGGGCTCTCGCGTCCTGCCACCCCTCCAGAGGGGCCGGGCGCGGCGGGGGTTGCGTCCCGGGGACGCTGTTACCGTTCCCGGACGTTCGGCGCGTCCCGGACACAAGGGGACGCGGGAGGGCGGCTGTTCAGTTCGCGCGCAGCCCCCGGTCGGCGAACGCGATCAGCCACTCGAAGCTCTCGTCGACGTCGGCGCTCCACCGGAAGCCGTCCGCCGACTGGAGCGTGGCGAAGCCGTGGCAGAGGCTGCGGAGCGTGCGCAGGGCGTGGTCCACGTCGGCCGCCGCGATCTCGTAGCCGCGCAGCACCGCCATGAAGGCGCCGAGCAGCCGCTGCCCCTCGGCCGCCAACGGGTCGTCGGGGCCGGTGGGTTCGGCCCCGATCGTCGCGGCGTACCGGCCGGGGTGCGCCAGGACGAAGGCGCGGAAGGCGCGCGCCGCGGCGGCCAGCGCGTCCCGGCCGGCGTAGCCCTGGACCGCGCCGCCGACGGCGTCGGCCGCCTCGCGCAGCGCCAGGACCGCGATCCGCCGGCTGAGATCCTCCTGTCCGCTCACATGCTTGTAGAGGGAGGGGGTGCGCACGCCCAGCCGTTCGGCCAGCAGGCCCATCGTGAGGCGGGAGAGGCCCACTTCGTCGGCGAGCGCGGCACCGGCCGCGACCACGGCCGCCGGGTCGAGTCCGGCCCTAGGCACGGGCGGCCTCCGTCCGGAGGAAGGCCAGCACGAGCGCGGTCACCCGGTCGGGGTACTGGTCGTGCGGGTAGTGCCCGGCGCCCTCGATCATCTCCAGGCGGCCGAGGCCGGAGGGCAGCGCGCCGACGACGGCCGAGCCCTCGGCGTGCGGGTCGGCCCAGTCGGGGTCGAGCGTGCCCATCACGACGAGGACCGGGCAGCGGACGTCGCCGAGCCGGGCACCGGCGTCGGTCGGCGCGCTGCGGCCCATGCGCCGCATGGCCTTCATCCGGCCCGGCTCGCGCAGCAGCGCGTCGATGCGGCCGAGGCGTTCGTCCCAGTCGGCCGGGCGCACTCCCGGGTAGGCGAGGCCGAGGTAGGAGCGCCACAGCCGACGGCTGCCGAACACTCCGGTGCCGAGCAGCCGCAGCATGCCCTGCCGGAAGCGCCGCACACGCAGGTCGCCCGGCCGGATCGTCTGCTTGCGGGTGAACGGCGCCAGTTCGACGACCGCCGTGATCAGCGAGGGCTCCTGTGCCGCCGCGATGGTGGCGGCGCCGCCGGAGACGGAGTGGCCGACGAGCACGGCCGGGCCGCCCAGGTGGCGGATCAGGGCGAGCAGGTCACCGGCGATGGCGGTGCGGCTCCAGTCCGGCCAGTCGGTGCCGGACTCGCCGCAGCCGCGCAGGTCGACGGCGGCGACCCGGTATCCGGCCGCCGCCAGTGGCGGGACCATCGCGCGGTACGCGGCGCGGCTGTCGCCCATGCCGTGCGCGAGCACGATCAGCGGGCCGGACGTCCCGGTCACCTCGTAGGCGATCGTGCCGTCGCCGACGGCGAGGTACTCGGTCATGGCGTCTCCCAGGTCCGGCCGAAGTCCGGCTAATGTCATTAGCCATAAGCTAATCTCATTAGCCAACCATGTCAACGGCCGGGTTCGCCGATCGTCGTCGGAGATGCAGAAACGATGGTCAACAGGGGTCTTCACAGGGGAAGATGGCCGCCATGACGGAAGAGGGCATCTCCATCGACCACACCAGGCCGAGCATCGCGCGCGTCTACGACTACCTGCTCGGCGGCAAGGACAACTACGCCGTGGACCGGGAGATCGGCGACGTCTTCAAACGCGACCTCCCCGGTTCGGTGGCCATCGCCTTCGCCAACCGCTCCGCGCTGACCCGGGCCGTGGCGGAGATCGCCACCACCACCGGCATAAGGCAGTTCATCGACCTGGGCAGCGGTCTCCCCACCGCCGACAACGTCCACCAGGTCGCCCAGCGGCACGCCCCCGAGTCCCGGATCGTCTACGTCGACATAGACCCGCAGGTACTGGTGCACGGCCGGGCGCTGCTGGAGCAGAACCGGCGGACCCGGGTCATCGCGGCCGACGTACGCGACCCCGAGGGCATCCGCACCCACCCGGACACCCGCGAACTGATCGACTTCGAACGCCCCGTGGCCGTGATGTTCAGCGCCATCCTCCACCATGTCAACGACGAGGAGGACCCGGCGGCCATCGTCCGCTACTGGCGCGACCAGGTGCCCTCCGGCAGCTACTTCTTCATGAGCCACTTCCGCTCCGGCCACAACGCCGAGACGGAGGAGGCCGAGCGCGTCCTCCAGCAGACCTTCGGGCGCGGCCGCTGGCGCACCGACGAGGAGATCGCCGGACTCCTGGACGGCCTGGAGATACTCGACCCCGGAATCGTCCCCGCCCCCCTGTGGCACCCCGAACAGATCGCCAGCCCCTGGGGCGACGGCGCCCCCCGCGAACTCACCGTCTGGGAACACCTGATCGCGGCGGGGCTGGCACGCAAGGTCTAGTCCCGTCGTCCCGTCCACCCTGGCGAATGGGATGGCTCCAGGCGTCACTTCCCTTACGCTGCTGAGCAGTTGGCCATCAGAGCCGCGGACGTCCGGCCACAGCCGGAGGCCGCGGGCATGTGAGCTAGGGGAGGAATCCTTATGCGCAGGATGATCCGGACCGCCGCCGCGGTCACGGCCGGCCTGGCAGCCGCGACCGTGCTGAGCACCGGTGCCGCGGAGGCCCGGCCCGCCGATTTCGGATGCCCGAGCGGAGCGGCGTGCATCTACCGCGAGAACGCGGATCCGCTCTCTTCCTCGCCCAGCAACACCTACTGGACCTACGGCGCCCACAACCTCAGCAACCAGTACGGCAGTCACTGGGTGTACAACAACCAGACGGGCGGCGCGACCATCAACCTGTGCACCGGTTACAACGGCACCGGTGACTGTAGCTACAGCGTGCCCGCGGTCGCGTTCCGCTGGGTCGACCTGGGCCCGATCAACTCCATCGTCCTGAAACGGCCGTGACCACCACCGGCACACAGCGGGCCCGGCAGCGCTGAAGGATCTTGTTCTCTCACAGGGGCAGCCACGCAGCGTGCTGCGGCGCACCGCTGCGAGGCTCCGTCCGGGCATGTGGCAGGCGGATGGCAGGAGGGGCCGGGGGCTTTGCGCGAGTAAACCGCTGCGGTAGTCGGCGTACCCCTGGAGGTTGAGCGCTGATTGCAACCGCTGTGGGATTCGCGCCGGACGGCCGCTCTCGTAGCGTCGTTGCCGCAAGCCGGTGCGACGACGGGAGCGGCGCTCAAGCCACCCGGAGGAGCGATGACGGCTGCGTTCCGGATCGGCCGGGGATGCTGCCCGGCCCACGTCCACAACGGGAGGAATCATGGTCGTACCACGCATCGGCACCCGCGCCGCAGTCCTGGTCGCGACGGCAGCCCTGTTCGCCGGGCTGGGCGGTACCGTCGCCGCGACGAGTGCCACCGCCGCCGACACGAGTGCCGCGGGGACGTGCACGTTCGCCGGTCCCAAGACGGTGAAGACGGCGAAGGTCGACTCGATCAACATCGAACTCCGGTACAGCACGTCCACCCGGTGCGCCTGGGGCCGCATCTACAGCGCCGACCCCGGTGACAAGGTCTGGGTGGACCGCTCCTCCGACAAGGGCAAGTCCTGGGACGGCCCGCTGAGCATGACCACGGTGAAGAGCGGCTCGGACACCCACACCGCTTCCCGCTACGACGGCGGCTATGTGATGCGCGCCTGCGCGTGGAACGACTCCACCGGGCACATCAAGTGCACCGGCTGGTACTGAGTTCCTGACCTCCGGTCACCCCGTCGCCCCCCGCGCCGTCTCCCTCGCGCGGCCCTCAGATCCAGGTGGCGAGCCACATCCGGCTCTGCCAGGCGGTGTACGGGATCGTCTGCCCGGTGTAGAGCGGGAAGAACCAGATGAAGTTCCAGACGATGAGGAGGACGGGCACGCCCGCGGCCACCGTGCCCCGCAGGCGGCGGGCGGGGGTCGCGTCCGGTGGGCCCGTCGCCAGGGCGCCCAGTGCCATCGCCACGGCCAGGCACAGGTAGGGCACGAGGACGACCGCGTAGAAGGAGAAGATCGTACGGTCCTGGTAGAGGAACCAGGGCAGATAGCCGGCCGCCACCGCGCACAGGATCGCACCGGCACGCCCGTCGCGGCGCAGCGCCCAGCGGTACAGCAGGTAGACGAGGGCGCAGCACGCCGTCCACCACAGGAGCGGGGTGCCGAGGGCGAGGACGGTCTGCGAGCAGTCGGCCGCCGTGCGGCAGCCGTCCTGACCGGACTTGGGCGAGCGGTAGTGGAACAGCACGGGACGGCCCAGGACGAGCCAGCTCCAGGGGTTGGACTGGTAGCTGTGCGGGGTGTGCAGGCCCACGTTGAACGCGTAGACCGCGGACTCGTAGTGCCACAGGCTGCGCAGCGGGGCCGGGATCCAGGACCAGGTGCCGCCGCGGCCGTCGGCCCAGTGGCGGCCGTAGCCGTCGGTGGAGCGGAACCAGCCGGTCCAGGTGGCCAGATACGTCACCGCGGCGACCGGGAGCAGTGACAGCACCGAGGGACCGAGGTCCTTGCGCAGCACCGTCCGGTACGGGGCGGCGGCGCCCGCGGTGCGGCGGGCGCCGACGTCCCACAGCAGTGTGAGGACGGCGAAGAGGACGAGGACGTACAGGCCGTTCCACTTGGTGGCGGCGGCCAGGCCCAGGCAGACCCCGGCCGCGATTCGCCAGGGGCGCGGTCCGGTCCCGGCGCGGCCGGCGATGCCCGCGTCCGGGCGCGCGCGGCCGTCCGGCCCGGTCGGCAGGGCCGCCGCGAGCCGGGCCCGCGCGTGGTCGCGGTCGATCAGCAGGCAGCCGAACGCCGCCAGCACGAAGAACATGACGACGAGGTCGAGCAGCGCGGTACGGCTCATCACCAGGTGCAGTCCGTCCACCGCCATCAGCGCGCCGGCCAGGCAGCCCAGCGGGGTGGACCGGAACAGGCGGCGCCCGATCCGGCACAGCATGAGCACCGACAGGGTGCCCAGGGCCGCCGTCATGAAGCGCCAGCCGAACGGGTCCAGACCGAACGTCCACTCACCGAGGGCGATCACCCACTTCCCGGCCGGCGGGTGCGCGACGAAGGCCCCGGTGTCGGAGAGCGAGACGGTCCGCGGGTGGGCGAGAAGCTGCGGGTCGGCCGTCCTGCGGTCGGGCCACACCCCCTCGTAGCCGAGCCGCAGCATGGACCAGGCGTCCTTGGCGTAGTACGTCTCGTCGAAGATCAGGTCGCGCGGCCGGCCGAGGTGCCGGAAGCGGAGCGCCCCGGCCAGAACGGCGACCAGCACCGGCCCCAGCCAGCTTCTCGCCCGCGCGAGGCGTTCGGTACGCGGCGCAGGGCGGTGTGCCGACGCCACCTCACCCCCGGCTGTGACCGGACCACTTATCACCGGCCGGCCTCGAAGTGCGTTGCCACGACCATCACGAACCGCCAGGATCCCGGTGCACACATCTGTCACGGCAGCGAACCACTGGCCGCAGCCCCGTGTCCAGACCGTCCCGCCGCACGAATCACGGGCCGAAAAGGTTCACGGCCCCCGGGCGGCCCGGCCCGGCCCATGGGGGTGCGCCGCGCCCGTCCTAGAGTGGTCCGATGCCTCTTGTGGAAGTCACCTACGCCCCGGACGTCCCCGAATCCACGCTCCGTGAACTGGGTGCGGTGCTGCCGCACCTGGTCTCCCGGGCCGTGGAGTGCCCCGAGGAGCCGTACGACGGCGATCTACAGCCGGGCGACGTCGAGATCCGCTTCCGGAGCCTGGGGCCGCTGGACCGCTGCGGCCTGGATGTGGTGATCGAGGTGCGGTCCAAGTGGTTCGAGAGCAGGGCCGCCGACCGCCAGGAACGCGTCGACGGACTCCAGCGCGACATCACCACCGCGACCGGGCTCGGCGACGTCGGCGTCTATCTGTCCCTGCCGGTGGCCGCGTGGTCGCAGGGCGACTGACGCACGTCCGAAGGATCAGCGCCAGACGTTGTTGCTGGTGTGGTCGCCGCCGAGCCAGCGGGCGAGGTCGTCGTGCGCCGTGGCGCGTCGTTCGGCGTCGATCTTCTCCGCGTCGGGGTGGTCGACGGCGAACTCCAGGATGAGTCCGTTGGGGTCCGTGAGGTACAGCGAGACGCAGAAGCCGTGGTCGAGCACATGGGCGTTCGACTCGGGGCGGCCGGCCGCTTCGACGCGCTTGAGGATGGCTTCCTGGGTCTCCGCCTCGACCTTGAAGGCGAGGTGGCGCAACGGGGTGGAATTGATGTCCGTCCTGAACTCCGCCTGGTCCTTGGGGTCGGCGAACTGGAAGAAGGCGAGCGCGCTGCCGTCGGCCAGGCCGTAGAGGGCGTGGCTGTAGGCGCGTTCGGCCCCGGACAGCACCTCGCGTTCGGTCCACACGGCCACCAGGGGAAGGCCGATCACGTCCTCGTAGAAGCGGCGGTTGGCCTCCTGGTCGTCGGTGATCCATGCGTGGTGGTGAAGGCGGAGCGGCAGGGTCTGGCTCATGGGGGCATCTCCGTTGATCGGTTTTTGATCGGCTGGGACGTTGAGCCGGGTACCGGAGTCGGTCTCCGACGCTTCAATCAGCATGCCCTCTACACCGGTTTAACGTTAAACTAAATTCGGCCATTGTTCGCGTACCACTCGCCGCAGCACCTTCGCGTCTTCGCGGGGGGGGGAGAGAGAGAAAGCGGGGGGGGAGAGAGAGAAGGAGAGAGCGCGCGCGAGACACCGCGGACACATGCCGACACATGTGAGTCCACCACGTCACGCGCTGCGGGGCGTGGGCGTGGCGCCCAGGTGCTCGGTGAAGAAGGAGGTCAGCTTGTCGACGGCGGGGTCGATGTACTCCTTCCTGTCGTAGAGGTCGACATGGCTGGCGCCCTCGATGCGGTGCAGCTCCGCGGGACCGGTGGCGCGCCGGTGGGCCTCGACGGCCATCCAGGCGGTGACGGCGCGCGCGCCGATGACCTGGAGCATGGGCCGGGGGCCGATCAGGGGGACGGCGTGGAAGACGTCACTGGAGGCCATCCTGTCGATGCTCTCCCAGGCGAGGAACTTCGCCGACCGCTCGTGCTCGCCCCGGGGGGTGCAGTAGTACTCGAAGCCCTCGACACCGTGCTCACCGCCGAGCGCGGCGGCCTGTTCGGCGGTCTCCGGGAACATGGTCATCACACCCGGGTCCTCGCCTCGGGCGGCCCGGGTCCGGGCCTGGGCGGCGGCGTCGAGCAGGGTCTGGAAGACCGCAGGGTCCTGGGCGCCCTCCGCACCGTGGCGGAACTGGCGCGCGGGCTCGGCGGTGGAGACGGTGGCCACGGCCTCCACCCGGTGGTCGCCACCGGCGGCGGCCAACGAGTAGCCGCCGGAGGCGCAGATGCCGAGCAGGCCGATCCGGTCGGCGTCGACCTCCGCACGGGTGGTGAGGAAGGAGACGGCCGCCTTGAAGTCCTCCACCCGCTGGGCGGGGTCCTCCAGCCCGCGCGGCAGACCGCCCGACTCACCCTGGTGGGCGGCGTCGAAGGCGAGGGTGACGAAGCCGCGCTCGGCCATCAGCCGCGCATAGGTGCCGGAGGTCTGCTCCTTCACACCGGTGCCGGGATGCCCCACCACCAGGGCCGGACGCGGGCCCGCCGCCGGGGTGCCGGGGGTGTGGAGGTGGGCGGCGATCGTGATGCCGGCGCTGTCGAAGGTGACGTCGGTCCTGGCCATGGAAGGCTCCTGTCGAGGATCTGTCGGATCGGAGGGGCCCCGGGAGGGGCCGGTTGCCCGCCGTCCCGGCGGGCACATCTCTACGATCACTCCTCGTCCAGGGAGGGAAAAGAGACAGGTTCCTGCCTGGGAAGAAACCTTCCCCCTCAACATGTGTCCCCGGCCGCCCGGCTCACCGGGCCGGTCCGCGCCCTGCGCCCTGCGTCCGGACAAGGACGAGGACGGGAAACGCACCCGACCGCCTTTGCGTCAGTTCCCCACCGCCTTTTCGTCAATCCCACAAGACTTCATTCACCCGAATGAGAATGACTCCGGGGATGGAATCACCCGATCGCCCGCCCGTATTCTCGCATTCGGATCAATTCGCCACTCCCCTGCCGGAGGCCCGCATGAGCGAACTGCTGAACCAGAAGTACGCACGGCTGTTCTCCTTACTCGACGCGAACGGCGACGGAGTCATCGCCGAGGACGACTTCACCCTGATGGCGGGCCGGTGCATCGCCGCGGTCGGCGGTGAGCAGTCGGTGAAGGGACAGGCGTACGCCGCCGAGATGGCGAACTACTGGCAGGCGCTGCGCGAATCCGCCGACACCGACGGCGACGGCCGGATCGACAAGGAGGAGTTCCGCGCGGCGGTGCGCCATGTGAGCGACAATTTCGACACGCTGATCGGCCCGCTCTACGAAGCCGGATTCCGGCTCGCCGACCACGACGACGACGGCCGGGTCGGCAAGGAGGACTTCGTCACGGTCCTCACCGCCATCGGGGTCCCCGCCCATGACGCCGGACCGGCCTTCGACAGCCTGGCCGGACCCGACGGACAGCTGACGAGAGACCAGTTGATGAGCGCCGCCGGCGGGTACTACCGCGACGACGACCCGGCGAACACCACCAGTCATCTCCTCTTCGGGGCGCTCTGAGGCAGCCCCGGTGGACGCGACCGCGGTGGCGGGACGAGGCGCGGCGGTCGGCCCCACCGCCGGCCGGCCGCACGGGACCCGGGTCCCGCTGCTGACCGAGGCGCTCTTCGACGGCCGTTTCGAGGACCTGCACCGGCCCTGGACGGACATCCTGGGCCGCGAGGTGTTCCGGTACCGCGACGGGCTGTCCCCCGAGGAGCGGACCGCGCTGGCCTACCGGCGGCTGCGGATCCTCAACGAGGACATCCCGTCCGTCGAGGACCTGGTCACGGCGACCGACCACCTGGTCTCCCTGCACGAATGGCTGGGCATGGTCGACGGCAGTCTGACCACCCTGGCGACGATCCACTACAACCTGTTCCTCGGCAGCCTGCTGCGTCTGGACACCCGGCGCACGACCGACCTGTCCCCGTTCCTCCGGCTGCGCCGGTACGGCACCGTGCTGATCACCGAGCTCGGCTACGGCAACAACGCCGCCGCGCTGGAGACCACGGCGACCCACGACGCGGAGACCGACACCTTCGTCCTGCACACCCCGTCGCCCGGCGCCCAGAAGTTCATGCCCAACACCGGCCCGTACGGCGGCCCCAAGAGCGGTCTGGTCGCGGCCCGCCTGATCGTCCGCGGCCAGGACTGCGGGGTGTTCCTGTTCCTCGTACCGCTGCGCGAACAGGACGGGCCGCTGCCGGGCATCCGGGTGCGGCCCCTGTCGCAGACCCCCGGCTCGTCGGTCGACCACGCCCTCACCTCCTTCGACCGGGTGGTCCTGCCGCGCACGGCGCTGCTCGGCGGCGGCCACGGCGAGCTGACCGCCGACGGCACCTTCCGCAGCACGACCGGCAGCCGGCGCCGCCGGTTCCTGCGCTCCATCCAGCGCGTCACCACGGGCAAGCTGTGCCTGAGCGCCGCCGCGCTGGGCGGGGCGCGGGCCGCCCTCACCATCTCCGTGCGCCACGCCCACCGGCGGCACACCTTCGCCCCGGCGAGCAGATCCGGCGTCCCGCTCTTCGCCTACCGCTGCCATCAGACGAGGCTGCTGGGCGCGGTGGCCCGCGCCTACGCGGCGACCTTCCTGCTCCGCGAGACCACCCGCGCCGCCGTAGCCCCGGAGGGGAGCGGAGCGGACGGCGGGCCGGACGGCGGAGCGGACGGCGGGGCGGACGGCGGGGCGGACGGCGGGGCGGACGTCCTGGTAGCGGCGGCGAAGGGCTGGATCACCTGGCAGGCCAGGGACATCGCGCTCGAATGCCGTGAACGCTGCGGTGCGCAGGGCCTGCTGTCCGCGAACCGCGTCGTCGACCTGCTCACCCCGATCGAGAGCACCATCACGGCCGAGGGCGACAACCTGGTCATCTGGACCAAGGCCGCCGCCGACATGCTGACCGGCCACGGCTACGACCCACCGGCCGAGCCCGCCCCGCCCGGCCCCCGCGAAACGCCCGTCCCCCTCGAATCGCCCGCCCCGCTCAGCCCCCTCGGCCCGGCCGAACTGCTCGACCTGCTCGTGCACCACGAGCTGTACCGCCTGCGGCAGGCCCGCGACAGCCTCGGCAGACCCAGCACCGGCGCGCTGGACCGCTGGAACCACGCGGTGAACCCGGGCCTCGGCCTCGTGGACGCCTACGCCGCGCGGCGGGCCGCGCAGGCGTTCCTGGCCGCTGCGGGCCGGGTCCGCGACCCGGCCGTACGCGCCCTGCTCCAGCAGGTGTTCCGGCTGTTCGCCCTGGAGTGCCTGAGCCCGCACGCGGGCGTCCTGCTGGCGGACGGCCGCCTCGGCGCCGAGACGGTCCGCGGTCTCGCCCCCGCCGTCGACCGGCTCGGCGCCGAGCTGGCCCCGTACGCACTCGACCTCGTGGCGGCGTTCGCCGTGCCGGACGCGATGCTCCAGGCCCCCATCGCCACCGACGGCTACGCCGCCGCCTACGACGACCCGGACGGCCCCTGGCGGCGGACACCGCCCGGCTGACCGCCGCCCCACCGGCCCGTCCCCGCCCCGCGACCACCTCCGAGGAGCACCACGGCCATGAACGACGCGTTCACCCGCGAGCCCTCGTGGGACCCCCGGCGCTTCCCGCCGGCCGCCCGCGCCCCACGCGCCGTGCAGACCGCACGGATGCTCATGGACCCCCAGGGCTACGCCCGCTCGCTGCGGGCGCGGCTCGGGCCGGTCTTCTCGCTGCGTACGCATCCCTACCGCGGCGCGCTGGTGTGCGCCGCCGACGCCTCGGCCAACCGGGCGGTGCTGACCGACCACGAGCGGTTCACGGGCGGCGACGCCGCCGCCCTGCTGGCGCCCGCGGTCGGTGCCGGTTCGCTGATCTGCACCCCGCCGCCCGTGCACCTGGACCACCGCAAGCTGCTGCTGCCGTCGTTCCACGGCGCGCGGATCGCGGTCTGGGCGGAGCGGGTGCGCGCACTCGTGGGGGCCCAGTTGCCCGCGCTGCTGTCCGGCGGCGGGGCGCCGGTGCGGCCCTGGGCGCAGCGGCTCACCCTGGACGTCATCCTGCGGGTCGTCCTCGGCCTGACGGACCCGTCCCGGACGGCCGCCTTCCGGCAGGCACTCGGCCCCTTCGTCGCCACCGGCAACCTGGTGTACCTGTTCCTGCCCGAGCCGCTGCGGCGCGACCTCGGGCCGCTCTCGCCGGGCGGCCGGTTCCACCGGCTGCGCGGCGCCGTGCTGGACCTGACCCGCGAGGAGATCGCCGCCCGCCGAGCCGCCCCCGACCGCACCCGGCGCGACGACGTGCTGTCCCTGCTGCTGGACGCGCGCGACGAGCGGGGCGCCGGGCTGGACGACGCGCAGTTCCTGGACGAGCTGACCGGTCTCGTCCTGGCCGGCTACGAGACGACGGCGACGACGATCGCCTGGACGCTGCACCTGCTGGCCCACCACCCCGCCGCGCGCGACGATCTGATCGCCGATCTCGACGCCGGTTCGGACCGCCTGCTCAAGGCCACCGTCAAGGAGTCCGGCCGGCTGCGCCCCGCCGTCTGGAACGCCATGCGCACCGCGGCCCGGGACACGATGCTCGGCGGGCGCCCGGTGCCGCGGCACGCGTTCGTCGCGGCGCTGTTCCCGCTCACCCATCTCGACCCCGAGCTGTGGCCGCGGCCGGACGACTTCCGGCCCGAGCGGCATCTGGGCGCGGATCCGGCGCCGTACGCCCTGACACCGTTCGGCGGGGGTGTGCGGCGCTGCATCGGGGTGGCGCTGGCCCAGCTGGAGATCGAGACCGTGCTGAGGGTGGTGCTCGCGGCGGCCGTCCCCGAGCCGGCCGGTCCCCGGGAGCCCGCGCGGCTGGTCTCGGTGACGCTCGTCCCGGCCCGGGGTGGCCGGATCCGGCTGCGGCCACGCACCGGGAGGACGTGACCACCGCGGCGGCCCGCCCCCCGGTCCGCCTGCACAGGGCACACATGTGTGGTTCGCCGGGGGTGCCGCGCGGTGCACACGGACCAACAGATCAAGCCAAAAATAGTTGAAGTATCTAAAACTTCCATGTGTGCGGGCAGGCTACGTGTGCACTTCGGTCCCACTCCCGTCCCCATGAGGAGAGAATCATGCGCAGTTCGCAGCACAGACGTATCACCGTCGCCGTCGCCTCGGCCGCCGCCGCGGCCCTGCTGGGGCTGGCCACCGGCACGGCATCCGCGACATCCGGCCCCACGTTCCTGGACCGGGCCGACGAGCGGTGTGTCACGGTGAACAGCGGAAACGTGTGCGTCTTCGAGACGCAGTGGTTCGACGGCAAGGTGGCCCTCTACCAGGACGTCGACAGCGGGTGTGTCACCACACCGTTCGGTGTCCTCGCCGACTTCAACATGACGGACAGGCCGGTCACGTACTACAAGAACGCCGACTGCACGGGCGCCCTGCTGACCGAACCGGCGGGCGACTTCCACTCGTGGCTCTCCTACGGCCCGGCCCACAGCTTCCGCCGGCAGTGACGGACCGTGGGCCGGCTCCCCCGGCGAGGGGAACCGGCCCACGCCGTACCCAGCGGGCCGGGGTCAGCGCAGGATGCGCCGGGCGACGTTGGTGGAGACCAGGTCGAGCAGTTCCTCGCCGCGTCCGGACAGGATGGTGCGGATGGCGTAGAGGGTGAAGCCCTTGGCCTGCTCGGCGGTGATCGCGGGCGGCACGGACAGCTCCTGACGTGCCGTCATGACCTCGACGACGGCGGGTCCGTCGTGCGCGAACGCGTCCTTCAGCGCTCCCTCCAGATCGCTGGGGCGTTCCACCCGCCTTGCCCACAGTCCGATCGCCGAGGCGACCGCCGCGAGGTCGGGATTGTCCAGCGCGGTACCGAAGTTGACGACGCCCGCCGCCTTCATCTCCAGCTCGACGAAGTTCAGCGAGCCGTTGTTGAAGACGACGATCTTGGCGGGCAGCCTGTTCTGCCGGAGCGTGAACAACTCTCCCAGCAGCATGGTGAGTCCGCCGTCGCCGGCCAGGGCGACCACCTGCCGCCCCGGGTACGCCGCCTGGGCGCCCACCGCGTGCGGCAGCGCGCACGCCATCGAGCCGTGGTTGAACGAACCGAGCAGGCGCCGCCGCCCGTTGAACGTCAGATAGCGGGCCGCCCAGACCACCGGCGAGCCGACGTCGGTGGTGAACACGGCGTCGTCGGCGGCCAGCCGGTCGATCGTGCTCGCCACGAACTGCGGGTGGACCGGGGTGCGGTCGTGGTCGTTGTCCGCGAGCCGGTCCAGTGACCTGCGGGTCCGGGTGTAGTGGGCCAGGGCCCGGTCCAGGTGGTCCCGCTCCGGCTTGGCCGTCAGCAGCGGCAGCAGCGCGGGCAGGGTGTCCCGTACGCTGCCGACCAGCGGTACGTCGACATGGGTGCGGCGGCCGATCTGCTCGCCGCGCAGGTCGAGTTGGACGACCTTCGCGTGCCGTGGGTAGAACTGGCGGTAGGGGAAGTCCGTGCCGAGCATCAGCAGGGTGTCGGCCTCCTCGATCGCCTTGTAGCCGGAGGCGAAGCCGAGCAATCCGGTGAGTCCGACGTCGTAGGGGTTGTCGTACTCGACGTGCTCCTTGCCGCGCAGGGTGTGCACCACGGGCGCCTGGAGGACCTCGGCGAGCCGGACCAGGTCGTCGTGGGCACCGGCCGCGCCCGCGCCCGCCAGCACGGTGACCCGCCGCCCGGCGTTCAGCAGCGCGGCGGCCTCCCTCAGGTCCGCCTCGTCGGGCCGGGCGACCGTACGGGCCGCGCGGACCACGGTGGGCGGTGTGTCCTGGGGCGCCTTGGCGAGGAAGATCTCGCCGGGGACCACCACCACGGCCACCCCGTTGCGTTCGACGGCCGCCCGCATCGCCATCCGCAGGATCCGGGGAGCCGACTCGGCGCTGTTGATCACCTCCGCGTACACGCTGCACTCGCGGAACAGCTCCTGCGGGCGGGTCTCCTGGAAGTAGCCGGAGCCGACCTCGGGGCCGGGGATCTGGGCGGCGATGGCGAGCACGGGCACGCGGCTGCGCTGGGCGTCGAAGAGGCCGTTGACCAGGTGCAGGTTGCCGGGCCCGCAACTGCCCACGCAGACGGCGAGTTCACCGGTGAGCGCGGCCTCGGCGGCCGCGGCGAACGCGGCGCTCTCCTCGTGCCGTACATGGATCCAGTCGACCTCGCCGTCGCGGCGCAGCGCGTCGGTGAGACCGTTGAGGGAGTCGCCGGGCAGCCCGTGGAGGCGCCGTACGCCACTGGCCTTCAGCGAGGCGATGAGGTGGTCGGCGATCGTGTGCATGGGGGGGTGTGCCTTCCGTCCGTCGGGTGTGTACCTTCGGTGCCGGTGCGCGGCGCCCGGCCCGGCTCCGCGCGGGGCCGGGCCGGGTTCCTCGGCTCAGGTCCGGTTCTCCGCCTGGAACATCCAGCTCTGCTTCTCCAGGTCGGCGGTCAGGCCGATCAGCAGGTCCTGGGTGACGGCGTCGGCGTGCCCGGTGTCCTCGATCCGCTGCCGCACCCGTTCGATGACGGTCGAGAAGGTGCGGACCAGGATCTCCACGACGGCGGTGTCCTTCGTCCAGCCCTCCGGGAAGCCGGGGACGCCGCTGGTGGCGGCTATGGTCGCGGCCCGGCCGTCGGGGGCGACGCCGAGGGCCGCCGCGCGTTCGGCGACCGTGTCGGCGTAGTCGCGCGCGGTGGTGACCACCTCGTCGAGCTGCTCGTGGATGGAGCGGAAGCGCGGTCCGAACAGGTTCCAGTGCGCCTGCTTGGCCACCAGGGACAGATCGAGCAGATCGACCAGGGTCGCCTGGAGGGCGTCCCCCGCGATCTCGCGCTCCTTGTCCGGCAGCGGGCTGCGGATGACAGACATGTGTGGTCCTCTCCTGGTGCTTGGCGGGTGTGTCCCATCCTGCTCGCCGTGCCGGTGGCGGCGGATCAGTCGTTTGACTGCCGATCGATTGACTGCCGATCGATCCGTCCGGTGACCGTTGGTGCCCGGGTTGCTGGTCCGTCCGTCCGCTCCCGTCCGCCCGTCCGCCGGGGTGTGCAGGTGTGCAGGTGCGCAGGTGTGCACCCGGCGGCCGTTGGGGGGGCGGTGCCGAGGTGAACCCGCAGCCGCCGTAGGACCGGGGCTGCGGCGGCCGGGTGCGGATGCTCAGGCGCCGTCGGCGCCGAAGCCCGCGACGGCGAGCCGGAAGGCGCGGTCCGCGTGCACCGCCGGGTCGGTGTAGTTCTCGGTGGCCAGGGCGATTCCGACGATCAGTACGAGCAGATCGTCGATGGTGATGTCCGCCCGAACCGCCCGGTCCTCGACGGCCTTGCGCAGCAGCAGGGCACCGGCCGCGCCGAGGGCCGCCGCACAGGAGTCCTCGCCGGCCTCGTCCTGGTCCTCGTCCCGGAGGGGCTCGTAGGAGAGGATGTCCGCGAGCCCGCGCGCGGCGAGCGAGTAGGCAAGCAGCTCGCGCAGCCATGCCACCAGCGCCGCGCGGCTGTCGTGCTCGCCGCAGAGGGTGTGAGCGCGCTCGCACAGGGCGTGGACGCGCTGCCGGAAGACGGCTTCGAGCAGCGCTTTGCGGGTGGGGAAGTGGCGCCGCACGGTGGCTGATCCGACGCCTGCGACGCGGGCGATCCGCTCCAGGGACGCCTGGGCTCCCTGGGCGGCCACCTCGGCCTCGGCCACGGCGAGGATGTGTGCGTGGTTGCGGCGGGCGTCCGAGCGTCGGCCGGTCATGCTCTCTCCGATGTTGATAAGCGGCGGGGCCCGCCATATCGTAGCGAACAAGAAACGGCGGGCCCCGCCGTTTATGGTGCGTGACCGCCGAGGAGATGCACTCATGACCACTGCCGCACCACCGGTTCTCATGACCACTGCCGCACCACCGGTTCTCGTCACCGGTGCCACCGGCCGCCAGGGCGGCGCCACCGCCCGCGCCCTGCTCGCGCGGGGAACACCGGTGCGCGCCCTGGTGCGCGATCCGGACACGCCCCGGGCACGGGCCGTCGAGGAACTCGGCGCCGCCCTGTTCGTGGGCGATCTCACCGAACCCGCGACCCTTGAGGCGGCCGTGGCCGGTGTGCGGGCCGTGTTCTCCGTGCAGATGCCCGCGTACACCGAGCAGGGGTTCGACTTCGCCGGTGAGGTCAGCCAGGCGGACAACCTCATGACGGCGGCGCGGGCCGCCGGTGTGGAGCAGTTCGTCCAGTCCTCCACCAGCGGCGTCGGCCGGCACACCAAGGCTCCGGGCTGGGCCGAAGGACGCTGGGCCGCGATGGAGGCCCCGCTCGGCACCAAGGCCGCGATCGAGGACCGGCTGCGTGAACTCGACTTCCCCTCCTGGACCTTGATCAAGCCGTCGTTCTTCATGGAGAACTTCGAGCCGTCCCAGCGGTTCTACTTCCCCCGCGGCGTCGAAGGGGGTCTGGTCACCGTCGTCGGACCGGACACGCGCCTGGCGCTCGTGACCGTCCGGGACGTGGGCCGGGCCGCGGCAGCCGCCCTGTCCGCCCCCGCCGAGTTCCACCGGGTGGAACTGGAGCTGGCCGGAGACCACCTGACCATGACCGAGATCGCCGAGATCCTCTCCCGCGCCCTGGGCGTCCCGCTGACGGCCCCGGACATGACCGAGGAACAGGCCCGCGCCGCCGGTATGGGAGACATGGGCGCCACACACGAGTTCATGGAGGTGTTCGGTCAGCCGGCCCGGCCGCGGTTCGCCCGTGCGCTGGGCATCGAGCCGACCGGCTTCGAGGAGTGGGCGCACACACACCTGCGGGCCGCCGCCTGAGCGGGCACGTGTGACGTCGGCGCGCCGCCGCGGTCCCGGCCCCGGTGCGGAGGTCGGGAACCGCACCGTGGGCCCGGAGGGCGGCGAACCCGGCCCGCGCCCCGGCTCGACGGCCTGACCACGTCCTCGGGTCCGGGCTCCCGCTCCTGCCTCCCGGCGGCGCCCCCGCGGTCCGGATGGCGGGCGGGGGCGTCCGTACCCCACGGGCTTGCTTTAATGTTCAATCCATATCCGGGGGTTCCGCGGCGTCGCGGAGCGGGACCGGCGGACACACGGCAGGCGCGTCGGGGTGCGGTTCCCCGGGGGTGGGGATGGACAAGAGCACATTCGGCCGGCTGCTGCGCCAGGCGCGGCAGCGTTCGCTGCTGACCCTGGAGAGCCTCGCGGACGCGTCCGGGGTGAGCGTGCGGGCCATCAGCGACATGGAACGCGGCAGGAGCCTTCCCCGGCAGGCGACGCTGGCCGAGCTGCTGGACGCGCTGGAGCTGGACGAGGACGAACGGCGGCGGCTGCTCCAGGCGACCTCGTCCGCGCGGCGCACCCCGCGGCAGGTTCCCCAGCAACTGCCGCCCGACCTGGCGGTGTTCCGGGGCCGCGCGGAGACTCTGGCGACCGTCGGCGGCCTCGGCGAGCGGGTCGCGGCGGGCGGGGGGCACGGCGGGCATGGCGGGCATGTCGTCGTATCCGCGATCGGGGGCATGGCCGGGGTGGGCAAGACCACGCTCGCGGTGCACTGGGCGCACCAGGTGGCCGACCGCTTCCCGGACGGCCAGCTCTACGTCAACCTGCGCGGCTTCGAGGACTCCGCACCGCTGGATCCCGGTGAGGCGCTCGGCGGATTCCTGAGCGCGCTCGGCGTGCCGAGCAGCGACATCCCCTCCGGCACCGAGGAGCGGGCCGCCGTGTTCCGGGAGCACACCGGCTCCCTGCGGCTGATCGTGGTGCTGGACAACGCACGCGACGCGGAGCAGGTCAGGCCGCTGCTGCCCGCCTCTGCGGGGTGTCTGACGATCACCACCTCGCGCAACCAGCTGTCCGGCCTGGCGGCCAGGGAGGGCGCCACGCTGGTCGGGCTGGACGTGTGGAGCCAGGAGGAGGCCGTCGCCGGGCTGGCCGCGCGGGTGGGCGAGGAGCGGTGCGCGGCGGAGCCCGGGGCCGCCGCCCGGCTGGCCGGGCTGTGCGGGCACCTGCCGCTGGCCGTCGCCGTCGTCGGCGCGCAGCTCAGCGCCGCTCCGCACCTGCCGCTGCGGGCCGCCGTCCACGAACTGGAGGCGTCCCGGCTCGACGCCCTGTCGGCCGACGACCGCAGGGGCGACGTCCGGGCCGTCTTCTCCTGGTCCTACCGGGCGCTCTCCGCCGGTACGGCCTGTTTCTTCCGGCAGTTGTCCCTGCACCCCGGTCCGGCGGCGTCCGCCGAGGCCGCCGCCTCCCTGGCGGGGGTCCCGATGGCCGAGGCCCGCCGGTATCTGCGCGAGCTGACCGCGGCCAGCCTGCTGTCCCGGGACGCCGACGGCCGCTACGTCCTGCACGACCTGGTCCGCGCCTACGCCGCCGAACTGCGCGCCCAGGAGGACGACGACCGTCACGGCGCCGAGACCCGGCTGCTGGACTATCTGCGGCACAACGCGGCGGCGGCCGCCCGGGTGCTGGACACCCGGCCCAAGCCCGGACCCGCCGGGCTGCCGCCGGGAGTGGTGCGGGTCGCGATCGAGGACCGCGCCGAGGCACTGGACTGGTACCGCCAGGAGGAGGCGACGGTCATGGCCGCGCTGACCTCGCTGGACGATCCCCGGCTGCTGCGGCGCCGCACGGACCTCACGGCGGACTGGGTGGGCTACTTCTCCTTCACGGGCCGCTGGGCCGAGGAGGTCTCCACCAAGCGTGTCGCGCTGGAGGCGGCGCTCGCGCTGGACGACCCGGCGGCCATCGCCGTGAACTGCGCCAGTCTGGCGCGCGCGCTGGCCGAGACGGGGCAGGCCGACGAGGCCGACGAGCAGGTCCGCCTGATGCTCGGGCAACTGGACCGGCTGGCCCCGGCGCAGCGCGCCGCCACCGAGCGCAGCATCGGCTGGGTGCGGGGCCGGCAGGGCCGTCACGCGGAGGCCCTGCTCCACGCCCGGCGCGCGCTGGCGGTCTACCGTACGCTCCCGGAACGCAACGAGGTGGCGCGCGAACTGAACGCCGTCGGCTGGTACCTGGCCCTGCTCGGCGAGTACCGGGAGGCCATCACCATGTGCGAGGAGGCGCTGCCGATCCTCCAGGCCAACGGCAACCTCCGCAACGAGGCCGCGACCTGGGACAGCATCGGCTACGCGCTGCACCGGCTGGGCGATCTGGACGCCGCGGTGGTGAACTACCGCAGATCGCTGGAGCTGTACGGCGAGGTCCTGGACGGCTACAACCAGGCCGAGGTGCTGGACCACCTGGCGTCGGCGCAGCTGGAGCTGGGGGACGCCGCGGCCGCGCGGGCCGGCTGGACGCGGGCCGCGGAGCTGCTGGCGGAGACCGGCAGTCCGCGCGCCGCGGCGATGCGGGCCAAGGCGCGGGCCGTGGGCGCGCGGCCCGGAGCGGACCGCTGAGGGGCCCGGCCGAACGGCTCTGACCTGCGCGGACGCGGCGGCGACCGGTTCTTGCGCCTGCGGCAGGAAGAAGCAGGAAGCGGCAAGCTGCATGCGAACTGCCTGGTTCCGCGGGTACGCCTTCCGGTGGGATGGACCCAGGCAGAAGAGCGCTCCCGGGAATCCGGTGGGGCCGTTCGCCGCAGATCGGGGGTCATCCATGAACGCGCAGACCGAGATTCCCCCTGCCCCTGCCGGGACGCAGGAGCGCCGTCCGGTGCTGCCGCTCGCGGCGGCCCTGGCCCGCAGGGCGCCCGGGGACTCGGGCCTCGTCGGCCGCGAGCGCGAACTGCGGGAGCTCGACGGGTTCCTGCGCGAGTCGCTGGAGCGCGGCGCGGCCCGGGTGCTGTGCGGGCACGCGGGCTCGGGGAAGTCGGCGCTGCTGGACGCCTGTGTCGAGCGGGCGACGGCCGCCGGGATACGGGTGCTGCGCTGCACCGGCATCCGGGGCGGCCACCCGTCCGACCTGTCCGGTCTGCTCCAGATCGTGTGGCCCGTCCTCGGCACTCCGGGCTGGTCGTCGGCGGCCGGACGGCTCCGCGCCCTGGAGATGCTGCTGATCGACGGGGCCGCCGCGCCCCGCGACGACCGGTCGCTGCTGCCGTTCGCGGTGCTCCGGGTGCTGGAGTCGGTCAGCGCCGAGCAGCCGCTGCTGATAGCCGTCGACGACTGGGACGCGCTGGACCGGCCCAGCCGGGAGGTGCTCTCCTTCGTGGCGCGCCGCGCCGAGGGCCGGGCGATGGGCTTCCTGCTGTCCTCGCGTCCGCACCGGACGCGGCTGACGGCCCTGGCCGGTCTTCCCGAGCTGCCGCTGGGCCCGCTGTCGCCGGTGCAGTCCGCCGCGCTGCTGGCGGCGCGGCGGCCGGGCAACGACGCCGAGGCCGTGCGCGAGCTGCTGGCCACCGCCGCCGGGAACCCGCTGGCGCTCCTTGAGCTGCCCACCCGTTCCGAGGACGACTTCCCCCATGTGCCGGCCTCCTCCGACCGGCTGGCCTCCGCCATGGCGCCGGGCGTCTCCCGGCTGCCTTCGGGCACCCGGGACCTGCTGCTGGTGGCGGCCCTGCACCCGGCGGGCGAGCTGCCGCTGCTGCTGTCGGCCGCGTCGCGGATCGCGGGCGCCGAGCTGGACTTCGCCACGGCGGAACCGGCCGAACGCGACGGCCTCGTGGTCTTCGACGGCATGCGGCTGCGGTTCGGCCACCCCGCCACGGCCGGGGCCGTGGTCCACGACGTCGCGCCGCAGCGCTGCCGCGCCGCGCACGCGGCCCTGGCCGCCGTACTGCCCCCGGAGTCGGTACGGATGCTGTGGCACCTCTCGCAGGCGGTGGAGGGACCCGACCCGGAGCTGGCCCGCCGGCTGGAGGCCGCGCACCGCCGCGCGCTGGAGCAGTGCGAACCGCCGATGGCCGTACGTCTGCTGCGGCGGGCCGCCGAGCTGTACCGCACGCCCGAGGAGCGCGGGCTGTGCACCCTGCGGGCCGCCCAGCTCGCCGACGACCTCGGTTTCGAGCGCATCGCGCGGACCCTGGCGCTGCGGGCGCTGCGCCATCCGCTGGGGCCGCTCGGGGTGCTCTGCGCCCAGGTCCTGGCCTGGCCGGGCGAGAACGGCGTACAGCTGCCGTCCGGTCCCGGGTCCTGGCCCCTGCCGGACGGTGCCGCCGAGCAGGAGAGCGCGCTGGAGCTGGTGCGGCTCACGGCGCCCTCGGTCGCGCGCGACCCCGCGCGCGCCGCGGAACTGCTGGCGTTCCTCGACGCGCTGCCGGAGCGGGCGGGCGACCCGCGGCTGCTGCACGCCATGGCCAAGGTGGCGCCGGTGCGCCGGGCGGGGACCGTCGTCTCCCGGCTGGCCGCCTTCCACGGTCTGACGGACACCTCCGTACGCGATCTCGAACGGCTGGGCGAGGCGGCGCTGCTCGCCGGGGACCCGCCGCGCGCGCTGGACCTGCACCGGCAGGCGGAGCGCCGCTACCGCTTCCACGATCTGCCCGAACGGCTGGCCCGGGTCGTGTTCCGGCAGGGCCTCGCGCATCTGGCCATGGGCGACTGGGGCCAGGCCGAGCAGGCGTTCGGTGAGTCGGGGCGGCTCGCCGAGGAGTACGGACGGCCCCACCACCGGGCGGCGGCCCGGCTGCTCCTGGACCTGACCCGGGCGCTGCGCACCGGCACGGCGCCCCCCGCCGACCCGCTGGGCCTCCAGGAGGCGCGGCGGTCGCTGCCGACGATCGACAGCGTGCTGGCCGTGGGCCGCGGCTGGGCCCTGGTCGAAGGCGGTGACTTCGGCGCCGGGTTCGCCGCGCTCACGTCGCTGCTCACCGCGCCCGACCGGCCCACGGCGGCGATGCCCGCGCTGATCCCCTACGCGGAGGCCGCCGTCGCCGTGAACGCGGCCGGGAAGGCACGGGCCACGCTGGACCGGCTCGCCCGCGAACTGGGCCCGGAGTGCGCGCCGCTGGTCGCCGCCCGGCTCGCCGTGGCACGGGCCGTCCTCGCCGACGAGCGGGACGCGGAGCCGCTGTACGAGCGGGCCTTCGCCATGGATCTGGCCCGGCTGCCCTTCCTGGAGGCCCCGCTGCGGCTGGCGCACGGGCGGCGGCTGCGGCTGCGGCGCCAGTTCGCCGAGTCCCGGGTCAGCCTGCGCCAGGCGGCGGCCCTCTACACGATGACGGGTGCCGACGCGCGGGCCGCGCGGATCGCCGCCGAGCTGCGGGCCTCCGGCGAACGCCCGGAGAGCGGCACGCCCGGCGCGCGGCGGCGGACCGCCGTGCGCGAGGTCCTCAACGCCCAGGAACTGCGGGTGGCCGAGCTGGCGGGCCGGGGCCTGTCCAACCGCCAGATCGGCGAGCTCCTCCACCTCTCGCCCCGCACCATCGGGGCCTACCTCTACCGCATCTTCCCGCGGCTGGGCGTGACGGCGCGGGCGCAGCTCACCGAGGTGCTCCGCGACGGCCTGCCCGGCTGATCCACACGCGGCACCGGCCACCGTCCGGCCGTCCCGTACCGCTCCGCTCCGCGCGGCGAACCGGCCACCCGAGCTGACACCCGCCGCCCCGCCCGGACGGCGAAAGCCCGCCCCGCGCGGTCCCCGGCATCCCGGGTGCGGACGGCAGGCCGCCCCGCCGGACGCGGCTCCCCCAGGTGCCGCGGGACGGCCCGCCCGGACGGCGAAAGGCCGCCCCACGCGGGCGCCGGTGTCCGAGTCCGGGCCCACGGGGGGCCCACGGAGCAGATCGCCTCGGCGGACAGGGCGGCCGGGGCGGTCGGCGGATACGTCCGAGCAGGCCGGGCGCGAGGGCGCGGGACGCGGCCCGCCGGGGTGCTGCGGGGCGGCCCCGGCCCGGGTGGCTGCGCCGGGCACCGGACGGTCGGTCCCGCCGGTCCACGCGGCGAGCCGGGCATGCGAGGTGACACCCGGCCGGGCCGCCGGGACGGCGGACGACCGCTCCGCGCGGGACCCGGGGCCCCGGGTCCGGGCGGCAGGCCGCCCCGCCGGACGCGGCTCCCCCGGGTGCCGCGGGACGGCCGCGCGGGTCAGCGGCGTACGACCGCGCGGGCGCGGCCCGCCCAGGTGCCCCGGACAGCCCACCCGGCTCCCCCGCCCCGGTCACCGATCACCGGCCACCGGCCGGTCAGTCCGTGCCGATCCGGGCGGCGAGCTGGGCGCGTGAGGTGACGCCCAGCTTCGGGAAGATCTGGTACAGGTGGGAGGCCACCGTGCGCGGGGACAGCCGCAGTTGTTCGCCGATGGCCCGGTTGGACAGGCCGCGGGCGGCGAGCCGGGCGATGGTGAGCTGCTGCGGCGACAGCACCCGGGAGACGTCACCGGCGTCGGGTTCGGCCGCGGGCCGGCCGGCCGCCCGCAGCTCCGTGGCCGCCAGCCCCGCGCGGGGCTCCGCGCCGAGCGTACGGAACAGGGACTCGGCCTCGGCGAGCGGTTCGCGCGACTCGATGACGCGGCGTCTGCGCCGCAGCCAGGCGCCGTGGCCGAAGAGGGTCATGCCGTGCAGCAGCGGCCAGGTCTCGATGCCGGGCCGCAGCGCCTCGCGGTAGCGGTGCTCCGCCGCCTCCTCGTCCGGGCCGATCAGCGCGTCCGCGTAGGACAGGATCCGCCGCAGCAGCGGGGTCCGGCCGGTGCGGGTGGCGGCCTCGACCTGGGCGACGACGGCCCTGGCGTCGTCCTGTTCACCGGCCGGCGGTGCCGCCTCGGCGAGGAAGGCCAGGCCCCAGAACTGCTCGTAGGAGTACGGCGCGGACGGTTCGGTGACCATCGAGCGCAGCTGGGCGTACGCCTCGGCGTACCGTCCGGTGCCGGACGCCGTCAGGGCGCGGGCGAGCGAGGCCAGGCTGAGCTGGCGGCTCTGGCCGAGGCGCAGGGACGCCTCCTCGACCTCCGCCGCGCACTCCAGGGCCCGTTCGTGCTCGCCGCGCAGGGCCGCGACGACGCCCAGGGCTCCGGTGGCCCTGGCCACCCAGTCGGTCTGCCCGGTCCTGGCGGCGATCGTCCGGCCCTCGTCGGCCAGGTCGCGTGCGGTGTGCCACTGGGCGCCGAGCCAGATCTCCTCCAGTGCCCTGGGCACGAGGATCTGCGGCAGCCGCCCGTGGCGTCCCTCGGCGCGGGCCGTCCGCTCCGCCTCCCGGAACAGCAGGGTCGCGCGGCCGAGGTCGCCGACGAGGTGGGCGAGCTGGCCGAGCAGCCCGACGTCCGCGCCGCCGGGCCGGCGCAGCACGCGGTGGGTGTCCTCGTCGGGCACCGCCTGCGGTTCGACCAGTGCCATGACGGCGATGTCGCGCGCGTCCCACGGGCGGGGCCTGAGGTCCTCGACGGTGTCGGTGAGCAGGCGCCGTTCGTCGGGTCCGGCCTGGTGCCACCAGCACCGGCGGGCCGCCGCGTGCAGCAGCTTCCGGGTCAGCTCCGGGTCCGTCGCGGCGACCGCGCGGGCCGCCTCGCACAGTCCGGCGATGCTCTCCCGCCCGGCCACGAAGTTGCCCGGCAGGAGTTCGTGCACCCACAGCAGCAGGGCGCGGCCGTAGGTGCCGAGTCCGGCCGGGTCGATGCCGCGGGCGAGCCGCAGGGCCTGTTCGCGCAGGCCGTGGTCGCAGGCGAGTTCGGTGGCGCGCAGCAGCCGGGCCGCCCGGCGGGCGGGGTCCGGGGAGAGGCGGGCCGCGTTCTCCAGTGCGGCCAGGGCGGTCAGGACGGCGGTGCCCGCGCTGGCGAGTCCGGCCAGTTCCTCCAGGCGGGCGGCGAGGTCCTCGTCGGTGCCCACCGCGCACTGGGCGGCGTGCCAGGCCGCGTGCGGCGGGCTCGTGACGCTCCGTCCGAGGGCCGCGTGGGCGGCCATGCGCCGGGCGGCCGACTCCAGGTGCAGGACGGCGGGGCGGACGAGCGGCCGGGGGAAGCGCAGGTTCCGGCCGTCCTCGGCGAGCAGGCCGCGCCGGACGGCCTCGGTCAGTCCGTCGCGTGCCGCGTCGCCGCTGCCCAGGACGTGCCGGGTGGCGCCCAGCACGTCCCAGGTGAGGGACGAGGTGCTCAGTGCCGCGCTGAGCAGGGCGCGGCGCGCGGGCTCCGGCAGTTCGGCCAGGTCCTGCGCGTACGCCTGGGCCATGCGCGGTGTCGCGGGGAGCAGGCCGAGTCCGGCGGTGTCGCCGGGGGCGCCGTCGCCCAGGGACAGTTCGGTGAGGGCGAGCGGATTGCCCCCGGCCACGGCGACGACGAGTTCCGTCTCGGTGTATCCGGTGGCCCGTCCGGCGTGTTCGACGAGTGCGCGGGCCTCGGGGCCGGACAGCGGGCCCAGGGTGACGGCGAGCGCGGCCGGGGCGAGCGGGGCGTCGGGGGCCGTCCGCTCGGCGACGATCATGCCGACCCGGGTGCCGGCGCAGAGCCGGGCCATCTCCCGTACGGCCGCGCGGCTCTCGGCGTCGATGCGGTCGAGGTCGTCCACGCAGACCAGGGCCGGTCCCGGTGCCTGGGCGATGAGGCCGAGCACGGCTGCCGCGAGCCGGTCCGGTGCCGGGGCCCGGTCGCCGCCGAACGCCGCCTCCAGCGTGTCGTGGTCGGCTTCCGACAGGGTGCGGGGCGGGGCCGGATGCGGGCGCAGGAGGGTGTGCAGCGCGGCGTGCGGGATGTCCTGCTCGGCCGGGGCCCAGGATGTCGTGAGTACGCGTACGCCCTGGTCGGCCGCGGTGCGGGCGGCGTACCGCAGGACGGCGGAGCGGCCCGTGCCGGGGGCTCCGCTCAGGTGGAGCACCCGTCCGCCGGCGGGCAGGGCGGCCAGCAGCGCGGCCACCTGCTCCTGTTCGTGTGCACGACCGATCAGACGCGTGTCGTCCGAACCGAGCCTCGCGCTCATCCCGTGCCCTTCTCCGCCGTCCCTCCAGCAGCCGCGGTGCGTCCCTGCTCGACACACACGCGCCCGGCAGGCCGGCGGTGCTCCTGGCCCGGAGGCCGCGGGGCGACCGCGATCAGCTTCCCGTCCGCCGCCAAAAGGGCAGGTCGGATGCTAACACCGAGCGACGTCGCCCAGGTGGGCGGCCCCGGGGTCGGCGTCCGCGTAGAGACCGCGGATGCTGACGTGGTCCCCGCATTCGAGGCGGTGGAAGACCCAGTCGATGGGGCAGCACTGCCGTGCGCCGGGCAGCTCCACCACGAGCGGGGAGGCGGTCGCGGAGGGCCCCGGTCCGTGCCGCCACACCCCGCCGGCCCGGCGGGTCAGCATCTCGCCGATGTAGCAGCCGAAGGCGACGAGCGACTCGGCCATCTCCTCACCGGTGGCACCTTCCGCGCGGAAGCCGTCGACGATCCCCTCCACCACGTCGAGGCTCTCCGGGGTGTAGTCCAGCTCCGCGCCGCTGATGTCGGCTGCGGTCGCGACGATGGCAGCTGCGTGCCGGGGCGCGCTTGCGGGCTCCAGGGGGTGCTTCAGATGCAGCTGCATGTTCGTCCTCGGGCTGATGCCGTCACTGTCGTCGAGGCTAGCTGGATAACACCTGCGCAGCATGCCCCTGTTTCCGCTGGTCCGAAACTCAGCCGGTTCCGTTCCACCTGCCCCGGCGGCACATGGTGCACGGCGAGAACAGGAACGTCGAGTTCCGTCGGCGCCAACCTGTCGGACACACCCGTACATATGCGCCGGAGAGGTGCCTTGACATCACGTGATTCTCCAGGAGGACAGTCGATCGACTCATGCCTCCCGGTCCCCCGCCTGCCAGAGTCGGCACCGTGTTCCGTCGCCGGCTCCCAGGGGTTTCCCCGGTGTGCCGACAGGGCCCCAGGGCCTTCCCGCGCTCGTCCGGATCCGGCCGGACACCACCGGATCCCATCCGTCGGCGCAGCACCGGCGAAGGAAGGACTGAGCCATGGCACGCCCTCGCGCGTTCGACACCGGCCTGGCAGTGGAGCGGGCCATGGACCTCTTCCGCAGGCAGGGGTACCACGCCACCCCCCTGCCCCTGCTCACGGCCCGGCTCGGCATCGGCAGCGGCAGCCTGTACGCGGCCTTCGGCTCCAAGGACGGGCTCTACGCCCAGGCCCTGGAGCGCTACTGCGCCGCCCTGGTCGCCGATCTCGCCCGGCTGACGGAGGCGGACACCGACATCCGCACGGCGCTGCGCGCGTTACTGCTGACGCTGGTGGCGGACGACGTGGCGGACCCCGAACGCGGCTGCCTGCTGGTGAACGCCGCGACGGAACGCGCCGCGCACGACGCCACGGTCGCGCAGGTGAGAGTCACCATGGCCGCGGCGGAGGCGGTGCTGACGGGCGCGCTGGAGCGTGCCGCCGAACGCGGCGAGCTGGGCGCCGGACGCTGTCCGGTGGAACTCGCCCGGTTCCTCGTCACCTTCGTCCAGGGGCTGCACGTGATGGGGAACGCACGTGCCGACCAGGTGTTCCTGGAGGGCGCGGTGTCGGGTGCGCTGCGCGTGCTGGACTGAGGTGCCGGGGGGCGGGGCACCGCGCCCGGCGCGGGTGAGGTGTGTTCGCGGGTGAGGTGTGTTCACTGCCGCCTCCGTGCCCTGAGGGCGGCCGACTTGACCCGGTTGCCGCAGGTCCTCATCGCGCACCACTCCCTGCGGTGGCCCCGGGAACGGTCCAGGTAGACCTGGGTGCACCCGGGACGCGCGCACTCGCGCAGCAGGACCGACTCCGCCCCCGCGAGCAGGCCGACCGCCTCGCGGGCCAGTTCGGCGAGGGCCTGGGAAGCGGTGCCCGTACGGCTCGTCCCGCGCGGTCCGAGCCGTACCGACACGGGTGTCCGGGCGGCCTGCCGGTTCACCGCGGCCATCGCGTCGGCGGGGAGCGGCGCGCCGGTGCGGCGCGCGGTGACCAGCGCGTAGATCGACTCGCGGAGCGTGAGGGCGGCCCGGACGTCCGCCTCCGCCGCCCCGGGCGCCTCGTCGACCAGTCCGGACGCGACGAACCAGGAGTCGAGGAGCCGCGGGGAGCCGATCCGCTCCACCGGGGCCGGGGCGCTCCGTGCCTGCAAGGTGCCCACGAAGTCGAGCGTGGGCGTCCCGCAGAGAAATACATGTTTCACATCACTCTCCTGACAGGTGACTTGAGTACCACCCTTTAAGGTAACCCCCCGAGCCGGTGACGGAAGGCCGACGCGATGTGTCGTTGGTCAAATCTCGCGACGCGAGGCAACCCGAGAACCGCTGTTTTCAGCCACACATGTGAGTAACTCTCGTGCGGATATGTCCCTATACAGGCCGCGTTATCTGCGCATCCCGGACGGCCTCCGATGGCGAGATCCGCACTCACCCACACATGCTTGAAGGTGCAAGCATCTGTGTGTGACGGCACCGGTCGGGCCGTCCCGACACATTCCTCGCTCGTTCATCACCACACAGGACAAGGTGGGTAACATGCTCATGCCGAAGTCGAAGATCGCCGGTGCCGCCGCCGCGCTGACCGCCGCCGCGGCACTGCTGGGCCTGGGTGCCGGGACAGCGGGCGCCACGGGCTGGCCGCCCCTCCAGAACGGCGCCTACCTCTACTCGGGTCCCACCGGAAGCGGCACCGTGACCAACGTCGACCTCGGGGACGCCGGGACGTGTCACAACCTGTCCAAGCCCGCCGTATCGGTGCAGGTGGCCTCCGGTTCCTGGTCCCTGGAGCTGTACTCCGGCGCCGGCTGCACCGGCCCGCACCCGTACCGTACGGGCTCCCTGGCCCAGAGCAACCTGCCCTGGAACATGCTGAGCTACCGGGTGGTCCCGGCGTGAGGTGACACCGCCCGGAACGGCCGCACCGCCGCGCCGCCGCCTCCTGGACCGGAGGCGGCGGCGCCGGTCATTGATTCAGCCGAGCGCCGCCGACTGCCCGTCAGTCGCTCCGGCGGATTGTGCAGAAGTGGTCAGAGCCCGCATGATCTGATGACCGGTCTCTTCACTCAGACGGCCGGCTTCGACTGCCTGACGCAGGTACTCGAGAAGATTGCCTCCTTGCGTCGCTTCACGGAATGCTTCCTCCATACTTTGAAGCGAATCCGACGAAACCAGCGAAAATAGTTCTTCCAGATGCCATGCCAGTCGTCCCTCTGGGACGGAAGTGGCTGCAAGGTGCACAGCGATCCGGTCAGCATGAAAGCGTATCGCCTGAGCGGGCGCCATCTTGTAATGGGGAAGCCATTCTTCATACTCAGCGATTTCTTCGAGGGTCAGAACCTCGACCCGGAATGTGAATCCATGCTGTTCGGCGAAAGTTTTGAGTCTGTTTTCATACTCACGATAAAAGGACACTTCGCCATCATGCTTAGGCACCATCCTTATCAGGTCGACATCATCCCATTTGACGTCACCATGCACCTGTGACTCGAAGTAGTCGCCAGGATCAGGCTGGTAGAACTCCGCCGAGTCGAAATTAAAGCCAGTCGCTTCAGCAAAAACTCTCCTGACTGTTTCCGATTTACCTCGCGAGAGAAGCGGGATAAGATGGTTCGGACCGGTCAAACTCCGCGTCCCGTCTCTTCCGAAGTCGCCTCCCATGCTGTCCTTGGGGGTATGACTGACTCGCTCACGGACAGTGGACTTCAGTCGGAATACAGTCGATCCGTATTGTGGTGCAGCACCCTTTAGCGCATCCGGAAAGCTCAGGGCAGAATATACGGGAAGGTTCTTTCGCTCCTCGCCCACAGGAGTGAATAGCGGGTCAGTGCTGCCGAACCCTCGCTTGAGTGATGCGGCGTACCCAAGGCGCTCTTCGGTGCTGCCGCGATAGTTCATATAAGGACCGCTACGGTTCACCTCCCAGGCATTGCGGAATATTCGCGCCTCAGGGTCGGACAACATCGACTCGATGATCGGCACACCTTCATGCTCATGGTCCAGGTTCACATTTATCGTGATATCCATTTCTTCGCGCATGTAGGCGTGAGCGCGATCAATAATCTCCTCCATCTCCTCATCGCTTGGAATAGGATATTCGTCCACCCAATCCAGTTCATCCCGTCTGAGCCGCTTGAAAAGATGCGTGCGCTCACTCTCCGCGATCTGACGCCCATGACGCTCGACCATCACCATTACAGCGATCTGCTCGGGAGACAGTTCATTCCATACCGCACGCGTCCGCAAATCCTCGAAAATTTCCAGATCTTCCTGAGAATTGATGAGTCGCTGACGAAGCATCTGGTAGTATCGATTTTCTTCGTCATTGAAACGGGCCAATTCTGTTTCAAGTTCAGAAGGAGCGCTCCGAAATTCCTCTTCATCGATCAGGGATACACCATGGGAATCGGATCGTCCGGCCATAGGATCGTCCGTCTGTTTTAGGAGCCGAGCGATCACCAGATCTCGACCGCTGGGTATCATCATCTGAGAATGGCGGATAGTGTCATAAGCGTTGTTTATAAGCCAAATAAAATCTTTTCCACTGGCCTCCTCGAGTATGATCCCATCAGTATGGAACCATTGATCTTGTTGGACCTGCCCGATGACATCAGTGATGTTGGCAGCGCCCGTAACGCGCTTCCCATATCTGACCAGCGCCACCAATTCAGCAGTCCGGGCAACTCCTAGTTGATCTCGCCAGATGCTCGGCGGACGCAGAGCCGACAGCACAGCGAATATATCTTCGTCCTCTGAACTTTCTTTTCGCTCATGAGGACTTTGGTCTGCTTGTTCAGCTCCCATAGTCGCTTCAAATCCCGCCGAAGGGCCACGTGCCGCCAGCGCTTTGGCAATCGCCATGTCAATCGGTCCCGGGGCAATACGATCGGTCTCGTCGAATCCGGCTACCAATGGCATCAACTGGAGATCCAGCGCAAGACTTGCCTGCGGTGCACTGCTTCCTGATGCTTCCTCCGAACCCGGTGCTTCCTCGGAGCGAGGAGGGAGACCGCCCTCCATGATTCCGGTGCGGGCGTGCCCGTGAAGCAGGAGCGTCACCAGAAGTTGCGCCTTTGTCATTGTATTGAGTCTCGGGCCACGTTGATCATGGGTGAGCTGACCGTAGGCTCGCTTGATGGCGTCGTGACTTTCGCCCCAGTGCTCGGGTATTTGTGATGCAGCGAAGTGGAGGAGCCTTTCGGCGTCGTCCGGGTGCTGGCGAGTGTAGTCATTCCAGGCATCATAGGGGGATGTGATCTCGCCGACGATGATGTCGGCATCGCCTTCCAGCGCTGCAAGGCCGGACTGGGAGCTGAGAGGACTACTCATGGGGTTGGCTTCGTTCGCATGCCGTGGTGGAACGGGCGTCGTTGCCGCAGCCTCGGTAAGGGTGGCGAAGACATCCTCCGCGCTTGCCGATCCGGCAGGGCCGGTTAGGCCGCGGATGGTAACCGGGCGGGTGGCGGAAACACTTGGACTTTTTTGTGCGTCAGGTGACACAGGGGCGGAGTCGACTTGGAAATGTGTGACCGCCGAGTCGATGCGGTGTGTGTCGAGTGCTCTGAGCAGTCTGGCCACACGTTGAGAACCGTCCCCGCGGTGGAAAAGCGTGTCGATCAGAAAGTCCTCTAGTATACTCTTGCTCTTTTCCTCCGGTGACTTGGGTATGGCGACTCGATGGATCTGCACCTCCAGACCCGACATATCAGAATCGAGCTCAATACTTCCATTTTCTGGGGCACTGGGAACTGTAGCATGGAAAGTTCCGCGCCTTCCCGAGATATGATCCGCAACATCCATTGCGATTTCGAATCCCGGAGTAAGAGGCAGAGAGAAGCCCATGTGGCTCAGGATTTCCTGTTCTTCCCGCGTGGTCAGCGTCTCTTCACCTCTGTTCTCCAGGATTGCATTAACGATTTTGAACAACAGAGTCGCTCCCGGGGTCGGCTCGAAAGACTCCCGGGCGAGTCGGGGTTCGTCCTGCACATGGTCAATGATCAGTGCAGACGAATCTTCCTGTTGCCCACGCGCTGAAACGGCTCCAGGAGTCTGACGAGCCTGCGAAGGTCCTGCACCACGTGCCTCGCGTGAGGAGCTATTTGCCGAGCTCGTTCCCTCAGCCACGGCGCGGGGCGGCTCCCTAAGGTCCTCATTCCATGTATGGTGAATATCAACGATGCGTCGAGCCATAGCAGCACTAAACCTACGCGACGGGTACTTATCGGCTAGGAAAAGCCTGCGTTTTCCTCGTGGAGCCGCTCGTTCCTCCAGCTCGATTCCCCCCTCTCTCAGCGCATAGATAACCTCCGGTTGTATCCTGTCAGTCGAGACTCCCTTGTCCTTAATTTTAAGGAACCATTCACTGAAGAGATACACCTCTCGAAAAGGCGCTCTACTCGCGTACCCGAAACCGGCTGGCGTGTGTCCATAGTTCTCCTCTTCGGCAAACCAAGCACTGACTTCCATGCCCCGTAGCGTCTTTGGCGTCGGCACTTCTTCCAGCCGGCTCAAATATTGGAGGTTAATTGCACGGAGTCCCTCCCCGGAAACCTCTATACCGCTCATGGTCGCCCTGATGTGATCCCATAGTCCGCCAAAGGTAGGACGGCTGTGACGAATGCGGTCGAGCAGTTCGAAGATATTTTCCTTCTGCGCACCGGAGAGGCGGAATAGATTTTGACGTTCCCACGACATGGGGGTCGGCGATGCACTATGCCATTCCTGCTGGGCAAGTGCACCAAGTTTCAAATGTGCTGCGGGACTAGCTGGATAGATGGTCTCATCCACATTGATGGCAGGTATTTCCGGAACTGGTGTGAGGTCAGCCTGCCATTCCCCAGAGTGCCCCTCAATCGAATCTGCTTCGACACTCGGTTCCCTCAGGGCCTGTGTGAGCCAGTCATCATCCTCGCTCATGAGGTCATCAGCATCGCTGCTCTCGTCCGAGTCGTGCTCCGAGGAGTCACGCAGTGCTGATGCGAGCCACTCGTCGTCACTACTATTCTCGTCCATCGTTTCTCTGTTGAAACTGTCAGACATCGAGGTGAGAGACGATCTCCATGTCTGCGGACTCCTGTCCGGACTGGGAGGAGGCGATCCGAAGAGGCTGTCGGTTTCATTATCTGAGAGGCTCTGCAGCATCGTAAATACAACGGCGGCCGAGGGCGGCTGACGTTGCATATGATCCAAGGGGTGTACCGCTGAAGACTTTCCCTTTTGGTTGAGAAAGGCGATGTAGTCGGCTCCGACGACGGTTTCCGTGTCGGTGTGCACATCGGATTCGACGAGGGTTCGGGCGTCGCCAGTTTGGTCGTCGCGGTAGTGGTCCAGGTCGGTGAGGAGGTCCTCGAGGAGGTGATCGCGGGCGCTGACTTCGCCCCTCGCCAGGTCGGTGAGGTGAATGGCGGGCTCGCCGGGACGTAGGTGACCGGCGTCGATGAGCTCCGTCGTGACGCTCACCGGCACGCTGCCCGCTACGTCGCTGTTGCGGCTGAGGTGGTCGGTGACGAGGCGACTGACGTCCTGCTCGATGTCGTCGAGGCGGGACCAGTTGTGTGCAGCCCACCTGTCGGCGGCCCATTCGCCAGAGCCCGCCGCGTACGGGGGGCGAGCGACCCTGAGGTGGACGCGCACGTGAGCGGGGATGCCGTCGCGATCGTCGATGTGGAGTGTGTAGGGCTGATTGAGGAAGGGGACAAGGATGTCCTCCTCGAAGGTGGCGGTGTCCAGACGGGTGTACCGGCCGATGAGGTCGGCGTAGTGCGCCGACTCGGTCGACACAGGCCACGCTGAAAGCTGCGGCGGACCCGGGACGGCTGTGTCCCCTGTGTCGCCGGTTCGGGCTGTACTGGTGAGATTGATCGTGAGGTGAGGGCGGTCGTCGGCGGTGACCTGACGCAGAACGACAGAGAGCTGGTGAGGGTGACGGTTGAAGCGCTGCGTGATTGCGGTTCGAGCCCGGCGAAGGGCGTCTGCGGTATGGGCGTCGGCGGCAGGGCCGGTGAAGGCGATACGGATCTCGAGTTCGGTGCGCTGATGACCGTGTTCGTTGTACACGCGGCGTGCGTCGAAGAGAGGCCCGAGAGTGAACGGGCCACCTCGTACCGGAAGAGAGAGCTCGGTGTCAGTGGCGGAAGATGCGAGGACAGGGCTGATTGCCTGCTCTCCGGTTTGCGGTGATTCACCGGATCGACGAATCTTTTCTTTCAGTT
Source organism: Streptomyces sp. NPDC003284 (assembly GCF_053589675.1). Taxonomy (NCBI): domain Bacteria; kingdom Bacillati; phylum Actinomycetota; class Actinomycetes; order Kitasatosporales; family Streptomycetaceae; genus Streptomyces; species Streptomyces sp. NPDC003284. Next base: position 224,931 of record NZ_JBSFSI010000015.1, read on the forward strand.
CCTGCAGTCGGACCTGCTGTTGTTCTCGTCCTTGGCCGGGTGCCGTGTCACCGTTCGCTGTGGTGGCGTGCCCAGGGTGGCCCGACGACTCGGTGGCCAAGTTGTGGGAGATTTGTTCCCCCGGACGGGCTGCCGCCGAGAAGATAGGGGCGTACCCGCCGCCCTCGATGTCAGGGACAGCGACGGTGGAGTCAGACGTGTTGTCGTGGCTCTCGCCGTGGGTCATGCGGAGGGTTTGTATGTAGTCACGTGCGGTGGTGAGGTGGGTGGCAGCCTGGGGCCAATCGCGGCGGGCGACGGCCCGGTCGGCGTCGGCGAGGAGGCGGCGTTGGTCGGTGGGGGTGATGCCTGCTTCGGTGGCGAGTTGCCGCAGGTGCTGCATGGCCTCGAGGGCCGCGGCGGGGCGTTCCAGGAGAAGGCGTGCGCGGTCGGCGTCGTCGGTGTCGTGCCGGGTCAGTTCCTCGGGTGCCTGCCGGCGGTCCAGGGACTCCGCCAGGGCGGCCCGGTTCCCGGTCGCGAGCGGGGAGTGGGCAGCGCCGGATTCGGTGGTGAGGCGGGTGGCGGGGGGCGCGGGCCACTCCGCCGTGTGCACGGCATCGGGTGTGGTGTGGTGGAGGGTGAGGTGGTCGGGGATGGTGAGCCGGACCTGTCCCGCAGGGGGGAACAAGGGTGCCTGGGGAGCTGCCGGGGGCGGGGTGCCTGTGCCGGTGGTGGGCAGGATGCCTGCCGGCACGAGGATGCTCTCCGAGGGGCCGGGGGCGGGGGCGGTGTGGTAGGCGGGGGCGGGGGCGGGGCGGGGCGGGGCGTCGTTGTCGTCGCCGGGCTGGTGGCTGTTGCCTGCGGCGGGGCCGGGCCGGAACGTCCTGTTGAGCTGTTCGGGGGTGAGACCGGCCAGCGGGGGTTTGTGCTGGGGCAGGTCGAAGCCGAGGCGTCCCTTGAGCCAGTGGCCGAGCTTGACCGCGCCGATATGGCCGACCGCGCTGCCGAACGCCGCGCCCGCGCCGCCGGCCGTGGTCATCCACGTGGTGGTGAACTTGCCCAGCTCGTCGAGGTTGAAGAAGCCCTCCGACAGGTTCATCGCCGCCGCCTGGAGCCCGGCCTCGGGGAAGGCGCGGACGAACTTCATCCACGACGGTGAGGGCAGCGCGCCGGCCAGGTCGCGCGAGAGCGCACCGCGCAGTGCGTCCATGGAGGCCGGCATCCAGGACAGCGCGGCGTCCAGTTCCCGGCCCAGCGTCTTCGGGCCGCGTCCGGCGTGCGCCATGAACGTGTCCGCCCACGCCCGGCCCGCCTCCCGGGCCTGCCGCCAGCCCAGACGTTCACCGAAGGCCCGCGCGAACTGGTCGCCCACCGCGTTGCGGAACGACTGCCGCGCCCCGCGCCCTACCACCTCGTTCTGCAGCCGGACCGCCATCGGCACGGACAGGCTCCCGATCCCGCGCCCGAACCAGTTGCCCGACAGCAGCTCACGGTTGAGCGGATCGTCCCACAGCTCACCCAGCCCGCCCCGGCCCGCGCCCTTGACCCCACCGGTGACCGCGCCGCCCGAGGCGGACACGGCGGCGCTCTTCCCCCCGCCGGACAGGACGGTCCTCTCCCCGCCGTCCAGGGCGGCCTTGGCACCGGCCCGCACCGGGGACGGGCCGTGCAGCGCCCCGCCGATGATCTGCTGGATGTTCCTGAACGCCTTCGGCCCGAAGAAGGGCAGCTTCCCGATGCCCTTGCCGATCGGCCCCAGCGCGAACGGCACCAGCGAGGAGACCGCACCCTGGATCGCACCGAACTTCAGCGACTGGTCACGGTACTGGTCCCCGTGCGCGGTGTGCCGGCCCTGCCCTGCCAGGATCCACCGCGTCAGACCGTCCAGCGCCGCAGCGATCACCACGTTCAACGCCAGGATCGACGCCATCTGCGCCGCCGTGCGCACCGCGAGCTGCATCAGCTCATGGGCGAACAGCTCCCCGAACGTCATCTCCAGAGCCAGTTTCTCGAACGCCGCCTGGAGCGGGTTGAAGATCTCCAGGAGCACGATCAGCGCCAGCTCCGCGAAGAACATGATGACCTGCTCGATGATCATCAT
>NZ_JBSFSI010000016.1:0-184166 GCF_053589675.1 Streptomyces sp. NPDC003284
GTCGCCTACCGCTACTTCGCCACGCCCCGGCGCCGGTTCATCCTGGCCGACACTCCGGGGCATGTGCAGTACACGCGGAACATGGTCACGGGTGCCTCCACGGCCGAACTGACCGTGATCCTGGTGGATGCCCGTAACGGTGTCGTCGAGCAGACCCGCCGTCATGCCGCGATCGCCGCGCTGCTGCGGGTGCCGCACGTGGTGCTGGCGGTGAACAAGATGGACCTGGTGGGCTACCGGGAGCCGGTGTTCGCGGCCATCGCGAAGGAGTTCACGGCGTACGCGACGGAGCTGGGCGTGCCGGAGGTCACGGCCGTCCCGATCTCCGCGCTGGCCGGGGACAACGTGGTGGAGCCCTCCGCGGTCATGGACTGGTACGGCGGACCCACCGTCCTCGAACACCTGGAGACCGTCCGGCTGGGCGACACCTCGGCGAGCGGACCCTCCCGCTTCCCCGTGCAGACGGTGATCCGGCACGGCGGGGAACGCCACTACGCCGGGCAGTTGCTGAGCGGCCGGCTCCGGGTCGGGGACACCGTGACGGTGCAGCCCTCCGGCCGCGTCACCACCATCACCTCGCTCGACGTCCTCGGACAGCCGGCGGACGCCGTCCGCGCGGGCCGGTCCCTCAGCGTGCGGCTCGCGGACGAACTCGACGTCGGGCGCGGCGACATGCTCACCGCCGGACCGCGGCCGCCACGGATCGCCAAGGAGACCGAGGCGACCGTCTGCCATGTCGCGGACACCCCGCTGACCGTCGGCCACCGGGTGCTGCTCAAGCACACCACACGCACCGTCAAGGCGATCGTCACGGAGATCCCCTCGCGGCTCACCCTCGACGACCTCTCCCAGCATCCCGAACCGGGACGGCTCGTCGCCAACGACATCGGCCGGGTGCGGATCCGCACGGCCGAGCCGCTCGCCCTCGACTCCTACGCCGACTCGCGGCGCACCGGCTCGTTCCTGCTGATCGACCCCGCCGACGGCACCACGCTCGCGGCCTGCATGGTGGGCGACGCGTTCGCGACCCGTACCGCGCAACCGGCCGCCGACGGCGACGGGTGGGACTTCTAGGATGGGCGGACGGGCGGGCGCCCGAGGGGACCGCCGGAGGTGGGGGAGAGCCTGTGATCGTCTGGGTGAACGGCGCGTTCGGCAGCGGGAAGACCACGCTGGTCGAGGAGCTGCGTCTGCGCCGGCCCGACGCACTGGTCTTCGACCCGGAGCTGGTGGGCTTCGTCCTGCGCCGGATCGTGGAGGTCCCGACCGGTGACTTCCAGGATCTGCGGCAGTGGCGGCGCCAGGTCGTCGGCATGGCCGTGGGCCTGGTGGAGGAGTACGGGCGCCCCGTCCTGGTGCCGATGACCCTGGTGGACCCAGCCTATCTCGCCGAGATCCTCGGTGGCCTGAAGGACGCGGGCGTCGAGGTGCACCACTTCTTCCTCCAGGTCCCCGAGGACGTCCTCGTCGGGCGGATCGACGGGCGGAGCTTCACCCCGGACGATCCCGCCAAGGACGAGGAGGTCCGCGCCTGGTGCAGATCCAGGATCGCGTCGTGCCTGGCCGCGGTGGACGCCCTGCCGCCGGACACCGTGCTGCTCGACGGCCGCTCGGCCCCGTCCGAGCTGGCCGACGCCGTGCTCGCGCGGATCCCGCGGCAGGCTCAGGGGAGCTGAGTCCGCTCAGCGCTGTCGGCGGGCCCGGCGGCGGGCGCCCAGCAGGACCCGCAGCGCCCCCGCCACGGGCGGCTTCGCCGATCCGCGCAGCAGCCCGGTGCCGCGCGCCAGCGCGGCGTCCGCCGTCAGCAGCTCGATGTCGATGAGCGCGACGATCAGAGCGCTGTACGGGGACGAGGTGAGGGCGGGCAGCTCCCGGGCGGTGAGCAGATCCGCTCGGGCCGCCTCGATCTGATGCCGGACCAGTGCGCCGACGCCCGGCGAGGCCCGGCCGGCGGCGATGTCCCGCGCCGTGACGGAGAAGCGCTCCAGCGTCCGTGCCGGGACACCGGTCCGCCCCTCCCGTGCGTCCTCGGCGAGGTCGTTGACGAAGTCCAGCCGCTGGGTGCCGTCGATGAGCGTCCGGCAGGCGGTCCGGTACGGCCCGTCGTCCCCCTCCGGCGCCAGCAGGATGCCGACCAGCAGGAAAGCGGGCATCGAGTAGGCGTCCAGGTAGACCTGGTAGTCCGCCTCGTCGGCGAACCCGGCGAAGTCGAGCTCCGCGTCGGCGGTGGACAGATACGCCTCGACCACGTCCCGCAGCCGCGGATGGGCGCCGATCGTGTGCGTCAGCGCGCGGATCATGGGATCGGTGCTCCGCCCGGTCGCCAGCGCCTCGCGCACGTCCCGCCGGAACTCCGCCCATGCCTCTGCCCGCCGGGGCATGGGACCGGTGTCGAGAAGATCGTCGCCGTGGTGCATCACCGCCGTCGCCGCCACCACGTGCGGCAGCAGCGGCCGGGGCAGCAGCGTCCTCGCCGCCAGGTACGCACTGCGCCGGAAGCGCGCCACCAGTTCCCGCTGTGCGCCGTAGTCGCTGTGCAGCCCCGGCTCCCGTATTCCCGCCGCGTCCAGGGACCGGCTCCATGCGCTCATGATCGCATCGTAGGCGTACCGCCCGAAGTCCGGTCACGCACGGTCCCCCGGCCGACTTCACACGTATGCTGAGGGCGAGCCGAAGACATGTGTTTCGGAAACCCGGTCCGGCAGGGACGGCGTCCGCTATAGGGTGTGCGCAGATGTGAGACGCGGGCACACATACGCGGGCACCCGGCCGACCGGGACCACCGGGCCGTGCGCCATGCCGAGAACCACTTCCACCGAGGAGCGAGCAGTGCCCGAGAACAACCAGAGGCCCCTGACCACGGTCGCCGGTGCGCCGGTCCCCGACAACCAGAACTCCCTGACGTCCGGCCCGCGCGGTCCGATGCTCCTCCAGGACGTGTGGTTCCTGGAGAAACTCGCCCACTTCGACCGCGAGGTCATCCCGGAGCGCCGGATGCACGCCAAGGGCTCCGGCGCGTTCGGCACCTTCACCGTGACCCATGACATCACGCGGTACACCAGCGCGAAGATCTTCTCCGAGGTCGGCAGGCAGACGCAGTTGTTCGCGCGGTTCTCGACCGTCGCGGGCGAGCGCGGCGCGGCCGACGCCGAGCGCGACATCCGCGGCTTCGCCCTGAAGTTCTACACGGACGAGGGCAACTGGGACCTGGTGGGCAACAACACCCCGGTGTTCTTCTTCCGCGACCCGCTGAAGTTCCCCGACCTCAACCACGCGGTGAAGCGCGACCCGCGCACCAACCTGCGCGACCCCGAGAACAACTGGGACTTCTGGACCAGCCTCCCCGAGGCCCTGCACCAGGTCACGATCGTGATGTCCGACCGCGGCATCCCCGCCTCGTACCGGCACATGCACGGCTTCGGATCGCACACCTACAGCCTGGTCAACGCCGACGGCGAGCGGTTCTGGGTGAAGTTCCACCACCGCACCCAGCAGGGCATCGAGAACCTCACGGACGCCGAGGCCGAGGCCCTGATCGGCAAGGACCGGGAGTCCCACCAGCGCGACCTGTTCGACGCCATCGAGCGGGGCGACTTCCCGAAGTGGAAGCTCTTCGTCCAGGTCATGCCGGAGGCGGAGGCCGAGCACTACCGCTTCCACCCCTTCGACCTCACCAAGGTCTGGTCGAAGCGGGACTACCCGCTCATCGAGGTCGGTGAGTGGCAGCTCGACCGCAACCCCGAGAACTACTTCGCGGACGTCGAACAGGCCGCGTTCACCCCGGCCAACGTGGTCCCGGGCATCGGTTTCTCCCCGGACCGCATGCTCCAGGGCCGGCTCTTCTCCTACGGTGACGCCCAGCGCTACCGCCTCGGTGTGAACCACCACCAAATCCCGGTCAACGCCCCCAGGAACCCGGTGAACTCCTACCACCGCGACGGCGGCATGCGCGTGGACGGCAACCAGGGCGCCACCCCCGGCATCGAGCCCAACTCCTACGGCCGCTGGCAGGAGCAGCCCGCGTACCGCGAGCCGCGGCAGGCCGTGGGCGCCTTCGCCGACCGGTTCGACTTCCGCGAGGACGACGACAACTACTTCGAGCAGCCCGGCGACCTGTTCCGGCTGATGAGCCCCGAGCAGCGGCAGGCGCTCTTCGAGAACACCGCGCGGGCGATCGACGGCGCCTCGCGGCGGACCGTCGAACGGCACATCGCCCACTGCACCAAGGCCGACCCCGCCTACGGCGAGGGCGTCCGCAAGGCGATCGAGGCCCTGGCCGCGGGCGACCGCTGAGCCCCGCCCGGCCCGGCGCGGGCGCGGCCCGTCCCCGCCGGGCCGGACCCGTTGCCGTGCCCGCGCGGCCGCCCCGTACGACCACGATCACTTGTACGGGCGGCATCGCCCGTACGGCCGGACCAGGAGGAGCCGCGCATGAGCGGAGGCGGGTTGTGACCCCCGAACAGACGCGTCGCGTCGTCGACCTGGCCCTGGACCTGGCGCGGGAGGGCCGCACCGGGGAACTGGCGGAGTTCGTGGAGCACGGGCTGCCGGTGGACATCGGCGACCCGTCCGGCAACACCCTCCTGATGCTCGCCGCCTACCACGGCCACGCCGACACCGTCCGCGCGCTGATCCGGCTCGGCGCCGACCCCGACCTGCGCACCGTCCGCGACCAGACACCTCTCGCCGGTGCCCTGTTCAAAGGCGCCGACGACGTGGTGGGGGTCCTCAGGCAGGCGGGTGCCGACCTCGACTCCGGCACCCCCACCGCACGGGCCGCCGCCGCTCTGTTCGGCCGCGCCCACCTGCTCGCCGACTGAACCCGAGCCCCGGACCGGTCCGGTCCGGTCCGGACTGGGTCGGGTCAGGTCAGGTCGGGACGTGGTTCCCCGTGGCGCACTCGCTGCGGGACGGGGAACCGGCGGGCACCCTACCCGCCGCCGGTCAGCCGAGCGGTACGACGACCTCACCGCGGTACGCGGCCTTCTCCGCCTCGTCCAGCATCAGCGCGGCCACGGAGGCGCGGGACATCCTCGGCGGCAGCAGGGGCCGACGCAGCTCCGCGAGCCGTACGACGCGGCGCCCGGGACCGAGGGGCCCGCCGGTCAGATCCGGTGCGTGGAACACGGTGGCGCCCGCGCCCAGGGCGATCCGGTCGGCCTCGGCCTTCTCGGCCAGTTCCCCGCCGACCGCCAGCCGCATCACCGCCTGGTAGAGGCGCCCGCCCGCACCGATCGACACGCCGGACCCCAGCGCGCCGAGCCACACCGTGCGGACGCGCGCCGCGGCGAGCAGTCCCGCCCCGGCGACCAGGGCGCCCGGACCGTCCTTCTTCCCGATGCCGATGGCCGAGACGGCCGCGTCGACGTCGTCCAGGCCGGGGAAGGTGTCTGGGGAGAAGACGTCCGCCCGCCGTACGTCGATGTGCCGCCCCGGCGGCAGAGCGGCCCGCTCCGGGTCGCGGACGAGGGCGACGACCTCGTGCCCCCGCTCCAGGGCCTGGGTGGTGAGCAGGCCGCCGACCCTGCCCGACGCGCCGAGTACCGCGATGCGCATGATGATCCGCCTCTTAACTGAACAACCGTTGGTGTCGTAAGTAAACGGCTGTTGGTAATGGCTGTCAAGGCGCCTCGTGGCTGTAGCATGAACACCTGTTGGTCAACGGTCCACGCTGGTCGGAAGGGGGAACGTGTCGACTGACGAGGAACCCGCCACCACCCGGCGCCGCCGTAATCCGCGCGGGCAGGGGCAGGTGCTCAGGGCCCAGCTGGTGGAGGCCGCGGCGAAGCTCCTGGCCACCCTCGACCAGCCGGAGACGCTGACCCTGCGGCAGGTCGCGCGGGAGGTCGGGATCGCACCCGCCAGCATCTACGGCCACTTCCCGGACCTGGGCGCGCTGGTCGAGCACGTGCTGCGGCTGCGCTACGACGAACTGGCCGGTCTCATGCACCAGGCCGCGCGGTCCGCGCCGGACCCGCTGGCGGACCTCGTCGCCCGGTGCGCCGTGTATGTGCGCTGGGGTGTCGAGCAGCCCGGCCACTACCGGACTCTCTTCGGCGGGCGGATGCCGGCCGACCTCGTCCCCGGATCCGCCCACGGCGCCGGTGCCGAACTGCTGGAGTCCGTCGTCGCCTCCCTGGCGGCCGTCACCGGCACCGACGCGAGCCCCGACGCGGAACGCCGGTGGCAGGCCGGGCTCCTGCTCTGGACCGCGATGCACGGTCTGATCAGCCTCTACAACGACCACGGAGACATGCCCTGGCCGCCCCTGGACGACCTGCTCGCCGACCTGATCGGCCTGCACACCGCCCGGCCTTCGGCCGAGATCGCCGCACTCCTGGTCCAGGACGGCGGCTGACCGCTCCCGGACGGCAGACCGCACCGGAGCGGGCCCGGCGCTCCTGAACACGCTGCGCCGGCTCGGCAGCGCCCTCGGCGCGACGCACCGGACAGGACCGGTCGCGCCCGCACCCCGGGGAGGGGTGCGGGCGCGGTGTCCGTGCAGGTCAGGCGGTGGAGCGGGGGCCCGCGGCGCGGCGGAGCCGGTTGGCGATCGCCAGGCCGAGCCCCTCCTCGGCCGGAAGGGAGGCGACGATGAGATCGCACTCCTGCCGGTCGAGCTCGCGCAGGAACCCGTACAGACCGCGCGCGTAGGCGGCCGTCGAGGCGGGGACCGCGACCACGGCGTGCGCCTCGACGGCGGTACCGGCGAGGGCGGGCGGGAGGAAGACACCCACCCGGTGCCCGCGCTCCCGCGCGAGCCGCGCCTCGGCGACGACCTCCTCGGGCTCGACGAGGACGACCCGGGCCCGCGGCGCGTAGTGCGACGGATGCTGGCCCGGCACCCGGACGGCGCTGGTCGAGGGGACCGCGAGCGGGTGGCCCAGCACCGCCTCGAGATCCTCGCGGGTCACCCCGCCGGGCCGGAGGATGCTCGGGACATCGCCCGTGACGTCGACGATGGTCGACTCGACACCGACCTCACACGTGCCGCCGTCCAGCACGAAGTCGACCGTGTCGCCCAGCTCCGCACGGACATGGTCGGCGGTGGTGGGGCTGACCGAGCCGAAGCGGTTGGCGGACGGTGCCGTGACCCCGCCGCCGAAGGCCGACAGCAGCGCGAGCGCGACGGGGTGGTCCGGCACCCGCACGGCCACCGTCTCCAGGCCGCCCGTCGCTTCGAGGGGCACACGGGCGCCGCGCCGCAGCACCAGCGTCAGCGGCCCCGGCCAGAAGGCCCCGGCCAGCAGGCGCGCCGTCTCGGGCACCTCCTGGACCCAGTCGTCCAGGTGCTCCGCGCCGCCGATGTGGACGATCAGCGGGTGCGAGGGCGGACGGCCCTTGACCTGGAAGATGCGCGAGACGGCGGCGGGGTTCTCGGCATCGGCCCCCAGGCCGTACACGGTCTCCGTGGGCAGGGCCACGAGCCCTCCGTCGCGCAGCACACCGGCCGCCTTCTCGATGTCACTGGTTCTTGCCATCACCCTCGCCATCCTAGGCGCGCCGGGGACCGGCGACGGCCGCCGGAGGTCCGGGCGCGGGCCGCGGACGGCCGCGGCCCCCGGGACGGCAGGGCGCCCGGCCGCGCACCGGACCCGGAGCGTCATCCGATCGGGACGTACCGGTGTGCCGCAGCGGCGCTCGGGCGGGGGAGAGGTGTGCCGGCCGGGTCAGGGGCGGTCGGTGAGATAGCCGCCCATGGACCGGAAGTACTCCGTCGCGGGCAGCTCGCGGCCGTCCTCGGTCCGGACGCGGGTGACGGCCAGGCCGTGGTTGCGGCCCGTGCGGGCGTCGGCACCGGCGACGATGACCACGCCGTCGCCCTCGCGGTAGAAGACGCGGCCCGGGGTGCCCCCGTAGCGGCCCTCGGACACGACGGCGGCGAGGATCTCCAGGCGCCTGCCCCGGTGGAAGGTGAAGGCGGCCGGGTAGGGGGCGGACTGGGCGCGGACCAGGCGCTCCAGGTCCTCGGCGGGCCAGCCCCAGTCGATGCGGATGTCCTCCTCGGCCCGCTTGTGGAAGAAGCTGGCCTGCGACCGGTCCTGCCGGGTGAACTCGGTCTCACCGGAGGCGATCCGGTCGAGGGCGCCGATCGTGACCGGGGCGATCAGGTCGACCGTCTTGTGGAACAGGTCGGTGGCCGTGTCCTTCGGGCCGACGGCGACCGCGCGCTGGAGGACGATGTCACCCGCGTCGAGCACCTCGTCCATCAGGTGCGCGGTGACGCCCACTTCGGACTCGCCGTTGATGAGCGCCCAGATCAGCGGGGAGAATCCGGCGTACTTGGGCAGCAGCGAGTCGTGCACGTTGAGGGTGCCGTGCGGCGGCAGGGCGTAGACGCGCGGCGGGATCCAGGTCCGCCAGTTGTTGGCGACGATGATGTCCGGGTCGGCCTCCTTGAGCCGCTGGAACAGCTCGTCGTCGTCGGGGCGGTTGCGGATGACCACCGGGACGCCGTGCTCCTCGGCGAGTTCGGCGACCGAGTCGCTCCAGATCTTCTCGTAGGCGTGCTCGCTCCTGGGGTGGGTCACGACCATCACGACGTCGTGTTCGGAGTCCAGGAGCGCTTTCAGGGTGCGATGGCCCCAGGTCTGATAGCCGAACATGACGACCCGCATCAGGGGTTCCTCCTCGGGGAGAGCGATATCACCAGAGGTGAGTAAAGCAAGCCTTACCTAACGTTGCAACAGCCATGTTTCCGGGTGCGGTTGGCGGGCGGCCGGACAGGTCGTCCGCTTTGTCTGGTCGACAGCGTCGGGCGATGAGGTTAGCTTTACCTAAGTTCCGTTCGGCCGTCGGTCCTCGGCGTGCCTGGAACCCGTACCGCCCCGTCCCCGCAACCCCCGTATCCGCACATCCCCGCATCGGTACCGGACTTCCTCCGGTCTTCCGGCTTCCCCACCCCGACAGGACGCCCGCAGGCGGCTGTCCCGCACGAATGGGAGTGACATGTCACAGGCTCTTCCTGGCGACGCTCCACTGATCCACGATCTGATCGGTGTCGGCTTCGGGCCGTCGAACGTCGCCATGGCGATCGCGCTGAGCGAGCACAACGCGCGCGTCGGAAGACACGAGACGGTCACCGCTCACTTCTTCGAACAGCAGACCGGCTTCGGCTGGCACCGCGGCATGCTGATCGACGACGCGACGATGCAGGTGTCCTTCCTGAAGGACCTGGTGACGCTCCGGAACCCGGCGAGCGAGTACAGCTTCCTGTGCTATCTCCAGGACAAGGGCCGTCTGATCGACTTCGTCAACCACAAGAACCTCTTCCCGCTCCGGGTCGAGTTCCACGACTACTTCGAGTGGGCCGCGGCGAAGGTCGACGACATGGTCTCCTACGGGCACCGGGTCGTCGCCGTCGACCCCGTGGTGCGCGACGGCGTGGTGGAGTACTTCGACGTGACCGCCCGGTCCGGCGACGACGTCGTCGTCCACCGCGCCCGCAACCTCGTCCTCGGCACCGGACTGCGCCCGCTCATGCCCGAGGGCATCGAGCGCGGCGACCGCATCTGGCACAACTCCGACCTGCTGGCCAAGGTGGACGGCCTGACGGGCACCGAGCCGACCCGCTTCGTCGTCGTGGGCGCCGGCCAGAGCGCCGCCGAGAACGTCGCCTATCTGCACCGCCGCTTCCCCCGCGCCGAGGTCTGCGCGGTCTTCTCCCGCTACGGCTACAGCCCGGCGGACGACAGCAGCTTCGCCAACCGCATCTTCGACCCCGAGGCGGTCGACCAGTACTTCGCGGCGCCGGAGGACGTCAAGCGCCGGCTGATGGACTACCACGGCAACACCAACTACTCCGTGGTGGACATCGACCTCATCGACGACCTGTACCGGCAGGCGTACCAGGAGCGGGTGCTCGGCACCGAGCGGCTGCGCTTCCTGAACGTCTCGCGGCTGACGGACGTGGCGCGGACGCCCGACGGTGTCCGGGTCACCGTCAGGTCCCTCGTCACCGGCGAGGAGACCCGGCTGGACGCCGATGTCGTGGTGTGTGCCACCGGGTACCTGGAGGCCGACGGCCTGGGCCTGCTCGGCGAGGTGGCGGACCGCTGCCTCCGCGACGACCAGGGCCGCGTCCGCGTCGAACGGGACTACCGGGTGGCGACCGATCCCGAACTGGCCTGCGGCATCTACCTCCAGGGCGGCACCGAGCACACGCACGGCATCACCTCCTCCCTGCTGTCCAACACCGCCGTACGCGTCGGCGAGATCCTGGACTCGATCCTCGACCACGGCCTCAAGGCCGCGCCCGACGCCATCCGGCCCGTCGCCGGGGGAGCCGGCGGCCAGATCCACCAGCCGGCCGGCTAGCCGGTCCGCGGCACCCAGCAGATCCGCGGCACAGCAGAAAGGAACGTCGGTGCCCCTTGTCACCCGCCCGCGTCCCGGCGGCCGGCCCCCCGGCCGGTGCGGAGCACCCCGGCACCCCGGCGGCCGGGCCCGAGGCAAGGGATAACCTTCGTCGACATGGGCACGACTACAGTGGAACGTCCCGCGCCCTCGCGGGTGGTCGCGGGGGCCCGGCGGCGGCGGATCGCGGGCCTGGGCATCATCGTCGGGATCCTCGTGGTCGCCGCGGTGCTCTCCCTGGCCGTCGGCGCGCGGGCGTTGAGTCCGGCCGAGGTGTGGCACGGACTGTTCGGCGCGCCGGACCCCGACCAGAGGGCCACCGAGATCCGGCTCATCGTGCGGACCGTACGGGTGCCCCGTACGGTGCTCGCGATCGTGGCCGGGATCGCGCTGGGCACCAGCGGGGCGCTGATCCAGGGATACACGCGCAACCCCATCGCGGACACCGGCCTGCTGGGGGTGAACACCGGCGCCTCGTTCGCCGTCGTGTCGGCGATCTCCCTGCTCGGGCTCACCAACCCCTTCCAGTACGTGTGGTTCGCCTTCCTGGGTGCCGCGATCGCCGGTGTCGTCGTCTTCGGTCTCTCCAGCATCGGCCGGGGCGCGGGCAACCCGCTGACGCTCGCGCTGGCCGGACAGGGTGTCACCGTCTTCCTCGCGGCGATGACGACGGCGGTGGCGCTGTCGGACAAGGCGGCGATGAACGCGCTGCGCTTCTGGAACGCGGGCTCGGTGGCCGGCGTCGGGTTCGACGTCATCTGGCCGATGACGGCCTTCATCGTGGCCGGGCTGGTGCTGGTCCTCGCCACCCTGCCCTCCGTCAACCTGCTCAACCTGGGTGACGACGTGGCACGGGGACTGGGTGTGAACATCACGCTGATCCGGACGGTCGGCATCGTCGCCATCACCCTGCTCGCGGGCGCGGCCACGGCGGCGTGCGGTCCCATCGCCTTCCTCGGGCTGATGGTGGCGCACGTGGCCCGTTATCTGGCCGGTCCCGACTACCGCTGGCTGGTGCCGTACGCGGGTCTGCTCGGCGCGGTCGTCCTGCTGGTCTGCGACATCGTGGGCCGCCTGGTGGTGCGTCCGGGGGAACTGGAGGCGGGAGTCCTCGTCGCCCTCCTCGGCGCGCCGTTCTTCGCGGTCCTGGTGTGGCGGGGAAAGTTCAAGAACGCATGAACACGACAGTGGTGAAGTCCTCGGTGGCGCCAGGTGTGCGCATCGGCTCCGTGTCCTTCGTGTGGCGGCCCAGGGTCGCGCTGGTCACGCTGGTGCTGGCGGCGGCGGCCTTCCTGGTGTTCTGCCTGTCCATCGCCGTGGGGGACTTCCCCCTGAGCCTCGGCCAGGTGATCGCCACGCTGTTCGGGCGGGGCGAGCAGGTGGACCGGTTCGTCATCATGGACCTGCGCATGCCGCGGGCCCTGGCCGGTCTCGTGGTGGGCGTCGCGCTGGGCGTGTCCGGGGCGATCACCCAGTCCATCGCCCGCAATCCGCTGGCCAGTCCGGACGTGCTGGGGATCACCGGGGGCGCCGGCGCGGTCTCGGTGTTCCTGGTGACGGTCTCGGGCGGGGCCACGACGGCGGTCGTCACCTCGGTCGGCCTGCCGGCCGCGGCGCTGGCCGGCGGTCTCGGCGCGGGACTGCTGGTGTACTTCATGGCGTGGCGCCGCGGGATGGACGGCTTCCGGCTCATCCTCATCGGCATCTCGGTGAGCGCCGTGACGGAGGCGCTCACCACCTGGCTGCTGGCCACCGCCGACATCCGGGACGTGGCGCGGGCCCAGGCGTGGCTGGTCGGCTCGCTGGACGACCGCTCCTGGGACCAGGTCCGGCTGGCGCTGTGGGGCACGCTCGCCGTCCTGGCCGTCGTGACGTGCGCCGCCTTCCAGTTCAAACCGCTGCACTTCGGCGACGACGTGGCCGCCGGGCTCGGCGTCCGCCACCGCCTGGTGCGGGCCGTCCTGATGCTGTGCGCGGTGCTGCTGGCCGGGTTCGCGGTGAGCGCGGCGGGACCGGTGCCGTTCGTCGCGCTGGTGGCGCCGCAGGTGGCCCTGCGCCTGACGAAGTCCCCGACACCGCCGATGACGGCGTCCGCCATGGTGGGAGCGGTGCTGCTGACCGGCGCCGACCTCGTCGCGCGCACCGCGCTGCCGGTCTCCCTGCCGGTCGGCGTGGTCACCGCCGCGATCGGCGGCCCCTTCCTCGTCTACCTCCTGGTGCGGGCCAACCGCCGCTAGGTGATAGAAAGTTAGGCAAGCCTAAACTTGAGGGGGAGGCCGTGGTCGCTCAATACACCACCGAGACCGGTTCCGTGACACAGGACGTCCCGCGGCTGGCGGCCCGGGGCGTCACGGTCGGCTACGGCGACCGGACCGTCATCGACGCGCTGGACGTGGCGATCCCGCCGGGCGTGGTCACCACCATCATCGGCCCCAACGGCTGCGGGAAGTCCACCCTGTTGCGGACCCTGTCCCGGCTGCTGAAGCCGACCCGGGGCTCGGTCGTGCTGGACGGCGCGGACATCGCGGAGCTGAGGACCAGGGACGTGGCGAAGAAACTCGGTCTGCTGCCGCAGTCGCCGGTCGCCCCGGAGGGCCTGACCGTGGCCGACCTGGTGGCCCGGGGCCGCCATCCGCACCAGAGCTGGCTGCGCCAGTGGTCCTCCGACGACGCCTCGGTGGTGGAGCGCGCGCTCGCCATGACCGGGGTGTCCGATCTGGCCGGCCGGCCGGTCGACGCGCTCTCGGGCGGCCAGCGGCAGCGCGTCTGGATCTCGATGACCCTTGCCCAGGGCACCGATCTGCTGCTGCTCGACGAGCCCACCACCTATCTGGACCTGGCGCACGCCATCGATGTGCTGGACCTCGTCGACGACCTGCACGAGTCGGGATGCACGGTGGTCATGGTGCTGCACGACCTCAACCTGGCCGCGCGCTACAGCGACAACCTCGTGGTGATGAAGGCGGGTTCGGTGCTCGCGCAGGGCCACCCGCGCGACGTGGTGACCCCCGAGCTGCTGCACGAGGCGTTCGGCCTGCGCGCCGAGGTGATGGTCGATCCGGTGGGGGAGCGGCCGCTCATCGTGCCCATCGGCCGGACCCATGTCCGGGATCCGGGCAGCCGGAAGGCAACTCCCGCGACTTAGGCTAGGTTTGCCTTACTCATCGCGGGTAAGGTGTGCCTGCCCGCACGGGCCGCAGCGGACAGCACGAAAGCAAGGGATACCGGATGCTCCTCGATCGAACGGCACGTATGAAGTCCTGGCGGCGGCTGGCGGCGACCGTGTCCGCCGTGGCCCTCGGCGCGGGTCTCCTCGCGGGCTGCGGCTCCGGTTCGTCGGACGACAAGGACGACAGCGCCGGTGCCGGTGCCTCGGCGTCGTCCGGCGCCTTCCCGGTCACCGTGGAGCACGCGTTCGGATCCACCACGATCACCAAGGCCCCCCAGCGGGTCGTGACCGTGGGCTACACGGACGACCAGGACGTCCTCGCCCTCGGCGTCAAGCCGGTCGGCATGGTCGACCAGTACCCGAACCCGGCGGGCAAGAGCCCCGACATCAACACCCAGTGGCCGTGGGTGAAGGACAAGTGGGGCGACGCCCGGCCCACGGTCATCATGAGCAACGGCGACTCCGGTCCCAACTACGAGAAGATCGCCGCCCTCCGGCCGGACCTGATCATCGCCGTCTACTCCGAGATCGACCAGAGCGCGTACGCCAAGCTCTCCAAGATCGCTCCGACGGTGGGCCGCACCAAGGCCGAGAAGGAGCCCTTCAGCGCCCCCTGGCAGGACAACGCCCTCCAGATCGCCACGGCCCTCGGCAAGGCCGACGAGGGCAAGAAGCTGGTCCAGGGCATCCGCGACCAGCTCGCCGCGGTCAAGAAGGCCCACCCGGAGTTCGCCGGCCAGAAGGCCGTCGCGCTGTCCTGGTACAAGGACGCGGTCGCCCCCTTCACCACCACCGACGTCCGCGGACAGCTCCTGGCGGGCATGGGCTTCAAGGGCCAGACCGAGATCGACAAGATCGCGGGCGACAAGTTCTACACGACGCTCTCCCCGGAGCGCATGGACCTCGTCGACGTCGACCGGGTGTTCGTCATCAACGACAAGGCCGACACCGAGGCGCTGAAGAAGTTCGCCCTCTTCACCAACCTGAAGGTGGTCAAGAACGGCAAGGTGTCCTACCTCCTCGACAGCGAGGGCCCGGCCGTGGGCGCCGCCATGTCGCAGGCCACCCTGCTCTCCCTGCCGTACGCCGTCGACGAGCTCGTCAAGTCGGTCGGCCAGGGGTGAGCACCCCGCAGACGTGTGCCGCCCCGGCGGTCCTGCGCACCACGACCGGCCGTGAGGCGGCCCGGTGGGTGGCGGCGCACTGCCGCGGCACACCCTGGCTGACGGCCGGCACCGTGTTCAGCACGGTGGCCGGGGCGGCGCTCCAGATGCTTCCGGTGCTCCTGCTCGGCCGGGTGGTCGACGGGGTGACCGGGGGCAAGGAGCGCTCGGCCCTGATGGCCGTCGGAGTGCTGATGGTGGCCGCCGCGCTGCTCGGCGCGGCGGCCACCGCCGTCTCCACCTATCTGATCGGACGGCTCGGCGCCGACCTGCTCGCGCAGTTGCGCGAGGGCGCCGTCCGCGCCGTGCTGGGCATGCCCAGCGCCCGGATCGAACAGGTGGGCCGCGGCGATGTGCTCTCCCGGGTCGGCGACGACGTGGCCGTGCTGTCCAAGGGCATCCGCGCGGCCGTCCCCACGGTGTTCTCCGCGGGGGTGCTGGTGGCCGTCGCCACCCTCGGCATGTTCGGCCTCGACTGGCGGCTCGGCCTGGCGGGCGCCGGTGCGCTGCCCGCCTACGCGCTGGCCCTGCGCTGGTACCTGCCCCGGTCCGCCCCGCTCTACCGGAACCAGCGGGCCGCCCAGGCGGACCGCGCGCAGTCGCTGATCAGCGGCCTGAACGGCATCGAGACGGTGCGGGCGTACCGTCTGGAGGAGGCGTTCCGCGAGAAGGTGGACGCCGACTCGCGGCGGGTGCGCGACCTCGGCATCGAGGTGTTCCGCTTCTTCGGCCGGTTCGTCGGGCGGGAGAACCGCGCGGAGTTCATCGGCCTGGTCCTGATCCTGGTGGTGGGCTACGCCCTGCTGGAGACCGGATCCGCCAGCCTCGGCGAGGTGGCGGCGGCCCCGCTGGTGTTCCACCGCCTGTTCACCCCGCTGGGCGCCATCATGTTCACCTTCGACGAGGCGCAGAAGTCGGGCGCGAGCCTGACGCGGCTCGTCGGGGTGCTCGCGGAGCCCACCGAGGAACGGCTGGTGGGCGACTCGACCGCCGCCGCCGCCGCCGCTGCCGCCGACGATGCCGCCGCGTGCTCCGTGACGGTCAAGGGGCTGACCTACACCTATCCCGGCGCCGAGCAGCCGGTGCTGCGGGACGTCGACCTGGCGATCCCCGCGGGCGGTTCGCTGGCCCTGGTCGGCGCGACGGGCGCGGGCAAGACGACACTGGCCGCGCTCATCGCCGGTATCGGCACCCCGCAGGCCGGGTCGGTGCGCGTCGGGACGACCGATCTCGCCGAGCTGGACGAGGCCGGGGCGCGAGCGCTGGTGAGCATCCTGACCCAGGAGACACATGTCTTCTCCGGCCCGCTCGCCGAGGACCTGAGACTGGCCGCGCCGGGCGCGAGCGACGCCGAGCTGACGGACGCGCTGCGTACCGCCGGTGCCCATGAGTGGGTCGAGGCGCTGCCGGACGGGCTGTACACCGCGGTCGGCGAAGGCGGCGAGCGGCTGGACGGCACCCGGGCCGCCCAGATCGCCCTGGCCCGGCTGGTGCTGGGCCGGGCGCCGGTGGTGGTGCTCGACGAGTCGACGGCGGAGGCGGGCAGCGAGGGTGCCGCCGAACTCGAACGGGCGGTGCTGGCGGCGTGTTCCGGCCGCACCGCGCTGTTCGTGGCGCACCGGCTGACCCAGGCGGTGGCCGCCGACCGGATCGCCGTGCTGGACGCGGGACGGGTCGTGGAGCAGGGGACGCACGAGGAACTGGTCGCTCTGGACGGCCGTTACGCACGGCTCTGGAGGGCCTGGCGAGAAGGTAGTTAGGCGCCGTCAGTTAGGTTAGCCTTGCCTTAATCCCTGGAAGGTGCTGAGACTTCGATGATGGAACCGAGCGCTCGTCTCGTGCAGATCTCCTCCGCGCGTCTGGCCGACGTACGCCGGCGCATCGGCGAACACTCCGACCGGACCATCGCCGAGGCATGTGCCGTCGCACTGTCGTACTGGGCGACGGACCGCGGCCCGGACGGCATCGACCTCGCCCCCGGCACCCTCTTCGCCGATGTGCTCGGCTGGGTCCGCAACGGCGGCGGCGCCCCGCACGGCTGGGAGGTGGACGAGGCCCCGGACGGGATGCGCGTCGCCCTCCCCGAGGGCGTGCCTGCGCCCCGGGCGCAGCTCGCGCTGGACGACCTGGCCGACTTCCCGGACCGGCCCCTCGGCTCCATCGGCCCGTCCGGGACGGCCGAGCGGCTGAAGACCCTCGCCGCGTGGAACGACACCGCCGCCGAACGGGTCCGGCCGACCATCGTCGAGATGTTCCGCGAACAGGCGCGGCTCAGGCCGGACGCCGTCGCCGTCGTCGACGGACACCGGTCGCTGACCTATCGCGAGGCGGCACGCCTGTCGGCCCAGCTGGCCCACCATCTGATCGCCCGCGGACTCACCGCGGAACAGGTGGTCGGCATCTCGCTGGAGCGCTCGGCGGACATGGTGATCGGCCTGCTCGGCGTGCTCCAGGCGGGCTGCGCGTTCGTCCCGCTCGATCCGCAGTGGCCCGCCGCGCGCCGCGCCGTCGTCATCGCCGACGCACAGGTCGTGGTGCAGCTCAACGCCTCCGGCGAGCACGACGGCACCGAACCCCCCGCCGTCGCCGTCGGCCTCGACGACTGGCGCCACGGCTCCCACCCCGACGAGGCACCCCGGATCACCATCCCCGGCGGGGCCCTGGCCTACGTCATCTTCACCTCCGGTTCGACCGGCCGCCCCAAGGGCGCGATGATCCGGCACGAGGCGATCAGCGAGCGCCTGCTGTGGCAGTCCGGCGAGATCCTCGGCTTCGGCCACGACGACGCCTCGCTGTTCAAGGCACCGCTGTCCTTCGACATCTCCGTCAACGAGATCTTCCTGCCCCTGGTGTGCGGCGGCAGACTGGTGGTCCTGCGGCCGGGCGGCGAACGCGACCCGCACCACCTGCTGAGCGTGATCGCCGGACAGCGCGTCACCTTCACCTACCTCGTGTCGTCCATGCTGGACGTCCTGCTGGAGATCGCCGGTGACTCCGGGCGGCTGGACAGCCTGCGACACGTGTGGTGCGGCGGCGAGGTGCTCACCCCGGAGCTGTACGAACGGTTCCGCACCCGGCTCGACATCCCCATGTACCACGGCTACGGACCGGCCGAGACCACCATCGGCGTCTCCCACGTCATCTACCGGGGCGCGGCGGAACGCCTGTCTACCTCCATCGGCAGGGCCAACCCCAACACCCAGCTGTACGTCCTGGACGACGAACTGCGCCCGGTCCCGGTCGGCGTCGGCGGCGAACTCTACGTCGGCGGCTTCCTGCTGGGCCGCGGGTACGTCAACGCGCCCGGCCTGACCGCGACCCGCTTCGTCGCCAACCCCTTCGCGGACGACGGGTCCCGGCTGTACCGCACCGGCGACCTCGCGCGGTTCGCCCCGGACGGATCACTGGACTTCCTCGGCCGGGCCGACAACCAGGTCAAGATCCGCGGCATGCGGCTCGAACTGGAGGACGTCGAGGCCGGTCTCGCCGAACACCCCGGCGTACGGCACACCTGCGTCGTCGCCAGGAAGAACAGCGCGGGCGGCACCTACCTCGTCGGCTATGTGATCCCGGCCGCCGGGCACGAAGGACTGCGGGCGGCCGAGGTCAGGTCCTGGGCCGCCGGGCACCTGGTGGAGTACATGGTGCCCGCCCACATCGTCGTCCTGCCGGAGTTCCCGCTCACCCCCAACGGCAAGCTGGACCGGCGCGCGCTGCCCGAGCCCGAGATCGCCACCGGCCCCTCCGTCCGTCCCGTCACCGACGAGGAGCGGACGGTGTGCGCGGCCGTCGCCTCGCTGCTGCGGCTGGAGGAGGTCGGCGTCGACCAGGACTTCTTCCAGCTCGGCGGCGACAGCATCCTCGCCATCTCGCTGCTGAGCGCGCTGCGCGACGCCGGTCTCTACGTCACCGCCGGGCAGATCTTCGCCCACAGCGTCCTGGGCGCGCTGGCCGCGGTGGCCGGCCGCGAGGACCTCACCGGCATGGACCACGACGACGTACCGACCGGCCCCGTCACCGGGTCGCCCATCGTCCAGTGGCTCGGCCGGACCACCGACGCGGTCGACGGCTTCGTGCAGTCGGTCGTGCTGAACACCCCGGCACAGCTCACCGCCGACGCCCTCGACACCGTCCTCACCGCCGTCGTCGCCCGCCACGACATGCTGCGCGCCCGCCTCGTACGCGGCGAACGCTGGAGCTTCGACATCCCGGAGGCCGCCACGGCACGGGCCGACTGGGAGGAGAGCGACCGGCCGCTGGAGGAGTGCGTGGCCCTCGCCACCGGCGGACTGGACCCGGACGGCGGGGTCATGCTGCGGGCCGTCTGGCGCCGCGCGGCACGCCAACTGGTCCTCGTCGTCCACCACGTGGTCGTCGACGGTGTGTCCTGGCGGGTCCTGATGGACGACCTGGCCACGGCATGGCGCCGGTGCGCCGCGGGCGAACCCGTCGAACTGCCCCCGGTGGGCACCTCGTTCCGGCGCTGGACACAACTGCTGGAGAGCGCGGACTTCGACCGGGACCGCGCGTACTACGAGCGTCCCCTGCCGGGACCCGACGCCCCGCTCGGCAGACGGGCGCTGTCCGGGGCCGACACCGTCGCACGGGAGAGGTCCCGGACCGTCACGGTCGGCGCCGGCATCACCGCCGCCCTGCTGGGCGAGGTCCCGGCGCGGTTCCACGCGGGCGTCAACGACGTCCTGCTGACCGCGCTCGCCGTCACCCTCGCCCGGTGGCGCCGCGACCGGGGCCAGGACCAGACGTTCGCGCACATCGAACTGGAGGGCCACGGCCGCGAGGGCCGCCATGTCGCCGCCGCCACCGGCGTCGAACCCGAACTGTCGCGCACCGTCGGCTGGTTCACCACACTGTTCCCCGTGACCGTCGACCCCGGCCCGGCCGACGACCTCACCGACCCCGGCTACCTCGCCGCCGCGCTCAAGGCGGTCAAGGAGGACCTCGCCCGGGTGCCGGGCAACGGTCTCTCCTACGGCGCCCTGCGCCACCTGGCCGACGCCTCCTTCACCGCCCCCGCACCCCAGGTCCTCTTCAACTACCTGGGCCGCTTCGACGCGGGCGCCTCCGGGGACTGGCAACTGACCGCGGCCACCGGGCACCTGGGCGAGAAGCGCGACCCGGGCATGCGCCTGCCCCGCGTCCTGGAGTTCAACGCGATCGCCGAACCCGCCGCCGGTGGCGAGTACGAACTGGTCACCACCCTCACCTGGCCCGACGGCATGTTCACCGGCACCGACATCGACACGATCGGCGGCTACCTCCGTACGGCCCTCGCCGGGCTCGCCGCGCTGGACGGCGGCGGCCACTCGCCCAGCGACTTCCCGCTGGTGCGGCTCACCCAGGCCGACGTCGACGCCCTGGACGGCCCCGCGCTGCGCGACATCCTGCCCCTGACCCCGCTCCAGGAGGGCCTGTACTTCCACTCGGTCTTCGACGACGACTCCACCGGCAGCTACGTCGAACAGCAGGTGCTGACCCTGGAGGGCGAAGCCGACGCCGACCGGCTCGCCGCCGCGGCCACCCGGCTGCTCGCCCTGCACCCCAACCTGGCCGCGCGGTTCACCGCGCTCTCCGACGGCCGCGTCGTCTCCGTCCTGGAGAGCGGGGCCCACGCGCCGTTCACCGTGCTCGACCGGCCCGGCATCACCGACGCGGAGATCCGCGACCACGCCGAGCAGGACCGCCGCGCCGGATTCGACCTGGCCACCGGCCCGTTGATGCGGTACACGCTGTTCCGCGACGCGGCGGCCGGCCGCGACGTGCTGGTGCAGACCGTGCACCACATCATCGCCGACGGCTGGTCCGTGCCGCCCATGCTCCGCACCCTGCTCGCCGAGTACCACGCGCCCGGCACCGTGTATCCGGCGGGCGGCTACGCCGACTACGTCGCCTGGCTCGCCGGACGCGACGCCGACGAGAGCGACCGGGTGTGGGACGCCGAACTGGCCGGGCTGCCCGGCCCCTCGCTGGTCGCGGCGGACCACACCCCCTCGGGCCGGTTCGCCGACACCTCCGTGCGGCTGCCGCAGGACATCGACGCGGCCGCACGGGCCGCCGGAGCCACGCTGAGCGTGGCCGTGCACAGCGCCTGGGCACTGACCCTGGGCGGCCTCCTGCACACCGGCGACGTGGTGTTCGGCTCCACCGTCTCCGGCCGCGACGCGGACGTCCCCGGCATCGGCGACATGATCGGACTCTTCATCAACACCGTCCCGCTGCGGGCCCGGTGGGACGAGGGGACCACGGCGGCCGAGCTGCTCTCCGCGGTGCGCGCCCACCAGGGCGCGGTCCTCGCGCACCAGCACGTCTCGCTCGCGCGGATCGGCCGCCGGGCCGGCACCGGCCCCCTCTTCGACACCCTCGTGGTGTTCGACGTGGCGACCGACGTCGCCGCCCTGCGCCGCCCCGGCGACACCCTGTCCGTCACCGGCATCGCCAACGAGGGCGCCCCGCACTACCCGCTGACCCTGGTCGTGGAGCGGACCCCCGACGGGCACCCGCGCTTCAACCTCATCCACGACACCGCACTGCTGCGGGAGAACGCCGCCCAGGACATCCTGCGCGGGTTCACCCACGTCCTCACCGGCCTCCTCGACCGGCCGGACACCCCCGTCGCCGACCTGCTGCCGGGTCAGACCCGGAGCGCGGCGCCGACCGAACCGACCACCCTCGGCGCCCTGTTCGACGCCGCGGCGCTCCGCGACCCGGCGGCCACCGCCGTCACCCAGTGCGCCCTGGACGGCACCACCCGCTCACTGACCTACGGCGAACTGGCCGAGGCGAAGGACACCCTGGCCGCCGCCCTGCGCGTGGCCGGAGTCCGGCCGGGCCGTCGCGTCGCCGTGGCCGTCCCCCGCTCCGTGGAACAGGTCGTCGCCCTGCTCGCGATCGTCTCCGCGGGCGGCGCCTATGTACCGCTGGACACGGCCTACCCCGACGAACGCCTGGAGTACATCCTCGCCGACGCCGCCCCGCAGGCCGTCCTCGTCGGCCCCGGAGAGCGGGACCGCTTCACGGCGCTGCTGGAGCGGGCGGGCGTCGCGGCCCGCGTCCTCGTGCAGGGCGACGAACCGCCCCACGACGCCGCCGGTTCCACCGCTGACGCGGCCGGCCCCTCCGACCCCGCCTACGTCATCTACACGTCCGGCTCCACCGGACGGCCCAAGGGCGTCGTCGTCCCGCACTCCAGTGTGGTGGCGCTGCTCGCCAACACCCGCCAGGACATGGGCTTCGGCCCGGACGACGTATGGGTGCAGTTCCACTCGTACTCCTTCGACTTCGCGGTCTGGGAGCTGTGGGGCGCCCTGGTGCACGGCGGCGAACTGCTCGTCCCCGACTACGCGTTGACCCGCTCCCCGGTCGACTTCCACCGGCTGGTCCGCGAGCGCGGGGTGACCGTGCTGAACCAGACGCCCTCCGCCTTCCACCGGTTCACCGAGGCCGACCGGCAGGCGGGCCTGCCCCTTCCGGCGCTGCGCCGGATCATCTTCGGCGGCGAGGCACTCGACCTCGCCCGGCTGCGCGGCTGGACCGAGCGGCACGGCACCACCACGCCCGAACTGGTCAACATGTACGGCATCACCGAGACCACGGTCCATGTGACCCACCGGGTGCTCACCGGCGACGACTTCGGCTCCGACGGCGCCAGCCCCATCGGCGGCCCGGTCCCCGGCCTGGTCACCCATCTGCTCGACGACCGGCTCCGGCCGGTGCCGCCGGGCCGGGAGGGCGCCATCTACGTGGCCGGGGACCAGGTGTCCCTCGGCTACCTGGGCCGTCCGGGGCTCACCGCGAGCCGGTTCGTGGCGAACCCGTTCGCGGCCGACGGCTCCCGCATGTACCACACGGGCGACCTCGCCCGCCGCACCCTCGGCGGCGAGCTGGAGTTCACCGGCCGCGCCGACGACCAGGTGCAGCTCAAGGGCTTCCGCATCGAGCTGGGCGAGGTCGAGTCCGCCGTACGGGACCTCGACGGGGTGACCGACGTCGCCGTCACCGTCGCGGACAGCGGGGACCACCTCGTCGCCCACGTCGTGGGCCGCGCACCCGCCGGCCTCGCCGGACTCCTCGCCGCGAAGCTGCCCGCGCACATGGTGCCGGGCCGCGTCCTGCCGGTGGACGCCCTGCCGCTGACCGTCAACGGCAAGCTGGACCGCAAGGCCCTCGCGGAACGGGCCGCCGCAGCGCCGGACGAGGACGCCTCGGCGGCCGCCACCGACTCCGTACTCTCCGCGCTGACCGCGCTGACCGGCATCTTCGCCGACACCCTGGACCAGCCGGGCGCCGACGCCGACACCGACTTCTTCGGCGCAGGCGGCGACAGCATCGTCGCCATCACCGTCGTCAACCGGGCCAGGGCGCTCGGCCTGCCGGTCACCCCCCGCGACGTGTTCCTGCTGAAGACACCGCGCGCACTCGCCGGAGAGCTGGCCGCCCGCGCACCGCGGAGCCCGCGGGCCGCCGCGGCGCCCGCGCGACGCGAGCACGGCCCGGTGCCGCCCACCCCCATCATCCTGCGCCAGCGCGAACTGGGCGGCTCCCTTTACCGGTTCGCCCAGGCCAGGACCCTGGACGTGCCCGACGGCATCGCGCACCCGGACATCGAGCGCGCCGCCAACGCCGTCCTGGCCGCCCACCCCGCCCTCGGACTGCGGCTGAGCACCGAGCACGGCGTGTGGAGCCTGCGCACCGGCCCCGCACGCGAGGCCACCGTCGTACGCGCCGACACGGCCGACGCCACCGCGGCCGCCGACGAGGCCGCCGCCCGGCTCGACCCCGCGACCGGCGACCTCACCGCGTTCACCTGGCTCCCCGCCACCGACACCCTGGTCGTCACCGTCCACCATCTCGCGGTCGACTCGGTGTCCTGGCTGATCCTGCTGGACGACCTGGCCGCCGCCCTGCGCGGGCGCGCACCCGCACCGGCGACCACGTCCTACGCCGAGTACGCCGAGGCACTCGTCCAGGCGTCCGCCGACACCACCGGCCTCGGCCACTGGATCGACACCCTCCGGGCACCCGCCCTGCTGCCCGCGACCGGAGCGCTGCGCGAGACCACCGCCGTCCTCGATCCCGGCACCAGCGACCGGGTGACGCGCACCGCGCCCGCCGCGCTCGGCGTCGCCCTCACCGAACTGCTCTGCGGCGCACTGCGCACCGCGCTGACCCGGATCCAGCCGGCCCCCACCGATCTCGCGATCGACCTGGAACGGCACGGCCGCGTCCCCGTGCGCGAGGACCACGACTACACCCGCACGGTCGGCTGGTTCACCGCCGTCGCCCCCGTCCGGCTCACCGCGCACACCGACCCCGTCGCCGCGGCCCGCGAACTCGCCGGGCGGCAGCCGGACGAGGCCGGACACCTCGCCTACGGCCGGCTGCGCCACCTCAACCCGCAGACCGCCCCGCTGCTCACCGCCCGCCCGCAGGTGCTCCTCAACTACCTCGGCCGGGGCGGCGAGTCCTGGGCCCCGCGCATCACCGGCGGCGACCAGGGCAGCCCGTACGCCGTGGAGGTCAACGCCTGGACCGACGCGGCCACCGGCAGCCTGCACGCGGACTTCACCCTCGCCGAGGAGATCCCCGACGAGATCACCGCCCACTGGCTGGACGCCCTGAAGGGCATCGCGGACGCCGCCGCCACGGCCGAACGCACCGCACCGGTCACCCCGCTCCAGCGCGGACTGTTCTTCCAGGCCCAACTGGCGGGCCCGTCCGGGCACTACGTCGCCCAGAGCCACTTCGCCTTCGACCGGCGACTGGACACCGACGCGCTGGCCGAGGCCATGGCCGCCGTGACCGCCCGGCACCCCGCCGTCGGCGCCGGCTTCACCACCGACGACGACGGCAACCCGGTCCAGCTCCTCAGGGCGGGCCGACGGGTGGCCGTCCGCACGGTCGAACTGTCCACCGAGGCGGACGTGCGGGACCTGTGCGTGCGCGACCGCGGCACCGGATTCGACCTCGCCGATCCACCCCTGATCCGGCTGACCGTGATCCGGCGGCCCGACGGCCGCGACGACCTCCTCCTCAGCTACCACCTGCTGCTGTGGGACGGCTGGTCCCGCGCGATCGTCCTGCGCGACCTGTTCGCCGCCTACGAGGCCGTCCTCGCGGGCGAACAGCCGGACACCCGCCCCGCCGCCCCCGGCTTCGAGGACCACGCCCGGACCCTCGCCGCCAGGGACCAGGCCGCGGCGGAACGCTTCTGGGCCGGGCACCTGGCCCCGCTGACGGGCCCGACCCTGCTCGCCGGACCGGCACCCGCCCTCTCGGCGGACCTGCCGCCCGCCCTCGTGCGCACCCTCACCGCCGAGCAGTCGGACCTGCTCCGGGAGGCGGCCAAGGCGCACGGCGTCACCCTGAACTCCGTCCTCACCGGCGCGTTCGGCCTGCTCCTGGCCGCCCACACGGGCCGCGCCGACGCGGTGTTCGGCGTGACCGTCTCCGGCCGCGAGGGCGAGGGACTCGCCGAGGTCGTCGGGGTGCTGCTCAACACCGTGCCGATGTGGACCCGGGCCCGGCCCGACGACACCGTCGAGGACTATCTGACGGCGGTCCAGGCGTCCCGGGTCGCGGCCATGGAGCACGAACACCTCGGCCTGGGCGAGATCCAGCGGGCCGGCGGCCACGACACCCTGTTCGACAACCTCTTCGTGCTCCAGAACTTCCTGGACCTGGACGCCTTCGCCGAGATGAACGCCCGCCACGGCATCACCGCCGTACGCTCCGACGACTCCACCCACTACCCGTTCACCTGGGTCGTCACCCCCGGCGACCGGCTCACGGTCAAACTGGAGCACCGCCACGGCGACAGCGACGGCGCCCGCCGCCTCCTCGACGGCTATGTGCGCGTACTGGAGGACCTGGCCACGGCGAGCGGACCGGTGGGCGCCCTGCGCGGCTTCGGTCCCGAGCCCGAGCCGGCCGTCCGCACGGACATCGGCACGGACACCGTCGTCGACCGGTTCGACGCGGCGGCCGACCGCGCCCCGCGGCGCACCGCGCTCGTCTCGCACGGCAGCAGCATGACGTTCGCCGAACTCCGCGACCGCAGCCGGGCGCTGGCGGGCGTGCTCGCCGGACGCGGCATCGGCCCCGAGCGGACCGTGGCCCTCGCGGTCCCGCGCTCCCTCGACTCGATCGTGGCGCTGTTCGCCGTGCTGCGCACCGGAGCCGCGTACGTGCCGCTGGAGCTGGACCACCCCGACGAGCGGATCGCCTCGATCACCGCCGACGCCCGCCCCGACGTGACCCTCACCGTCAGCGCCGTGTCACCCCGGCTCACCGGCGACCTGATCGAACTCGACCGGCCGCTCCCGCCGGCCGAGCCGTTCGTGACGTTCGCGCCGGACGACCCGCACCGCCTGCGGCACCCGGCCTACACGATCTACACCTCCGGCTCCACCGGGCGGCCCAAGGGCGTGGTGACCGAGTACGCCGGCCTCACCAACATGCTCGTCAACCACCAGCGCCGTATCTTCGGTCCGGTGCTGGCCGGCCACGGCGACCGGGTCTTCCGGATCGCCCACACCGTGTCCTTCGCCTTCGACATGTCGTGGGAGGAGCTGCTGTGGCTCGCCGACGGCCACGAGGTGCACATCTGCGACGAGGAACTGCGCCGCGACGCGCCCGCCCTGGCCGCCTACTGCCGTGAGCACGGCATCGACGTCGTCAACGTGACCCCCACGTACGCCCAGCAGCTGGTGGCCGAGGGACTGCTCGACACCCCCGGCCGACGTCCCGCGCTGGTCCTGCTGGGCGGCGAGGCGGTCACCCCGGCCCTGTGGCAGCGGCTCACCGACACCGAGGGCACCGTCGGCTACAACCTGTACGGACCCACCGAGTACACCATCAACACCCTGGGCGTGGGCACCTTCGAGTGCCAGGACCCGGTGGTGGGGGTGGCGATCGACAACACCGACGTGTTCGTGCTGGACCCCTGGCTGCGGCCGCTGCCGGACGGGGTGCCCGGCGAGCTGTACGTCTCGGGCATCGGCATCGCCCGCGGCTACCTCGGCCAGAGCGCGCAGACCGCGCACCGCTTCGTCGCCTCGCCCTTCGGCCGGCCCGGCGAACGCATGTACCGCACCGGCGACCTCGTGGTCCGGCGGCCCGACGGCAACCTGGCCTACCTCGGCCGCACCGACCAGCAGGTCAAGATCCGCGGCCACCGGGTCGAACTCGGCGAGGTCGAGGCGGCGTTCGCCGCCCACCCGGCGGTACGCTTCACCGCGGCCGTCGCCCAGCCTGACCCGCAGGTCGACGGCGCCCACCGGCTGGCCGCCTACCTGGTGCTCGACGGCGCCGACCTGGCGACCGTCGCCGCCGAGGTGGGCGCCGCGCTGCCGGACTTCCTGCGGCCGACCCACTACGCCGAGGTCGAGCGCATCCCGCTCACGGTGAACGGCAAGGCCGACACCAAGGCCCTGCCCGAGCCCCGGCCGCTCGGAGCGCTGACCACCGCGGGCGAGCGCCGCCCGCGGACCGGCACCGAGACACTGGTCTGCGAGTATTTCGCCGAGGCCCTGGACCTGGACGACGAGGAGGTGAGCGCGGTGAGCGACTTCGTGTCCCTCGGCGGGCACTCCATGCTCGCCGTCCGTCTGAACGGACTGCTCCGCCGCGAGTTCGGACCCGTGATCACCATCCGCGACCTGTTCACCCTGCGCACCCCGGAAGCGATTGCCCGCCACCTCGATGACCACTCCTGACGTCCAGCGGTCCCGCACCCAGGGATCCGGCATCCTCCGCACCGCCGTGCGCCGCAACGTGGGCGCGATGGCCTGGGGCACCCTCCTGATGGGGCTGTACCAGGCGGGCGAGACCGCCTTCCCGATCGCACTCGGCCTGATCGTCGACCACACGATGCGGCACCGGAGCACGGCGGCGCTCGCCCTGTCGGTGGCGGCGCTCGCCGTGATCATCACGACCGTGTCGCTGTCGTGGCGCTTCGGGATGCGCATCCTCCAGAAGGCCAACACAACCGAGGCCCACCGCTGGAGGGTGCGGGTCGCGGCCTGCGGCCTCCAGCCGGTGGCCCGGGACACCGGCCTCAAGTCCGGCGAGGTGCTCACCATCGCCACCGAGGACGCCGACCAGACCGCCGACATCGTGGAGGTGGTCCCCATGCTGATCAGCTCCCTGGTCGCGGTGCTGGTCGCGGCGGTCACCCTGAGCCTGGCGAGCCTGCGGCTCGGCCTGCTCGTCCTGGTGGGCACCGTCGCCATCCTCTCGGTGCTCAGTGTGATGTCCCGGCGCATCGGCACCAGCACCAAGGAGCAGCAGGCCCGGGTGGCACGAGCGGGCGCGAAGGTCGCCGACCTGATCACCGGCCTGCGCCCGCTGCACGGCTTCGGCGGCAACCACGCGGCGTTCCTGTCCTACCGGAAGGTCAGTCAGCAGGCCAGGCAGCAGGCGGTCACCGTCGCCCGGGTGAACGGCCTCTACGCGGGCGCCGCGCTGGGCCTGAACGCCGCCCTCGCCGCCTCGGTGACGCTGACCGCCGGATGGCTGGCCCTCGACGGGCGGATCAGCATCGGGGAACTGGTCACGGCCGTCGGCCTGGCGCAGTTCATCATGGAACCGCTCAAGCTGTTCTCGGACATGCCCAAGTACGTCATGATGGCGCGCGCCTCGGCGGAGCGGATGGCCCTGGTGCTGTCCGGGCCGCCGGTGACGACCCCCGGCACCGAACACCCGGCCCCGGGCGGGGACCTGGAGGTCGACGGCGTCCGGTACGGGTCCCTGCGCGGCGTGGAGTTCCGGGTCCCGGCGGGCTCCTTCACGGCGATCGCGGTCCACCAGTCGCGCGCCGCGGGCGAACTGACCTCGATCCTGGCCCTGTCCGTCCCGCCGGACGCCTACGAGGGCACGGTGCGCGTCGGCGGGCGGCGGCTCGCGGAGCTGTCGGTCGAGTCGGTCCGCGAGCATCTCCTCGTGAATCCGTACGACGGCGAGATCTTCGCCGGTACCCTCCGCTCGAACATCGACCCCTCCGGGACGAGCCGCACGGTGGCCGAGGCGGTCGAGGCGTCCCTGCTGACCGACGTCGTCGCCCTGCACCGCGAGGGACTCGACCACGAGGTCCGCGACCGGGGCTCGAACCTCTCCGGCGGCCAGCGCCAACGGCTGTCCCTGGCACGGGCGCTGGCCGCCGACAGCGACGTCCTGGTGCTGCACGACCCGACGACGGCGGTGGACGCCGTGACCGAGCAGCTCGTCGCACGCAACATCGCGCGGCTGCGCCGGGGCCGTACCACCGTCGTCGTCACCACCAGTCCGGCCCTGCTGGACGCCGCCGACCGGGTCCTCGTCCTGGACGGCGGGGTCGTCACCGCCCGGGGCACCCACCGGGAACTGCTGGCCACCGACGAGGCGTACCGCCTGGCCGTGACCAGGTGACCCGGGCCCCGCGCCCGTCAGCCCAGCGCCCAGGCGACGTCCCTGAGCAGGGAGTGCCGCCAGCCCGCCCGGTCATGGTGCGAGGCCGACCTCGACACCCGGACGGTCGCGCCCGAGCGCCGGGTCAGCTCCTCGACCAGTTCGCAGTGGGGACGCATACGTGTCTCGTGCTCGCCCAGGTCGAACGCGATCCGCAGCCCGGCCGGGGCGGGCCGCTCGCGCAGCCGCGCGGCGACCGCGCCGCCGGCCGGGCCGCCCAGCGGGTCGGGCAGCTCCATGGCCCCGGGCGTCCACCAGAACGACCCCGACTGGCAGGCGACCCGGGACACCAGCTCCGGGAACTCCAGCGCCGCGTACAGCGCGCTCAGCCCGCCCAGGCTCTGCCCGGCGACCACCAGGCGGTCCGGGTCGGCGGGCACCCCGCTCTCCGCCACCAGCGGCAGCAACTCGTCCCGCACCGACTCCCACAGCTCGGGCCGGCACCCGAACTCGGCGAGCCGGTCCCGGGACGGCACGAAGACCAGCGTGACGGGAGGCACGTCACCGGCGGCGAAGGCCGCGTCGAACGCCGCCATGGCCGGATGCAGGTACAGCCAGTCGTCGCCGTCCAGCAGCAGGACCACCGGGCCGCCGCCGCCCACCGGATGGACCCGCACCGTCCGCCGCCCGCCCAGCCGTCCGGCGGGCCAGCGGACCCGGGTACGGGGCAGCGGCAGCACGTCGTCGGCGCCGACGGACGGCCAGTGCGGCTGCGGGGGAGCGTCCGGTGTGGCGGTCACGGACCGGTCGCCGCCCATCCCGGCGGGGTTGAGCGGATCGGCGCAGGAGGCGTCGCCCACCACGAAGCGGTAGGTCGCCCGGAACCGCGCGGGCAGCGGCACCTGGGCGTACCAGCAGTCCGTGTCGCGCCACCGGGCCAGCGGCACCGGCTCCGGCCAGCTCTCGAACGTGACGACCGCCGGACCGCCGCGCCGCAGGAACAGGGTGAGCCAGCCACCGTCGCCGGACGGCACCGACACGGGAGCCGCCGCGGCCCAGAACGCGTCGGTGCCGGGCGTACCGGACAGGCCGAACGCGGCGAAGGGGCTCTGTGCGCCGTCCGCGTCCGGGACCCGTTCGACTGCGCGCATCGGTGTCTCCTTGTGAGGGGAAAGAGGGAACGTTAAGCTGCGATTAGGCGAGCCTAACCTAAGTGTGTGGCTCCCTTGTTGCCGAACCCATCCCCGACCGAGCACCCCGTGGACATGGCGCCCGCCGTCCCAACGGGCCAGGAGGAAACCGGACATGAGCACCAACCCGTTCGACGACGCCGAGGGCCGCTTCCTGGTCCTGGTGAACGACGAGGGCCAGCACTCGCTCTGGCCGTCCTTCGCCGCGGTGCCCGGAGGGTGGACGGTCGCCCTGGAGGAGACCACCCGCGACGCCTGCCTGGAGTACGTCGAGACCCACTGGACCGATCTGCGCCCCCGCTCCCTCGCCGAAGCCGCCGACGCCTGACCGGAAGCGGGACAACCGTGAGCAGCCCGACGAACGTCCTGGAGCGGTACGCCCACCTCTGGGAGGAGCCCGACATCCTGCCCCGCTGGATCATCTGGCGCGCGGGCGCGGGGGAGACCCTCGTCTTCGACCGGCACGTCAATGTCCCGGTCGACGTGGACGACGCGTCGCTCGCCGAGGTCCTGCGCCGGATGCGCGAGGCGGGGGCACCGGAGACGGACTCCTACCCGGGGCGGCGCTGCGGCTAGCACCCCGGCGTCCCGGACAGGGCGGTGGCCCCTCCCGAGGGCGGGGCCACTGTCATGTCCGGCGGTCACCCGCCGTGTCGTGTGCCGTCAGATCCCGTCCGGGACCACCGTGGTGCCGGACGGAGTCCCGGCGAAGACGCCGCGCAGCAGCGCGTGCGGGACCCGGCCGTCGACGACCTGGGCCCTGGCGACCCCGGCCCGTACGGCGCGCAGGCAGCCCTCCATCTTGGGCAGCATCCCGGCGGCGAGCCCCGGCAGCAGCGCGTCCAGCTCACCGGCCGTCAGACGCCCGATCACCTCGGTGCCGTGCGGCCAGTTCGCGTACAGGCCCTCGACGTCGGTCATCACCACCAGCCGGTCCGCCCCCAGCGCCACGGCCAGGGCCGAGGCGGCGAGATCGGCGTTGACGTTGTAGACCAGGCCGTCCTCGCCGCGCGCGACGGGCGAGACCACGGGGATGCGGCCCTGCTCCAGCAGCGTGTCGATCGTGGCGGCCTCCACGGCCACGACATCGCCGACCAGGCCGATGTCCACCGGCCGGCCGTCCACCCAGGCGGGGCGCCGCACGGCGGTCATCGTGTGGGCGTCCTCGCCCGACAGACCCACGGCGAACGGTCCGTGGGCGTTGATGGCCCCGACCAGTTCGCGCTGGACATGGCCGGTGAGCACCATCCGGACGACGTCCATGGTCTCCGGCGTCGTCACCCGCAGCCCGGCCTCGAAGCGCACCTCCAGGCCGAGCCGGTCGAGCAGGGCGCTGATCTGGGGTCCGCCGCCGTGCACGACGACGGGCCGCAGGCCCGCGTGCCGCAGTTCCACCAGGTCCTGGGCGAACGTCCTGTGCAGGGACGGATCCACCATGGCGTTGCCGCCGAACTTCACGACGACCGTGCGGCCCCGGAGCTCCTCGGGCCACGGCAGGTCCCGGCCGCCCGGCGCCGGGGACGGCACCGGCCTTGCGGCCGCCCCCGCCGTCCCCGCCGTCCTCGTCGTTCCCGCGGCCTGCGCCGTACTCGGCTCCGTCATCTCCGCCCCGTTCACGAGCTGTACGCCCTGGGCGCGGGGAGAGGGTGCCCCGCGCCGATCTCCCGCTTAGCTTAGCCTAACCTAAGCGGGGTCGACGGCGCCGGGCCCCGGCGTGCGCGGGCTAGGCCCGCCGGTCGAACTCCGGTGCCACCGTGAGCAGTTCGGTGACGTCCGACCCGACGGCCAGCTCCCGCGGCTGCGCACCCCGCCAAAACAGCCGGGCCGGACGCTCGCCCCCGACCGCGGCGCGGCCGTCCGCCACCCGCAGCCAGGAGCCCTCGCGCAGCCCCAGGACCGGCACGTCGTTCTCCTCCAGGAACTCCGTCAGCCGCTCCTCGCGGGTCTCGCCCTTGTGCGTGGAGCGCGGGTCGGGGTCCAGGTAGTGCGGGTTGATCTGGAAGGGGACCAGGCCCAGCGCCTCGAACGACGGCGGCTGCACGATCGGCATGTCGTTGGTGGTGCGCAGCGTGGGCGCGGCCATGTTGGTGCCCGCGCTGGCCCCCATGTACGGCAGCCCGCCGCGCACCGCGTCCCGCAGCGCCTCGCGCAGTCCCGTCCGGTACAGGGCGCTCAGCAGCCGGAACGAGTTCCCGCCGCCGACGAACACGGCGTCCGACGCGGCCAGTCGCGCGAGCGGGTCGCCGCCCTCGTGCACCCCCCGCACCTCGATCCCGGCGTCCGCGAGCGCGCCGCGGACCTTGGCGGTGTACGCGTCGTGGTCGGCGAGCGCGTACGGCACGAACGCCAGCCGTGCCCCGGCGGGCAGGAAGCCGGTCACGGTGTCCAGCGCGTGTTCCAGGTAACCGCGGCCGTACTGGGTGGAGTTGGACAGGAGCAGCAGATTCACGGGGTGTTCCTCATCGAAGGGACGCGACGCGGGTGCGACACGGGTGCGACGGTGGTGTGCGGGTCAGGCCGGGCGCGCGGCGCGCGGTCTGCGGTGGTGCTGCGGCGGGTGCGTCAGGCGCCGCTCCAGGAGCCGGGCCGCGCGGCGCAGCGCGTCGAGGCGGTCCTCGGGCCCGTCCGGGAAGCGCTCCTTGGCGGCGCCGAGGCTGAGGCTGCCGTAGGGCTCGGCGCCGAGGAAGACGGGCACGGCGACGGTGCCGATCCCGGCGTCGTACTCGCCCACGGTCCAGGCGTACCCCTGCGCGCGCACCTCGCGGAACTCGCGCTCCAGCCGGTCGGGGTCGGTGACCGTGCGCTCGGTGAAGCGCGCCATCGGGCGGCTGCGGAACAGCCGGTGGCGCTGCTCGTCGGGGAGGAAGGCGTAGTACGACTTGCTGGTGGCGCCCGCGTGCGCCGGGTACAGCTCGCCGACCAGCGGGTAGTAGCGCAGC
Source organism: Streptomyces sp. NPDC003284 (assembly GCF_053589675.1). NCBI lineage: Bacteria > Bacillati > Actinomycetota > Actinomycetes > Kitasatosporales > Streptomycetaceae > Streptomyces > Streptomyces sp. NPDC003284. Next base: position 33,218 of record NZ_JBSFSI010000016.1, read on the forward strand.
GGCCCCTCCTCGCCCTCGACGGCCGCCACACAGCGCATGTGGAAGCTGTCCGGCAGACAGAACAGCACGGTGTCGCCGGTCGTCGCCCGCAGTTCCTGGAGCACCGGCTCGGCCAGCAGCTCCAGGGAGCCCGAACGCTCCCACAGCCGGCCCAGGCGCAGCGCGGCCGGGCCGATGCGGTAGCGCCGGGTCGCCGGGTCGGAGACCAGGAAGCCGCGGCCCGCGAGCGTGGACAGCAGCCGCTGGGCGACCGAGGTGTCCCAGCCGAACTCGCCGGCCACCTCCGTCACCCCCCAGTCGGGCCGGGAGCGCTCGAAGGCCAGCAGCACCAGCAGGGCGCGGTCCACGGTCTGCAACGCCCCGGCCGGGGTCCTGCGGTCGGCGGGCTGACCGGACTGGTCGGGCCGGCCGGGCCTACCGGGCTGATCGGGCACGGACGGCTCCTCTCCCTCGCTTGTCCCTCGCTTGCCGTCTCCTCGCCGCGCCGGACGAGGTGTCTCGCCATCCAGACGCGTATTGCAGATAACGGGAAACAGTTGCGGAGAACGTTAACGGATCCCGAACCTGCTGTCAGCACCGCCCCGGGTGCGGATCAGGAGAACTGCCCATGTTGAAGTACGTCCTGGACCTCGTCGAGCTGCTCGACGACCCCGACGTCGACGGCAAGCGCGTCGCCGCCCATCTCGACACCTTCGCGGGTCCCGAGGGCTCCGGCGCCCAGGTCACCACCGTCACCGGCGAGCGCGGCTCGACGGACTTCGTCCTCGTGCGGATCCCCGGGCGCGACGGCCGGGCCGGCGGCGGCACGGCCCGCACCCTCGGCGTGGTGGGCCGCCTGGGCGGCGTCGGCGCCCGCCCGGAGATCACCGGGCTGGTCTCCGACGCGGACGGCGCCGTCGCCGCGCTGGCCACCGCCGCCAAGCTGCTCGACATGCGCCGCCGGGGCGACGTCCTCGACGGCGATGTGGTCGTCGCCACCCACATCTGCCCGAACGCCCCGACCGCGCCGCACGACCCGGTCCCGTTCATGGACTCGCCCGTCGACATCGCCACCATGAACCGGCACGAGGTCACCGCCGACATGGAGGCGGTGCTCTCCATCGACACCACCAAGGGCAACCGGATCATCAACCACAAGGGCCTCGCCCTGTCACCCACCGTGAAGGAGGGCTGGGTGCTCCGGGTCAGCGAGCAGCTGGGCGAACTGCTCGCCGTGGTCACCGGTGAGCCGTTGGTCACGTACCCGGTGACCACCCAGGACATCACCCCGTACGGTAACGGTGTACACCACATCAATTCGATCCTCCAGCCGGCCACGGCCACCTCCGCCCCGGTCGTCGGTGTCGCGGTGACCTCCGCCGCGGCGGTGCCCGGCTGCCAGACGGGCGCGAGCCACGAGGGCGACATCGCGGCGGCGGCCCGGTTCGCCGTCGAGACCGCGAAGGCGTACGGCGGCGGCCGCCTCGACTTCCACGACGAGGCCGAGTTCGCCGCCCTGGTCGCCCGCTACGGCCCGCTCGCCCACCTCCAGACCCTCGGCAACGCCCCCAGGGAGTCGTGACCATGGCCACACACGAGAACACGGCCGCGCCCCCGCAGGAGGGCGGCGCCAGAGCCGTCGGCAGCGACGACTACGCCCTGTCCCGCGTCCCGCGCGACAAGCGGCTCGGCTTCTGGACCATGCTGCTCCAGTGGCTCGCCCAGTCCGGCTCCATCTCGCAGTTCACCCTCGGCGCCACCATCGGCGTCGGCATGTCCTTCGGCGACGCGTTCTGGGCCTTCACCCTGGGCGCGGTGATCCTGGAGGTGGTGATCTTCGCGATCGGCCTCGCCGGGATGCGCGAGGGCCTGGCGACCCCGCTGCTCACCCGCTGGGCCGGCTTCGGCCGCAACGGCTCGGCCCTGGTCAGCCTGGTCATCTCGATCAGCCTCGTCGGCTGGTTCGGCGTCCAGAACACGATCTTCGGCGACAGCGTGTCCTCGCTGGTCGGCGGGCCGTCCTGGCTGTGGTGCGTGGTCGCGGGCATCGCCATCACCGTCCTGGTGATCTTCGGCTTCCGCTACATGGCCGTCTTCGCCAAGATCGTCACCCCGCTGTTCTTCGCGATGGTGGCCTGGTCGGTCACCGACGCGCTCAGCGAGCACTCGCTGTCCGAGCTGATCCACTCCCCGGCGCCCGGCCAGGCGATCCCGCTCTCCGTCGCCGCCACCGCCATCGCGGGCGGCTACATGACCGGCGCGATCGTCTCGCCCGAGATGACCCGCTACAACCGCAAGGCCAGCCACGTCTTCCTGCAGAGCGCCTCGTCGATGATCCTCTCCGAGTACATCGTCGGCCTGACCGGCGTCCTGCTCGGCCACATGGTCGGCAACGGCCAGGTCTCACAGATCGTGCTCTCCACCTCCGGCGTCTTCGGCGTCCTGGTCGTCCTGATGTCCACGGCGAAGATCAACGACTGGAACCTGTACGGCTCCTCGCTCGGCGTCGTCAACTTCTTCCAGGTCGTCTTCGCCAAGCGCCTGCACCGCGGCGCGGTCACCATCGTCCTCGGCATCGCCGGGACCGTGCTGTCCGCCATCGGCATCATGACCCACTTCACCGACTTCCTGTCCGTGCTCGGCGTCGCCATCCCGCCGGTGGGCGGCATCATCGTCGCCGAGTACTGGGTCGTGCGCCGCATGCGCGCCCCGCTCGACGCCACCCGCGACGCCGGGACCCTGCCCGCCACCTCACCGACCTGGGTCCCCATGTCCCTGGTCATCTGGGCCGCCGCGTTCTGCGTCGGCAAGTTCTACGACGGTGGCATCCCCGCCCTGAACTCCCTGCTGACCGCCTTCGTCCTCTACGCCGCCCTCGGCCTCGTCGGCTGGATCCGGCCGTACGGCACCACCACCGTCGAGGACCAGCCCGGCGACACCGGCACCACGACCCCGGCCGCCTCCGGCCCGGCCCCCGTAGGAGCACCATGACCAGCACCGCCCCCGCCCTCGTCCCCGCCTCCGACGAGGCGCAGCGGGAAGTCGTCGACCTGTGCGCGGAGCTGATCCGCTTCGACACCTCCAACCCCACCAGCGACGAGCGCGCCTGCGCCGACTGGGTCGTGGCCCGCCTCGCCGACGTCGGCATCGCCTCCGAGCTGGTGGAGAGCGCCCCCGGCCGCGCCAACGTCATCGCCCGCATCCCCGGCACCGACCCCGCCCGCGGCGCCCTGCTCGTCCACGGCCACCTGGACGTCGTACCCGCCGACGCCGCCGAATGGCAGGTCCCGCCGTTCTCCGGCGAGATCCGCGACGGCTACCTGTGGGGCCGCGGCGCCATCGACATGAAGGACACGGTGGCCGTCATGCTGGCCACCGCCCGGCACTTCGCCCGCACCGGTACCCGGCCCGTCCGCGAGATCGTCCTCGCCTTCCTCGCCGACGAGGAGGCGGGCGGCAGGTTCGGCGCCCACTGGCTGGTCGAGCACCGGCCCGAGCTGTTCACCGGCGTCACCGAGGCGATCGGGGAGGGCGGCGGCTTCAGCTACGCCCTCGACGACACCCGCCGCCTCTACCCGATCGAGAACGCCCAGCGCGGCATGGCCTGGATGGAGCTGACGGCCACCGGGCGCGCCGGGCACGGCTCGTCGCCGAACACCGAGAACGCCGTCACCGACCTCGCCGAGTCCCTCACCCGCATCGGCCGCCACACCTTCCCGGTCCGGCTGATCGCGCCGGTGCGCGCCGTACTGGAGGAGGCCGCCCGGCTCCAGGGCGTCGACGTCGACCTGGACACCGAGAACGCCGAGGACCTGGAGGCGGAGCTGGCCAAGCTGGGCCATGTCGCCGACTTCCTCCAGGTGGTCCTGCGCAACTCGGCCAACCCGACCATGTTCTCGGCGGGCTACCAGACCAATGTGATCCCGGGCCGCGCCACCGCCCGCGTCGACGGCCGCTTCCTGCCCGGCCACGAGCAGGAGCTGATCGACACCGTCGACGCGCTGCTGCTGCCCTCGGTCTCCCGGGAGTGGGTCAACCACGACATCGCCATGGAGACGTCCTTCGACGGCCCCCTCGTCGACGCCATGTGCGCCGCCGTACGCGCCGAGGACCCCGACGGCCATCCCGTGCCGTACTGCAACCCCGGCGGCACCGACGCCAAGGCGTTCACCAAGCTGGACATCCGCTGCTTCGGCTTCAAGGGCCTCAAGCTGCCCCACGACCTCGACTACAGCCGTCTGTTCCACGGCGTGGACGAGCGGGTGCCGCTGGAGGGACTGCGCTTCGGCGTACGGGTGATGACCCGGCTGTGGCAGGACTGCTGAACCGGCCACGGCACCCCGGACAGTCCGCGGCGGCCCGGTCCCGCGTACGGCGGGGCCGGGCCGCCGCGCACCCGGACCCGCGCGGCCCGCGCCCCGGCCTCAGCCGTTCGGCGTAGCGGGGAGCGCCCGGCTCTCGGCGGGGCGGCCTCAGGGGCGGGTCCGGAGGCGGGTCCGGGGGCGGTTCCGGGGACCGAGGCGGTCACCGGGCTCCGGGGCGGCCGTCGTGCTCCGGAGCGCACGCCCGCGCGGCCCGCGCCCCGGCCCGCGCCCCGGCTTCTACCGGGCGGCTGCCGGTGCGCCGGGGCCGGATCCGGCAGACCATGTAAGGGACCGGAAGCCCCCGAGGTGCGTCTATGGAGAGCCAGCTCTTTCCGTTCGCCGACAGCATGGCCGGCGTCGTTCTCGACGGGCGGGGCGTCGTCGTCGGCTGGACGCCGGCCGCCGAGGACCTGCTGGGCCACCGGGCCGAGGACGTCTGCGGCCGGCCCGTGTGGGGCCTGCTGCGGGACCCGGACATCCGGCCCGCGCCCCCACCGGACCGCGACAGCGGCGCCTCCTGGTACGGCGAGGCCGTGCTCCGGCACGCCTCGGGAAGCGAACAGAAGGTCGTCTTCCGGGTGCTCCCCCTGAGCGGGGACGAGAAGAGCGACGAGAGGGACGAAGGGGCCGAGGGGGAGGAGAGAGACGAGGGGGCCGGGGCGACGGACAGCGGGAAGGCCCGCTGCCTGGTCCTGTGCGCGGCCGCCACGGAGGTCTCCCACTGGCGTCAGGACCGCGCCCTCACCCGGGGGCTGTTCCGGCAGGACCGGGTGGGCCTCGCCGTCTTCGACGACCGGCTCCGGCTGATGCGCACCAACATCCACTTCCTGCCGTACACCGGAGTCCCGCCCGACCTCACCGGCCAGGCTCTGGGCGGCTTCCTGATGCCCGAGGACGCCGCCGAGATCGAACGGAACCTGCGCCGGGTGCTGGAGACCGGCCGCCCGCTGGTCCGCTGCGAGGTGCTGGCGCGGACGCTGGACGACCCGCGCGGCGGGGTCGTGATGGACCTCTCGGCGTTCGGCCTCCAGGCGCCGGACGGCCGTGTGATCGGACTGACCGCCCTGTTCACCGACATCACCGAACTGCACCGCTCGCGCGCCCGCCTCGAACTCCTGCACCGCGCCACGGCCGCCGTCGGGGGACTCCTGTCCGTCACCGGCACGGGCGAGGAACTGGCCGCCGTGCTGGTGCCCGACCTGGCCGACACCGCCGTCGTCGAGATCGCCGAAGCCGTCTTCTCGGGCGCCGAACCCGCCGTCGAACCCGACGGCAGGCTCCTGCTGCGGCGCACCACCGCCACCCGTGACGGCCTCACCGTCAGCGGCGCCGTCCTGGCCGCCCGCGAGGAGACCACCGGCCCCGGCGCCGCCGCACCACCGGAGCTGACCGCCCCGCTGCGCGCCCGGGGCATCCTCCTCGGCCATGTCACGGTACGGCGCGCACCGCACCGGGGCGCCTACGAGGCCGCCGACCTGGACCTGCTGCGCGAGATCGCCGCCCGCGCCTCCCTCGCCCTGGACAACGCCCGCAGCTACACCCGCGAGCACCGGGCGGCGGTCGGCCTGCAACGCAGCCTGCTGCCGCCGTCCGAGGCGGGCAACGCCGCCGTGACCACGGCCGGTGCCTATCTGCCCGCCGACTCCTCCACCGGCGTCGGCGGCGACTGGTTCGACGTCATCCCGCTCTCCTCGGCCCGGGTCGCCCTGGTCGCCGGTGACGTCGTCGGGCACGGTCTGGGCGCCAGCGCCACCATGGGCCGGCTGCGCACCGCCGTCCGCACCCTCGCCGACCTCGATCTGGACCCGGAGGAACTGCTCGTCCACCTCGACGATCTCGTCGCCGAACTGGTCGTCGAGGACGGCGAGCCGGAGGGCGCCGAGTGGCGGCCGCTGGCCATCGGCGGGACCTGCGTCTACGCCGTCTACGACGCGGTGTCCGGGCGGTGCGCGGTCGCCTCCGCCGGACACCCGCCGCCCGCCGTGGTCGACCCGGACGGCCGGGTCACGTACGTGCCGGTCAGCCCCGGCCCGCCGCTCGGTGTCAGCGGAGTGCCCTTCGAGGCGACCGAGGTCGAACTGCGGCCCGGCAGCATCCTGGCCCTGTGCACCGACGGCCTGCTCGAAGAGATCGGCGGCGACCTGGACGGCGGGATGGCCGAGCTGGCCCGGCGGCTGGCCGGTGCCCGCGCCCCGGACCTGCCCCTGCGGGAGGCGGTCGCCGAGGTCGTGGCCGACCTGCCGGCGCACGAGCTGGCCGACGACGTCACCCTGCTGCTCGCGCGCACCCGGCGCGTCCCCGCGGCGGACACGGCCGTCTGGTCCCTGGAGGCCGACCCGGCGGCGGTCGCCAAGGTGCGCGAGCTGGCGAGCGGACGGCTGCGCGAGTGGGGCCTGGAGGAGCTGGTCTTCACCACCGAGCTGGTGCTCAGCGAACTGGTCACCAACGCCATCCGCTACGCGGGCGGCCCCTTGCAGGTGCGGCTCATCCTCGCCGAGTGCCTGACCTGCGAGGTGTCCGACCCGAGCGCGACCCAGCCCCGGATGCGCCGGGCCCGGCTGACCGACGAGGGCGGCCGCGGCCTGTATCTCGTCGCCCAGCTCACCACCCGCTGGGGCAGCCGCTACACCCGCCACGGCAAGACCCTCTGGGTGGAACAGGACCTGCCGGCCGGACTCGCCGACGCCCCGTCCCCCGGCCGGGGGCGGGGACGCGGCCGGGGCCGGGGCTGATCCGGCGGAGGCCCGGACCCCGATCAGCGCCGTCCGTGCGGCCGTACGTGCCCGCGAACCCGCCCTGCCGCAGCGCGCGGACGGCGACGCGGCCACGGCGGGGGAGCGGGCGACCGCCGCGGACCGTCAGCCGGTCCGGATGAGGAACCGCTGGTCGGCCGCGCCGGTACACCGTTCCTCGACCGCCTCGGCTCCCGTGGCGACGTCGTTCGCGGTGATGCCGATGCAGCCGTCGCCGCCTGCCGGGCGGAGCCGGAAGCCCCCGGCACCGCCGGACGCGGTGGCTTCCACCCGGAAGACGGTGGCCCGGCCGCAGTCGTTCCAGGGTTCGAGCATCCCCTTCACCGGGCCGTTGCGCATGACCGTCAGACAGCCCTTCCCTTCTTGCGGGTGGTGCCACTGGATGCGGTAGAGACCTTGCCCGGCCGGTTCGAGATAGGTGCGCGGCACGGGGGCCTGGGCGCAGGGGAGCTGGACGGCGACGGCGTTCGGATAGGCCCCGCCCCGGTCGCGGCCGTCGGTGAGGCAGAGCGCGGGGGTGCGGGCGGGGCGGATGGTGACCCAGCCGTCGACGGGGCGGCCGGAAGCGTCCGGGCCGCCGGAGCCGTCCGGGAGCAGCACCCGGACACCCAGCGCGAGCAGCACGGCGGCGAGCGCGCAGGCGGCCGCCCCTACGGCACGGAACCGGAGCCGCCGCGACGGCGGACGGTCGGAAACGGTGCCCGTGACCGGGGTGCCAGTGGCCCCCACGTCGGTGACGACGGCCTCCACGGGCCCCTGCGCCGCGATGCGTTCGCGCAGCTCCAGCCAGACACCGACACGGTCCCCCTGCCCGCACGCGCGGACGAACGCGGCGAGCAGTTCGGGACGCGGCAGCGTCCGCCGCCGCAGCACGTCCGCCAGGGTGCTGCGCGCCAGTACGTCACCGCCCCTCGCGGCCCGCTCCTCCAGCTCGCGGAAGGTCAGCCCCGAGCGCTCCTTGAGCCGTCGCATCGCCTCGCTCAGACCGGCCGCGTCACAGGCGCCGACCGGCGGTAAGCCGCTCTCCTTCTCCATGCCCCACATACTGCTGCGGCCCCGGCACCCCCCACAACGACCGATCTTGTCAATCCCGACTGTCCGGGACGTTCCCGGACAGGGGCCCTGACCGGCCCGGACAGCCCGGCCCCTGTCCGGGACAGGGAAGATCCGTTGCCTGAGCGCGCCCGGCTCAGCAGGCTCTGTGCTGCCGGCCCGCTCCGTGCTCCACGCACCGGACGGGACCGGCGCACCTTTCGCACCGTCCTCGCCAACCACCCAAGAGACCAGGAGCACTTCATGCGCATCCGACTCCAGACCATGTCCGACCGGCTGATGGACCTGGTGGCTCCGAAGAAGGCCGCGGCGGCCCTCTCGTGCTGGCAGTACGAAGGCTGCTTCAAGAACCACTGCGGCAAGAACCGGAACGGCCTGTACGAGGTCGACCCGTGCAACGACAAGCAGCGCATCACCTGCGGCGGCTGCTGACCGCACACAGCCCGGTGCGTGACGTCCCCCGGTGACGAGAGGCCGCGGGACACCTGATCCGGGTCCCGCGCGGCAGGTGCCGGGCGGAGACACGGACATCACTCGCGCACCTGGACCACTTGTCTCCCGTCCGGACCGGGCCGGTTCGCAAGCCGGACCCGGTCCGGACGGAAGCCCTGTCCGCGGGGCGCCCGCCGTCGCGGACGCGCCCCGCCCGGTGAAAGGTTGGGATCGCTGTGCATCATCCGGTCGACTGCACGGTCGTCGGCGGCCGGGTCCTCCTCGGCCTGGTCTTTCTGTGCTCCGTCCTGGGCAAGGCACGCGGCGCCGACGCCTACGGAGACTTCCGCGAGGCGGTGGGGCACCTGGTGCCCGCCCTTCGGCGCCGTACGGCACCGGTCGCCGCGGCGGTGGTCGCGGCCGAGGCGGCGGTGGTCGTCCTGTTGGCCGTTCCGGCGTCCGCCGTCGCGGGCTTCGCTCTCGCCGCGCTGCTGCTGCTGGCCTTCACGGCCGGACTCGCCGGGGCGCTGCGCCGGGAGGTGAGCACCGCCTGCCACTGCTTCGGCTCCGGCGCGGCACGGATCGCGCCCCGGCACGTGGGACGCAACCTGATCCTCGTCACCGTCGCCCTCGCCGGAACGGCGGCGGCACCGGCCGCGCCGCACGCGGGCGCGGCCCCGTCGGCGCAGCTCCTGCTGACCATCGGCGTGTCGGCCGTCCTCGCCCTGGTCACGGTGACCCTGGACGATCTGGTGAACCTCTTCACGGCGACGGACGCCCCGGTCGACACCACCGCGGAGCCGACCCGGTGAAGGCGGCCACGGCAGCCCTGTGGGCCGTACCGGCGGCCTGCCTGATCCCGGTCGCGCTGATCCGCAGCCGCTACCTCGTGGTGACGGTGGAAGGGTCCAGCATGGTGCCCGCGCTCGCCGACGGCGACCGCGTGCTGGTCCACCGCGTGCGGCTCGCCGCCATCGCGGCGGGACGGCTCGTCGTCACCAGGCCGCCCGCCGACGGGCGTCGGGGCGCCGTCGGCCCGTCACGCTGGATGATCAAGCGGGCGGCGGCCGTACCCGGGGACCCGGTGCCGCGCGACGGTGCGCCGGCCCTGCGCAACCTCCCTGAGGAGCGGGTGCCACGGGGCCGGATCGTCCTGCTCGGCGACAACCCCGGGGAAAGCCTCGACTCCCGCTTCTGCGGCTACTTCCGCGCCGAGCAGATCATCGGTGTCGTCGTCCGCCGCCTGCCGCGCACGGCACCCGAGCGGATCCCGGCCGCCGGGGCGCGGCCACCCCTCGTCACAGGAAAGGGCGACCCCTCATGGACTGGCTGATCGCGAGCGTCGTGCTCGTCGGACTGCTCTGCGTCCTCAACCTGGTACTGACCTACGGAGTGATCCGGCGCCTGTCCCGGCGGGCGGACGGAGTGGACAGCCGGTCGCCGGACGTCCCCCGCCCGGTCCTGGCCGCCGGTGCCACCCTCGGCTCCTTCTCCGCACGTGACACCGAGGGCGGCGCCCTCACCCGGGACGACCTGCCCGAGGGGCAACTGGTCACTTTCCTGTCACCGGGATGCCCGGCCTGCGAGGAACTGCTGCCCCTGGTGGCCGAGCGGGCCGGCGGACACGGCCCCGGACGCGTCCTGGCGGTCGTGGTGCGCGATGCGGGCAAGGACGCCGCGGGCGACGGCGTCCGCGCGTACCTGGAACGGCTGGCACCGGTCGCCCGGGTCGTCGTCTGCGACCTCGGGGACGAGCTGACGGACGCGTTCGCCCTGACCGGCGTGCCCGCCTACGTCGAGATGGGCCGCGGCGGACGGGTCGCGAACAGCGGCCGGACCCTGCCCCACCGAGCGGAGCGGGAGGCCCGCCCGGCGGAACCGGCCGAGGCCGGCGCATGACCCGGGCCGAGGAGAGACTGCGGCCGCTCGAAGCGCTCGCCTCGGCCCGCAGGGCCGCCGCGTCGGCCTGGCGCGCTTCGCCCCAGGGCACGGCGGCCCTGGTCGCCCTCACCGTCGCGGCATCCGGTCTGCCGGTCGCCGCGGCCTGGGTGACCCGGCTCGTACTGGACCGGCTCGTCGGGGCGGACGGCGGCGCCCTCCTCGGACTCGCCCTGGCCCTCGCCGGGCTCGGCCTGGCGGCGGCGCTCGTACCACCTCTCACCACGTTCGCGGGCAACCACCTGGGCCGGGCCGCCGGTCTGACCGCACTCGACACGCTCTTCACCGTCGTCAACTCCTTCACCGGACTGTCCCGGCTGGAGAACCCCGCCTTCCAGGACCGGCTGAGGATGGCCCAGTCCGCGGGCGCCCAGGCCATCGGCGGCACCGTCCGGTCCGGGCTGCGGATTCTCGGCGGCATTCTCACCGCGGCCGGTTTCGTCGGCGCCCTGTGGATGGTGAGTCCCGCCATGACCGCCGTGGTGACGGCCGCCGCGCTGCCGGGGCTGCTGGCCGAGCTCAGGCTCTCCCGCCGCCGGGCACTGAGCGACTGGCGCATCAACGCGGCCCAGCGCAGAGAGGTCTTCTACCAACTGCTGCTCTGCAACCTGGACGCGGCCAAGGAGATCCGGCTCTTCGACGCCGGCGGGTTCTTCCGGGACCGGATGCTCGGCGAGCGGCGCGCCGCGGACGCCGAACGCCGGTCGGCCGACCGGCGCGAGCTCGCCACCCAGGGCGCCCTGGCCCTGCTCGGCGGGCTGGTCGGCGGCGCCGGACTGGTCTGGGCGGCACTCGCGGCACGGCACGGGCAGCTGACGGTCGGTGACGTCTCGATGTTCGTCGCCGGAGTCGCCGGTGTCCAGGCCGCCCAGTCCGGCCTCGTCCGGTCCCTGGCCGACCTGCACCACCTGCTGCTGATGCTGCGCCACTACTTCGCCGTCGTCGCAGCCGCCCCGGAACCGGCCGCGGCGCTGGACGGCGCGCACCCCGTCGTCCACCGGCCGCCGGATCCCCCGCGGTCCGGGGCCCGGCGAGAGCTGCCGGAGCTGCGTGAGGGCATCGAGTTCCGGGACGTCTGGTTCCGGTACGACGACCACCATCCCTGGGTGCTGCGCGGGGTGGACCTCTTCATCCCGCACGGCCGGGCCGTCGCTCTCGTCGGACCCAACGGAGCGGGCAAGAGCACCCTCGTGAAGCTGCTGTGCCGGTTCTACGAGCCGACCCGGGGCGCGGTGCTGTGGGACGGCCTGGACATCCGGCGGGTCCCCGCGCAGGAACTGCGCCGCCGGCTCGGCGCCGTGTTCCAGGACTACATGCACTACGACCTGACCGCCGCCGAGAACATCGCTGTCGGCGACGTCCGGGCGCTCGGCGACCGGCCACGGCTCCGTGCGGCGGCCCGGCAGGCCGGCGTCGACGGGACGCTCGACGCGTTGCCGCGCGGCTTCGACACCTTTCTGAGCAGGATCTTCGCCGACGGCCAGAGCCACGACCCGGACACGGGCACGTCGCTCTCGGGCGGCCAGTGGCAGCGGCTCGCTGTGGCCCGCGCCTTCCTGCGGCCGGCCCCCGATCTGCTGATCCTCGACGAGCCGAGCTCCGGGCTGGACGCGGAGGCCGAACACGACCTCCACCTGAGGCTCACCCGGTACCGGTCCGACCGTACGAGCCTGCTCGTCTCGCACCGGCTCGGCGCGGTCCGTGACGCCGACCGGATCGTCGTGCTCCGCGAGGGCCGGATCACCGAGGAAGGCACCCACGACACACTCCTGGCGGGCGGGGGCACCTACGCCCGGCTGTTCACCGTCCAGGCCGACGGCTACCGGGAGGAGCGCCCGGCAGGACGGCAGAAGTAGACGCCCGGGGCCGGGAGCCGGAGCGCCCGGACCGCGCGCCGCCTCGTCGCCGCGGGCCGCCGACGCGCGCTGCCGCGTTCAGAGCATCGTCGCCTTCAGAACGCCGGCTCGTTCAGAACACCGTCGCGTTCAGAGCACGGTCTCGCTCAGAACCCGACGGCGGCCCGTGCGCGCAGGTGGTCGCGGGTGACCTTGGTGATCTCGTGCCAGAACGGCGCGGCGGTCAGATAGAGACCCAGGGTGCTGAGGATGCCCAGGGAGACGTCCACGCTGACACGCCCCTGCCGGGCCCAGTACACGTCCTTGAGATCGAGCAGCAGGGCGAACTCGTCGGCGATGAGCGCCGAACCCGCGCCGTACGCGGCGCCCAGCGCCGGGTGGCCGACGTAGGCCCGGTCGCCGCGCACGGCCACCAGCCCGACACCCGCGAGTGTGGCGATACCGAAGTTGTAGTGGTGCAGATGCGTCCCGCCGGTGGAGATGTTGCCCCAGGGAAGCCAGCCGCCCCGGATGCCGTGGGTGATCAGCCGCACGGTGCCGAAGGTGCAGCCGAAGCCGAGCCAGGCCGCCATGAGCGAGCGCTGGGTGGGCACGGTGTGCTCGTCGAGCACCCGGCGCCAGCGTGTGCGCAGAGGCAGCCGGTCGCCGTCGGCGTACCGAGCCGTGGAGGCTGAGGGCATTGTTCGCTCCTGACCGTCGCCGGGTGACCGGGTCCGGGCCGACCGATGTGTCCGGACACCGGCCAGACCTACCACCGGGCGGGCGCGCTGATGCCCATGCGTCCCCCGGACGGCGCAGGAGAGGTCATGCGCCGACGCGCGGCGGGGAAGGGGCGGCCGGGAGGCGGAGGAGAAGGATTCATCATTTTGATTGCGCAACTGAGGAACTGACGGGCCCTCGGGGCCGTTGACCGTGGTGGATTCGAGAGCGTGAGCAGTCGCGGAGGACGTGGATGAGCGTGACCCTGACCAAGGGCGGCAATGTGTCGCTGAGCGAGCGGGCCCCGGGTCTGACTGCTGTGTCGGTCGGGCTGGGCTGGCAGGCGGACACGGGATACGAACCGGACGCCAGCGCCCTGCTGTGCGACAAGTCGGGAAAGGTGCCCTCCGACGAGTACTTCGTCTTCTTCAACAACCTGACCAGCCCGGACGGTTCGGTCCGCCACAGCGGCAGCGGCGGCCCCGTCGGCGAGGACGACCAGCGGATCGAGGTCGACCTCACGCGGGTCCCCGCCGAGATCGAGAAGATCGTCTTCCCGGTCTCCCTCTACGAGGCCGCGAGCCGCGGCCAGTCCTTCGGGCAGGTGCGGCGCGCGCACATCCGTGTCCTGGACCGGGACAGCGGCACGGAACTGGCCCGCTACGACCTCGCGCCCGGCGGCCTGTCCGCCGAGACCGCGCTGGTCTTCGGCGAGCTGTACCGGCACGGCGCGCGGTGGAAGTTCCGTGCGGTCGGCCAGGGGTACACCGCCGGGCTCGCCGGTATCGCCACCGACTACGGCGTGGGCGTCCTGGAGGAACCGCCCCCGGCGGCCCCGGCCCCGGCCCTGTCTCCTTCTCCGGCTCCGGACCGGGCCGCGTACCCGGCGCCTCCGCCACCGGTGCACACGCCGCCCGCCCACGTTCCACCGGCGCCCACGGCACCTGCGCCGACACCGACCCTCTTCTCCCCGGCCGCCCCGGCGGCGGCAGTATCACCGCAACCCTCAGGGAGTTCCCCCGTGACATGTTTCTTCGACCCCCACCACGGCCCCGGTGAGACGACCGTGACCTGGTCCCCGCAGTGGGGCGTGCCCCGGCCCGTGCAGGTGTGCGGCGGCTGCGCCCAGCGGGTGCAGAGCACCGCGCCGCCCTTCTACACCCCGCCCCAGCAGGGGTACCCGCAGACCGGTGCGCCGCAGGGCTATCCCCAACAGGGCTATCCGCAGCAGGGGTACCCCCAACCGGGTTACCCCCAGCAGGGATATGGTCAGCCGTACCAGGACCAGCACGCACAGCAGCAGGGCGGCGGCCGCCGCTTCGGCACCGGGGCCCTCATCGGTGCGGGTGCGGCCGGTCTCGTCGGAGGCGCCCTGCTGAACGAGGCGTTCGACGACGACGAGCCCGACGTGGTCGTCAACAACTACTACGAGGACTGATCGGACGACGGCCCCAGATTCCGGCGCCCGGCCCCGGACTCCGGCGGCGGGGCAAGCGGGTCCGCCCGCCGTCCGGGGCCGGGGCCGGGACCGGGAGGCCGTCCGTCCTCCCGTACACGTGCGTCATCGGTCGAAGACGGGGCGCGAGAGAAGAAGGTGGCATGTCGACGTCCCGGAAAGCCAAGCGCCGCCTCTGGCTGCCCGCCGTGGTCCTCACCCTGGTGGCCTGCGCCCTGGTGCGGACGGGCCACTTCTCCCGGAGCGACGCCCCGCCTTCCGGGGGAACGCCGGTCTCGCACCCGTCCTCTCCGGCGGGCTCGGCGGCGCCCTCGGCGTCAGGGACTTCCGCGACGTACGACCCCGCCGCCTACGCCTCCGAGGTCCGCACCCAGGCCGGCCGGGCGGGTGTCAGCGTCCGGCTGCTGATGGCGATCCTCTGCAACGAGGCGTACAAACCCCACGATCCGGCCTTCGAGCGGGCGTGGCAGAAGTACAAGCCGGACGCCGCTTTCGGCATCGCGAACATGCACCGCGCCACCTTCGACCAGGTCAAGGAGGGCAGGGACTTCGCCGACCGGCGATGGTCGGAGCTGCCCGACGACAGGAACCTCGCCATCGAGGCGGCGGCGTGGTACCTGCACGACCTCAAGGCGCAACTGCCCGCCCACCGGACCGGCTCCCTCGGCGAGGACGAACTGCTGGCCCTGGGTTACAACACCGGCGCGGGCAACATGCTGGCCTTCGCCCGCGGCGTACGGCCCGGCAGCCAGGCCCGGTCCTACCTCGACAAGCTGCACGCCAACTGGTCCAAGGCGGAAAAGGCCGTCGCACACTGACCGACGCGCGTCCGGACTGACCGCCGCGTCCGGACCGGCGCCCTGACACCCCGGGCGCTGCTCCCTCCCGGCCGCCGCTCGCCACCCCGGAACGGCCCGGAAGGCCGCTGCCTCAGATGCGGCCCGGAAAGCCGCTGCCCCGGGACGGCCCGGAAGCCGCTGTGACAGACGTCACGCGCGTCGCGCCCGCGATTCCTGTTGTGCGAGGGTTCGCGCGGGGTCTCCCTGTCGTGGCACCCGTGGTGCGGAGACCGGAAGGAAGCTGATGCGCGAACAGAGCACGGACGAGACAGCGCTCGTCGCCGCGGCCCGGCAGGGGGATCCCGCCGCGCGGGACCGGCTGGTGTCCGCGTATCTGCCCCTGGTCTACAACGTCGTCGGACGGGCGCTGAACGGCCACGCGGACGTCGACGACGTCGTACAGGACACCCTGCTGCGGGCCCTGAGCGGTCTCGACGGGCTGCGGGACCCGGCCAGGTTCCGGGCCTGGCTGGTGGCGATCGCCATGAACCAGGTCCGCCGGAGGTGGTCCGTCGCCCAGCGCAGGCCGCTGCCGCTGGACGCCGCCGCCGTGGACGCGGTCGAAGGCGACTTCGCCGAACTGACCGTCCTGCGCCTGGGACTGTCGGGACAGCGGCGGGAGGTCGCCGAGGCGGCCCGGTGGCTGGACCCCTCCGACCGCCAGGTGCTGTCGCTGTGGTGGCTGGAGGCGGCCGGTGAACTCACCCGCGGGGAGGTCGCCGAGGCGCTGGGGCTCTCCCGCGCCCACACCGGGGTACGGGTGCAGCGGGTCAAGGAGCAACTGGACGTCTGCCGACAGGTCGTCCGGGCGACGGGATCCCGCGACGGATGCCGGGCCCTGGGCGCGCTGACCCGGACGTGGGACGGGACCCCCGGCTCCCTGTGGCGCAAGCGCATAGCCCGCCACCTGCGCGGATGCGACAGATGCGCGCGGTCGGCCACGGACCTGCTCCCGGTCGACGGACTGCTCGCCGGGATGGGACTGGTGGCGGTTCCCGTCGCCCTGCACGCCGCCCCCCTCACGGCGCACGGCACGGCGGCCCTGGCCGCCCACGGCGGCGCGGCGCACGCGGCGGGCGCCGTCCACCGGACGCTGGACGCCGCGTGGCGCGCCGTCCGGCCCGGCACCGCGGCCAAGGGCACGGCGGCCGCGGCGGCGGTGGCCGCCGTCGCCCTCCTGATCACGGTGTACCGGGCACCGGAGAAGGAGCCCGACGCCGCCCCGCCCGTCCGCCCCACGGCCGCCGCCCCCGCCGCCTCGCAGCCACGGGCCCTCCCCGACCCGGCCGCGAGCCCCGACGTTCGGCCGACCGCGACCATCCCCGCGCCCGCCCGCACGTCCGCGCCCGCCCCCACGCGTACCACCCCTGCCTCGACACCGGCCGCCACCGCACGGGCGGCCGAGGCCGCGAGCCGCGACGAACTGCTCGACCGGACCAACACGCTGCGCACACGCGGCGGCTGCGCACCCCTGCGGACCGATCCGCGGCTGACCCGGGTGGCCCAGAGCGACGCACGCGCCGTCGCGGCGCACGGCACCCTCGACCCGCCGGACGGCCGGACGGCCGACGTGGGGGAGCGGGTGACGGCTGCCGGGTACGCCTGGACGTCCGTCGGGGAGGCCGCCGCGTACGGGGACAAGGACGCCGCGGCGGTGGCGCGGGAATGGGCGGAGGACCGCATGCGTCAGCTCCTGCTGGACTGCCGGTTCACCGACGTGGGCGTGGGCCTGGTGGTCTCGGGCAGCGAGCGCGCGTGGACCGAGGTGCTGGCGGGCCCGTAGTGAGCCGCACGGGACGCGCGGTCGGGCAGCCCGCTCGCGGACGCCACGGCGAGCGCTTCGCCCAGGCGCAGCACGACCCGGGGGTCGGCCCGACCGGCGAGGCGCCTGAGCAGCGGTCCGAGCACCGCCTCGTCCGCCGCGGCCACCGCGCGCGTGATGGCCGCGACCAGCGCGTCGTCGTCCTCGCCGCCCGTGGGCGACGTACCCGTGGGCGAGGGGGAGCGCGGCTCCGGCGGCGCGGCGGACGACACCGGTCCGGGGTGCGCGGCGGTGCCGTCCGCCCCCGACCGCGCCGCCCCGAGGGCGTGCACGGCCCGCAGCCGGGCGGGCCCGTCGAGTTCGCCGAGCACGGCCTCGCGGATCCGCGGCCAGGTGTCCGCCCGTGCCCAGACGCGCAGGCGGCGCCAGGCGGTCACACCGGAGCACCCCAGTTCTCCGGTGCGGGCGGTGTGCCAGGGGATGCCCTCACGCAGCACGTGCAGCACCACGGACAGCACCACCCGGTCGGGCACGGGCCTTCGGCCCGGGTACCGCGACCGCCGCTCGGCGGGCGGGGGCAGCAGGGGAGCCACGCGCGCCCAGACCCTCGCCAGGGCCGAACGCGCCGCCGCCTCCCGCGTGTCGTACGGATCCGCGAGCCGCACACCCTGCCGCTCGCTGTCGGCCGGATGCCGTGGGCACACCGGCTCCCGGGGCGGTACGGGCGTGGTCCCGGGCGGTGAGGTGCGCGCCGCCGGGCGGTCGTGATGGTGCGTCATGCTGCGGGTGACCCCGTGGCCGTGCGGCCATAACGAAAAATCTCTCCGCCGCCGTGTCGTCCGCGCGGGCCCCGTCCGGCACCGTCCCCACCACGGCCGTTTCACAATGAGCCGCGGAAATAAAGGGTTCGGCAATCTGCGCCGCCACCTTCTTCACGTGCGCATGCCAAGCATGTCAGGGTCCTCGGCAGCGGGCACCCCGGCCGTCCCGGACGAGGGGCCCGCACTCCCCACTCCCCACATCTTCGACTTCCGAGGACCACGCATGCGTTCCGCGCGAATATCCCGAACGGCTCTCGCCCTCGTCGCCGCCACCGCCCTGGCCGCGACCGCCGGCACGGCCGTGGCCGCACCGGCCGGACACACCCCCACGGTGGCGGCCCGGGCGGCCGGCCGGACGTCCGCGACCGTCGAAGCCGCCCAGGCCGCGGCCTTCGCCCACGCCGCCGCCACCGGAGTCGGCGCGCAGACCCGGCTCAGGGCTGTCGAGGTGATGGCCGATCAGGACGGCAAGCGGCATGTGCGCTTCGCCCAGCTCTACCGCGGTGTGCCGGTCGTCGGCGGTGACCTTGTCGTCCACCTGGGCGCCGACTCCGCCTACCTCGGGGTGACGCGCGCGGCGGGCAGCGCCGTCTCGCTGCCCTCGACCGCCGCGGAACTCACCCCGCGCGAGGCCGAGAAGCACGCCGCCGCCCAGGTGCGCGACGGGCGCCCCGCCGCGGCCCGGCTGGTGGTGGACCACACGGCGGGCGCGAGCACCCTCGCCTACCAGGTCGACGTCACGGCCGCGGACGGCGCCCCCGACGCCGCCCGGACCGTCCTGGTCGACGCGGCCACCGGCAGCGTGCTCCGCAGCGCGCCCACCGTCGACGGATTCCTGTCACCGCGGGTCGTGGCGCGCCTCCAGCAGCGCGGCGAGACTCCGCACCCGAGGACCGCCGCGGGCAGCGCCCTCGTGCGCGCCTCCGGCAGGAGCTCCGGCTACCCGGCCCCCGCCGTCGGCAAGGGCCTGTCCCTCTTCTCCGGCACCGTCACCCTCGACACCACGCAGACGGCCGCCCGGACGTTCCTGCTCAAGGACACCACCCGCGGTGACGCCGAGATCCGCGACGCCAGGCACGCCACCCGTGAGGACGCGAAGATCTTCACCGCGGCCTCCCCGCTGACGGACTCCGACGACACCTGGGGCGACGGCACCACCAAGGACAACGCCACCGCCGCGGTGGACGCCTCGCACGGACTCACCGCCACCTTCGACTTCTACAAGAAGACGTTCGGCCGCAACGGCATCCGGAACGACGGCGCCGGCCCCCAGGGCGTGGTCCACTGGGGCACCGACTACGGCAACGCCGCCTGGTACGACACCTGCCACTGCATGATCTACGGCGACGGGGACGGCCAGACCTTCACCAAGCCGCTGGTCCAGCTGGACGTCACCGGCCACGAACTCACCCACGGCGTCGTCGCGGCCACCGCCGGTCTCGAACCGACCCGGGTCGACTCGCGGGGCAACCAGTACGGTGAGCCGGGCGCCCTCAACGAGTCGCTCGCCGACATCTTCGGCAGCGCCACCGAGTTCAGCACGAACCCGAAGACCGGCAACTACCTGATGGGCGAACAGCTCGGCCTGGACCAGGGCTTCCTGCGCCGCCTGGACAAGCCCTCCCTCGACCGGCTCGAAGGCACCGTCGACTACTGGACCCAGTCCACCGCCGACGCCGAGGTGCACGCCGGGTCCGGTGTCTCCTCCCACGCCTTCTACCTCCTCGCCGAGGGCAGCGGCCGCAAGACCGTCAACGGCGTCACCTACGACTCCGCCACCTACGACGGCTCCACCGTCCAGGGCATCGGCCGGGACAAGGCGCTGCGCGTCTTCTACCAGGCCCTGACCCGGTACATGGTCTCCACCACCGACTTCCACGACGCCCGTGAGGCGACGCTGAAGGCGGCGGGCGACCTCTACGGCACCACCAGCACCGAGTACGCCGCGGTCGACAAGGCCTGGGCGGCGGTCGACGTCACCGCCGCCAACCGGCCCTGATCCGCCGCGACCAGACGTCCGGCCCGCCCGGCTGCCACGAGCCGGCGGGCGGGCCGGACCTCCACCCGCCCAGCGCGCCCGCGGTCGGCGCCGGTCCCGGGGCGGGTGCACCCGGGCGGGCCGTCCGCGCAAGGACGGCCCGCCCGAAGTGACCGTCGCCGCCGGTGCGCGCGCGGCCGTACTGTGGCACTCCGGCCACACTTCGGCGGGCCGGGCCGGGGACCGGAACGGATCCCCGGTGCGAGCGCCCGGCGCGGGGCCAGGGAGGACGACGATGACGGCGACGGCACAGGACCGCGGAGGCACGGGCGGATCCCCGCTGCGGGTGCGGCAGCTGCCCCCGCGGGTCCGGGCCGCCGTACTCGCCCTGCACGGCGGACAGGAGGAGAGCCGCGCGCCCTCCCGGCGCTGGCACCCGGCCGCGCTGCGCATGCGCCCCGTGCTGCGGTCGGCGGCATCGGCGGTCCCGTCCGGACATGTGCTCCTCGGCGAGGTGCGCTACCGGTACCGGGGCTGGAACGAGGGCGATCCGGCCCAGGACGCCCTGGCCGCGCTGGACGAGCTGACCGCGGCCCACGGCGAGGTGCCCGTCGTGCTGATCGGGCACTCCATGGGAGGCAGGGCCGCGCTGGCGGCATCCCGTCACCCCCAGGTCACCGGCGTCCTGGCGCTCGCTCCCTGGGTGGTCGAGGACGAACCCGTCGACCAGCTGCGCGGCAGCGGCCTCGTCGTCGTGCACGGCGACCGGGACCGGGTGACCAGCCCCGCCGCCTCCGTCGCCTACGTCCGGCGCGCCCGCGCCCGCGGCGCGTCCGCCGGTACGGTGCTGGTCCGGGGCGGCGACCACGCGATGCTGCGCCGGGCCGGCCTCTGGCACCGGTCCGTGGCGGAGATCACCGCGGACCTGCTCAGCGACGGGGAGGGCGGGGAACTCGTCGCGCCGGGCCGCACGCCCGAGGACGGACGGCGGACCGGGCTGGCCGCGCGGAGCATGACGAGCACCGACCCGGTCATGGTGTAGGCGGGGTGACCGGTCCCGGTCCCGGACGGGTGGAGAAGGATCCGGGACCGGGGGAGTCATGCCTCAGCGGAACGCCGCCACATGGCGCGCCGCCCAGTCGGCGAAGGGGCGCGGGGCGCGGCCGAGGACCCGTTCGACGTCCGGGCTGACCCGCAGCTCGGCCGGGTTCGGCGAACCGAGGATGTCCAGGGTGTCGTCGGCCAGCTCCGCCGGCATGCTCTGCGCCATGGCGTCCCTGGCCTCAGCGCGGGTGAGCTCCTGGAACCTCACCGGTGAGCCCAGCGCGTCGGCCAGGGCCCGCGCCTGCTGACGAGGAGTGATCACCTCCGGGCCGGTCAGCTCGTAGACGCCGCCGGTGTGGCGGTCGTCCAGCAGGCAGGCCGCCGCGACCGCCGCGATGTCCGCCGGGTCGACGACCGGCACCCCGATGTCACCGAAGGGCGCGGCGACGAGCTGCCGCGTGCGCACGGACTCGGCCCACCACAGGGCGTTGGAGGCGAAGCCGCCCGGCCGCAGGACCGACCACTGGAGACCGGACTCGCGCAGCGTGTCCTCCAGCGCGCGCATCGCGATCCGCGTGGCACCGAAGGGCCTGGTCACCACGCCCAGCGTGGAGAGCAGGACGACCCGCCGGACCCCGCTGCCCGCCGCCTCCCGGACGATGTCGGCGGGGCTGGCTCCGGCGGCGTGCAGATCGCCGGAGAGCAGCAGGAACAGCGCCTCGGCCCCCTCCAGCGCGGGCTTGAGGCCGGCCGGCTCGGACAGGTCGGCCACCCGGTGCCGGACCCCGTCCGGCACCGGTGCAGGACGCCGCGACACGGCCGTCACCCGCTGTCCCGCCTCGGCCAGCGCCCGCGTCAACGGCCGGCCGATGTTCCCCGTGGCCCCGGTCACGACGATCATGAAAAGCTCCTTGCAAGAGATGGTTCGTCAGAAGTTCTGTGCGCTCGTCACGCTAGGAGCACGGGCTAACTTTCGGTAAGGACGTACCTCCGGGTAAGCTCATGACATGGCGGGAGGCGTGCAGGACAGACAGGCCGGGGCGGGGGAGCGGTATGACGTGTTTCACACGGACTGCCCCGCGCGCGACGTGGTCGACCATGTGACCAGCAGGTGGGGCGTCTGGGTGCTGATCTCCCTGCGGAACACCGATCTCCGGTTCTACGAGCTGCGCGAGAGCATCCGGGGCATCAGCGAGAAGATGCTCGCCCAGACCCTGCGCGCGCTGGTCGAGGACGGCCTGGTCTGGCGGAAGGTCGAGCCGACGACACCCCCTCAGGTCACCTACGGGCTGACCGAGTTCGGCCGGGACGTCGGCGAGCCGCTGACGGACCTCTTCGACCGGATCACCCGGCGGCTGCCGCCGGGCGACGCGCAGGACCGCTGACCACGGCCGTCGCCGTGGCGAGACGCACGGCGCGTCCGTACGTGCCCCCGCCGGAGCCCCGGGAACCGGGCGCGGCTGTGGCCCGCCGGGCGGCGTCGGCTAGGGTGAGGCACATGTCCACGCCCCGAATCTCCTAGCCGAGGACCCGCTTCCACGCCAGAAGTGTGTCCTTTCGCTTTTTCGGAGCGTCATCCCGTGATCACTGTTCGCGATGCCGAGTTGCGTGCGGGCGCCCGCCTGCTGCTCTCGGGAATCTCCTTCACCGTCTCCCCCGGTGACCGTATCGGCCTGGTCGGCCGCAACGGAGCGGGGAAGACCACCTTGATGACTGCCCTCGCCGGACGGGCCGAGCCCGCCGCCGGGACCATCACCCGCACCGGCGCGGTCGCCCACCTCGCGCAGGACTCCCGCGCCGCCGACCCGGCGGTCACGACCATGGACCGGATCCTGTCCGCTCGCGGCCTGGACACGGCGCTGCGCCGCCTGCGCGCGGCCGAGACCGCGATGGCCGCGGCCGCCTCGCCGGGCGACCTGGAGCGGGCGATGCGTGCCTACACCGGGGCCGAGGCCGCCTTCCAGGCCGGCGGCGGATACGCGGCCGAGGCCGAGGCCGCCCGTGTGGCGGCCGGTCTCGGTCTGCCCGAGCGGGTGCTGCCCGAGCCGGTCGGCGACCTCTCGGGCGGCCAGCGGCGCCGGGTCGAGCTGGCCCGGATCCTGTTCGCCGGCCACGACGGCGTGCTGCTGCTGGACGAGCCGACCAATCACCTGGACGCCGATTCCGTCGGCTGGCTGCGCGCGTTCCTGCGCGAGTACCCGGGCGGTCTCGTGGTGATCAGCCATGACACCGCTCTGCTCGCCGGTGTGGTCAACCGGGTCTTCCACCTGGACGCCACCCGGGCGACCATCGACGTCCACAACACCGGCTGGGCCGCCCACCTGACCCAGCGTGCGGCGGACCGGCGACGGCGGGAGCGGGAGCGGGCGAACGCCGAGCGCAAGGCCGCGGCCCTGCACACGCAGGCGGAGCGGATGAAGGCCCGCTCGGCCACCGCCGCCATGGCCCGCAGCATGGCCCGGCGCGCGGACCGCATGCTGGCCGACCTGGAACCGGCCCGCCGCACGGAGAAGACCGCCAGGATCCGGCTGCCCGAGCCGCTGCCGTGCGGCCGGATGCCGCTGGGCGCGGTCAGCCTGACCAAGTCCTACGGCGGCCGCCGGGTGCTCGACGGCGTGGACCTGGCCGTGGACCGGGGCAACCGCCTGGTCGTCCTCGGCTTCAACGGCGCGGGCAAGACCACCCTGCTGCGCGTCCTCGCCGGGGCCGAGCGGCCCGACACCGGCCGTGTGGTGCACGGACACGGGCTGCGGCTCGGCTACTTCGCCCAGGAGCACGACACCCTCGACCCCGGGCGCACGGTCCTGCAGAACCTGTCCGACGCCGCGCCGCACCTGACGGAGGGCGAGGCGCGGCGGGTCCTGGGCGCGTTCCTGTTCGGCGGGGACGACGCGGACAAGAGCGCCGGGGTCCTGTCCGGCGGGGAGAAGACCCGCCTGGCGCTGGCCGGGCTGGTCCACTCCGGCGCCAACGTGCTGCTGCTGGACGAGCCGACCAACAACCTCGACCCCGCCTCCCGCGGCGAGGTCCTGGCGGCCGTCGGCTCCTACCCGGGCGCGATCGTGATGGTCACCCACGACGAGGGCGCCATCGACGCCCTGCGCCCCGGCCGCGTCCTGCTCCTGCCGGACGCGGCCGAGGACCTGTGGAGCGAGGACCACCGCGCCCTGGTCGCCCTCGCCTGATCCGCCCCGCCCGCGCTCGTCCGCACTCGTCCGCCGGGGCCGTCTCCGGGCCCGGCGGACGGGCGGCGGGGCCGCAATCTCAGAGTCCTCTGATCCGTGCCCGCTAGCGTCCGCCCCATGGTGCGCGACTACCTCATCATCGGGGCCGGACCGGCCGGACTCCAGCTCGCCGCTCTGCTGGAACGCGAGGGACGCGACTACGCCGTCCTGGAGCGGGGGAGCGGGCCAGGGACGTTCTTCACCCGCTTCCCCCGGCATCGGCAGCTCATATCGATCAACAAGGTCAACACCGGTTACACCGACCCGGAACGCGACCTGCGCATGGACTGGAACTCGCTGCTCACCGACGATCCTGCACTGCGGTTCACCCGGTACAGCGAGCGCTACTTCCCGGCCGCCGACGACATGGTGCGCTATCTCGACGACTTCGCCCGGCACACCGGCGCCCGCGTCGAGTACGGCGTCCGGGCCGCCTCCGTCTCCCGCGACGACGAGGGCTTCACCGTACGCGACGACACCGGCCGGACCTGGCGGGCCCGGCGCCTCGTCGTCGCCACCGGCCTGTCCCTGCCCCACATCCCGGACATCCCCGGCATCGAGGAAGCCGAACGCTACACCGACTTCGACACCGACCCGGCCTCCTTCACCGGCCGGCGGGTGCTCGTCCTCGGCAAGGGCAACTCCGCGTTCGAGACCGCCGACTCCCTCATGGAGAAGGCCGCCGTCATCCACGTCGCCGGACCGCACTCGCTGAAACTGGCCTGGCAGACCCACTTCGTGGGCCATCTGCGCGCGGTGAACAACAACTTCCTCGACAGCTACCAGCTCAAGTCGCAGAACGCCGTCCTGGACGGCACCGTCGAGCGGATCGAACGGCGGCCGGACGGCGGCTACCGGGTGGAGTTCCGCTACGCCCGGACCACCGAACGGCTCCGCGAACTCCACTACGACCGCATCGTGGTCTGCACCGGATTCCGCTTCGACGCCTCGCTGTTCGAGGCCGGCTGCCGCCCGGCCCTCGCCGTCGACGGCCGCTTCCCCGCCCAGACCTCGGCCTACGAGTCGGTCGACGTACCCGGCCTGTACTTCGCCGGTACGCTCACGCAGCAGCGCGACTTCAAACGCTCCACGAACGGCTTCATCCACGGCTTCCGCTACGGTGTGCGCGCCCTGCACCGCATCCTCGGCGCCCGCCACCACGCGACGCCCTGGCCGGCCCGCACCCTGCCCGCCGCGCCGGAGGCCGTCGCCGACGCCCTCGTGGAGCGCGTCAACCGCTCCTCCGGCCTGTGGCAGCAGTTCGGCTTCCTAGGCGATGTGGTCACCGTCCACGACGACCACGCCCTCCACCAGGAGGAGGTCCCCCTCGACTACGTCACCGACGGCCAACTCGGCCCCGCTCGGCACCGGTTCGTCGTCGACCTGGAGTACGGGCCCGACCACGACCACGTCGACCCGTTCGACGTCACCGTGCCCCGCGTCAGCGAGAACGACCCCGAACACGCCATGGACGCCACCTATCTCCACCCCGTGGTGCGCCACTACCGCGACGGCGAACTCGCCGGGACCCACCACCTGGCGGAGAACCTGGAGAACGACTGGGACATCCCGGCCGTCCATCGGCAGCCGCTCGCCGCGTTCGTGAAGTCCTGCCTTGGCTGAGCAGTTCCCCGGCGCCGTCCTCGACCTCCTCGAAGCGGCGAGCGACCGCCCCGTCTTCGAGCACGGCGACCGGATCGTCACCGGACACCGGCTCCTCGCCCTGGTACGGCGGGTGACGAAGGGCCTGCGCGCCCGGGGCGTCCGCCCCGGCGACGGCGTCGCCCTGCTGCTCGGCGTCGGCCCCGAGGCGTTCGCCGCCGTCCTCGCCGCCCACACCGTGGGCGCCCGCGTCGTGGGCGTACGACCGGGCCTCACACCACGCCAGCGCCAGCACGTGCTCACCGGCACCGCCTTCCGCGTCACCGACGCCCCGGACGGCGCGGCCGGTGCGCGGCCCGGCACCGTCCTCGCCCTGGACGACCTGCTCGCCACCGAGGACGACGGACGGCGCCCGCCGGTCTCGGCCCGGCCGCGGGACATCGCCCGGCTGCTGCACACCAGCGGCAGCACCGGCGTCCCCAAGGCGTGCGCCCAGACCTACGCCGCGATGACCGCGGCCTGGGCGGCGCACCCCGACCGCTGGCCCCCCGCCGTCCGCGAACTCGCCCCGCGGTTGGAGCGGTTCCTCGTCTTCGGCACCCTGGCCAGCCAGGTCATGATGGAGTACGGGCTGCTCGCCCTCGCCGCGGGCGGCACCCTCGTCACCGCCGACGCCCCGGCCTTCCC
Organism: Streptomyces sp. NPDC003284; assembly: GCF_053589675.1. Taxonomy (NCBI): domain Bacteria; kingdom Bacillati; phylum Actinomycetota; class Actinomycetes; order Kitasatosporales; family Streptomycetaceae; genus Streptomyces; species Streptomyces sp. NPDC003284. Next base: position 59,705 of record NZ_JBSFSI010000016.1, read on the forward strand.
CGACAGCCTGGTGCGCCACCGGGCCACCGGAAGCGTCATCACCGTGGCCCGCCTCACGAAGCTCGTCGCGAGCGTCCGGGCCCGGCCCGTGGACCTCGGCGCACTGCGCGCCCTGATGGTCTCCGGCTCCCCGGTCGACGCCGCCCGGCTGCGCGAGGCGGCCGACGTGCTCGGCCCGGTGGTCTTCCACGGCTACGGCCAGACGGAGACCGGCATGATCTCCATGGCCACCCCGGACGACGAACCCGGCTCGCTGGGCGTCCCCCCGGTCGAGCTGGAGGTCAGGGACGACGAGGGGCGGTGCCTGCCGCCCGGAACGGACGGCGAACTCTTCGTGCGCACCCCCTCCCAGGGCTGCGGCTACCTGGGCGAACCCGCCCTGAGCGCCGAGGTGTTCACCGGCGGCTGGGTCCGCACCCGCGACCGCGGCCACCTCGACGGCGAGGGCCGCCTCTGGCTCACCGGGCGCGTCCGCGACGTGATCATCGTGAACGCCGACGTGTACTACGCCGGTCCCGTCGAGCGGGTGCTCGCCACGCACCCGGCGGTGGGGGAGGCGTACGTCGTCGCCGTCCCCGACGACGACACCGGCGAGGCCGTCCACGCCTTCGTGGTGCCCGCACCGGGACGCCTCCCCCGACTCGGCGAACTGCGCGCCCTGGTCAGCGCCGAGCTGGGCGAGGCCACCGCCCCGACCCGCCTCACCCTCCTCGACGAGGTACCGCTCACCCCCGCCGGGAAACCCGACAAGAGGCGCCTGGCGGCGGAGGGCTGACGTCCACCGGACCGTCCCCCGGACCCCTCACCGCACCGCACACCGGGCTCCGCCGACACGTGCCGCGCACGCGTCGGCGGAGCCCGGCCCCGTGTCAGCGCCCCTCCGGCACCCCCGGCGCGAGGGCCCCGGCGCGGGACGGGCCGAGGCGTGCCCGCTCCCGCCGGTCGATCCAGTGCAGCAGCGGGGTCGCCATCACGGTGGTGACGACGGCGACCACCACCAGCGCGCTGAACAGCGCCTGGGTCACGATGCCCGCCGCGAGGCCCAGATTGAGCGCGATGAGCTGCATCAGCCCCCGCGCGTTCATCAGCGCCCCCACCCGCAGCGCCACCGGCCCCGGCTCCCCGGCCAGCCGCGCGGCGAGCCAGCACGCGCCGAACTTCCCCGCCACCGCCACCAGCACGCACGCCAGGGTCAGCAGCAGCACCGGCCCCGAGCCCAGCAGGGCGAAGTCCGTGTTCAGCCCCGAGTAGGTGAAGAACAGCGGCAGGAACACCGTGCCCACCGGCTTCAGCGTCCCCACCGTGTGGTCCAGCCGCTCCGAGCGCGGGAAGACCAGCCCGAGGCAGAACGCCCCGAACACCGCGTACAGCCCGATCTCGTCGGTGTACCAGGCCACCAGGAACAGCGCGCCGACCAGCACCGGCAGCAGGCTCTCGGGCGCCGCCCGCTCCGCGAGGCGCACGGTGCGGCCGCGCAGCCGCGTCACCACCCCCAGCACCACGACGAGCCCCAGAGCACCGGCCACGGCCAGCGACACCAGCCCCGCGCTGCCCCCGGAGACACTGAAGACACCCGCGAGCAGCACCCACGCCACCGCGTCGTCCACGGCGCCCGCGCCGAGCGCCAGCGACCCGAACCGGGTTCCGGCCAGGCCCTGTTCGGCGATGATCCGGGCCAGCATCGGGAACGCCGTCACCGCCAGCGCCACCCCCACGAACAGCGCCGACACCACCAGCGGCACCCCCGGCGCGAGTGTGCCGGTCCGCTCGCCGACGGCGGCGACCAGCACCGCCCCGAGCACCACCGGCACCAGCACCCCGGCCGCGGACACCAGCGCGGCCGGGCGGGCGACACCGCGCAGCCGGTCCACCCGGAAGTCCCAGCCGACGTGGAACATGAACGCGACGAGGCCGATCTGCCCCACCACGTACAGGACCGGCCGCGACTCCGCGGGGAACAGCCGCGCCTCGACGCCCGGCAGGAGGGCGCCGAGCACCGAGGGGCCCAGCACCACGCCCGCGAGCATCTCCCCGACCACGGGCGGCTGCCCCACCCGCCGCAGCAGCCCCGAGACGAGCCGGCAGACGGCCAGGATCACCACGACGGCGAGGAAGAACACGGGGGCGATCTCCGTCGGCTTCATCCGCCGTCACCTCCTGAGCGCGCGACCGGGCACCGGCCGGGCGGGAACCGTTCGAAGTAGCGTGCGGCGGGCCGCTGATGGCGGGCGTGCAGCACCATCACCGTGCCGAGCACGAGCTGCCGCACCCCCCGGGTGACGTCCTCCACGCCGTCGCGCACCCGCAGAAAGCCCCGCAGCGGCGCCAGCCGCCTGCCGGGCTCCAGGCCGCGCGGGACCATGAGGCAGGGCGCGCGGTGCGGGATGGACCGGGTGTGCGAGACCGCCGACTCCAGCCGGAAGCGGCCCAGTACCTCGCGCACGGCGGCCCGCAGCACCAGCGGCGACAGCCGCCACGCCGGACACGGCCGGTTGGCCGCCACCCCGAACGGAATGTGGTGGGCGTCCCTGGCGGACAGCGACGCCCAGCGGTCCGGGTCGAAGACGTCCGGCCGCTCGTAGCCCGTGGCGTGGTAGTCCGGGTAGCTGAAGCACACCACCGAACCGCGCGGCAGCGTGGTGCGGGCGTCGAGCGGGATGTCGTCGGTGGTGACGCGGTGCGCGATGCCGAACAGCGGATACAGCCGCATCGTCTCGTCGAGCACCTGTGTCAGATACCGGTCGTCGCCCGGGTCGTCCGCGAGCCGCCGCTGCACCCGGGGATGCCGGGCCAGCGCCAGCAGCAGATGCGCGGTCGCCTCCGAGAGCTGCACGACGGCCGTGTTGAAGAACGTGCCCTGGAGGTAGAAGACCTGCTCCTCGGGCGACAGCGAGCCGGGCAGCCGGTGCGGCACGTCACCGGCCGCCAGCCGCTCGCGCAGATACGCCGTCAGCCGCGCCCGGCGCCGCGGATGGCGCAGCCCCGTGCACTTCAGGGCGCTGATCACATCGTCGGCGTGCGCGGTGATCAGCTTCCGGGCGTGCGGCGGGCACGGCTCGCGGAACACCAGCCCGTAGCAGAACTCCGCCCAGGCGGGCATCACCAGGTCACGCAGCCGCACCAGGCTGATCCGGTCCGCGGGCAGCGCGTCCAGGGCGACGGCGACCGCGCGGGCGGCGGCCGCCGCCAGGTCGGCCGAGCCGCCGGCCAGGATCCGCCGGGTCGTCTCGGCCACGTCCTCGTAGCGCGCGCCCGGCTCCAGATGCTCCTGGTGCACCTCGGACCCCGGCGACAGCCAGTACCAGAACAGATCGGACAGACCCGCCCCGGCACTGCGGCCGTTCGCGGCCGGATGGGCGTACACCCGCTCGAACACCTCCGGCCCGTGGGCCGCGCTGGGCAGCGTCACCACCCGGTCGTCGTTCACCTTCTCGAAGATGCGCACCCGCAGCGCCACCACGGCGCGCGGCAGCCACCACGTGTCCGCCGTCCGGCCGCCGCTCACCGCGTCCCGCCTCTCGGGACGACCATGTCCCGCGTCAGATCGGCGTTGCGGGCGCCCCCGCACAGCGCCAGCGTGTGGTCGTAGTCGTCGCGCAGTTCCGCGAGGACCCGCCGCACGCCCGCCTCGCCCTCGGCGGCCAGGGCCCACAGCACCGGGCGGCCCACCCCGGCCGCCGCCGCGCCGAGCGCGAGCGCGACGGCCACGTCGCCGCCCCGGCGCACCCCGCCGTCCAGCAGCACCGGCACCCGGCCCGCGACCGCCTCGGCGACCGACGGCAGGCAGTCCAGCGCGGCCGGTACGGTGTCGCACTGGCGGCCGCCGTGGTTGGAGACGACGATCCCGGCCGCGCCGTGCTCCACCGCCAGCAGCGCGTCCGCCGGGTGCAGGACGCCCTTCACCAGCACGGGCAGCGAGGTCGTGCCCAGCAGCGCGTCGAAGTCCCGCCAGCTCAGCGCCGGGGACATGGGGATGTCGGTGAGCGCGCCCGGCGGGGCGCCGGGCAGGTCCCGCATGTTCTCGGCGGCACAGCCGGGCGGCAGGTCCGTGAACCCGTTGCGCAGGTCCCGGGTGTGCCGCCCGAACACCGGCGAGTCGACGGTGACCACCAGGGCCGTGCAGCCCGCCTCCTCCGCCCGCCGCACCAGCGCCTCGGTGACCTCGTGGCGCGGATGCGGATAGAGCTGGAACCACACGGCCGCGCCGGGCGCCGCCTCCCGGGCCGCCGCGGCCACCTCGCCCACCGCGACGGTCGCGGCCGCGCCCGTCACCAGGACGGCGCCCTCGGCCGCCGCGGCCCGAGCCGTGGCCCGCTCGCCGTCCGGATGCATCAGCCGGTGGAACGCGGTCGGCGCGACCACCACCGGGCCCGCCCCGCGGGCGCCCGGCAGATCGACGGAGGTGTCCCGCCGCGCGCTGCCGCGCAGCACCCTGGGCAGCAGCGCGTACCGGTCGAACGCCCGCTCGTTGTCCGCGAGGACGCGTTCCTCGCCCGCGCCGCCCGCCACATAGTCGTAGTGCACCGGGTCCAGGGCCCGGCGTGCCGTCTCGTGCAGCGCGCGCAGTGTCACGGCGCCACCGGGGCGGCCGGGCCGCGCCGGGCGGCGAGGAACGCGCGCAGCGGGCCCCGGTGCACGTCCTCGCTGTCCCACTCGTTCTCCAGGTTCTCCGCCAGATGATGCTCGGCGACGTCCTCCCCGGCGCGGTACCAGCGCACCACCGGATGCAGATAGCGGCCGTCCAGGCCCGGCGCGTCCCGCCGCGCGGAGCGGCCCGCCGACACATCGAACGGGTCCACCCGGTCGTGGTCGGCCCCGTACTCCAGGGTGACGACCGCGTACGCGGCCACCTCCCCGAAGTCCCCGGCGCGCACGGCCCGCGCCACGTGCCCGACCGGGACCTCCTCGGCGTGGCGCATCGTGCCGTCCGGGGCGAGCAGCAGCAGGTCGCCGAGGACGCCGAACTGCTGCCACAGCGCGGAGGACCGGTTGACCCGCTCGATGATCCGGTCGACGGCCGCCCCGGTCTCCCGGCCCAGCTCCGCCACCGGCCAGGGCTCGCCGTGGTGGCGTCGGCGCAGCTCCCGGTACAGGGCGCGCACCGCGTAGCGGAAGCCGTGCACGAAACCGGTGGTGGACCTCTTGAAGTCGCGGCCCTGCGTGAGGGTCCCGGCGAAGTACAGCTCCGGCACGTTCACCGACTCACCGACGGCGGTCAGGGCCGGGAACCGGCCGCCGATCACGGTCTCGGGCGCGCAGGTGCCGTCGAAGACCGACGCGTCGAACCGGAACCCGGTCGCGACGATCACCCGGTCGTAGCGCAGGTCCTTCACCACCTCGTCGGCCCGCTCGAACGCCACCGGCACGCGGAAGCCGTCCCCGTCCCGCCAGATCTCCAGGACCCGCCCGTCCAGCAGCGCGTTCTGCGACTTGAGCTGGTAGCTGTCCAGGAAGTTGTTGTTCACCGCCCGCAGATGGCCCACGTAGTGCGACTGCCAGGCCAGGCGCAGCGAACCGGAGCCGACCAGGTGGATGACCGCCGCGGTCTCCATCAGGCTGTCGGCCGTCTCGAAGGCCGAGTTGCCCCGGCCGATCACCAGCACCCGCTGGTCCGTGAAGGACTCCGGGTCGGTGTCGAACGTGTCGTAGCGTTCGGCCAGTTCGATGCCGGGGACCGACGGCACGTTCGCCAGCGGCACCCCGGTGGCCACCACCACCCGCCGCGCCCGCCAGGTCTCCCCGGCGGCACCGGTCACGGTGAACCCGTCGGCGTCGCGCGAGACGCGCTGCACCGTGGTGCCGTACCGCACGCGGACGCCGGTGCGCTCCGCGAAGTCCGCCAGATAGCGGACCATGTCGTCGGCCGCCGGGAAATAGCGGCGGCTGTACCGGGTGAACAGCAGGTCGGGATCGTCGCTCAGCAGGGAGTTCCAGTCCATCCGCAGCCGCAGCTCCGGATCCTCGTAACCGGTGTGCACCTTGTTGGTCGAGATGAGGGTGCGGTGCCGGGGGAAACGGGTGAAGAACGCGCCCGGGACGCTGCCGCGCTCCAGGACCACGTAGTCCGCACCGGCACGCTCCAGGGAGGCGGCGAGCTGAAGTCCCGCGGGCCCCGCTCCGATGATCACGTAGTCATGCGCCATGGCCCGGAAGCTATCCAGCGGATTTCAGAGCGCTCTGAGATTCCCCGCCTACCGTTCCGGACGTGCTGACCACCACGGACACCGTCACCCTCACCGGCCCCCTCGCACCCGCCGTCCTGCGCCGCGCGGCCGAGCCCCTGACCGTCACCGTGGACGAAGCGGCCCGTGCCCGGCTGGACCGCGGGCGCCGCCTCTTCCGCGCCCTGCGCGACGGCGCCGACGGCACCGGGGAGCGGCCGATCTACGGCGCCACCACCGGCTTCGGCGCCCTCGTCGGCTACCCGGGCCGGGCCGACGAGGCCGACCAGTGCGACAACACCCTCGCCCACCTCGGCGCCGGCCAGGGCCCCGACCTGCCGCACGGCATCGTGCGCGCCGCCCTGCTGGTGCGCACCCGCTCCCTCGCCCAGGGCCTGTCCGGGGTCTCCGCCGAGGTCGTCGAACGGCTCGCGGCGATGTTCGCCACCACCTTCTCGCCCGCCGTGCCGCGCTACGGCTCCGTCGGCGCCAGCGGCGACCTCGTCCCGCTCGCCTACGCCGCCCAGGCGCTGCGCGGCCGGGGCCACGCCTACGCGGACGGCCGCCGCATGCCCGCCGCCGAGGCGCTCGACGCCACCGGACTGCGCCCCCTCGCCCTGGACGGCCGCGACGCCCTCGCCCTCGTCAACGGCACCTCCGTCACCACCGCCGCCCTGGCCCTGGCCCACGACACCGTCCGCACGGCCCACCGCGCGCTCACCGCACTGACCTGCCTGCTGGCCGACCTGCTCGGCTGCGACCCCGGCTTCCTGGACGCCGACCTGCTGCGCGCCTACGGCCATCCCGGCGCCGTCGACACCGGCACCCGCATGCGGCACCGGCTGGCCGGGACCACACCGTCCGGCACCCGCCCGCTCCAGGAGCCGTACAGCATCCGCTGCTCCCCGCAACTGCTCGGCGCCGCCGAGGACGCGCTGCGCCACATCGACGCGGTGATCGCCGCCGACCTGGCCGGGGTCAGCGACAACCCGCTGTTCTTCCCCGGCGTGGGGGACCCCGTCCACCCCGACCCGGCGGAGGGCAGAGCCGTGCACGGCGGGAACTTCTTCGGGCAGCCCGCCGCGTTCGCCGCCGACCTGCTCGCCTCCGTCACCGCGCAGCTCGGCAACCTCGCCGAACGCCAGCTCGACCTGCTGGTGGACCCGGCCCGCAACGGCGGCCTCCCGCCCATGCTCGCCACCGAACCCGGCGCCCAGCACGGCCTCCAGGGCGTACAACTGGCGACCACCGCCTTCGTCGCGGAGATCCGCCGCTGCGCGACCCCCGCCGCCATGCAGAGCCTGCCCACGAACCTCCACAACCAGGACATCGTCCCGTTCGGCACCCAAGGCGCCCTGCGCGCCCACGACCTGGCCGAACTGCTCGGCCTGCTGTGCGGCTCCCTCGCCCTCGGCCTGCGCCAGGCCGTCCACGTCGGCGCCAGACGGCCCACCGCGCCCCGGTGCGCCGCCCTCCTCGACGCCCTCAGCGCCGCGATCGACCCGGTCGACCCGGACCGGCCACTGGACGAGGACGTACGGACAGCGGCACGGCTGCTCGCCACCCACGCCATGCCCTGACCCCGCGGTCCGCGGCCACCGGCGGCGACGGCGCGCTCTGCGGCAGCCGCAGCGTGAACCGCGCGCCGTGCCCCGGACGGCCCGCCGCCACGACCGTGCCGCCGTGACTCGTGACCACCTCCCGCAGCAGGGCGAGCCCCAGCCCGTACCGGCCCCCGCCGCCCCGGTGGAAGCGCCGGAACAGCCCCTCGGCCTCACCGGCGTCGAAACCGGCGCCGGTGTCCGAGACCGCCAGCACCACCGTCGAGCCCGAACGGGACAGCGCCAGCTCGATCCGGCCGCCCGGCGGGGTGTGGGCGATGGCGTTGGCCAGCAGCTCCCCGACCGCCCGGCGCAGCGCGGACGCCACCCCGTCGACCCACAGCGGATACGGCGGCCCGTCCACCCGGACGGTCAGCCCGCGCTCCCGTACGCGCTCCGCCTCCTCGGCGGCCGCCGAGCGGACCAGGGCCGTCAGCTCCACCCGCCGCCGCGTCGCCCGCCACGCCGGTCCGGCCGCGAGCGTCGCCGACGACAGCAGATCGTCCAGCACCTCGCCGAGCCGTCCGACGGAGGCGACCAGCCGGACCAGACCCTCCCGGTGCGCGGGCGGCAGCCCCTCGGCCGCCGCCCGCCGCGCCAGCACCTGCGCCCGCGTGTGCACCCGGGTGATCGGCGTACGCAGCTCATGACTGGCGTCCGCCACGAACCGCCGCTGCCGGGACAGCGCCTCCGCCAGCGGCGCCACCGCCCGGCGCCCGAGGACCGCGCCGGTGACGCCCGCCGCGGCGAGACCCACCGCCTCGGCCACCCCCAGCGCGAACCACAGATGGCTGCGGTCGGCGAGCTGGAACCGCAGGTCGAACACGGCCTGCACCACGGCGCCGTCGTCCCGGACCTGCGTGCGCACCAGATACACGGCGTCCCCGCTGCGCACCGTGCGCTCCACCGGCGCGCGGCCCCGCCGCACCCGGTCCAGATCGGTGCGCAGAGGGAATCCGGCCGGAGCGTTCGGCAGGACCGTCGCACCCGGACCGTACAGCCACATGCACCCGGGCGGCCGCGACAGGTCGCCGTGCGCCGCGCCGAAGCGCACCTCGCGGCGCACCTGGTCGTCCTGCGCGTGTGTCATCACGGCGTACGCGACCCCGCCCACGACGGTGACCAGCAGGGTGATGATGGCCCCGGTGGTCCAGGCGATCCGCCGCCGCGCCCGGCGCACCGCCCCGTCGCCGCCGTGCTCCGGCTCCCTCACAACGCCCCCAGCCGGTAGCCGAGTCCGCGGACCGTGCGCACCGCCCTGCGGCCCAGCTTGCGGCGCAGGTAGTACACATATGTGTCGACGATGGACGGCGCGTGCGCCTCCTCGAAGACGATCCGGCGCAGCTCCGCCCGCGAGTACACGGTGTCCGGGCGGCGGGCCAGCGCCCACATCAGCGTGAACTCCCGCGCGGCCAGGGCGATCCGCTCCCCGTCCGCCAGGACCACCTCGCGGCGCCCGACGTGCAGGCGGCCGGACCCGATCCGCAGCACATCGGTCGCCTCCAGCGATCTTCTGCACAACGCCCGTAATCTGGCGGTGAGTTCATCCAGATCGAAGGGCTTGACCAGATAGTCGTCGGCGCCCGCGTCCAGACCGTCCACCCGGTCGTGGACGCTGCCCATCCCGGTCAGCAGCAGCACCGGCGAACGCACCGGACGCGACCGCAGCCGCCGCAGCAGATCGAGGCCGTCCACCACCGGCAGCCGCCGGTCGATGACGAGCACGTCGTACGTGCGGGTGAGACCGAGGTGCAGGCCCCGCTGCCCGTCGGCCGCGACGTCCACCGCGTATCCCTCGTCCCCCAGCACCTCGTTGAGCAGCCCGGCCAGCTCCCGGTCGTCCTCGACCAGCAGCAGCCGCCAGGGATCCCGCATGTGCTCCTGAGTCACTGTGCCCTCCCTCGCCCCGAGTCTCACCTGTCAACGCCCTTGTGACACATGTGGGTTCCGGGCAGGCGCCCAGGAGACAGGGTGCCGCCGCACCGGCCCGCGAGGGGCGGGTTCACGCCACCGCACACCTGTCGGCAAACCCCCGCAAGGCGAACTCACACGGGGGCGGCCGGGATCCCCTGGACGCACACCTGAGGCCCGCCCCGGATCGTGCCGAAGCGGGCCTCGTCGGTGTCAGGCCGGTGAGCCGAGCGGACGGGCGGCCGATGCGCGGACGTGTGCGGGGTCCGCGGGGGCGGTCAGAACCAGTGCAGGCAGTGCGGGGCGCGCTCGGCACGGAAGAGCGCGTCGGCGAGGGCGGCCGCGCCCGGACGGTGGGCCCGGATGTGTCCGGCGCGCACGAGCGTGCTCGGGGCGGTGCCGCCGAGGTAGACGGAGCCCAGGTCGCTGATGTCCAGGGACAGGTCGGGATCCCGGTCCGTCGGGACGCAGTCGGCCTTGCCGTCCCGGACGGTCAGCAGGTGGCGGTCGTGCTCGCCGAGGAACGGGTCCTGGACGTCCAGGACGAGCTCGCCGTCCAGGGACCAGCCGCGTGCGGTCAGCGCGCGGGGGACGTCCAGCAGACGGACCCACAGCCAGTCGGTGTCGCCGCTCACCTCACCGGCGCGCAGGTCCGCGAGCTGCCAGCGCAACGGGTGACCGGGCGGGACGTGTTTGAACACGACCTGGGAGACCAGGTCGTGGCCGAGCACGAACCGTGCCAGGGCCGTGAAGACGGCGTCGTCGGTGGCGATGGTCTCGTCGACCGTCAGGGTGCCGGACTCGATCGAGTAGCTGGCGTACCCGTCCGGGACGCCGTCGGTGTCCCGGTGGACGGCGACGTAGCGCGGCGCCGGGGAGACGGGGGGCTGCCCCGCGCGCCGGGCCCACCAGCGGTGCGGCCGGGACAGCGCGCCGGGCTGGGTCCGGCGGTACCGGTCGTAGACCTCTTCCAGAAGCTTCCGGCACTCGGCACCGCGCAGGATCTCGACCGAGCCGCCGTCCGGTCCGGCCCCCGGGGCGCCGGTCACCGCGCCTCCCCGGGGAGCGGCGAGGGCGGCCCGGTGGCGCGGCACCGTCAGCCGCGACGTGTGGGTGGCCGGTCCGTAGCCGAACCTGCGGTAGATCAGGGCCTCGGAGGCCAGCAGCACGGAGAGGAACTCCCCACGCGCCCGCACCTCTTCGAGCTGATGACGCATCATCGAGCTGAGCACACCCTGGCGCCGGTGCGAGGGCAGGACGCCCACGGCGGTCACCCCGGAGACCGGGACGGGCCTCTCACCGGGCAGGGTCAGCTCGAAGGGGTACGTGGCGGCGGTGCCCACAGGCCGCCCGTCCGCCGTCCGGGCGAGCAGACAGCGCTCGGCCTCCAGCGCCGACCACCACAGCCCGCCGCCCTCGACCGGGGCCTCCGGGAAGTGCCCGAACGCCGCGTGGACGGTGCCGACGAAGGCGTCGAAGTCCTCGTCGGTCGTGGTACGGATATCCATTGCTGCCGCTGCCTCCTCGGGTTACCGACACCACGACTCGCGGTGTCTGCGCACAGTGCAGCCTCAGTCCGTGGCCGGAGCAAGCGCATTACGGCCGCCCCCGGATCGGCCGCCGCCGCGGCGAAGCCCACCGGCGACCGAGCCTAACCCGGGGCCGCACCCGGCCCCGCACGGCCCGACCGCACCCGCCGCTGGAGGCAGGGGACGGCCGCAGCCGCCCGTGGCCTCTCCGCGCGGAAGTCCGAGCCGGGTTCCGAGGCGCCCGCCCCCGCGGCGCACGACGGTGTCCGTGCTGTGGTGCTCGCCGGATGACCGGACCCCACGGTCCGCTCGGTCGCCGGGCGGCAGCACGCTGGGCCTGCCGCCCGACGACGCCGTCGCCGCCCGGGTCACGTCCGTCCGGCCGGTGTCGGCCCGGTCAGCCGTCGATGCGGTGCTGGCTCCAGAAGGAGGTGAGGTCCGTGCCGGTGGCGGCCTGGGCCGCCGCCTTGAACTCGGCCGTGGTCGACACGCCGTACCAGTGCGCGGTGGCGTAGTCCTTCAGCAGCTTCGTCATCGTGCTGTCGCCGATGAGCCGGCGCAGGTCGTGCAGAGCGCACTTGCCGTAGCCGTAGACGACGGTGGAGTAGCGCGAGGAGTGGGCGTCCCAGTAGGCCATCGAGTTGGTGATCTTCTCGGCGCCGGAGGCCCAGGAGACGCTGTTCCAGCAGTTGGTGCCGGTGATGCCCTGGGCCAGGTCGGTGGCGTAGTCGGTGAACGCCTCGTCCAGCCAGGGGCTGTTGTACTCGTCGTCGCCGACGATGCCGTACCACCACTGGTGGCCGATCTCGTGGGTGAGGGCGGTGGTGCTGACCAGGTCGAGGACGAAGCCGGGGTATTCCATGCCGCCGAACCAGTAGGTGTTGTCGATGACGGCGTCCAGCTCGCCGTAGGGGTAGGCGCCGAAGCGGGCCGCGTGGGCGTCGACGGCGCTCTTGGCGGTGCTCAGCATGGACTGGGCACTGGCGGAGCTGATGCCGGAGACGGAGTACACGTTGACCGCGACGCCGCCGGGCGAGGTGCCGGAGATCTTGCTGAAGGGCCCGGCAGCCCAGGCGAAGTCACGGACCTTGGCGGCGGTGGCCGTGGTGACCGTACGGCCGCTGGAGCCCGGGGTGTCGGCGGAGGTGCCGGTGGCCGGGACGAGCAGGCTGCTGGGGTGGTCGAGGGACACCTTGAAGTCGGCGGCCGGCGAGTAGAAGGACTCGCCGTTGTCGGTGTACGGGTCCAGGTGCCAGCCGGCGCTGTCGCGGACCGCGAGGACGGGCAGCGCGTTGCCGATGAAGTTGAACGCGCCGTCGTGGCCGAACCGGTCGGAGCCGCTGGGCACGGTGATGCCGAGGTCGAAGCCGACGGTGGCGCTCTGGCCCTGGGCGAGCGGGGCCGGCAGAGCGATCTTCAGGGCGGTGCAGGCCACGGAGAGGGCGCCTGCGGTGCCGCCGGTGACGTTGCCGACCTGGATCGGCATGGCGTCGCAGCTGCCGTGGTGGTTGTCCCACAGCCGCAGATAGACCTCGCTGAGCGCGGTGGCGGAGGCGTTGGTGAAGGAGACGCTCTCGTGGCCGTTCCAGACGGTGCCGGTGCTGTTGCTGCTCAGGCTGACGGTGTACGCGGGGGCCGCCGGTGTGCGGGTGGAGTCACCCGGCGGGACCGTGCCGCCGCCGGAGGTGTCCAGCGCGACGTCGTCGAGGACGAAGCTGGTCCGGAGGCCGGCGTCCTCGGTGCCGGTGAAGGACAGGCTGACGGTCTGCCCGGCGTACGAGGACACGTCGACGGTCTTCTGGACGTAGCCGGTGTTCTTGTCCAGGTTCGAGTAGGTGGCCAGTGTGCTGCCGCCCAGCTTCACGGTGAGTCTGTCGTACGCCGTGGAGGTGGTGGTCTCGGCGGTGTCGACGTGCAGCCAGTAGCTCAGGGAGGCGGTGGAGCAGCCGGAGGGGATCGTGACGCTCTGGCTGAGGGTGTCGGTGCGGGAGCCGCCGGTGCCGTCCAGCCACGCGTAGGAGCTGCCGCCGTGAGCGGTCTGCCCGGAGCGGCTGGTGATCACGCCGGACGTGGACGGGGTCCACGGTGAAGTGCCGCTCTCGAAACCGCCGTTGGCAACGGCCTGGACCGGTGTGCAGGCGGCGGGGGCCGCGGCAGTGCCCGGCCGGGCGGCGGCGGAGGTGCCGGGCAGTACGAGCGCGGCCACGGCGGCGACGGTGAGCACACCGATGCCGAGGGCCTTGTGGGGGGTCGGTCTCACACGCTTCTCCTTCTGCGGCGGCCGGGATCCCGGCCTGCTCGAATGCCGCCGGACCGGCTGGGGTGAGCCGGGGCGGCCGTGGGCATGGCTTGCGCGTTGCTGTGCTCAACAGCCCGTCGCGGCCCCTCTGGGGCCGGAGCCGCGACTGCCAAAGAGTGGCAGCTCTGACCGGTGCATGCCAAGCTCTCGCGGGCGGTCGGGCAGGTTGTTGCAGAAGGAGCCGGGAACCGGCTGTCGGCCGCCCCTGTGGGCACGGGGGAAGCAGGCCCGGCGCCGCCCGAGCGCCCCCGTCCGCCGGCCGCTCCGGAGCCCCCGGATAGACTCGTGCGCATGGTCCGCTCGTCCCGCAGTGCAGCGAACCCCGGGCTGTGGCGGCGCGAGAAGGGCACCGTGGTGCGCCGGGCCGCCGCGATGCCCGCTCGGGCGCAGGACGCCTTCGTCATCACGGCCGGGCTGCATGTACCCGCCGTCCCCACGGAGTGGGCGCCGCACTCGCACGTCCTGCACGAACTCGTCTGGGTGCGCGGGGGCACATTGACGTCCCGGGTGGCGGACCGCGTCTTCACCGTGTGCGAGGGGCACGGGCTGTGGCTGCCCGCCGGAGTGGTGCACGCGGGCCGGGCGACGGCCGGTGCCCGGTTCCACGACGCCTTCTTCGCGCCCGACCGCACACCGTTCGCGTCCGAGGAACCGCGGGCGATCGCGATGACGCCGCTGCTGGAGGCGCTGCTGACCCATCTGTCCCGCACGGATCTCGACACGGCGGCCAGGGCGCGGGCGGAATCGGTCGTCTTCGACGTGCTCCGGCCCTCGCAGCACCAGTTCGCGTTGCAGTTGCCCGGCGACCCGCGGATCGACACGATCGCCGAGTCCCTGCTGGACGACCCCGCCGACGGCCGGTCGCTGGAGGACTGGGCGGCCTGCCTGGGTCTGAGCGACCGCACCGTCACCCGGGCGTTCCGCCGGGCGACCGGACTGTCGTTCGCCCAGTGGCGGCAGGTGCTGCGCGTCCACCGGGCGCTGACGCTCCTGTCCGAGGGATTCGATGTGACGACCGTCTCCGAGACGCTCGGCTATGCGCAGCCCAGCACCTTCATCGCCGCTTTCCGGCGGGTGATGGGCACCACACCGGGGGCGTTCTTCGATTCGGCGGACCCGATGGACCCGAAGGACTCGACGGATCCCGCTGACCCGACCGGCCTGACCGGCGCGGGCGACTCGGCCGAGGGCCGTACCGACGCGGCCTGACGCGGCCCGCCGCGGTGTCCGAAATTCCGTATCGGGTGTCCAGATCTCCTGATTGTCGACATGGCGAGCGGAATATAACCTGCTCGGAGTTAGGTAACCCTTAGTTGTTGCTCGCCGCGCACGGCACCGCCGTGCGGGGAAGAGTCCGCTGCCCGGCCGGAGACGGCCGGACGGAGGGTGCCACAGCCCTTGTCCCTCCGACCGTCCGGACCCGCCGATGCTCACAAGCCCCTCCCGGCCCGCCGGCCCCGCGGCCGACACCGGCCCCGCCACGCCGGTGTCCGCCCTCACCGGGCACGACCTCGTGCTCCGCTACGGCGGCACCCCGGTCGTCCACGGCGTCTCCCTCGCCCTGGAACCCGGCCGTGCCACGGCGCTGGTGGGGCCGAACGGCAGCGGCAAGTCCACCCTGCTGCGCGCGCTGTGCCGACTGCACCGGCTGGACGGCGGCCGCGTGGCGCTCGGCGCCGCCCCCGGACGGCCCGAGCGCGACACGGCCCTGCTCAGCGCCCGTCAGTTCGCCCGCGAGGTCACGCTGTTCTCCCAGTCGCGTCCCGCGCCGCAAGGGCTGACGGTCGCGGAGGTCGTGGCGTTCGGCCGCCACCCGTACCGGCGCGGCTTCGCCGGACCGAGCGCCGAGGACCGGAGCGCCGTCGAGCACGCGATGGGCGTCACCGGCGTACGGGACATGGCCGGGCGGCCGGTCGGGGAGCTCTCCGGCGGTGAGATGCAGCGCGTCTGGCTCGCCGCCTGTCTGGCCCAGGACACCGGCGTCGTCCTGCTGGACGAACCGACCAACCACCTGGACCTGCGCTACCAGATCGAGACGCTCGACCTGGTGCGCGACCTCGTCGAGGACCACGGCATCGCGGTCGGGATCGTGCTGCACGACCTCGACCACGCGTCCCGCGTCGCCGACACGCTGGTCCTGATGCGCTCCGGCCGCGTGCACGCGGCGGGCGCCCCCGTCGACGTCCTGACCGCGGAGAACATCGGCGAGGTCTACGACATCCGCGTCGAGGTCGCCCTCGACCCGCGCACGGGCCGACTGCGCATCGACCCCCTCGGCCGCCACCCCGCCTGAAGCGGCGCGACCGCCCTCGTACCCGAAGCGGCGCGACCGCCCCCCCCGTACCAGAAGCGGCGCATCCACCGCCGTGACGCGCCCACGCGCCATCGCGACAACGCAAGAAAGCAAGAAAGAGGAATCTCCATGAACCGTGCCCACCGCCTGGCGGCGTCAGCCACCGCGGGGCTCTTCGCCCTCGCCGCAACGGCCTGCGGCACGACCGCCGTCGACAAGCCCGAGGCAGCCGGCAGCGCCACCGCGAGCGCGACGCCCGTCTCGAAGAGCTGTGCCCAGGACACCACGACCACCTCCACGAAGCCGGTCTCCTTCAAGGACGGCGTCGGCCGCACGGTGAAGCTCGACAAGCCCGCCCGGCGGATCGCGGTCCTGGAGTGGCAGCAGGTCGAGGACGCGCTGACCCTGTGCGTCACCCCCACCGCCGTCTCCGACGCGAAGGGGTACAGCACCTGGGTCAGCGCGGAGAAGCTCCCCGCCGGGGTCACCGACATCGGCACCCGCGAGGAACCCGACCTCGACACCCTCTACGCGGCGAAGCCCGACCTGATCGTCGTGGAGGCGTTCAAGCCCGACGACGAGATGATCAAGAAGCTGGAGAAGCGGGGCGTCCCCGTGATGGCCACCAAGGGCGCCGACCCCAAGGACCCGATCGGCAACATGCGGAACGTCTTCAGCATGATCGGGGAGGCGACGGGCCGCACCGAGCGGGCCGACCAGGTGCTCAAGGAGTTCGACGACCACCTCGCCAAGGCGAAGCAGCAGGTCACCGACGCGAATCTGCCGACGAAGGACTTCCTGTTCTTCGACGGCTGGCTCGAAGGCGGCAACCTCACCGTCCGTCCCTACGGCAAGGGCGCGCTGTTCACCGAGATCGGCGAGCAGCTCGGCATGAAGCCGGCCTGGACCGAGGCCGTCAACAAGGCACACGGGGACGGAGGCGTCGATCCCTCCTACGGCCTCGCGCAGACCGACGTCGAGGGACTCACCGCCGTGGGCGACGCCAACTTCTTCTACGCCAACGACGAAGGCGCCGGCGGCTACGTGGCGGCGTTGCAGAAGAACCCGATCTGGAAGACCATCCCCGCCGTCAAGGAAGGCCGCGCGCACGCCTTCCCCGCGCGGGTGTGGGGCGCCGGCGGCCCGCGCTCCTGCGAGCAGGCCATCGACGCGTACGTCGACGTCCTCGACAAGAAGTGAACGCCCTTCAGGAAACGGTGACCCGCACGGGCACGCCGCCGCGCGCCGAGCGCGGCGGCGGCCCCGCCGGGGCGGCCGTCCTCGCGGTGCTGCTGGCCGCCACCGTACTGGTGGGCCTGTGGCATCTGACCCAGGGCACATCCGGCGTCGGCGTCGGAGACCTGGTGCGCTACCTCGCCGGGGAACGCGACGGCGCCGGGGCGCCGGTCGCGGAGATCATCACCGGCTCGCGCCTGCCGCGGCTGTTCGCGGGCGTGGCGGTGGGCCTCGCCCTCGGCTGCGCGGGCGCGCTGCTCCAGTCCGTCACCCGCAACTCGCTCGCCTCCCCGGACACGCTCGCGGTCACGGCCGGGGCCTACTTCACGCTGTCGCTCGTCGCGGCCGCCGGTCTCACCGTCCCGCTGTGGGCGTCGGGCGCCGTGGCCTTCGCGGGCGGGCTGGCCGCGGCGGCGCTCGTCCTGCTCCTCGCGGGCCGGGCCGCAGGCACCACGGGCACCCGGCTGATCCTCGCCGGTTCGGCGACGGCGATGGCGCTGGACGCGGGGACGTCGATGCTGCTCATCCTGTTCAGCCAGAACACCACCGGCCTCTTCGCCTGGGGGAGCGGCTCGCTCGCGCAGCTGAACATCGACGCCTCGGTACGGGCCTTCCCCGTGGTGGCCGTGGTGCTGTGCGCCGCCCTCGCGCTGTCCAGGAGACTGGACGTGATGGGCCTCGGCGACGACGCCGCCTCCGCCCTGGGCGTGCCGATCCGGTCCACCCGTGTCGCCGCCGTGCTCTGCGCGGTGGTGCTGACCGCCACCGCGGTGACCCTCGCGGGTCCCATCGGCTTCGTCGGCCTCGGCGCGCCCGTGCTGGCCCGGCTGCTCGCCGGACGGATCCGGGCCCTGCGGCGGCACCTCTTCCTGGTGCCGGCGGCCGGGCTGCTCGGTGCGCTGCTCGTCCTGCTCGCGGACGCCTCGCTGCGCGCGGTGCAGGGCGCGGACGGCGCCGCCTCCATCCCCACCGGGGTGCCCACGGCACTGCTCGGCTCCGTGGTGATCGTGGCCCTCGCGCTCCGCCTGCGCGACACGGGCGGGCTGCGGCAGACCCCGCACACACGGGTCGCCGTACGGTCGCGCCGCGCCTTCGTCCTCGTCGTGTGCGGCGCCACGGCGCTGCTGATCGGCGCGGCCCTCGTCGCGGTCCTCGCGGGAAGCCTCTGGCTGCGGACCGGCGACCTCGCGCTCTGGGTGCGGGGCGCGGCCCCGGACCTGATCGGCCAGGCGCTGGACGACCGGGTCCCGCGGGTGACGGCCGCGGTCGTCGCCGGTGCGGCACTCGGACTGGCCGGCTGTGTCGTGCAGAGCGCGGTGCGCAACCCGCTGGCGGAGCCGGGCGTGCTCGGCATCACCTCG
Source organism: Streptomyces sp. NPDC003284 (assembly GCF_053589675.1). NCBI lineage: Bacteria > Bacillati > Actinomycetota > Actinomycetes > Kitasatosporales > Streptomycetaceae > Streptomyces > Streptomyces sp. NPDC003284. The sequence goes on from NZ_JBSFSI010000016.1 coordinate 78,096, forward strand.
GGAGCCGGACTGGGCGCGGCGGCGGTCGTCACCTCCGGCCTGCCCGGCGGGCGGCCGCTGCTCATCGTGGCCGCCGTCGTGACCGGGCTGGCCACGTTCGCGCTGATCGCCCTGCTGTCCTGGCGCGGCGGCTTCCTGCCCGACCGGTTCGTGCTGATCGGCATCGGCTGCGGGTACGGCCTCAGCTCCGTCACCACGTTCCTCCTGCTGCGCGCCGATCCGTGGAACACGCCCCGGATCTTCACCTGGCTCTCCGGTACCACCTACGGCCGCACGCTGTCCGACGTCGTACCGGTCGCGGTGGCCCTGGCCCTCGCCCTCCCGGTGCTCCTCGCCCTGCGCGACCGGCTCGACCTGCTCGCCGTCGACGAGGACACCCCGCGGATCGTCGGCGTCCGCCCGGAACGCGCCCGCTTCACCGTCCTCGCGATCGCCGCGGTGCTCGCCGCGCTCAGCGTGGTCGCCGTCGGTGTGGTCGGATTCGTGGGGCTCGTCGCCCCGCACCTGGCCCGGTCGCTGGTGGGTGCCCGGCACGTCCGCGCGATCCCGGTCTCGATGCTGCTCGGCGCGCTGCTGGTCTGCGTGGCCGACGCCCTCGGCCGCACCCTCATCGCCCCGTCCCAGCTACCGGCCGGCCTCATGGTCGCCCTGGTCGGCGCGCCGTACTTCGTCTGGGTGCTCCGGCGGTCGCGCGCATGAGGCGGGACACCGACGCAGACACGCCGCAGCGAGACCCGTCGCGGCGAATCCCGTCGCGACGAGACACACCACAACGAGACACACCACAACAGGAAACAGCACAGCAGGAACCACCCGTGAAGAAGAGCACCGTGGACCAGCGCATCGTCCTCCCGTTCGTGCCCGACGCGCCGCCGCCCCCGCTGCGGCGGCTCGGCCCCCCTGACGTACTGGAGCGCTGGCGCACGACCGACCGCGCCTCCCAGGCCCCGCACCTCGTGGCCGTCCCGGACGGCGACGGCGAGGCGTGGAGCGCCGCCGCGCTGGTGACGGCGCGCCCGCACGCGTCCTATCTGAAGATCGTCGACGCGGTCGGCGACGTCCCGGCCGCCGTCGCCGCGGTCCTCGCCCACGCACGCCGCCAGGGACTCGCGCAGGTCAAGTGGGAAGGCTGGACGGCGAGTCCCGAGACCGCCGCCGCAGCGGGCTTCACCCCGCTGCGCCCCCCGCTCGCGCAGGCCGCGAACGCGGTGGGTCCCGAGACCGGCTACGTCCGCTGGCTGGCCGGTGACCCGGTGGCCGAGCCCCCGTACTACGGCCAGACCACGCACTTCACCTGCGGCGCGGTCACCGCCCTGGTCGCACAGGCGCATGCGGGCGCGCTGCCGCGGGAGGCCCTGGACCGCGAGCGGGAACTGACACTGTGGCGCGGCGCGACCAACTTCCCCGCGTGCGAACCCGTCGGACTGGGGGTCGCGGTGCGCCGGGCGTGGCCGACGTCCCCCGTCACGATCCACCTCGACACGGACCGGCCCGTCCTGCTCGACCATCACCCGGAGCACGAACGGGAATGGCGCGCCCTGCTCCAGCACGCCTCACGGACGGACGCCGAGCGGACCGGCGTCCCGGTCGACCCGCGCCACCTCCCCATGGCGGAGATCCGGAACGTGCTCGGCCGAGGGGAACAGGTGCTGCTCCTGGTCTCGCTGGCCGCGATGCTGGGCTTCGACGTCCCCCACTGGGTGCTGTGCCACGGGACCGTCCCCGGCGCCGTCGTGATCGAGGACCCCTGGACCAACGCGGCCACGGGCGACACCTGGCTCGACGCACATCTGCTGCCCGTCCCCGACGCGTCCCTCGACGCGATGTCGGAGCTCGCGCCGGACGGCTTCCGCGGGGCGGTGACGATCGGCGCACCGCAAGGGCGTTGCTCGCCCACGTCCGAGGGCTCCGTCCGCTGACACCGACGCTTCCCCCGCTTCCCCGGTCGCCGCCCGCCGCAGGCGCTTCTGGTAGGGCTGTCCCCACCCCCGGACGGTGGTCCGCACCAGGGTCCGCGGCCCGCCTCGGCCGATACCGTGACGTCACTCGCGGCGAAGCGCGCGGAACGTCTCCGGCCCGGCGGGCCGGCCCCATGCGGACAGGAAAGCCCCTCGATGTCGATTGCCTCCCCCTCCCCACGTCTTCTCCCCGCGCTCTCCCGGCGCGGCATCACCGGGCTGAGTGTGCTGTCCGGTTTCCTCGTGGTGGCGTTCCTCCTCGCCCCCAACGCGCTGGCGCGGACCTCCGTCAACACCGAGAACGTCGCCCGCGTCTTCCGCGGCGGATTCGTCACGTACTGGAGATCGGGCGACAGCCGGTTCACCGGCGATCTGGACGGCGCGGTCACCTACTGGTTCCACTACCACTTGGTCAAGGCCGCCGTCTCCGTCCTGCTGCTCCTCAGCCTCGGCCTGCTGAGCGCCGTCCTGTGGAACGCCTTCCGCCGCAGCGGCGGCCGCGTCCGCGCCGCCTCCGCCACCGGGACCGGGCTGCTCGCGCTGGTCGCCCTGGTGGCCGCGATGGCCAACGTCCAGGGAGCGGCGGCCCCGTTCGCCTCGCTGCTCCCGATGCTGACCAGCGGATCCCCCCGTGGTGAACTCGCCGCCACCCTCGCCCAGGTCCAGCAGCGACTGCACGACGACCCGGGAGCGTACGGCCGTACGTCGCAGCCCCTGGACGCCATGGTCTCCCAGTTCGCCGTCTACCACGCCGTCCTGGCCGCTCTCGCCGCGGCCGTGGCGCTCGCGTTCCTCGCCGCGAGTGTGCCCGCCTGGCGCACCCTCCGGCGGTCCGCCCCGGTCGACCGGCGTGTGCGGCGCATGGCGGCCTGGCTCGGCGGCTCCAGCGTCGTGCTGGCCTTCACGTTCGCCGTCCTCGTCTTCGCCAACGCCAAGAACGCGCTGGACTCGACCGGGGCCCTGACAGCCTTCTTCGGCGGGCCGTGGTGACATCGACCGGCAGAACGCTCCGCACCACCGGCGAGCACTTCGCCGGTGGCGGCGCTACTGCGCCCGGTGGGCGGCGGCGACGTCCAGGACCCAGGTGACCCCGAAGGGGTGCCCACCGGTGTGCTGTTGGCAACAGCACGTCCGTCCCCCGTGTCGCACCCCTTGCCCGACGAGTCGGCCGCATCCTATTTTACTCCGCAGTAAGTTTACTTAGGAGTAAGGGGATTGCCTTGGCCGCCTATCGCACTGTCCTGGTCGGCACCGACGGCTCGGAGTCGTCGTTCGCCGCGGTCGAGAGGGCGGCCCGGCTCGCCGCCGCCTGCGGGGCCGAACTCGTCGTCGCCTGCGCGTACACGCCCCTGCGCGGCCCCGAACTCGACCTGGCCAAGGACCAGTTGGGAGCCGAGGCATATCAAGTGGTGGGCTCCGCGCCCGCCGAGGACACCCTGCGCATCGCCAGGGACCGGGCCCGCGCGCAGAAGGCGCCCCATGTGCGGACGGTCGCGGTGCGGGACGAACCGGTCGCCGCGCTCGTGCGGGTCGCCCAAGAGTGTTCGGCCGATCTCCTGGTCGTCGGGAACCGGGGACTGCGCTCGCTCGCCGGCCGCATCCTGGGATCGGTCCCCGCGGACGTCGCCAGAAAAGCCGGGGTCGACGTGCTGATCGTCCACACCACATGAGTGCGGCAGAGCAGACGGAGGAACCCGGCACTCCCTCCGGCATCGACGAACTGCAACGCAGCGTCGAGGCGTTGCTGCTCGGCGGCGGCCGCACCTGGACGAGGCGGGAGGTCGCCGAGCGGGTCGGGACAGGGGCCGAGCGCACCGTGGAGATCTGGCGCGCGCTCGGGTTCCCCGTGGTCGACGACGACGCGCGCGTGTTCACCGACGCCGACATCGAGGCGCTGCGCGCGGGGGAGCGGATGATCGGCGCCGGACTCATCACCGCGCAGAGCGAGGCGATGATGGCACGCGCCCTCGGACACCATCTGTCCCGCCTCGCCGAGTGGCAGGTGTACACCCTCTGGTCCTGGATGAACCGCGCAGCGGACGCGCCCCTGGACGGAGGGGAGTTGATGGCCCGCGCGGCGGCACTGCTGCCGGAGATGGAACTGGTGCAGCGGCATGTGTGGCGCCGCCATCTCGCGGCCTACGCCGAACGGATGCTCGCCGAGGCGGAGGAGACCGGTCCGGCACGAGGACCGGCACGGGGGAAGGACGAGCCGGACGGCCCGCCCTGGGGCGAGGCGGTGCCGCCCGGCGAGGGTGCCGACGTCCGCGACCTGGCGGTGGGGTTCACCGACATGGTCGGCTACACGCGCATGACCCGTGGACTGGAGAGCGGCGAACTCCTCAAGGTCCTCGACCGGTTCGAGAGCCTGACCGGCGACGTGGTCGCCGACGGCCGGGGCCGGGTGGTGAAGACCATCGGCGACGAAGTGCTCTTCACGAGCGAATCGGCGTCCGCGGCCGCCGACATCGCCCTGGAACTCACCGCCCGCGCCGAGGCGGAGCGGATACTGCCGGACGTGCGGACCGGGCTGGCCCACGGCGCCGTCCTCACCCGCTTCGGCGACGTCTACGGGGCCGTGGTGAACATCGCGGCCCGGCTCACCGCGGTGGCACGCCCCGGCACCGTCCTCGCCGACACGGCGTTCGCCGGGGAACTCGCGGGGGAGGAGGCGTACGAACTCAAGGTGCTCCGCCCGGTGTCGGTGCGCGGGTACAGCAGACTGCGCCCGGTGCTGCTGCGCCCGGCCCCGGCCCACCCCGCCAAGAGCCCGGGAAGCGGCGGCCGGTGAGGACGTCCACCCGCCGTACCCGGCGCGTCAGGTGGTGGGCGTACACGGGGTACGCGCGGACATGAGGAAGGAGGTGCGCGGCGTGCCGTGCACCAGCACGGGCGGCCCCCCGCTGCCCGGGCAACGCCACGCCGCGCTCAGCCCTGCTTGGGGGCCGTGATGGGCATCAGCCGCATTGTGAAGGAGTGACCGGCCGGATCGGCGTACCCGCGCTCCTCGTACGGGCCCGCCGGATCCTTGGTCTCGACCGGCCGGCCGCCGAGGCCCACCACCCGCCGCTCGGCCTCGTCCATGTCCTCGACGTAGAACACCAGATGGGCCTGGAGGGAGTTCTCCGGGCGCGGCCAGCTGGGCGAGGTGGCGTTCAGGTCACGGCGGAAGGCCAGCCGCAAGCCGTCGGCGCCGCGCACCTCCACCAGGTTGGCGGAGGCCTCCGTCTGTTCCCCCTCCAACAACTGCTCGTAGAACGCGGAGAGTTTCTCGGGTTCGGCGCAGTCGAGGACCACGACACCCGCCTTCACCACTGCCATGCTTCCTCCCAGGGACGGTCTGCTTCTACGGATGTCCGCTGCCGCCGGATTCAGTCCGCGGACGGCGGCGTGAGTCCGCCGCCCGGCCGCCCGGCCGCCGGACGCCGTCCGCGCCGGGCGCCAGGTCGTGATCACCACGGACAGGCAGGCGCAGCCGGCGCGGCGCACGGAGACGTACGGTCACACTCCCGTGGTGGAACCGGGCCGGATGATCATCAGCACCGTGACGGCGGCCCAGAGCAGGTTGAAGACGCCGGTGACCATGGCGAACCGACCGGGCTCCCAGAGGGGTCGATCCGGTGGGACGTCCCCCTCCGTCCCGGCCAGCGCCCGCTCCTGGGCGGGCAGGATCAGCAGGCCCAGGACACCGGCGGCCGCCGCGGTCAACAGGATCGAGACGATCAGCCAGGCGTCGCCGAGGACACCGAGACCGCCGGCCGTGGCGAGGCCGAAGAGGGGGACCGCGACGCCGATGCCCGCGTAGACCCGGCAGACGCGGTGCAGTGTCCGCAGGGTCGTGAGGGCGTCCTGATCGCCGGGAGCGCGGCGCAGCGCCGCGGGAAACATGCTCGCGGCGACGGTGACCGGCCCGACGGTGACGAGGGCGGCGAGCACATGCAGGGACAGGAGGAGTTTGTTCACGCCCGCTGCTCCAGCGCGGACCGGTTCCGGTCAGGACGCCGCTGTGGATGGGGGAGTTCGACCGCAGCCTCCCACTGGCGGATCGGGGTGGGGAGGGAGAGGTGCCAAGTGCTCTGGACGGACATGCCGATGTTCTTTCTGACGGATCGTTGCAGGCAGGGGCGGAGCCCGAGGCCCGGCCCCGAGGCGAACAGGACGGTCCGGATGTGCATGGAGGTGTTCCTTCGGAGGTGTTCCGGCTGTGCTGCCACAGCAGTCAACCCTCCGCCGGTCCGCTCGCCCAGTGGCACAAGTGACAGGCTTCGACGAGAAAACGCCAGGGGCTTCCCAGGGCTTTCGGAGTGCGGTGACCTGGACCCATCCGGGCACCGGCCCGGGATCACCGTTCCGTGAGGAGATAGGTTCCGGTCATGCACACCGTCGCGGTTCTCGCGCTGGATCAGGTGATCCCGTTCGACCTGTCCACCCCGATCGAGGTCTTCTCCCGGACGCGTCTGCCCGACGGGCGGCCCGGCTACCGGGTCCGGGTGTGCGCCGAGCGCGACGAGACCGACGCCGGGGCCTTCACCCTGCGCGCCCCCTGGGACCTGGCGGTCCTCCAGGACGCGGACACCATCGTCGTGCCGGGCGTCGCCGACGTCACCGCCCCGCTCTCTCCCGCCGTGCACGACGCGCTGCGGTCGGCGGCTGCCCAGGGCACGCGGATCGCCTCCCTCTGCGTGGGCGCCTTCCCCCTGGCCGCCACCGGGCTCCTCGACGGGCTGCGCGTCACGACCCACTGGCGGGCGGCCGGGCGACTGGCCGAACTCCACCCGGACATCGAGGTCGACCCGGACGTCCTCTACGTGGACAACGGCCAGTTCCTCACGTCGGCCGGCGCCGCCGCCGGCCTGGACCTGTGTCTGCACATGATCCGCCGCGACTACGGCTCCGCCGTCGCCGCCGACGCCGCCCGGCTGTCGGTGATGCCTCTCGAACGGGAGGGCGGGCAGGCGCAGTTCATCGCCCATGACCACGTTCCCGTGCCGCGGGGCTCCGAGTGGGACGCGCTGCTCGCCTGGCTGCGGGAGAACCTCGCCCGCGATCTCACCCTGGCCGACATCGCCGAACGGGCCGGGACCAGCACCCGCACCCTGATCCGGCGCTTCCGCGACCAGACCGGCACCACCCCGCTGCAATGGCTGCACCGAGCCCGCGTCCGCCAGGCACAGCACCTCCTCGAAACCACGGAGCACTCCGTCGAACGCATCGGCGGCCAGGTCGGCTTCGGGTCGTCCACCACCTTCCGCGACCGCTTCAAGCGCACCACCGGTGTCAGCCCGCAGACCTACCGGCGCGCGTTCGGCTGAGCCGGGGCGGGGCAGCCGCCGCCCGACCGGGCGGGCGGCACCCCGAGACCGGCACGGAACCTGGTGACGCACCTCACGTGGGGTGCCGGGAGCGGGACCGCTCGTGTGTCCGACTACTGACAGGACACCGCGGAACACCGCGCTTCCCCGGGCCGTGCGATCAGGAGCCACCGTGAGCCAAGTCCCCCGAGCCGACAGCGGCTTCCCCCCTTCCGCCGATGCCCGGGGACGGCGCGGGGCACCGCCGGCCGCCCTGTGCGGCTTCGTTCTTCTGCTGGCACTGATGTCCGGTGCCGCGTACGCCGTCGGGCACAGCGTGGGCCCGGTCGCGCCGGGCATGCACGGGACCGGGAGCGGCGGATCAGACGGCCGGGACGGCTCCGGTGACATGGGCGGCATGACCATGGAGCACGGGAGCGGCGGCTGATGGGCGCCGGAACCGTGCCGTCCCTGACGGTCACCGACATCGCGGTCGGCGGGATGACGTGCGCCGCGTGCGTACGGCGGGTGGAGAAGAAGCTGGCCGGGCTCTACGGGGTCGTGGCGAGCGTCAACCTCGCGACGGGCAGCGCCCGGGTCAGCCACCCGGCGGACATCAGCCCGCTGCGACTGGTGGCGGCCGTTCGACAGGCCGGATACACGGCGCGGCTCCCCGATCCGGGGACCGGGGAAGGACGGGACGGCGACGAGCGGTCCGACGCGGAGCGTGCCGAACGGCAGCGGCTCGTGGTCGTGGCCCTGCTGTCGCTCCCGGTGCTCGTCCTGTCGATGGTGCCGCCGCTGCAGTTCCGCGACTGGCAGTGGCTGTGCTTCGTGCTGGCCGCGCCGGTCGCCCTGTGGGGTGCGTGGCCCTTCCACGCGCGGGCGGTGCGCGGGGCCCGGTACGGCGCGGCGACGATGGACTCCCTGGTCTCGCTCGGGGTGGCCGCCTCGTTCACCTGGTCGGCGTACGCGCTGTTCCTCGGCGGCGCGGGCCGGGCCGGGATGCGGATGCCGTTCACCCTGGTGCCGTCCGGCTCCGACGGGGTCGCGCACCTGTATCTGGAGGCGGCGGTCGGGGTGCCGCTGTTCGTGCTGACGGGGCGGTTCCTGGAGGCGCGTGCGCGACGGGGCACAGGGGCCGCGCTGCGGTCGCTGGCCCGCCTCGGCGCCAAGGACGTCGCGGTCCGCGAAGGCCGCGGCGAGCGGCTCGTCCCGATCGGGGAACTGAGGGTGGGCGACACCTTCCTGGTACGCCCGGGAGAGCGCGTCGCGACCGACGGGGTGGTGGTGGAGGGGAGTTCGGCGGTCGACCAGGCTCTGGTGACCGGCGAGAGCGGGCCGGTGGAGGTGGGGCCGGGAGAACGCGTGATCGGTGGCGCCGTCAACGCGGGCGGGCGGCTCCTCGTCAGGGCCACCTCGGTCGGGGCGGACACCCGACTGGCGCGCATCGCCCGCTCGGTGGCCGACGCGCAGGCCGGGAAGGCCCGTGCCCAGCGCCTCGCGGACTCCGTCGCCGGAGTGTTCGTGCCGGTGGTCCTCGCGCTCGCGGTGACGACGCTGGGCTTCTGGCTGGGTGCGGGAGCGGGGGCGCAGGCGGCGGTCACCGCGTGCGTGGCGGTGCTGGTGGTGGCGTGTCCGTGCGCGCTGGGGCTCGCCACGCCCACCGCTCTGCTGGCCGCGACCGGCCGGGGAGCGCAACTGGGCGTGCTGGTGACCGGGCCACGAGCGCTGGAGGGGCTGCGGCACATCGACACCGTGGTGCTGGACAAGACCGGCACGCTGACCTCGGGACACATGAGTGTCGCCGCCGTCACCGTGATACCGGACGGACCCGCGCGGGAGGAGGTGCTGAGGCTGGCCGCGGCGGTCGAGGACGCGTCCGAGCACCCGGTGGGCCGCGCGATCACCGCGCACGCGGTGGGTGGGCCGGCCGCCGGGACCCTGCCCGCCGTACGGGACTTCGAGGCGGTACCCGGCTTCGGGGTCCGCGGCCGGGTGGAGGAACGTCTCGTGGAGGTGCGCACCGTCACCGGTGATCTCCCCGACGCGCTCGTGGACGCCCTGCGCTGCGCCGAGAAGGCCGCGCACACCGCCGTACAGGTGTGTGTCGACGGCGCGCCCGTGGCACTGATCGCGGTGGGGGACGTGGTCCGCGCGGGCAGCTACCGGGCCGTGGACCGGCTGCGCCGACTGGGTGTGCGTCCGGTCCTCGCCACCGGCGACCGCGAGGCCCCGGCCCGAGCGGTCGCCGCGGAACTGGCCATCGGCACCGTCCACGCCGCCTGTTCGCCCGAGGACAAGGCGGCGCTGGTCACCGCCCTGCGGGCCGAGGGGCACCGGGTGGCCGTCGTGGGCGACGGCGTGAACGACGCGGCGGCGCTCGCCTCCGCCGACCTGGGGATCGCGATGGGCGCGGGCACGGACGTGGCGATCGGCGCCGCGGACGTGACGCTGGTGCGCGCCGACATCGAGGCGCTGGCCGACGCGGTCCGCCTGTCCCGTACGACACTCGCCACGATCCGCGCCAATCTGGTGTGGGCGTTCGGCTACAACGCCGTCACCGTGCCGCTTGCCATGGTCGGCCTGCTCGATCCGATGCTCGCCGCCGCGGCGATGTCGGTCAGCTCGGTGCTGGTGGTCGCCAACAGCCTGCGGCTGCGCACCTGGCAGCCCGTGCCCGCCGCCGCCCGCAGAACGCACACGTCCCGGCAGCGGGCGAGGAGCGACCGGTGAGCGTATCCGCACCCGGGACCGCGTCGGCTGCCACGACGGTGCGGCGCCTGAGGGCGTCCGCCCTCGCCGCCGCCGCTCCCGTGGCCGCGTGCCTGGTCGCGCTCGGCGCGCTGACCCTCTGGACCACGCTCGGCTGCGCCGGTTCGCCTCCCGACCTCGGCGTGACCCGGGCCCGCGTCTTCCGGCCGACCGGCGGCACCCCGGACACGGCCGCGTTCTTCCGCATCACGAACCAGGGTGGCGCGGCGGACGAGCTCGTCGAGGTGACGGCGCCGTCGGTGCCCGACGGCATCGCGCTCAGCCGCCACCGGATGACACCGGACGGCGCGGCCTACCGGGACCCGGCCGACCGGCTGTCCGTGCCCGCCCGCGGCACGCTGGACATGTCACCGCTGTCGAGCGACGTGACCGTGCCCGCGAACCCGAAGTGGCGGGTGGGCGACCGCGTCTGGTTCGAGCTGCGCTTCGCGCACAGCGGCACGGTGCGGGTGCGCGCGCGGGTCGTACGCCCCGGACCGCTCGATTGACGGAATCGCTCCCGCGAACGCACGAACGCGCGATCCCACGAACGCACGCACGCGAACTCACGAACTCACGAACGCACGAATCCGAGCGATCGGCAGGATCGCCTTCTCCCGGGAACTCTTCCCGGGCGCGGCCCGACCACTGATGCGGGAGCCGCCGAACAGCCCCTGCCGTCCGTATGCCGAAGGAGCACACGTATGCCCGCCCCGAGACGACTGGCCGCCGCGGCGGCCGCCCTGGCCCTGAGCCTCACCGCCGCCGCGTGCGGCGGCACATCCGGGACATCGGATACATCGCCCCCTGCGTCTGCGTCAGGCGGCGACGGAACGGCCGCCGGGCGAGGCGCCGCCCCGGCCTCCGGCTACCCCGTGAAGATCGAGAACTGCGGCACGACCCAGGTCTTCGACAAGGCGCCCAGCCGGGTCGTCGTGATGAACGGCGCCTCCGTCGCCGAGGTCTCGACGCTGCTCGCACTCGGCCTCGGCGACAGGATCGCCGCGAACCAGCAGTCGTACGGCATGTCCGAGGTACCCGGCCGCGCCGAGGCGATCAAGAAGCTGCCGACCGGTGGCGTCCGGCAGAACGACGCCTTCGGCGTCCCCCGTGAGTCGATGATCGGACTGCGCCCCGACCTCGTCCTGTCGACGACGTCGTACGGCTTCGACGCCAGGAACGGATTCGCCACCCGCGACGAACTGAAGAACGTCGGTGCGCGCACCTACATATCTCCCCAGGGCTGCCACGACGAGAATTCGCGGCTCACCATCGAGGACAGCTACCGCCTGCTGCGCGACATGGGGCGCATCTTCCACGTGTCCGGCCGTGCGGAGCGGATCATCGCCGCCTCGCGCAGGCACATCGACGCCGTCTCGGCGAAGGTGAAGGGCAGGAAGAAGCCGAACGTCATGATGCTGTTCACGAACATGACGATGGGCAGCAACGACTTCAGCGCCGTCGTGGCCAAGGGAATCTACAACGACATCCTCGGTAGGGCGGGCGCCACCAACGTCTTCGAGAACGCGTCGAAGACATCGTTCGCCGACCTCAGCAAGGAGAAGGTGGCGGCCACCGACGTCGACGCGCTCGTCGTCATCGCCTACCAGGACCCGGACCCCGCGGCCTACGCCGAGAAACTGTTCAAGGAGTTCCCCCAGTGGCCGGCCGCGAAGAACCACACGTACGTGACGCTGTCCGACTCGATCTATCTGAGCCCCGACAACGATCTGGCCGTGGAGCGCCTCGCGAAGAAGCTCCACCCGGAGGCGTTCTGACGTCACCGGACCGCCACCGGGCCGTCCTCGCGCTCTGCGTCCTTCCGGTCGCCCTGCTGGCCGTCATGCTGGTGGCCGTCAGCATCGGCGCGGTCGGCGTCCCGCTGGGCGAGGTGTGGCGGATCGTCTGGCACCACGTCACCGGCCTCGGACCGGCGTCCGACGACATCGCGACCGACCAGATCGTCTGGACGTTCCGCACCCCGCGCGTCGTTCTCGCGGCCCTCGCCGGAGCCGGACTCGCCCTGTCCGGCGGGGTGCTCCAGACCGTGGTCGCCAACCCGCTGGCCGACCCCACCGTGCTCGGCTTCTCCTACGGCGCCACCCTCGGCGCCGTCCTCGTCATCACCCTGGGCGGCGGAGCGGCCCTGTACGGCCTCGGTGTCCCGGCCGCCGCGTTCGCCGGATCGGTCGTCGCGGGTGCGCTCGTGTTCCGGCTCGGCCGGCGCCACGGCCGGATGGCCCCCACCCGGCTCGTCCTGGCCGGGGTGGCGATCGGCTACGTCTTCCTGTCGGCCACCAGCTACATCCAGCTCCGGGCGACGCCCACCGAACTGCGCACCGCCATGTTCTGGATGCTCGGCAGCGTGGCCGGCGCGCACTGGCACCAACTGCCCGCCGTCGCCACGGTCGTCGTCGGTTCCACCGTGCTGCTCACCCTGTTCGGCCGTCGGCTCGACGTGCTCCTCGCCGGGGACGAGACCGCCACCTCCCTGGGAACCGACGTCAACCGGCTCCGTACGGTCCTGCTGCTGCTGAGCGCGCTGCTCACCGGCTCGGTGATCGCGGTCGCGGGCGGCATCGGCTTCGTCGGCCTGATGGTCCCGCACCTGGTACGGCTCACCGTCGGCGCCGGCCACCGCAGACTCCTGCCGCTGTCGGCCCTGCTCGGCGCCGTCCACCTGGTCCTCGTGGATCTGCTGTCCCGCACGCTGAACCGCCCCGACGAACTCCCGCTGGGCATCCTCACCGCGCTCCTCGGCGCCCCGTTCTTCCTGTGGCTGCTGCACCGCGACAAGGGTCTGGACTGAACACACGATGCGTCTCACCGTCGACCATCTCCACGTCACGCTCGACCGGCACCCGATCCTCCACGGCGTGGAACTGGAGGCCCGTCCGGGTGACCTCGTCGGTCTGGTCGGGCCCAACGGAAGCGGCAAGTCGACGCTCCTGCGCGCCGTCTACCGCTCCCTGCGGCCCGACGGCGGTGCGGTCAGGGTGGGCGGTGAGGATGTCTGGGGGCTGAGCCCCCGCGCCGCCGCTCTGCGTACCGCCGCCGTCCTCCAGGACGGTACGGCGGGCACCGGCGGGCTCACGGTCACCGAGACCGTCGCCCTGGGCCGCGCGCCCCACCACGGACTGCTGGGACGTGACGGACCGGGGGACCGCAACGCCGTCGAGGACGCCATCGACCTGTGCGCCGTACGCCACCTCGCCCACCGCGACCACGCGTCACTGTCCGGCGGCGAACGCCAACGGGTGCTGCTGGCCAGGGCACTGGCCCAGCAGCCCCGTCTGCTGGTGCTGGACGAGCTGACCAACCACCTCGACATCCGCGCCCGGTTCGAGCTCCTGCACCTGATCCGCTCCACCGGCACCACCACGCTCGCCGTCCTGCACGACCTGGACCTCGCGGCACGCTTCTGCGACCACCTCGTCGTGCTGGACCGGGGTGTCGTCGTGGCCGCCGGTCCCGTGCTCGACGTGCTCACCCCGGCCGTGCTCGCCGAGGTCTTCGGTGTGTCGGCGTCCGCGCGCCGCGAGGCCGACGGCGTGGTCAGGATCAGCTACGCCGCCGAACCGCTGGCCTCCGCGTCCCCGGCGCCGCGCTGAACTGATGGACAGGGACCGTACGCCTCCCTCAGACAGCGACCGAGGAAGCCGCCTCGTACCCGGCGCGCTCGATGGCGGAGCGCAGCAGCGTGTCGTCGAGACTCGTCCCGGTCACCCGTACCGTGTCGCTCTTGAGGTCGACGGACACCTCGGTGACGCCGGGGACGGCGTTCACCTCCGCCGTGACACCGGCGGCGCAGTGCCCGCAGGTCATGCCGCTGACGCGGTAGTCGATTCGATTCATGGCGCAACTCCTGGAACGGGGAGACATCCGTGCGTCTCCGGCTGTGTGCGTGCGGGTCCGGCTCTCGGCCGGCCCCGGTCCTCCACGAGTCGGCCGGGACCGCGCCCCGGTTCCCCTGTGTCGCGGGTGTCACTCCGACGGGCGAGACCGGACGCCGGGCGCCCGCCGCGTGTGTCCGGCGCGGTGTTCCGGACAGGTATCTGGCCGATCGGGTGTCTTCCCCACCCGGTACGGCACGGTGCGCGCGGAGGGTGCCAAGATGTCGCCGTGTCCGTCAGCCGGGTGTCACGCCTCTCGCGCGCCGCGATGTTCGCGGCCGTGTGTGTCGTGCTCGCCGCCGCGGGCCATGTACTGATGTCCGGCTCCCCGCTGCCGTGGCCGGTACTGGCCCTGGCTCTCCTCGGTACGGCCCTGGCCGGCTGGGCGTTCGCCGGAAGCGAGCGCCGCCGGGGCACGGTGGTCGTGCTGACGCTCGCGGTGCAGACGTGTCTGCACGTCGTGTTCACTCTGGCCCAGTCGGCCGCGCGTGGGTCCGCGGCGCCCGGCACCCCGTCGGTGAGCCCCCAGGAGTGGGCCCGCCACATGCTGTGCGGCGACCCGTCGCCCGAAGTGGCGGCCCGCGCATACGACTTGGCGGTCCGGACCGGGCTCACCCACGGCACGCCCGTGCCGTCGTCGCACGGACACGGCGCGATGGCACACGACATGGCGGGAACGGCGGGCCCGGCGGCCATGGCCGGCATGCACCACATGGGTGGCATCTCGGGTACGGCTTCATGGGGCATGCTCGCTGTCCACGTGCTGGCCGCCCTGGTGTGCGGTGTGTGGCTGGCCCAGGGGGAGCGCGCGGTGTTCCGCGTCCTGCGGGCCGTGGCCGACCGGACCTTCGTACCGCTGCGGCTGGTCCTCGCCGTACTGCCGGCCGCCCAGGTGCCCTCGCCGCCCCGTCGTGCCGTCGCCGCCGTGCGACGCCTGCGCGCGCGGCTGCTCGTCCACACCCTCACCACCCGAGGTCCCCCGGGAGCGCGCACTGTCGCATGACAGTCCGTGCCACGCGTCCGGCGGCCGAGCGCTGCCCGGATGCGCCCCCGTGCACGCTCCCTGAAGCGGCACGGCTTTTCCTCCGCCTTCCCGCGACGCGCCTCAGGTCTCCGGACACCTGTGCCGTCGGCCTGTCGTGCGCGCCCAGCGGGATCCGAGAAGGGACCTCGGGCCATGACTCCTGCCCTGCCCGCGGTGGCCGACGACACGGTCACCGCCATCGCCCTCGCCGCCGCGCGCGGTGACGGCGACGCCAGCGAACGCTTCGTGCGCGCACTCCAATGGGACGTGCGCCGTTTCGTGACCTACCTCGCCAAGGACGCGCAAGCGGCGGACGACCTCACCCAGGACACGTTCCTGCGCGCCCTGTCGAGCCTGCACCGTTTCGAGGGCCGGTCGTCGGCCCGTACCTGGCTGCTGTCCATCGCACGCCGTGTGGTGGCCGACAGCCTGCGGCAGGCCGCCGTACGACCCCGGATCGCCGACACGGCCGACTGGCAAGGCGCCGCCGAGCGGTCCCAGCCCCAGGGGCTGCCCGGCTTCGACGACGGTGTCGCCCTGATGGAGCTGGTCGACGGGCTGCCGCCGGACCGGCGGGAGGCCTTCGTGCTCACCCAGCTCCTCGGTCTGTCCTACGCGGAGGCCGCCGCGTTCGGCGGGTGCCCGGTCGGCACCGTGCGCTCGCGCGTGTCACGAGCGCGTTGCTCCTTGGCGAGCTGCCTCACCGACGTCCCCCCGGCACCGGAGGACGTCACCGAACTGGTCACCGCCTGACGCCGCCCCGCACCGGGCCGGCCCCCCTCGCCTCCCCGCTCGGGCACGAGGCCGGGGCGCCGGTCCGACCGGCGCCCTTCGGGTCTCTCCGGGCGGGACCTAGCGGGCGCCCCGGGCGGCGCCGCGGAAGCCGACCATGCGGAAGATGCGCAGCTCACGCCGTACTCCCGGCAGCTCGGAGATCAGCAGGGCCAGGACGGCGCCGCCCAGCAGCACCGCCTCAGCCGTCAGAATCCGTTTGGCCGTCATGGCCTCTCCCTGCTCGCTCGTGTCAGTGACGCCCTTACGTGTGACGCCCTTACGTGTGACGCCTTTACGTGTGACGCCCTTATGTGTCCGGTCCTCCGGTCACCCCGGGGAAAGGTCCGGCATGACCTCCATGACCGTGTCGTGCTGCTTCCAGTGCACCCCGGTGGACCTGCGCGCGTCGGAGGTGCCGTCCTCGTGGTGTCCGGGCTGCTTCCGGTACGGGCCCGCGTTGCCCTGCCGGATACCGGAGACATGACTGGCGGTGTCGGGCCGCACATCGGGCTTGCCGATCCTGATCTCGCCCATGACATGTTCCTTCCTGTCGGATCTGCCGGGCTCCGGCGCCCGCGGGACGAGCGGGCCGCCTGTTCCGTTCACGGCCGTTCGGTCAGCTCCGTGAAGAACTGCTCGACGGCGGGCCACACCCGGCCGCCGCCGGACAGGCCCCGCCATTCCCGGCGTACCAGCGCGACCAGCCGGTAGCAGTCGTCGACCGGCACGATCCAGTGGTGGCGCAGCTCGCGGGCGGTGTTCACCAGCAGCGCCTCCACCTCGGGTGCCACGGAGGCGAGATCGTTACACCGCGCGACCGCCTCCCGCCAGGCCGCGGGATCCACCTCCCAGCGGGTGGCCCCCGCCGGGCTCGGGTAGTGCGCCGACACGGTGCCGTCCGCCCGGGGCACGAAGAAGGCCAGCCCCACGGGCACCCCGAGCGGCCCGGTCTCGACCGGCGGCAGCCGCAGTCGGCGCCGCCGGATCAGCCGGTAGTGACCGTCACCGGCCTCCTTCTCCGCGAACAGCAGCGAGCACGCCTGGCAGGCGCACAGCGCTTCCTCGCGGCCGGTGTCGTACAGATGGCGGTGGTCGGCGGCGACGGGCTCGCTGCACAGGTCACAGCGCTCCTCCGGGCCGCCGGTGGGCCGGTCGGCGGACGAGCGGATGAGCCGGGCCAGCGTGCCGGTCACGACACGCCCTGGCGCTGGTCCGGCCGGCGCGTCAGCGCCTCCAGGGGGACGAACGCGCCCGCGCCGGCCTCCGGCACCTGCTCGACCGCCGTCAGTTCCGGTGCCGCCGTCAGCACGGCCTCCCGGACGGCCTCCTCGACGCCGGCGGACGCGGACCCGCAGCCGGATCCGCAGCCGGGGGTCTTCAGCCGGATCCGGGCGGCCCGCTCGTCGACGTCGATCAGCTCCACGTCGCCGCCCCGCTCCTGGAGGACCGGGCGCAGCCGCTCCACGGCGCGGGCGGCCCGGCGCGCGGGCGGCTCCGGGTGGATGCCGTGCAGCACCAGCAGATGACCGAGCAGCTCGTCCGCGGCCAGGTGTCCGGTGAGCGCGTGGTCCGCGTGGTCCAGGACCCTGGCCAGGGCCTCGCCGTACACCTCGGTGAGCGCGCGTACGGCGTCCACGGCCGCGTGGGCCGTGGGGCCGGGTGCGTGCTCGACCTTCTCCAACAGCTCGTCGACGCGTGCGATCCGTGCCGCGACCTCGCCGTCGCCGAGCCGCGGCGGCGTGCGCACCGGCTCAGCCATGGGAGGCCCCGTACATGGGGGAGTGCTGGGTGGTGAGCGTCTTGCCCTTGCCGAGATACATGTGCACCCCGCAGGGCAGACAGGGGTCGAAGCTGCGGACGGTGCGCATGATGTCGACACCCTTGAAGTCGTCCGGACCGTTCTCCTCGAAGATCGGCTGGCCCTGGACGGCGTCCTCGTACGGCCCCGGAGTGCCGTAGCTGTCGCGGGGGCTGGCGTTCCACGGGGTCGGCGGATACGGATGGTAGTTGGCGATCTTCTTGTCCTTGATGACCAGATGGTGCGAGAGCACCCCGCGCACGGCCTCGTGGAAGCCGCAGCCGATCGCCTCGTCGGGTACCTCGAAGTTCTCGAACACCTTGGTCTGCCCGGTCCGCACCAGTCCCATCGCCTCCTCCAGGAACTGGAGCGCCATCGCGGCGGCGTAGGCGACGAAATAGGGGCGGGCGCGGTTGCGTTCGATGGTGTTGCTCCACCGGGGGACGCGCCACTCCAGCGTGGTCTCCGGGAGCTTCTCGCTGCGGGGCAGCGAGATCTTGACGCTCTGCCCGGTGGCCTTGATGTACGGCGTGTCGACCAGGCCGTTCAGCGCGGTCGACCACAGGCGGGCGAGCGGGCCGCCGCCGGTGTCCAGGGCCAGGTGGTCGCCGCTCCTGCTGTCGTACCACCGCGGGCTCATGACCCAGCTGTAGGTGGAGTCGAAGTCCCGCTTCTGCGGCAGCGGCACCGTGGTCTGGTTCCACGGGTGGCGCATGTCGACGGGGTTGCCGAGCGGGTCGTGGGTGACGAACGGCTCCTGACCGGCCCAGTCCTCGTAGTAGGAGCTGCCCAGCAGGATGCGCATGCCGAGGTTGATGTCGACGAGGTTGTTGGTGACCAGCTTGCCGTCGACGATGATGCCGGGGGTGACGTACATCGCCTTGCCCCACTCGTTCATCGTCTCGTAGCGGTAGTCGACGACGTCGGGGTTCTGCCAGGCGCCCCAGCAGCCGAGCATGATGCGGCGGCGGC
Source organism: Streptomyces sp. NPDC003284 (assembly GCF_053589675.1). Taxonomy (NCBI): domain Bacteria; kingdom Bacillati; phylum Actinomycetota; class Actinomycetes; order Kitasatosporales; family Streptomycetaceae; genus Streptomyces; species Streptomyces sp. NPDC003284. The sequence goes on from NZ_JBSFSI010000016.1 coordinate 96,560, forward strand.
CGACCTCCTCGTAGCCGGGCAGGGCCTCGTAGAAGAAGTCGAAGACGTCGTCGTTCATCGCCACGGCCTGCTTGACGAAGTCCAGGACCCCCATCAGCCGGGACAGGTAGTCGGTGAACGTGCTGGGCTGCGGCATCGTGCCGACGCCGCCCGGATAGAGCGTCGACGGATGGACGTGCCGGCCCTCCATCAGGCAGAACATCTCCCGGGTGACCCGGCTGATCTTCAGGGCCTCCTTGTAGACCTCGCCCTCGAACGGGTTGAACGCCCGCATGATGTCGGCGATCGTCCGGTAGCCGTGCACCTGGCCGCGCGGTGCCTCGGTGCGCTCCGCGCGCGCCAGGACACCGGGGTTGGTCGCCTTGACCATCGCCTCGCAGAAGTCCACGAAGACCAGGTTGTCCTGGAAGATGGTGTGGTCGAACATGTACTCGGCCGCTTCGCCGAGATTGACGATGTGCTCGGCCAGCGGCGGCGGCTTGACGCCGTACGCCATCTGCTGGGCGTAGTCGGAACACGTCGTGTGGTTGTCGCCGCAGATGCCGCAGATGCGCGAGGTGATGAAACCGGCGTCGCGCGGGTCCTTGCCCTTCATGAAGACCGAATAGCCGCGGAACAGCGACGAGGTGGAGCGGCACTCCACCACCTCGCGGTTGGCGAAGTCGATCTTCGTGTAGATCCCGAGGTTGCCGATGATCCGGGTGATCGGGTCCCAGTTCATGTCCACGATCTGCGGAGGTTTCCGCCCGGCGGTACCGGCCCGGTCCTCGGTTGTGGTCATGTGTGTTCCTGCCCTCGCTGCTCGGTGCGGTCGTCGGTCGGTGCGGCGCGCGGTCTCACGCGCGCCAGTACGGGTCGTAGCCGGAGGTCAGTGCCGGCTCGTTGCGGCGCCACTTGGGCTCGCGGTTGACGGCGGCGTTGGTGATGCCGCGCATCCGCCGGATGAAGGCGCCGTACGGCTTGATGAGGAGGGACGACAGGCTGCCGCCCGCGGGCTCGTCCATGAACGGCATGAAGGTGTCCGGGAATCCGGGCATGGTGCAGCCGATGCAGATGCCGCCCACGTTCGGACAGCCGCCGATGCCGGACATCCAGCCGCGCTTGGGCACGTTGCAGTTGACGACCGGTCCCCAGCAGCCCACCTTCACCTGGCACTTGGGGGAGTTGTAGTCCTTGGCGAAGTCGGCCTGCTCGTAGTAGGCGGCGCGGTCGCAGCCCTCGTGCACGGTCCGCCCGAACAGCCACTGCGGGCGCAGCATGTGGTCCAGCGGGGGCGGCGGCGCGGTGCCCGCGGCGTGGTGGAGGACCCAGACGAGGGTCTCCATGAAGTTCTCCGGCTGGATGGGGCAGCCGGGGACGTTGACGATCGGCAGGCCGCCCTGCGACCTGAACTCCCAGCCCAGGTAGTCGGCCAGCCCCATCGAGCCGGTGGGGTTGCCCGCCATGGCGTGGATGCCGCCGAACGTCGCGCAGGTGCCCGCGGCGACCACCGCCCACGCCTTCGGGGCGAGCCGGTCGATCCACCAGTTCAGCGTGAGCGGCTCGCCCGTCACCTCGTCGTTGCCGAAGGAGGTCCAGTACCCGTCGCCCTGGATGATGTCCTGGTTCGGGACCGAACCCTCGATGACCAGGATGAACGGCGCCACCTCGCCGCGCAGCGCCGCGCGGAACGGGGCCAGGAACTCCTCGCCGCCCAGGGTGGGCGAGAGGACCTTGTTGTGCAGGTTCACCTTGGGCAGACCGGGAACGAGGCCCAGGACCAGGTCCTCGATGGCCGGCTGACCGGCCGCGGTGAGCGAGACGGTGTCGCCGTCGCAGCTCATGCCCTCGGAGATCCACAGGATGGTGACCTCGTCGAAGCCGCCGTGCTCCCCGGACCCGCCCGGTCCGGGCGCCGCGTCGTGTGTGCTGCTGTCGCTGCTCATGCTGTGGGCCTCCGTTCCGGTCGGTCCCGGCGCCGGTCGCAGGCCGCGGGCACCGGTGCCACGAGGATGGGCGCGGACGACGGGTCCGGCGCGCCGGGGTGCGGACGGCCCGCCGCGGCCTGCTGCGGGTCCCGTCCCGGGTGCCCGGCCTGTCGAAGCCGCCCGGCCGTCCGGTGATCAGGCTTCAGCGTCTCAGGGGCAGCCATCGGGCCGTCCTCTCCCCGGCCCGTCGGCCGGTGGTCCGAGCGGCTCGACCTCGTCGGGCCGGAAGTGGTGGTAGCGGCCGTACCAGCTGTTCAGCTCCGCCGCGGGATCGTCGTCCAGCGTGACGGCGAGATGCACGCTGCCGTCCACGTCGTGGAGGACCGCCGCGACCTCGGCGGTCCGGCCGACCAGGAACATGTCCTGGGCGTCGGCGCCCCGGCCGCGCGGGCGCAGCCGCACCCGGCTGCCGCCCCGTACGGGGGTCCCGTCGACGAGAACCGTGTCGGTGGTCGGCGACAGTCCGTCGTCGGCGCCCTCCTGCCACCACACCACCCGGCCGGCGGGGGCCCCAGCCGGTGCCACCGGCCGGGTTGCGGACGGGGCCGGGGCCGGGGCCGGGGTCGGCTCCAGTGAGCGGATGGCGCCGTGCAGCCGCGTGAGGATCTCCGGCGGCATGGTCTCGACCCGGTCGAGGATCCGGGCGGCACGCGGGTCGGTGGCACGTGCCTCGCGCTTCTCCTCGTCGGTCAGCAGCAGGGTGCGCAGCGTCAGGATCTCGTCGATCTCCGCGGCGTCGTGGAGATCACCCGGACTCTCGGGCGCCACCTGCGGGTGATCGGGGAGGATGATCGGCGCCGACAGCACGGCGTCCGCGGCGGACCCGTCCCCGGCACCGGTGCCCGCGGCACCCGGGGCGCGACGACCGGCCGTGGGCGGCTCGCCGCCGAGCACGGGGAACGTGAACGCGTTGCGGCACGCACGGGCGTGGAGCCGCAGCTCCTCCGGCGGGTCGATCAGCGAGACGAACCGCACACCGTCTCCGCCGACGAGCGTGTGCGCGGCGATCAGCGCGGTGCGCAGCGCCTCGCCGCGAGGCACGCCCGGCACCGGAGCGGGGCCCGTGTTCTCGGTACGGATCCGGAGCCGGCAGACGCCGTCGGCGACCCGCTCGGCCACGACACCGGCGCTCGCCCGGACGGCTGCGCGCCGCCGCACCACCCGTCCGGCGCCCCCGGGCAGCGGCTCGACGTCCTCGCCGTCCGGCGCGCCCACCGGGAACACGTTCTCGCGTACCAGCAGGTCGTCGAGCGGGACGACGATCTCGTGCTCGCACGGCACCGCCTCGTCGAAGGTGAGATGCGTCGTGCCGTCATCCGCGCGGATCGACGCGACCGGACGGCAGCGCTCTCCCTCGACGGCCTCCTCGGCCTGCTTGTGCTGCCACTGGAGGTAGCGCACCCGCACCCGCACCACCGCGCCGGGCCGCTCCACGCGCAGCAGACACTCCGTCTGCTGGTACCAGGAGTCGGCGGACCCCGAGATACCGGGCTCGACCGGGCCGTCCCGCTCCACCCAGTCCCGGGGGAAGAGGACGCCGAACTGCCACCGCACCCGGTTCTTGGGCGAGGACCGGCGGTACGGGTAGAGCAGATATCCCTCGTAGAGGACGGCGTCGGCGACGGCACCGAGCTGTTCCAGGGCGCGTCCCGCCCGGTCCGGCGGCAGCGCCGGGGCGGCCGTCGCGCCGGTGCGCGCGCGACCGCCCTCGACCGGAGCCTTCGTCATCCCGCCTCCTCGTCACCGTGCGTGCGCCATTCCTTCCACCACGGTCACTCCGCTCACGCGTTCCCGCCCTTCCAGCGCTGTCGCGTTGAGCCGTTCAGGGGAACGACGGGCGACAGCGGCGGGGGCGCATCCGCGGCGCGCCGGGACCGGCCGCCGGACAGGGCCCGTGCCGTACGCCGCCGGACCGGGGAGGACGGGCGCCCGCGATCCTTCCCGGCGCAGACGGGTGAAGACCGCGCGCAACCAGGTGGTGCGAGGCGCCGGTGCCCCCGCCCCGGAGGATCCTGGCCGCCGTGAGCGTCGTCGTCCTCAGGAGGTGGCCAAGACGTGCGGGTACTCGTGGCAGGCATCGGGAACGTCTTCCTCGGCGACGACGGCTTCGGCGTCGAGGTGGCGCGGCGGCTGCGGATCCGGGGCGGGCTGCCGGAGGGCGTCGAGCTGATGGACGTCGGCATCCGCGGCATGCACCTGGCCTACCGGCTCCTCGACGGCTACGACGGCCTGCTGCTGATCGACACCATGCACGGCGACGGCCCGCCGGGCACGGTCTACCGGATCGAGCACGACCCGGACGCCCCGGCCCGGGGGAGCGGCCTCGACGGACACGGCATGGACCCCGGCTCGGTACTGGCCCTCCTCGGCGAGCTCGCCACCGCCAACGGCGTCCGCCGCCCGGTGGGCCGGATCCTTGTCGTGGGCTGCGAACCGGCCTCGCTGGACGAGCACATGGGACTGTCCGCACCGGTCGCCGCCGCCGTCGGACCCGCGCTCCTGGCCGTCGACGAACTGCTGGCCCTGCTGCTGGAGAGCCCGGCGGAGCGGACCGGCGACAGACCGGACCGATCGGCGGCGCGGCGTGTCACATGAGCACCGAGCCGAGGTCCGGGTCGTAACGTTCCTGTCCTGGCGGTCCGGCAGCGACGCTCGCGCCGGACGATTCCGCAGGTCCCCCTCCCCTTGGCACACCGGCCGGTCCGGCACCGGCCGCCTCACACACCCCGGGAATCCGCATGCACGAGTTGTCGATCGCGATGGCCGTGGTGGAGCAGGTACAGGAAGCCGCGGCGGAGCACGGACACGTTGCCGCCTCGTCCGTGTCCCTGCGGCTCGGGGAACTCGCGGGCGTGGTGCCGCAGGCACTGCGCTTCAGCTTCGAGCTCGCCGCCGCGGGCACCGTCCTGGAGGGCGCCCGGCTGTGCATCGAGCAGGTGCCGGGGCGGGCGCGCTGCGCGAGCTGCGACACCGAGTGGGCCACCGGCGTCCCCCCGTCCCTGTGGTGCCCGGGGTGCCGGGGCTCCGCGGCCGACCTGGTGTCCGGACGGGAACTGCACATCGCCGAAGTCCGATGGACCGTCCGCACCGACCCCCCGGTAACCGCATCGCCCCACGAGGAGAGCTGACCATGTGCCAAGTCGCCGATCTCCAGCAGGCCGTCCTCGTCAAGAACGACGAACGAGCGGCGGCCCTGCGGGCCGAACTGGCCCTCCGCGGCACCACGGTGATCAACCTGCTGTCCAGCCCCGGCAGCGGCAAGACCGCGCTGCTGGAGGCCGAACTCGCGCACGCCCGGACCGAGGGCGTCCCGGTCGCCGCCCTCACCGCGGACCTGGCGACCGAGAACGACGCGGTACGGCTGGCCCGGTCGGGCGCGCCGGTCAAACAGGTGCACACCGACGGTCTGTGCCACCTGGAGGCGGACATGCTCCGCGCGCACCTGGACGGCTGGCTGCCCGACGGCACCCGGCTGCTGTTCGTCGAGAACGTCGGCAACCTGGTCTGCCCGGCCTCCTACGACCTGGGCGAGTCCCTGCGGGTGGTGCTCGCCTCCGTCACCGAGGGCGAGGACAAGCCGCTGAAGTATCCGACCGCGTTCGGACTCGCCCAGCTCGTCGTGGTGACCAAGAGCGACCTCGCCGAGGCCGCCGGATTCCAGGAGAGCACCTTCCTCGCCAACGTCCAGCAGGTCAACCCGGGTGTGGAGGTGCTGTTCACGTCCGCCCGGCGCGGACAGGGCGTCGGTGAACTGGCCGGGAGGGCGCTGGCGGTCGCCGAGGGCGGCACCGTCCACCGGCCGGTCATGGCCCGCACCGGCACCGCGCACAGCCACCACGCCCCGGCCGTGACGCACCCGTGACAGGACACCCCGGCACGGCACCCGCCGCACCCGGGCTCCAGCGCCGCCGGGTGACGGTGCGCGGAGCCGTGCAGGGCGTCGGGTTCCGGCCGTTCGTCTACGTCCTCGCCGGCGAACTGGGCCTGGCCGGGCATGTCGCCAACACCGTCGACGGGGTGGTCGCGGAGGTGGAGGGCAGCGGCACGGCGCTGGCCGACTTCTGCGACCGGGTGGCCCGCGACGCGCCGCCCCTCGCCGTCGTGGAGTCCGTCTCCCACGAGGCGGTCGCCGCGGTGGGCGAGACCGGGTTCGCCATCACCGCCTCCCGGCCCGGCAGCACGGCGCGCACACTGGTGGCGCCCGACACCGCGACCTGCGACCGGTGCCTGTCCGAACTGGGCGACCCGGCCGACCGGCGCCACCGCCACCCGTTCATCAGCTGCACCCACTGCGGGCCCCGCTTCACCATCGTCACGGGTCTGCCCTACGACCGGCCCCAGACCACCATGGCCGGCTTCCCCATGTGCCCGCGCTGCCGCGACGAGTACCGCGACCCGGCCGACCGCCGCTTCCACGCCCAGCCCATCGCCTGCCACGACTGCGGGCCCCGGCTCCGTCTCGTCACCCCGGACACCGGCACGGCACGCGGCGGCGCCGCCGACCCGATGGCCGAGGCCCGCCGACTGCTCGCCGAGGGCGCCGTGGTGGCCGTCAAGGGACTGGGCGGCTACCACCTGGCCTGCGACGCGGGCAACCCCGACAGTGTGCGCACGCTCAGACGGCGCAAGGGGCGCGGGGACAAACCGTTCGCGCTCATGGTGCGGGACCTTGCCCACGCCGAAGCCCTCGTCCACGTCGACGACGCCGCCCGCAGGCTGCTCACCGGCGGCCGCCGCCCCATCGTGCTGCTGCGCCGCAGACAGGACACCGGGCGGGACATCGCCGCCGACGTCGCCCCCGGCAGCGCCGATCTCGGTGTGATGCTGCCCTACACCCCGGTGCACCACCTGCTGTTCGGGCTGCCCGGCGACCCGCCGGGCCCGCACGCCCTCGTCATGACCAGCGGCAACCTCGCGGGCGAGCCCGTCATCACCGACGACGGCGAGGCGCTGCGTCGCCTCGCGGGACTCGCCGACGCCTGGCTGACGCACGACCGGCCCATCCACGTCCCCTGCGACGACTCGGTCGTACGGGTGCTCGACGGCCGGGAACTGCCGGTGCGCCGTGCCCGCGGCTACGCGCCGCTGCCCGTGCGGCTGCCCCTGCCGGTCCCGCCCGCCCTCGCCGTCGGCGGGGACCTCAAGAACGCCTTCTGCCTCGGCGAGGGCCGCCGCGCCTGGCTGTCGGCGCACGTGGGCGACATGGACGACCTGGCGACGCTGACGGCCTTCGAGGGCGCCGAGCGGCAACTGGAGGAGATCACCGGAGTCCGGCCCACGCTGCTGGCCGCCGACCGCCATCCCGGCTACCGCTCGCGGAGCTGGGCCCGACGGGCCGCCGCCGGACGCCCGTTGATCACCGTGCAGCACCACCACGCCCACATCGCCGCCGCACTGGCCGAGAACGGCCACGACGGCGGGAGCCCCGTCATCGGCGTCGCCTTCGACGGCACGGGATACGGCGACGACGGCGCCGTATGGGGCGGTGAGGTCCTGCTCGCCGACTACGACGGATACCGGCGCTTCGCCCACCTGCGCTACGTACCGCTGCCGGGCGGTGACGCCGCCGTCCGGCGCCCGTACCGCATGGCCCTGTCCCATCTGCGGGCGGCGGGCCTCGCCTGGGCGGACGACCTGCCGTGCACGGCCGCCTGCCCGCCCGCCGAACTCAGGACGCTCGCCGTGCAGTTGGAGCGCGGCCTGTGCTGCGTGCCCACCTCCAGCATGGGCCGGCTCTTCGACGCGGTCTCCTCGCTGACCGGGATCTGCCACCACGCGCGCTACGAGGCGCAGGCAGCCATGGAGCTGGAGGCGGCGGCCTTCCGCGCCGGTGACACCACCGGCGCCTACGCCTTCGAGCTGGCCGGCGGACCGGGTGACCCGCTCACTGCCGACCCCGGCCCCGTCCTGGCCGCCGCCGTCGCCGACCTGCGGAGCGGAGCACCCGTCGAACTGATCGCGGCCCGCTTCCACCGGGCGGTCGTCGATCTCGTACGACGTCTGTGCGCGGCGGCCCGGGACCGGCACGGACCCGACACCGTGGCCCTCAGCGGCGGCGTGTTCGCCAACGCCCTGCTCGGCACGGCCTGCGCGGACACACTGCGCGCGGACGGCTTCACCGTCCTGAGCCACCGGCTGGTGCCGCCCAACGACGGAGGGCTCGCCCTCGGCCAGCTCATGGTCGCCTCGCGCGCGGCGGCCACCCGCGGCGCACCGGGCCCGCTCCCGCGGCCCGCCCACGACCGCACCCACCCCGAGGAGGACTGAATGTGCCTTGCGGTACCCGGAAGAGTGCTGCACATCGAGGAACGTGACGGCACCCGAATGGCCACCGTCGACTTCGGCGGCGTGGCCAAGGAGGTGTGCTGCGAGTACCTGCCGGACCTGCGGGTCGGCGAGTACGCGATCGTCCACGTCGGCTTCGCGCTGCAACGGCTGGACGAGGAGTCGGCACGGCAGACCCTGGCCCTGTTCGAGGAGATCGGGCTGCTGGAGGAGGAGTTCGGCGATCCCTGGGAGGCGGCCGCCCGGGACAGCGGGGCGCCCCGCCCGGCCGGCGCCGCGACGCCCGCGGCGACGGCCGACGCGACACGGAAGGCGGAACGATGAAGTACATCGACGAGTTCCAGGACCCGGACCTGGCACGCAGACTGCTCGACGACATCCACGCGACCGTCACCCGGCCCTGGGCCCTGATGGAGGTCTGCGGCGGCCAGACCCACTCGATCATCCGGCACGGCATCGACCAGCTGCTGCCGGACGCCGTCGAGCTGATCCACGGCCCCGGCTGCCCGGTCTGCGTCACGCCGCTGGACGTCATCGACAAGGCCCTGGAGATCGCCTCCCGCCCTGGCGTGATCTTTTGCAGCTTCGGCGACATGCTGCGCGTGCCCGGCTCGGGCAGCGACCTGTTCCGGGTGCGCGCCGCGGGCGGCGACGTACGCGTCGTCTACTCCCCGCTGGACGCGCTGCGCCTGGCCCAGGAACACCCGGACCGCGAGGTCGTGTTCTTCGGCATCGGCTTCGAGACCACCGCCCCGCCCAACGCGATGGCCGTCCACCAGGCACGCAGGCTCGGCGTCCGCAACTTCAGCATGCTCGTCTCCCATGTGCGGGTCCCCCCGGCCATCGAGGCGATCATGGAGTCGGACACCTGCCGGGTGCAGGCGTTCCTGGCCGCGGGCCATGTGTGCAGCGTCATGGGCACCGACGAGTATCCGGCGCTGGCCGAGCGCCACCGGGTGCCGATCGTGGTGACCGGCTTCGAGCCGCTGGACATCCTGGAGGGTGTGCGCCGCGCGGTGCGGCAGCTGGAGCGCGGCGAGCACACCGTGGACAACGCGTACCGCCGTGCCGTACCTACCGAAGGCAACCCGGCGGCCAAGGCCATGCTCGCCGACGTCTTCGAGGCCACCGACCGGGCCTGGCGCGGCATCGGGGTCATCCCCGGCAGCGGCTGGCGGCTGTCCGAGCGCTACCGCGACCTGGACGCCGAACACCGCTTCGCGGTCACCCACATCGACACCCGCGAACCGGCGCAGTGCCGCAGCGGCGAGGTCCTCCAGGGCCTCATCAAACCCAAGGAGTGCGCCGCCTTCGGCACGGTGTGCACTCCGCGTACGCCGCTGGGCGCGACCATGGTCTCCAGCGAGGGCGCCTGCGCCGCCTACTACCTCTACCGCCGGCTCGACGGCGACGGCACACGGGGCGCCGGCCGGACGAGCGAGGCGCCCGCTGCCCTGGAAGGAACCTCCGTTGTCTGACCCGACCGGCACCACCGGCCTCACAGCGCCCCGTCCGGCAGCCGTGCCCGCGCCCGACTTCTCCGGCTGGACCTGCCCGGCACCGCTGCGCGACCAGCCCTGCGTCGTACTGGGGCACGGCGGGGGCGGTGCGATGTCCGCCGAACTGGTCGAGCACGTCTTCGCCCCGGCCTTCGGCGGTCCGGCCCTGGCCGGGCTCGGCGACTCGGCGACCGTCACCCTCGGGGGAGCACGGCTGGCGTTCTCCACCGACTCCTTCGTGGTGCGGCCCCTGTTCTTCCCCGGCGGCTCCATCGGCGACCTGGCGGTCAACGGCACGGTGAACGACCTGGCCATGAGCGGGGCCCGCCCCGCCTACCTCTCCTGCGGGTTCATCCTGGAGGAGGGCGTGCAGATGCCTGTGGTGGCACGTGTCGCCGAGGCGATGGGCCGGGCCGCCCGCGCCGCCGGGGTGGAGATCGCCACCGGGGACACCAAGGTCGTCGAGGCGGGACACGGGGACGGCATCTACGTCAACACCGCCGGGATCGGTGTCGTACCGGACGGTGTCGACATCCGCCCGCAGCGGGCGGTACCGGGCGACGTCGTCATCGTCAGCGGCCCGATCGGCCTGCACGGCACGGCGGTGCTGAGCGTCCGCGAGGGACTTGAGTTCGGTGTCGAGGTGGAGAGCGACTGCGCCGCGCTCGGCGGTCTGGTCGAGACGATGCTCGACGTCACCCCCGACCTGCACGTGCTCCGCGATCCGACGCGCGGCGGGCTGGCCGCCGCACTCAACGAGATCGCCGCGGCGGCCTCCGTGGGGGTCGCCGTCCAGGAACGGGCGGTTCCGGTGCCCGCGGCCGTGGCGGGTGCCTGCGCCATGCTCGGCCTGGACCCCCTGTACGTCGCCAACGAGGGCAAGCTCGTCGCCTTCGTCCCCCGCGAGCACGCGGACGCGGTGCTGGCCGCGATGCGCGCCCACCCCCTCGGCGCCGAGGCGGTGATCATCGGCGACTGCGTCGCCGAGCACCCCGGGATGGTGGTCGCCCGCACCGGTCTGGGCGGCACCCGCGTGGTCGACCTGCCGATGGGCGAGCAGTTGCCGCGCATCTGCTGAGCCCGCCCGCCAGGGGCTCTCCGGCCGCCCGGCCGGAGAGCCCGGCGGTCGCGTCGGCGGGCCATGTCGCGTCAGGCCAGCAACAGAGCTGCGTACCAGGGGAGTTCACCGGTGGGGGCCGACGGGTCGAGGGTGAGGCGCAGGGCGAGCGCGGTGCCCGACGCGCCGTCGAGGAAGCCGGGCCGGTGCACGGGGGTGGGGCTGTCGGGGTCGGCGGCGGGCCAGAGGAAGGGGTGCTCCGGATCGGCGGCCCGCCTCAAGGCGTCAGTCAACTCACCGACTCTTCCGGTCAGTTCCCCGCCGCCGGGTTCGCGGGACATGAGGGTGGCGACGGTGGCCAGTCCCGCCAGGCCGTGGCAGAGCGTGGCGTCGCCGTGGGCGCGCGCTCCGTCCCGCCGGTCGCAGGTGGCGATGACGGCGGCCACCGCCTGCCGGTTCCAGTCGGGCTCCGCCAGTGCGAGAGAGGCCAGTTGGAGGGCGCGGGCGACGCCGGGACTTCCGTAGCACCACCCGGCGCGGACCCGGCCCAGGTCCGGGCGGCCCCCGGCGGCCGCCGTCAGCTCGGCGTCGAGCGGCACGATGTTCGGCCAGCCGGTGCCGTCCGTGCTGCGCCGGGCGAGCAGCCACTCGGCGATGTCGCGGATGGCCCGCTCCTGGCCGGGAACCCGGACGCCCGCGCGGTACGCCAGGGACAGCAGGGCGAGCGGGCCGGGGATGCCGTGCGCGAGACCGGCGTTGAAGTGCCCCCCGGGAACACCGTCCGGTTCGCTGAACAGGATCGGGTCGGCGGTCCACCAGCCGGGCAGGCTCTGCCCGCCGGGTCCGGTGACCGGGCGCGTGAGCGCGACGAGGTGTGCGAGCACCAGTTCCGTGGTGGCGCGGTGTGCGGGCCCGGCGGCGAGCAGCAGCCTGCCCAGTCCGGAGAGCCCGGCTATCACGTCGTAGCCGGCCATGCGGGCGCCCGCCGTCCCGGCCGCGATCCGGGGCGCGTCCGCGTCGATCAGTTTCCGGGCGAGCACCGCGACCTGCCCGTCGAGCCGGTCGAGCAGACCCGCGTACTGGCCCGGCCCGGTGACGGCGGTCCGGGCGGCGAACGCGACGGCGGGCAGCCCCGAGTAGAGCCCCTCGCGCGGGGACCTGCGCACCCCGGTGACCGCCGCCGACAGATGGGCGTGCGCCGTCCGTGCGTACTCGGGTGAGCCGTGGGCCAGTGCCGCGAAGAGCAGCGCGACCCCGGCATGTCCGTCCGCGAGGGACTGCGGATGCCACAGGGCACGCGTCCTGGCCAGGTCGGTGTGCTCGGACGCCGTCACCCGCGCGGCGAGTGCCACCGGATCGGACAGCCGCTGTGCGAGGAGCGCGACGGACGCGTCACTCATGAACGGGCCCTTTCCCTGTCGAGTTGTGCCTGGACGGCGCCGCGGGCCACGGCGAGTGCCTGGACCTCGGCCGTGCGGTCGGTGCCGAGCCGCCGGTTGCAGTGCATGTGGACCAGGGAGGCGAGCACCGCGTCGGCGGTGACACTCAGGGTGCCCCGCTCCTCCTCTTCGCGCACGAGACGCCCGAACCGCCGCGGCGCCGCCCGGTACGGTGCGCCCACCGCGTCCGGGCCACCGTCGCGGGTGATCCGCGCGAGCGCGGCCCCGCGTCGCGCGGCGAACGCCTTGTGGTGCTGTTCGCGCTTGGCATAGGTGGCGGTGAGCCACTGCCGCCAGTCGCCGCCGTAACCGTCGTGGAAGGCCCGGACGAGTTCCGCGACGTCGTGCGCCGCCGACAGGATCCGGTCGTCCTCCGGGACCGCGAGCCGCTCCAGTACCAGCAGACTGTCCGCGTGGAACACCTCCTCGGCCGCTTCCAGGAGTGCCGCGCCGCCGTAGCGTTCCGTCTCGGGGGAGTAGCCGTCGATCCGCAGCCCCCGGGCGAGCCCGGCACGGGCCAGTTCCCCGGCCAGGCCGTGCAGCCGGGGCAGCAGCACGCCGTTGAGCAGGGCCGGTTCGCCGTGCAGCCGCAACCGCAGATGGGGGTGCGGATCGGCGTAGCGGATGAAGAACCAGCGGTCGACGCCCCCCGGCTCGTCCGGCCTGTCCGGCCCGTTCGTCGGGGAGGGCGGGGACGGCAGTGCGGTGAGGAAACGCCGGAGGGGGCCGGTCAGCAGTTCGTCCTGGCGCTCGGCGGAGGAGTAGAGCGTGGCGTAGAGCCAGGGACCGCCGGGCGGGATCTCCCCGGTGGTGCCCCGGCGTACGGTCGCGGTGGAGGCTCGGGCGACAGTCGCCGCCCCGGAAGGCCGGCGCACCGCACCGGCCTCCGGCTGACGCGACGTCAGAGTCACCACGGCCTCGACGTCATGGGCTCCGCCGGGCCCGTGCAGCCAGCCGCCGCCCACGTCCTGCCCCGTGACCGGCTCGTGGACCACGGCGACGCCCGCACGCTCGCACTCGCGCCGCAGGATCTCCCGGTGCGCGGCGACGGTGAGGTTGAGGGGGATGCGGTGATCGCCGAGGGTGAGCTGGACGTGGTCCGGTACGCCCCACAGCGCGCGCCAGTCGTCGAGCGCCGGGCTCGTGGCATCGAGGCGCCAGCGAGCCGGGCTCAGGACGGTGCGGCCGGTGCGTACGGCGGGCAGGAAGGGCAGGTCGTCGGCGGTGCCCCAGTCCCACAGGCGCCACTGCCTGCGGCTGAACGCGGCGGCCTCGACGAGGAAGCGCACCGTGTTGGGCGCGGTCAGCTCGCGGTTGAGCACGTGGAGCGCCGCGGGCGTCAGCTCGCGGCCGAGCGTGGCCGAGGCGATCCGGAAGCCCTCGGAGTCCGCGGACACGAGCACATCGTCGAGCGTCAGGTCCGTGACGCCGGGCACGGCAGGTCCGGGGTGGGCCCCGACGACGAGCCGGCCGTCCAGCCAGGTCGGCACCTGGGCCACGTTGGCGTGCCGATGGTGTGCCGCCTGGTGATGGATCTGGACGGGCAGCCGTCCGGTGCCCTCGCGGGCGGCCCGCACCGTCCGGCGCATCGCCTCGGCCTGTCCCGGCGGGAGGAGATGGGCGAACCGGCCCATGAGCCCCCCGGAGGCGGTGGCCGCGCCGTTCAGGAGCAGGGTGAAGTCGCCCCGGTCCACGGCGTCTGCGGACTCCGCCGCGATCTGCACGACGAGTTCCAGCGCGGGCGGTGCCGCGGTATCGGCGGCGGCAGCGGTACCGGGGTCGCGGTCGGCCTCTTCCAGCCTGCTCAGCCATGCCTCGTCGAGGACCACCTCGCGCACTCCGCGTGCCTGCGCCCCGGCGGCGAGCCCGAGGAGCAGGCGCTGCCGTACCGCGCCGACCGGGAGGGGCCCGGGAGCGGGACGGTGGCTCGGCGGCAGCCGGTACCCGGCCGGGGCACCGAGACCGACGTCCGGATCGAGGACTTCCTTGACGGGCACGAAGCGCCCCAGCCCATAGCGCTCCACGAACTCCTCGTGATACGGGGTGAGCCGCCCCGGCCCCGGGGACGAGAGCCGCCACAGCGCGGCGGCGGCACGCTCCAGCTCGCGCGCCACCTCCCGTGAGAGCACGACGGTCCCTTCGAGGCGCAGGTCGACCTGGACGCAGTGGGCGGACTCCGGCACCGCCGGAGTCGCGGCGACGCTCCCGGCAGCGGTGGCCGTGGCCGCCCCGAGTGCCTTACGCCAGGCGGGGGTTCCCGACCCGAGAGGGGTCGCCCCGTAGGCGGCGAGGGCCGAGCGCACCGCGGCGACCTGTCCGGCGGCGGACGAACCGGCGGGGAGCCGGCGCTCGACGTGGGCCAGCGGGTCGATGGCGTCCAGCGGCGGCCGCAGCTCCGTCAACAGCACTCCTGCGGCCACGAGTTGGGCGAGGAGGCCGCTCACGGCACCGGCGGGCGCCCCGGGGAAGCCCGCTTCCACGTGCCGGACGAGTTCTCCGTACGGAAGTGGGCGGGCCGCCGCCTCCACCACGGCGCGCACGACCGGCGTGTACTTCAGGGTCCGTGCCTTCGGGAGCCCGTCGTCCACCGGGCCGCCCGAGGACACGGCGGATCCGAGACGGGGACCGGCGGGGGCGAACGGCAGCACCAGGCGCTCGCCCCGTACGAAGCACAGCCCGTTCGCCACGATGCTCAGGTGCGGGAGCACCGCGGGGTCCTGCTCCCACGCGGCGACCCGGTGCGAGAGCCAACTCGCGTCGGGCCGGGCCGCCTTGTGCCCCTCGCCGGTCAGCTCGCCCTTGGTCGTGTCGCCGAAGGAGCCCCACAGGACGCCCGCCATGAGGCCGAACGGCGTGGGACGGGACGCCGCCCGGAGACGGTACCGGGTCACGGCCCGCAGCGCCTTGCGCAGATCGGGGACCGGCACCGGACGCCCCGCGAGCACGGCGTCGGTGGTGCGGGCGAGCGAAGGGCTGGAGACCTCGACCGCCTCCCTGAACCGGTCGTCGGCGAGCAGTCCGGTCAGGCGGGCGCGGAGCGACTCGGAGTCCTGCCGGTCGTCCTCGACGTCCGACCAGGTCGCGCGGACCTCGTCCCGCGCGAGCAGCGGCGCCCGCAGGAGCATTCCGTCCGCGCAGTGGAACAGCGGTTCCGTGCTCCGGTCACCTCGCATGCTGCCACGCCCCCCATTACTGACTGCATAGTGAAACTGACCGACGACTTATCCGCCGATCGAATCATCGAATCGCTGAGGAATGCGTCAACAGTAACCTCGAAGTCGTGTTCCCGTAACCCTTGACTGCGTCAGTCGTCTGCATCTAGATTCCGCAGCGTCCGCCAAAAGGCGGCACATTTGACAGGCAGGGAGGAATGACTGTGCCCGAGAACCTGACCCAGGACCTCTTCGACATCGACCTCACCGAGACGGCCATCCAGGACACCGCGCCCGAGTCCGGCGGTATCGCTCTCTCCGGTGGCGAGACCTGCTTCCGCACCTGTACGACCTGCGCCGTCTGCTGACGCAGCCAGTCTGAAGGGCCGGTCCCGGCGGTCTCGTACCCGGCCGGGCCGGCCCCGCGGTGCTTCTTGAGGGGGCATTTCCCGGAAGCCGCGGGATCCGGCTGAAAAGGGCTTTCTAATTCCTCTTCAGTGGCGTCGCGTAGAAAATCTCGCACGCCATCTTCGCGTGCCGCTAAACCCCGTCCGCGCCTCGGAATTTCCGTACCGTCCAGCAGAGGATACGACTCGAAAGGCGACCGTCGCGCGAGGAGATGGGGCAGTGCCGCGTGCAGCCCATTTACCCCTTCGGCCGCTCGGAATGCCCGTACGGGCATTTGGCACTGCCCCAAGCCGTAAGCGACGGCGTGCCGTCAGCCGTCAGCCGTCAGCCGTCAGCCGTCAGCCGTCAGCCGCCTGCCCCGGTCAGGCCGGGCAGGGCGTCCGTCCGGGCTGCCCGTGCCAGCCGGGAGATCTCGGCCGCGACCGCGGCCGGATCCGCCGGCACGGTGACGTGGGCGACGCCCTCCAGGCTCGGATGGTTCCCGACCCGGACCGCCCGCTCCGCGTTCCGCAGGAGGTCGAGATCGTTGATGTCGTTGCCGAACGCCACATAGGTGCTGATCCCCAGCGCGGTCAGGGCGTCCCACTTCGTCGTCGAGGCCGGTGCGAGGTCCACGATCGCCTCGTCGAGATGATGGTTGACCGTCAGCCCCAGCCCGCGCCCGGCCTCGGCGCAGGCGGCGAGGTCCGAAGCCCCGACGACGAGGAGCTTCACCACCTCGGGCAGTTCGGCCAGATCCACCCTGCGCGCGAGCCCGCCCTGATCCACGCGGCTCGTGATCGGGTGGTTCTCGGGCCCCGTGTACGCGTAGTCCCACGGGCCGTCGGCGAGATAAAGGGCGTCGTACCGGGCGACCGCTTCCAGGAACGCGCCCAGGACCACGGAGTCGAACGCGGCCCTCGCCCGCACCCGCCCGCCGACCGAGACCAGGCTCCCGTTGCCGCCGATCAGCGTCGCGGACGGAAAGGCCCCGTCGAGGACGGGCAGCAGGTCCCGGACGGGCCGGGCGGAGGCGAAGACCAGCGGATGACCCGCGCGCTCGCAGTCCGCGAGCGCCGCGAGGATCCGGTGGTCGACGGTCCGCCCGTCGAAGCAGAGGGTGCCGTCGATGTCGAGGACCAGGGAGCGGGCCGAGAAGTCGATCACCACCGGATCGTATACGCGGGTCTCGGCTCCCATGCGCCAGGAAGGCATCGGGTGAGTCATCTCATATGCCAAGCTGTTGCCCGTAAACACCTGGCACATGCGGGAAAGGGAGTGGACGACGGTGGGATCCGACGAGAACGAGCGCGCGGCGGGCCTCGTGCGCGCGCAGGAGAAGGCCACCGCGCTGTTCGCCGAGACCGAGCGCCGCGGCCTGGTCGCACCCGGGCGCGGCGAGCGGGAGGTCAGCGACGCGATCCGTGACCTGGCGAACGACATGTTCGGCACCACGAAGCACTGGCACAAGCGGATCATCCGCTCCGGCGCCAACACCCTGCTGCCCTACCGGGACAATCCGCCGGACCGCGTCATCGGGGCGGACGACATCGCCTTCGCCGACTTCGGTCCGATCTTCGAGGAGTACGAGGCCGACTTCGGCCGCACCTACGTCTTCGGCGACGACCCCGACAAGCACCGCCTCCTCGCCGACCTGCCGCGCATCTTCGACGCCGGCCGGGCCGCCTTCCGGGCGGACGAGCACATCACGGGCGCGCGACTGTACGCGGAGGTCGAGCGGCTGGCCGGTGACGCGGGCTGGGAGATCGGTATCTGGCACAGCGGACACCTGGTCGGCGAGTTCCCGCACGAGACGAACGACGGCGCGAAGGCGGAGTCGTACATCACCCCCGACAACACCGGCCCGCTCCGCCGCACCGACCGCTCCGGACGGCACTGCCACTGGATCCTCGAACTGCACCTCGTCGACCGGGACAAGGGCTTCGGCGGCTTCTACGAACAGCTTCTGGACCTGGCGTGACGGGTGACGTCCTCGGCTTCGCGCTGTTCGCCCTCGTCGTCACCGTCGTTCCCGGGCCGGACCTGATGCTGGTCCTGCGCAACGTACTGCGGGACGGCCGCCGGGCCGGGGCCGCGACCGCCGTCGGCGCCGCCGCGGGCTCGCTCGCCTGGGCCGCCGCCGCGGCCTGCGGGCTCGCCGCCGTCCTCGCCCGGTGGGACGCCGCCTTCATGGCCGTACGCCTCGCGGGCGCCGCCTACCTCGTCCTGCTCGGAGTCCAGGCGCTGTGGGCACTGCGCGGCGCACCGGCCGCTCCGACCGGATCCCCGCCGCCCGCCGACGATCCGACGGGCGCGGCGCGCGCCTTCCGCCAGGGCCTCTTGAGCTGTCTGCTCAACCCCAAGGTGGGTGTCTTCTTCGTCGCCGTCGTCCCCCAGTTCCTCCCCGCCGGCCACCCCGTGCTCGCCGTCACCCTGCTGTACGGACTCATCGACGCCGCGATCGCCGCCGGATGGCTCCTGCTCGTGGTCGCCATGGCGGACCGGCTCACGGGATGGCTGCGCCGCCCGAAGACGGCGCGTGCACTCGAAGGCACGGCGGGCGGGGCCCTCGTCGCCCTCGGCGCGGCAACAGTCGTGGAAGCCGTACGCACCTGAGACATCCGAAGTTGCCGCATCCGGCCGGGCGGGCGGGCCGGAAAGGGGTGACGGTCGCCGAGAATTCGCGGAACGTGCACAGACGCTTTTCCCTGCCGGGTCGATCCACGCCGATGTTTCTGCGTGCGGCGGGGAAAGCGTCGTACGACACCGAGTTCTCGGCCTCGTCCCGCTGAGGCGAGATTGCGCCACACGGCGGCCCCGGCCGACTGCGGCCGGCAGGTCAGCGGGCGAGGCGGGGAAAGAGCGCCTCCGCGTTGCCGCGGTCGACGGCCGCCGCCTGGCCGGGGGCGAAGTCCGGGTAGGTCTCCAGGAACTGGTTGTAGTAGGTGCCGGTCTCCTGCGGGGCGAAAGGCCAGTCGCTGCCGTAGAGGATGTGGCCGGGCTCGGCGAAGGCGAGCAGGGACGGCAGGGCGGAGGGGCTGGCGGACAGCGCGGTGTCGAAGTAGAACCGCTTGAGGTCACGCAGGATGTCGTCGGCCTTGCGCTCCCGGTTCACGACGGTGGGGGCCAGACCGGAGAAGCGGTAGGCGGCGTACGGCAGGAATCCGCCGCCGTGGGACAGGATGACGCGGACGTCGCGGTAGCGGTCCATGACGCCGTTGAGCACCATGTCCAGGGCGGTGCGGGTGGTGTCGAAGACGTAGTCCGCGAGCGGGGCGGGGGTACCGGGCAGCAGCGTCATCGGGGGCTGTGCGGGGTGGACGAAGACGTTCGCGGCACGGCGGTCCAGCTCGGCCCACAGCGGCTCGAAGTCGGCGTCGCCGAGGTACTTGCCGTGGGCGTTGGACATCAGCACCACGCCGTCGGCTCCCAGGACGTCGAGCGCGTGGACGGCCTCCGCGACGGCCGCGTCCACGTCGGGCAGCGGGATGCTCGCGAAGTGTCCGAAGCGGCCGGGGTGGTCCTTGACGACCTCGGCGCCGTACTCGTTGACGGAACGGGCCAGGTAGCGGGCCGCCGCGTCGTCGCCGAGGTGGACGCCGGGCGAGGTGACGGACATGACGCCGGTGGCGATGCCCTGCTGGTCCAGCATCGCGATCGCGCTCCGCGGAGTCCAGGCCGGGATGGGCCAGCCGCCGGAGTCCAGCCCGCGCGAGGCCAGGGTCTCGGCCCAGACCGGCGGGACGAGGTGGTGGTGGACGTCGATGCGCGCGGGGAAGTCCATGATTCAAAGCCTCCTAAAGCTTAGCTTGCTAATTACTACCTTGAGTAAGCTAACAGTCATGCGAGAGACCAGCAAACGCGTGGCAGACGACGTCCAGGACCCGGACTGCGGCGAGGCGGGCGTGAGGGAGCTGGCGCAGGCCGCTGACCGGCTGTTCTATGCGATGCGCCGCTCCCGGGCGGCCACCGTGGGCCGCTCCGGGGCCGGGCTGTCCATGGCGCAGCTCACCCTGCTGGAACCCCTCTCCGCGGACGCCAGGGGCGACGGACTGCCGGTCGGCAGGCTCGCCGCCACCGCCGAGGTCAGCGTCCCGACCGCCACCCGCATGCTCAAGCAGCTCGAAGCGGCGGGCGCGGTCACGCGGCAGCGCGCTCCGCACGACGAACGCCAGGTCCTCGTCCGCCTCACCGACGACGGCGCCGATCGGCTCGCGGCGATGCGGGCGGAACTGCGGGCACGCCAGTCCGAGGCGCTGGCACACTTCACCCCCCGGGAACGCCGCGAACTCGCCGCGCAGCTCCAGCGCCTCGCCGCCGTCATCGGCGACACCGTCCCCCAGCCCGGCGGGGGAGACACCGCACGGCCGTGACACACCCTGCGTCACCCCGCCGCCGGCGGTGTGCCCGGCGACCGCGCAGCTCTGGCGGGGCCGGGGCCGGTGGCGACGCCGAGGGCGCCGTGGCCGGGCCCGCGACCCCGGCGCCGTACGCGGCCCTGCCGCTCAGCGCACCCGGAACACCGGTCCGCGCGCGGTGAACGGCAGTCCCGCGCCCTCCGGGATCAGATAGGCGTGTTCACGGCGGATCCGCAGCACATCGCACCAGCCGTCGGTGATCACCAGCACGGGGGCCGTCGGCGGGAAGTCGTCGGCCCGCTGCAACAGGTCGATGCCGGGTTGCAGGACCGTGCCCCCGCGGCCCCTGATCCGTACCCGCCCGGCGATCTCCGTCGGCGCCAGGTACCCGGCGTCGTAGGCCGCGGCGTCGCAGAACACCACGCGGGCGGCCGGTACGTCACGGGCCTCGGCGTAGGAGGCGATCGCGCCCAGTGCCTTGGCGAGCAGCGGGCCGGACATCGAGCCCGAGGTGTCCAGGACGACGCCGAAGGTGCAGCGGGCGACCTCCTCGGGCGGGAAGCTGCGGCCCGCGCGCGGGATGTCGGGTGTCGACGCCTGCCGCCGGGCCGGCCGGGCGTAGCTGCGCACCGGCTCGGGACGGGGCACGAACTCATCGAACCAGCGGGCCAGTCGGGCGTCCCACGGGACGGGCGGGTGCGCGAGTGCGCGGATCTCCTGGACCAGTCCGGCCGGCAGCAGGCCGCGCTGTCGGTCGGTGTGCAACTGATGGCCCTGGACGAGGGCGCGCCGGTAGAACTCGTCGAGGTCGACGGGGTCGGCGATCCGGCCGGGCAGTGGTTCGCCCAGGATGTCGCCGACGCCCTTGCCGCGCAGCGTCGCGAGCCGTCGTCCGCGCCGCAGTCCGGTGGTGAGCCGGTCGTACACCTCCTCGGCCGACAGGCCCTTCAACTCGGCGTCGTACAGCAGCCCTTCGGGCATCGTACCGACGCCCATCTCGACCAGCCAGCCGTTGATGACGTAGTCGGCGGCGACGTTGAAGAGATAGTGGTCGCGGGCGCCGCGGCGCCCGCCGTGGCGCAGAGCCGCGTGCAGCATCTCGTGGGCGAGGACGAACCGCCACTCCTCGTCCGTGAACCGCTTGAGCGGATTGACGTAGATCTCTCCGGCGGTGGCGTCCACGGCGGCCACGGAGATGCCGTGCACGCGGGCGAGTTCGGCGTCGGCGACGACGGTCAGCCCGGCCGCGAGGCCGCCGAGCAGCGGGTAGGACGAGACGAACCAGCTGAGGGCGCGGTCCCAGGGGCACTGGGCGACGCGCTCACCGGTGAGCCGGTCCCGGCGGCCGCCCGCGACGTCCATCGCGGCGGAGACCGAACGGGTCAGGGCGTACGCGAAGGCGAGTTGCCGGTCGGGCAGGACGGTGCCCCAGTGCGGCCACTGGACCAGCAGCTGGTCGGGTTCGCCGTCCGCAGTGCCGCACCGCTCGTTGGCGGCCGGGACGCCGGTCTTGCGCCAGCGGGCGGCGAGCTGCTCCTCGTCGCCGTCGGGGTAGCTCTCGGGGAGGTGGTCGGGGGCGGTGCCGACGGGAAAGGTGGCGAGGAAGCGGTTGACGACGGTGCAGCGGGCGGCGAGGTCGAAGCGGTCCGGCTGTCCGCGGTGCTCCTTGGCGGCGGGGAGGTGGCCGAATCCGAGGTGGAGCAGGGCATGGGCGAGCGCCCAGGCCCACTCGCCGGGTTCGGCCCGCCGGGTGGGGTGGATGTGCAGCCGCCCGTTGGAGTCCGCCCGGACGAGGCCCTGGCCAGGGGCGTCGGCGTTGCCCTTGGTGCGGACGAAGTCGGCGTCGACGGCCGCGAGGGCGGGGTTGCGGCGCACCAGGTCGGCACCGGCGGCGAAGGCCTCGGCGGCCGGGTCGGGGCGGTCCGCGCCCTGCTTGCGGGACCGGCTCAACGCCGGGCCTCGACCAGGCGCGGCATGTCGCGGGCGGCCTCCACCAGGAACCAGGCGGGCAGCACCGGATTGCCGTCGGCGTCCTCGGCGATGACGGTCTGGGCCACCTCGACGGAGATCTCGGCGAGCTGCACCAGCAGCGACTTGGCGCGGTAGGAGGTCTCACGCACGGCGGGCGAGGCGTGCTCGCGCCGGGCCGGGAGCTCCTTGACGAGCCGTCCCCGGAACGCCTCGGCGAGATAGTAGAGCAGGTCGCGGTCCTCGACGCGGCGCGGCCAGGAGGCGTCTCCCTTGAGGATCGCCTCGATACCGTAGGTGTGCCGCACGATCTTGGCGTACCCGCAGAAGGAGACGGCATGGGCGGGGGTCAGCGTTCCGTGCGCCACGATCTTCAGCGTCTCCTCGTCCAGCGCCGGGCCGAAGGAACGCAGCGCGTCGGAGAGCATGTGCCAGGAGCGGGGCGTGGAGAACGGCTCCTCGGTCTTGGGCGGCTGCGACCACAGATGGTCGGGCCGGTCGGTGAGGTACTCCACCACCCAGGGGTGGATGCCGTTCTCGCCCGCCCACACCAGCCAGTCGGTTGCGGAGGCGCGCAGATGGACGTGGGTGAGGCGGTTGACGAGTGCGGAGGCGATGGGGCGCGCCAGGGCGTTGTCGGTGGCGCGGTTGCCGGCGCCGATCACGATCGAGCCCGCCGGGAGTTCGTAGTTGCCGATCCGGCGGTCGAGGATGAGCGAGTAGAACGCCTTCTGCACATCCGGGGTCGCGGCGTTCAACTCGTCCAGGAAGAGGCAGTACGGCTCGTCGCGGGCGATTGCCTCCGGCGGGCAGAACACGGAGCGGCCGTCGCGGATCTGCGGCACGCCGATCAGGTCCTCGGGCGCGAGCTGAGTACCCAGCAGGCTCACGCACTCCAGGCCCAGGGAGTCGGCGAACTTCCGCACCAGAGAGGACTTCCCGATGCCGGGAGCGCCCCACAGGAAGACCGGGCGGACTGTGGCGAGGCCGAGGAGAAGGTCCGGTATCTGGGCGGGGGTGACGGTCACTGCGGCCTGCAAGCGATGGGCTCCTTCGGGGAAATGTCCTGTCCGCCCAGTGTATTGGGGCTGCTCGGGGCGGTCGCATCCGGTTTTTCTCTCCTCCGCCGGTCTGTTGCCTCGCTGAGCGGCTTCAGTTCCGTCGGCGGCAACCGGCGCGGGAGGAGCGGGCCTTGAGGTCCGCCGTGCTCCATGAGGTCCGCCGTGCTGCATGACCCCGACCGACGACCGACGACCGACGACGATCAGCCACCCGCCACGCCGGTCGCGCCGCCGCGCGCCAGGCTGCTTTGGGCACCCGGAGCAGCCGCCCGGCGGATCTCCCTGCGTGCGGGGCCACTTCCCGGAACTGCCGTACGCACGTTTGATATTCGATGGGACCGGATCCGGCCATCGCGGCGCTGTCGCACGTTTTTCCGGGCACCATTCCCCGTCGCCCGGTGAATCTCGCGGTCCCGGCGGATTTCAGGGATTTTGCTGTGGCGGCAAGGCTTCGGTGCATAGAATATCGCGCGCTGCCCGCGACGACGGCCGGGCGGTCGGCGGCGGGGGCGAGGGCGACATGACTGAGCTGCGGGAACAGGGGAGTCAGGGCGGTCCCGCCGGAAGCTCCGCACGCACGTTCGCTTTTCCTCGCCCGCGATGCTTACGGCGTGCCGGTGATATCCCGAGCGGTCACCACAAAGCGGCCCACTCCACAGCGGTGGGCCATTTTCTTTTCCGTGGAGTGTGATGCCATGAAACGAGTCGGAAGAGACTCACGCCGGTCGGCCTGGAGATTCGGGGATCCGCTGGCGCGAACGGGCTTGTCCGTCCTCTTACTGGCGGGCGGCGCCGTGGGAGCGACGTCCGGACCGGCCTCGGCCGCCGCCGACGGCACGCTGACGGTCCAGGTGCTGCGCGACTTCTTCGGCACCGGCGTGCTCAACGCGACGATGGACGTGCCCCAGCGGGGCATGAAGGCCGAGGTCTCCGACCCCGCCGGACACCACGTCACCGGCGTCACGGACGCCACCGGAAAGGTCGTGGTACCGGCCTCGGACGTGCTGAGCGGCGGCCGTTACCGCGTCGACGTCAGCGTTCCGGCGCCGTACGACGGCCATCTGCGGGCGGCGCCCGCCTCGACGGCGGAGAACCACTTCGACAGCTTCACGTCGTTCGTGGACGTGTCGGACGGCAAGGACGCCTCCGTGGTCACGGGGGTGTGGGACCCGGCCGACTACACGCTGCCGGACACGCGGTACTTCGTACCCGTCCACAACGGAGCCAACGGCACCGACGAGCGGGCGCTCGTGGCGTTCGGGACGAAGGTCCGCGGCACCTGCCCCACGGACACGGCGTGCCCGACCACGCTGGCCACGCAGGACCAGGTCGGCACGACGTTCGGGCTGGCGTACGACAAGGACCGGACCCGGCTGTTCCAGAGCGCGTTCGCCCGCCGCTACACTGCCTACGGCCCGCAGGGCGGGGGAGCCGTCTACACGGTGCCGGTCGACGGCTCGGGCGGCCCGCGGCTGTTCGCGCGGGTGCCGGACGCCGCGGTGACGCGGCACGACACCGCGAACCTGGTCAAGGATCCCGGGTTCACCGACGCGCCGGGCAAGGAGAGCATCGGCGGCCTGGCCCTGTCGGAGGACGGAGCCACGCTCTACGCGGTGGACCTGCGCTCCCGCAGCCTGGTGAGCTTCGACGCGACAGGCGCCACCGCCGCGGCACCCGAGGCGACGGTCCCGATCCCGGACCCGGGGTGCGCGAGCCCCGGCGACTGGCGGCCGTTCGGCCTCCAGGTCCACGACAACACGCTGTACGTCGGCGGCGTGTGCAGCGCGGAGAGCACGCAGCGGCGCGCCGATCTGAAGGCCGTCGTCTCCGTCTACGACGGAAAGCGGTTCACGACGGTGCTCAGCCACCCGCTCACGCAGGAACGCGGCAGCGTCTTCGGTTCCGGCGACCGGGTCACCCACTGGAACCCGTGGAACACCCGACCCGACTCATGGGACGACCGGAAGTCGGGCGGCGTGTTCATCGACCCGCAGCCGGAGCTGGCCTCCCTCGCCTTCGGCCGCGACGGCTCCATGGTCCTGGGGTTCCGCGACCGGTTCATGGACGTGCTCAGCTGGGGCGGACTGGACCCGCGCCCGGGGAACGACACCGCGGAGAACGGCATGTCCGGCGGTGACATCACCATGGTCTGCGCCACCGCCACCGGCGAGTACCAGTGGGAAGGCACCGGAAGCTGCCCCGACCACGCCACTCCCGCCGACAGCGGCGGCCAGGCAGCCGGTGTCGTCGAGTACTTCCCGGGCGACTTCTACGCCAACGCGCACCAGGAGACCGCGCTGGGCTCGGTGGCCTACATCCCCCAGCAGCAGTGGGTCGCCAGCACGGAGTTCGACCCGGTCGTGCACGTGGCGACCTCCGGGACGGGATACCACGACATCACGACCGGTCAGGGACCGGGCAACAACCCGACCGCCAACGGCTTCCAGTTCGTGAGCCAGGAACAAGGCGGTTTCGGCAAGGCGGGCGGGCTCGGTGACATCGCGTACGCCGCGGCCAACGCGCCGGTCCAGATCGGCAACGTCGTGTGGTTCGACGGCGACCACAACGGCATCCAGGACCCGGGGCACGTACTGCTGCCAGGGGCGACGATCGACCTGCTGGACGCGGACGGCAAACAGGTCGCGACGACCAGGACCGATGCCGCCGGCGAGTACTACTTCGGTGGCGTCGGCGCCGACTACCAGCTCACACCGGGCGCGAAATACACGGTCCGGTTCGACGTGTGCACCGCGGACACCGGCCAGGTGCCCGAGCAACCCCCCGCGAGCGAGCTGAGGTTCACCCTCCCGCGGGCCGGTGCCGACCGCGCGCACGACTCCGATGTGACCCCGCCGACCACCGGCCCCCTGTGCGACGGCCGCGCACCGGTCACGGCACCGGACAGGCCCGGGGGCGTCGATCACACGATCGACGCCGGGGTGTACATCCCGAAGGCGGAACCGAGCCCGAGTCCCACCCCGACTCCGTCGCCGACCGCCACCCCGTCGCACGTCCCGGCCTCGCCGCCGGCTTCCGTGCCGCCGTCCGCCGCACCGCCCGCGAACAACCCGGCCCCGGCCGACGGAGGTCCGGGCTCGATGGCGCACACCGGTATGTCCGGGGTACCGCAGATGATCGCCCTCGTCGGACTGCTGGTGGGCAGCGGCCTGGTCGTCGCGTTCGTGAGCCGGCGGCGCCTGCGCAAACACTGAGTCACCTGGCCGACAGCGAGCTGCCGACCGTCGGGCGGCGCCGTGACCGCCCGGCGGTGAGGCAGCGGCGAGCGAAGAAGGGATGAGGCGAAGAGTGTCAGCGTCGAGCCGCACGCGGAGCGTCAGAAGCCGGCAGGCTCCACCGGACCGTGCGGCCGACCGACGCCGATGGCGGTGGTCACGCCGGACCGTCGCCGTCGTCGTCGGCCTGGCGGTCGCCGTGGTGGCCGCCGTGGCCGGGTTCCTGTTCACCGGCGGCGGCTCCGGCCCCGGCGGGCCGCGCGCGCTGACCTCGGACGAGTCGAACCGGCTGGCGATCACGCGGTTCCGCAACTACCAGGCGCACGGGCGCGCCGTGACCATCACCGTGCCGGGCACCGCCGGAGCGCTGACCGTCACGGCGTCCGTCGACTACCGGGGCAAGGCCGGCTACGGCGTGGTGCGCGGCACCGGGCGCGGCACCTCCAGCGACGGGCTGATCGGGTGGACGGCCACCTCGGTGTCCGTCCACCCGATGGCGAACGCTCCGGCGTACGCCCCCGCGGTGCCGCCCCGCTCGGACTGGTACCGCCGCCCGCTGCTGGCGTCCGGCAGCGCGCTCGACAGCTCGCTGGCGATCGCGCTCGGCCTGGGCAGCGACCGGCCGGACAACGCCGAACTGCTGCCGCAGAACGGCGCCGCCTGGCAGGGCCGGGACGAGGTGGGCGGCCACCGGGTGGACATCATGACCGGGCCGTCCGCCGGGCACCGCTCCGGCACGGCGGGCAACGTGCGCTACTGGCTCGGCCCGGACGGCACCATGTACCGGGTCCGCGTCAGCGTGGGGTCCGAGCCGCAGCCGGTGGACATCGACTTCGACACCCACCGGTACGTTCCGGTCGCGCCGGTGACCGGAGCCGCGGCGAGCCGGTAGCCGCCGCTCAGGACACCCGCACCCGCGCGTTCGCGGCGAGCAGCGACACCGGCGGCAGGGGGACGTCCGCCGTCCTCGGCAGGGCCGGAACGGCGGGGACGGCGGTGGCGCCCGCGGTGGCGGCCCGGGGGAACTGCGGCTGCGGGCCCGGCGCCGCGACCTCGGTGAACGGGATGCCGCCGGGTGCCGTCGGCGCCGTCCACGCGCCGGCGGGGGAGAGCGACCCGGCCGGACGCGGACAGGCCGCGGTCACCGCGAGCCGGGCGGGCACGGTGGTACGCAGCGTGTTGCCCCGCAGGCAGTTGCCCCGCCCCCGCGCGGCGGTGGGGAACGTCCAGCCGACGTCGACACCGTTGCCGCCGAAGGTGTTCTCCACGATCCGGTTGCCGACCGGAGGCAGGTCGGCCGAAGCGGTCAGCACCAGCCCGGCGCCGCTGTTGCCGATGACGCGATTGCGCGTGAACTCGTTGTCGCTGCCGCCGTCGACGCCGATACCGATGCCCCACCCGCCGTCGGCCTGCTGCGGCGTGGCCGTCTGCTGATTGGCGGCGATCAGATTGCCCGCGATCACGGCACTTCGCTGCGGGAGCAGCTTCTCCTGGTGGTCGGAGTCGGTGGTGAGCCCGACCCGGTTGCCGGCCAGCCGGTTGCCGACCACATACATGTCTCCACCGGCGTTGGTGCCCTCATAGCCGACCGCGTTCAGCTCGGCGACGTTGTCACGCACCACGATGCGGCAGGGCTTGCACTGCCCGACGTAGATCCCCGAGTCGGCCGCGCCCGACGCGTACGAGTGCTCGATCACACCGTTCTGCGCGGAGAACGCGTAGATGCCGTACAGGCCGTTGCGGGTCGCGGTCACGTACGAGACCAGGAACGACTTCAGGAAGGTGACGGGCTCCTCGCCGGTGTCGTAGCCACCGCTGCGCCCCGGCATCCCGGCGGCCGCCTTCGCCGAACCGGTGACCAGGACGCCGTTCTGCGTGTTGTTCTCCACGGTCAGGTTCTGCACGGCCACCCCGGGGGCCGCGACGACCACGCCGTTCGGCTGCCGCAGCCGGCCGTCGATGACGACCTTGTCCCGGGACACACCGCGCAGCGTGACACGTGCCGTGCCGATCCGCACCGACTCGTGGTACACCCCCGCGGAGACCAGCACCAGGTCGCCGGGCCGGGCCAGCGACACCGCGGACGAGATCGTCGGGGCATCGGCGGGCACCCGGATCGTCACCCGCGCACCGGTCGGCCGCCGGCCCTTGTCCGACCCGCCGCCGCCACCGCCGCAACCGGCCGTGAGGGACAGCGTGACCAGGACGGCAGCCAGTAAGCGAAGAGCTGATCGAGGCATGGGGCCAGTCTGGCACGGTGCCCCAACCGCGCGCCGCAGTATGGCGGTTCACCGGCGCGCGAGCTCTCGGTGTGGCACCCTCGCTCCATGCGCCGAGCCGCCCCCCACCCGTCGCGCCGCAGGTTCCTCGACGTCACCGGTGCCATGGTGGCCGCCGGACTGACCAGCGGGTGCACACCGGACCCCAACCGGCCGGGCCGGAGCGCCCCCTCCGCGTCGGCCACCCCCGTGCCGGTTCCGGCGACGGGCCGCCACCAGGCGGGCATCACCTTTCCCCGGACGGCCCAGCGCAACCTGCTCGCCGTGGTGGCCGACCTCGCCCCCGACGTGTCTCCCGGCCCGCTGCTGGCCGAACTCGGACAGACCGTCAGCGCCCTCGCCGCGGGCACCGACCCGCGCCTGCTGGGCCTGCCGCCGGGCGACCTCACCGTGACCGTCGGCGTCGGCCCGCGCCTGGTGCGCACGGCCGGTGCCGCACTGCCCGGCGCGACGGACCTCCCGGAATTCTCCCGCGAGCGGATCGCCCCGCGAGCACGCGGCGGCGACCTGCTGATGCAGATCTGCGCCGGTGACGCGCTGCTCCTCCCGGTCGCCGCCGCCGCGCTCCTGGACCAGGCCGGCGCACGTCTGCGCGAACGCTGGCGGCAGTCCGCACGCCGCGGTGCGGACGTGCCCCTGGGCAACGGCCTGGCCGCGCCCCGCAACCCGCTGGGCTTCATCGACGGCATCGTGGGCCCGCACACGGCCGCCGAACAACAGCGCGACCTGTGGCTGGCCGGGCCGCCCGAGGTCGCCGGTGGCACCCTCGCCGTGCTGCGGCGCATGGAACTCGATCTGCCGCGCTTCGCGGCCCTGTCCGTCGCCGGGCAGGAAGCGGTCTTCGGGCGGCACAGGGCCGACGGCACCCCCCTTTCGGGCGGTCCCGTCACCGCGGGGCCGGACCTCGGCGCCAAGACGGCGGACGGCCGCTATCTCGTCCCCGCGGACGCCCACGCGCGCAGGGCCAACCCCGCCGTGGTCGGCACCGGCCTCATGCTCCGCCGCTCCTACAGCATCGACGACCCCGCACCCGGCCTGCTCTTCATCAGCTTCCAGAACGACCTGCGGACCTTCACCGCCACCCTCACCCACATGGACACCTCCGACGCACTGCTGCGCTTCACCACCACGACCGCCGGAGCGACGTTCCTGATCCTCCCCGGCTTCGACCGCCGACACCCGCTCGGATCCCGGCTGTTCGGCCGACCACACTGAACCCGGCGCACCCGGCGCTTCCTCCCGGCCACGCTCGTCCACCGGCTCGCGCCGTCCCTGGCGCTCGCCCTGCTGCCCCCGGAAGCGTCACCGGCGTTGCGCCGTTCAGGTGCCGCCGCACCTGCGGCGGCGGCCGACGGGGAAGTGTCCCAGGACGGCCGTCGAGCAACGAGGAGAGGTGGTGTCCGTGGCGGACGGACCGGTGGTCGCGGACGTCGTCGTGGTGGGCGCGGGGGTGGCCGGGCTGGCGTGCGCCCGCGACCTGGCCGCGGCCGGACTCGGCGTCACGGTATTGGAGGCCGGTGACGCGGTGGGCGGGCGGATGCGGACCGACCGCCTGGACGGCTTCACGGTGGACCGCGGATTCCAGGTCGTCAACCCGGCCTACCCGCAGCTGAGGCGCCGCCTGCCCGCCCGCTTCCTCGCCCCGCGCCCCTTCCTGCCGGGCGTCCTGGTGCACACCGGCGACCGCCGGGTGCTGCTGGCCGACCCCCGCCGCCGTCCCGACACGGTGACGTCCCTGCTGACCGGGCGGCTCGCGCGGCCGCGCGACCTGGCGGCCCTGGCCGCGCTCGGCGCCCGCGACGCCCTGGCCCCGGCCCGTACGCTGAAACACGCGCCCGAGCGCACCACCCGTGCCGCGCTGGCCGCCGCGGGCTTCTCCGACGCGTTCGTGGAGGACTTCTTCCGGCCGTTCCTCTCCGGCGTCTTCCTGGAGGACGCGTTGGAGACCTCCAGCCGGGTGTTCCACCTGGTGTGGCGCAGCATGCTGCGCGGCGCGCTGTGCCTGCCGGCCTTCGGGGTGCAGTCCGTGCCGCGCGCCCTGGCCGCGGCGCTGCCCGAGGGCACCGTACGGCTCGGCACCCCCGTGGCCCGCCTGGCCGAGGGGGCAGTGGTCACGGCCGACGGCACGGAGCTGCCGGCCCGCGCCGTCGTCGTGGCGACCGGCGCCGCCGCCGCCGCGCGACTGCTGCCCGGCCTGGACGTATCCGCCCACCGCACCGTCACCACGTACTACCACGTCGCGGACCGCTCCCCGCTGGGCCGCCCCCTGCTGCTCGTCGACACCCGCCGCCGCGTGCTGAACACCTGCGTCCTCAGCGATGTGGCGCCCGAGTACGCCCCGCGCGGCAGCGCCCTGATCGCCACCTCGGTGCTCGGCGGCGACACGGCGCCCGTACGGGACGCCGTGGCCGCCGCCCTGTCCGAGATGTACGGCACCGACGCCACCGCCTGGGACCTGCTGGTCGCCCGCACCGTCGAGGGCGCCCTGCCCGCCATGCCGCCGTCCTGGCCGCTGACCCGGCCGTGCCGCACCGGGCCCGGCCGCTACGTCTGCGGGGACCACCGCGCCACGGGATCCGTCCAGGGAGCCCTCGCCGGGGGCGCCCGTGCGGCCCGGGAGGTGCTGCGAGACCTGGCGGCCCCCTGACGGACGGGCACAGGATGCCGGGCACCGGACCGGGAGGCCGGGAGACATGACGCTGACCGGCAGACACCGCGGCGCGCGACGACGGCCCGGCGGACGGTGCCGCCACGGAGCCACAGCGGCGGCGGCGGCGCTCACCGCCGCCCTCGAAGCCGGAGCCGGAGCCGGAGCCACGGCCGCCCGGCCCCTGGTCCCCTACGCGGCGTGGTGCCTGTTCGCCACCGTCCTGAACACCTCGATCGTCCGCCGCGACGCCTGACGCCCCGGCCCGGACGGCCGCCGCTTCGTCACTTCTTCCGCTTCAGGGCCGACGGCTTGTGGACGGCCGACCGCCCGCTCCTGTCGCTGCGGACCTGGTACTGCGGCTCTTCCGGAGAAGCGTCCACCGTGCGGCCTGCGGCCTCGGTCCGCTCGGTGATCTTCTTCTCCACCCGGCCCGTGGTCTCGCTGCCGTGGCTCCGCCAGGCGACCTCGTCGCCCGCGGCCGGCTCCTTCTTCCCGGAGGAACTGCGCTTCGCCATCATCATGGTGTCCTCCCGAACACAAGCGGACAGAGTCTCCTCCAGCATGCGGGCTGCCGTCGCCGGTGTCCTCCGGGACGGCGCTCACCCGGGCGGAACGCACCGCACGGCCGACCGCCCGCCCGCCGAGCCGACTCCGACAGTCCCGACCGCGACATGGACCTGTCCGGTCGGGGACACGGCTCCCTGATGGCCACCCGGCTGCGGGAGGAGGTACAACGCACGCACGAAACGCCGACCGGGCAACCGGCGGCCGACGCACCCCCTGGGGGAGGGAGTTCGTCGTCGCGCGAGCGAAGGGATGCCGGTGAGCACCGACTCGATGGTCACACATGTCGTCGCGGCCCTCGCCGTGGTGATCACGGCCGCCCAACTCCTCGGAGCAGCGGCCCGAAAGCTCCGCCAGCCCGCCGTCATCGGGCAGTTGCTGGCCGGTGTCGCCCTCGGCCCGAGCCTGCTCGGGCTGGTGCCGGGCGGAGTCCACGACGCCCTGTTCCCCGCCCGGATCGCACCGGTCCTGACGGCGCTGGCACAAGTCGCCCTGGTGCTCTTCCTGTTCGCCGTCGGCCATGAACTCGACCTCGGCCGGTTCCGCCACCGCCGCGCGGTGACCGTGGTCGCGCTGAGCGGGTTCGCGGTCCCGATGCTGACCGGCGCCGGTCTCGTCGTACTCCTCCCGGGAGCCTTCCGCTCCGTCAACGCGGGCCGCCCGGTCGACACCGCCTTCACGCTCTACATGGCGGTCGCCCTGTCCATCACGGCGGTACCCGTACTGGCCGGGATCATCACGGATCAGGGACTGGCCGGAAGCCGGCCGGCCGTGATCGCCCTGGCCGCCGCCGGTGTCATCGACGTCCTGAGCTGGCCGGTGCTCGCCCTGTGCCTGGCCGGCGGCGGCTCCCTGACCACGTGGTTCACCAGGGTCGCGCTGCTGGCGGCCTACATCCTGGTGATGGTGCTCGCCGTACGGCCCGTGCTGGTGTGGTGGACGAACCGGCCGGTCTCCCCGCCGACCGACCCGGTGCCCGTCGCCACCGCGCTGGCGCTGGCCTCGGCCTGGGCGACCAGCGCGCTCGGGCTGCATGTGATCTTCGGCGCGCTGCTGGCCGGTGCCCTCATGCCCCGACGGCGCGACGGCGTCCAGGACAGCCGGTTGCCGGGCCCCCTCCGGGAGACCGGCGGCCTGCTGCTGCCGGTGTTCTTCACGGTCTCGGGGATGTCGGTGGAGCTGAGCGCACTGCGTGCCCGGGACATCGTGCTGCTGCTCGTGCTCTGCGCCGCGGCGGTCGTCGGCAAAGTGGCCTCGGGCGCGCTCGCCGCCCGGACCGGCGCCCGCCTGCCCTGGCGCGAGTCCCTGCTGGTCGGCGTTCTGCTCAACACCCGCGGACTGACCGAACTCATCGTGCTGAACGCGGGTTTGCAGGCCCACCTGATCGGTCCGAGGCTCTACGCGCTGCTCGCCCTGATGGCTCTCTTCACCACGGCGCTCGCCGGTCCGCTGACCGGGCCCCAGCACCGCCCGGCCACCCGGCCCCCGCGCGCCCGCGCCGACCCGGCGGGCACGATCGCCCCGGAGCCGGTGGACGCGGGGGAGCGGAGGTGAGACACCCCGGGAGGCCGGCTCCCGGAGGCGCGTGAGACCGCCGTGCCGGGCTACACCACCCGGGTGCCGACCACGCAGGTGTCGTCGTCCGTGTCCGACTTGCTGTAGGTCAGCAGGCGGTCGAGCTGCTGGTCCAGCGTCCTCGGCGCCGTCCGGGCCGTGGCCAGCAGGTGGGCCAGGGACTCCTCCACGCTCCGGTCCCGGCGTTCGATCAGCCCGTCGGTGTACATCAGCACGGTGTCACCGGACGCCAGCTCCAGCTCCGCCTCCTCGTACACGGCGTCGGGCACCGCGCCCAGCAGCAGGCCCTTGATGAGGGGCAGGGGAGCGGCCTCCGGACCGCGGACCAGCACGGGCGGAAGGTGCCCCGCCCGCGCCCACCGCAGGACACGGCGGTCCTGGTCGTACAGCGCGCACACCGCGGTGGCGGTGACCGCGCCCGTGAGATGGTGCGCCACGATGTTCAGCCACGACAGGAGCTGGCCGGGACCCGCCCCGGTCACGGCGAGCCCGCGCAGGGCGTTGCGCAGCACCACCATGCTGGTGGCGGCCTCGATGCCGTGCCCGGCGACGTCGCCCACGCACAGCAGCACCAGCCCGGACGGCAGCACCACGGTGTCGTACCAGTCGCCGCCCACCAGGTGCTCGGTCTCCGCCGGCCGGTAGCGCACGGCGATCTCCAGCCCCGACACCTGAAGCGGAGCCTGTGTCGGCGGCATGATGGCGTGCTGCAATTGCAGGGTCAGCCGGTTGCGCTCGGTCGCCTGCTGCTCGGTGTGGGCGAGCTGGTCCCGGGTGGCGGCGAGCGCGACCTCCGTCCAGTGCTGGGCGGAGATGTCCTGGTAGGCGCCCCGGACGGCGAACAGCCGGCCGTCGGTGTCCAGCACCGGCTCCGCGACCACCCGGATGTGCCGGGTCACGCCGTCTGGCCGTTGCAGACGGAACGCCGCGGAGGCCGGCCTGCGCTGGTGCAGCACGGTCCGCAGGAACCGGCCGAGCGGCACCGCGTCGTCGGAGTGCGCGTGCTGGGGCAACTCCTCCAGCGGGACCGGCGATCCGACCGGCTCACGCCCGTACAGGTGGAACAACTGGTCGTTCCAGGTGATCTCCCCGGTGAGCAGGTTCTCCTCGAAGCCGCCGATACGGCCCAGGCGCTGGGCGTGCTGGAGGAGGCTCGCCAGCCGCGCCGTCTCGTCCTCGATGCGCCAGAGCAGCAGGACGCTGCTGCCGTGCCGGCTGATGCTGATGTCCGCGACCGTCGACAGCGGCACCTGGTCGACCAGCGACATCAACTGCATGCGCCGGGCCCGGAACGGCTCGCCCGTGGCCCACACCCGCTCCACCCGCTGGAACAGCTCGCTCCTGCCCGCGGCCATGGGGTACGCCTCCAGCAGCAGCGCGCCGTTGACCACCGCGCGGGGGCGGCCCGCCGGGTCGAGGAAGCGGCCGTTGACGTGCTGGATGCGGAAGTCGACCAGCTGCCCCGAGCCGTCGACGTGCGGGACCAGGACCAGGGCGGGATCGTGCAACCCGTCCGCCAGGTCCATCAGTTCGGCGGTGGGCGGCAGGATCCCCGCCTCGTGTCCCGCGTCCCGGTGCAGCGTGTACGTCTCCAGGGTGTGCGCGCACAGCTCGGCCAGGGCGTCCACCTGCCGGACGATCTGCGGCGGCTGGGGTTCGAGCGGTTCCGGCCAGGCGATCTCCAGCACGCCGTGGATGCGGCCGCCGGTGCCCGCGGGGACCGCGACCCGGCCGCCGTCCGGGTGCGCGTGCCGGCCCACGGTCGGCAGCCCCGTTCCGGAGAGCGAGGACAGCCACTGACCGGCCCGCTCGGTCAGGGCGCGGCGTGCCACCGTCGCCACCTCCGGCGGGACGTACCGCCACCGGGTGGCTTCCGCCGGGGGGAACCCGGCGCTGCCGACGAGGGTCAGCGAGCCGTCGGCGCCCGCCGCCCACACGGCCACGGCCACCGCGCCCAGCGGACGCAGCGCGTGCTCCAGCAGGGAGTCGGCGACGGCCTGGGTGTCGTCGGCCGCCAGCGCCCCGCTCTCGGCCGCCCGCAGCCGTACGGCGGCGGTGTCGCGCTCCACCGCGCCCCCGGCGGCGGCCAGGAAGGCGTCCGTGACCTCCGCCAGCCGGTCCCGGGCGGCCTGGTTGATGACCTCGACCGCGAACTCCAGCGTCGTCGTCCCGGCCTGCGCGGTCAGCTCGGCGAGTTGCCGGGCCGCCTGCGCCGGGCCGCACCCGAGCCGCTCGACCAGGATGCCCTTGGCCATCTCGACCAGGGCCCGGCCCTCCGCCTCCGCCTGCGCGCTGCGCACCTCGCGGCGCAGCCGCTCCACGGTGGCGGCCAGCCTGCCGACGGGCGACGCCGACGAGGCGGGCGACGCGGGGGCGACCGGGCCGGGCGGGGCCGGTGCGGGGCCGGGCAGGTCCGGCGGCGCCGAGGCGCCGCGGGCGGCCGGCAGGGCGGCCGCGGACGGCTCCGGGCGGGGCCCGGCCTCCCGCGGCCCGTGCGGTTCTTCGGTGGTGCTCACGATGCGGATGCTCCTCGGCTGAAGGGTGCTCGCTCGCTCACGCGGACAGCCAGCGTCGGACACAGGCGATCAGGTCGTGCGCGTCCACGGGCTTGGTGACGTAGTCGCTCGCCCCCGACGCCAGGGACTTCTCCCGGTCACCGGGCATCGCCTTCGCGGTGACGGCGATGATCGGCAGATCGGCGTACCGGGGCAGCTTGCGGATCTCCGCGGTGGCCGTGTAGCCGTCCATCTCCGGCATCATCACATCCATCAGCACCAGTGCGATGCCGGGGTTGCCGAGCAGGGTGTCGATGCCCTTGCGCCCGTTCTCCGCGTGCAGCACCTGGAAGCCGTACATCTCCAGTATCCCGCTGAGCGCGAAGAGGTTGCGCGCGTCGTCGTCGACGACCAGGACCGTACGGCCCCGGAAACCGGTGTCGACGGGCGGCGCGAGGTCATGGGGTTCCTCGGGCCGTACGAGGGAGAGCACATCCCCGGGTTCCTCGGCCGACAGGTGCAGGACGATGCGTTCGCGCAGTTCGTCCAGGCCGGAGAGGAACTCCACGGACCCGTCGTCCCGGTACCGCCGCAGCAGCTCGCCCGAGCCCGCGTCGGCACGGTGGCCGCCGTGCACGAGCACGGGCACACCCGTCAGCCCCGAGTCGCTGCGCAGCGCCGTCAGGAACCGGTCCGCCTCGCCCTCGGGCATGTCGAGGTCCAGGACGACGCAGTGGCAGGGCCTGGCCGCCAGCGCGCCCGCCGCCTCCTGCGCCCCCACCGCGGTGATGACGTCCACCGCGGGCAGCGCGGTGCCGTCGTCCGCGCCGAGCCGGGACAGATCCGCGACCACACTCTCGGCGACCAGGGTCAGCAGCCCGCGGGAACGCTCCTCGACGACGAGCAGCCGCCGCGGGTGCTGCCGGGCCGGACCGGCCGCCTGCACGGTCCCGGCCACCGGACCGGTGACGGCGGCCGGTGCGTCCGGCGCCTGCTCGACGCGGCGGCCGCCGCCCGGCAGCCGCTCGAAGTCGGGGCGGGCCACCGGCAGGAAGAGCGTGAAGGTGGTGCCCCGGCCCGGCGTGCTGTCCACCACCACGGCACCGCCCAGGAGATGGGCGATCTCGCGGGTGATGGACAGGCCCAGACCGGTGCCGCCGTACTTGCGGCTCGTGGTGCCGTCCGCCTGCTGGAAGGCACCGAAGATCGACTCCAGGTGCTGCTCCGAGATGCCGATGCCGGTGTCCTTGACCCGGAAGGCCACGACGGCGCCGCCCCGTACGACACCCTCGGGCACCTCGTCGTCCGTGGCGGACTCGATGGCCAGCTCCACGCTGCCCTGCTCGGTGAACTTCACCGCGTTGGAGAGCAGGTTGCGCAGGATCTGCCGCAGCCGGGAGTCGTCGGTGAGCAGGTCCGCGGGCGTACCGGCCGCGGTGCTGACGTCGAACTCCAGGCCCTTCTGCGTGGTCATGGGCCGGAACGTGGCTTCCACGTACTCGATGAGCCGGTCCAGCGGCACCCGCTCGGGAGTGACGTCCATCTTGCCCGCCTCGACCTTCGACAGGTCGAGGATGTCGTTGATGAGTTGCAGCAGGTCGCTGCCGGCCGAGTGGATGATTCCCGCGTACTCGACCTGCTTCGGCGTGAGGTTGCGCGAGGGGTTCTGCGCCAGCAACTGGGCGAGGATGAGCAGGCTGTTGAGCGGGGTGCGCAGCTCGTGGCTCATGTTCGCCAGGAACTCCGACTTGTACTTCGAGGCCAGCGACAACTGCTGAGCCCGTGCCTCCAGTTCCCGCCGCGCCTGTTCGATCTGGAGGTTCTTCGCCTCGATGTCGCGGTTCTGGTCCGCCAGCAGCGATGCCTTGTCCTCCAGCTCGGCGTTGGAGCGCTGCAGCTCGTCCTGCTGGGACTGCAACTCGGCGGATCGGGCCTGGAGTTCGGCCGTCAGCCGCTGGGACTCCTCCAGCAGCTCGTCGGTACGGGCGTTCGCCACGATCGTGTTGACGTTGACACCGAGGGCCTCGCGCAGCTGTTCCAGGAAGTCCTGGTGGACCGGGGTGAACGCGGTGAGCGACGCCAGCTCGATGACCCCGAGGACCTGGTCCTCGAACAGGATCGGCAGCAGGATCAGCGCACGCGGAACGGCCTGTCCCAGCCCGGAGGAGATGGTGACGTACCCCGGGGGCAGGTCGCCGACGGAGATGGTACGGCGGCTGTGGGCGGCCTGGCCGACCAGCGAGCGGCCGAAGGCGAAGCGGGTGGGCCGGACGTCGTCCTCGGCCCGGCCGTAGGAGCCGACCAGCCGCAGCTCGGGGCCGCGCGCCCCGTCCTCGGCGAGGTAGAAGGCGCCGTACTGGGCCGACACCAGCGGCGTCAGCTCCTCCATGATCAGCTCTGCCACCACCGGCAGGTCCCGGTGCCCCTGGAGCAGGGAGGAGATCCGCGCCACATTGGTCTTCAGCCAGTCCTGCTCCTGGTTGGCCCGGGTGGTCTCGCGCAAGGACTCCACCATGGAGTTGATGTTGTCCTTGAGCTCGGCGACCTCGCCGGACGCCTCCACGGTGATGGACCGGGTCAGATCGCCCTCGGCGACGGCGCTGGCCACGGCGCCGATCGCCCGCACCTGCCGGGTCAGGTTGCCCGCCAGCTCGTTGACGTTCTCCGTCAGCCGCTTCCAGGTGCCGGAGACGCCCTCCACCTCGGCCTGGCCGCCGAGGCGGCCCTCGGTGCCGACCTCGCGGGCGACGCGGGTGACTTCGTCGGCGAAGGCGGACAGCTGGTCGACCATCGTGTTGATGGTCGTCTTCAGCTCCAGGATCTCGCCGCGCGCGTCGACGTCGATCTTCTTCGACAGATCGCCCCGGGCCACCGCGGTCGTCACCAGCGCGATGTTGCGCACCTGCCCGGTCAGGTTGTCCGCCATGGAGTTGACGTTGTCGGTGAGGTCCTTCCACGTACCCGCCACGTTCGGCACATGGGCCTGGCCGCCGAGGCGGCCCTCGGTGCCGACCTCGCGGGCCACGCGCGTGACCTCGTCGGCGAACGCGGAGAGCGTGTCGACCATGGTGTTGATCACGTCGGCCAGGGCCGCGATCTCGCCCTCGGCCTCCACCGTGATCTTGCGGGACAGATCGCCCCGGGCCACGGCGGCGGCGACCTGCGCGATGGAGCGCACCTGCCCGGTCAGGTTCGACGCCATCACGTTGACGTTGTCGGTGAGGTCCTTCCAGGTGCCCGAGACGCCCTTGACGTCGGCCTGGCCGCCGAGGCGGCCTTCGGTGCCGACCTCGCGGGCGACGCGGGTGACTTCGTCGGCGAAGGCGGACAGCTGGTCGACCATCGTGTTCATGGTGGTCTTCAGCTCCAGGATCTCGCCCCGGGCATCGACCGTGATCTTCTGCGAGAGGTCGCCCTTGGCGACGGCGGTCGCCACATGCGCGACGTTGCGGACCTGGTTGGTCAGGTTGCCCGCCATCGAGTTCACCGAGTCGGTGAGGTCACGCCAGGTGCCCTTGACGCCCTTGACGTCGGCCTGGCCGCCGAGGCGGCCTTCGGTGCCGACCTCGCGGGCGACGCGGGTGACTTCGTCGGCGAAGGCGGACAGCTGGTCGACCATCGTGTTGATGGTGCTCTTCAGCTCCAGGATCTCGCCCCGGGCGTCCACGGTGATCTTCTGCGAGAGGTCGCCCTTGGCCACCGCCGTCGTCACCTGGGCGACGTTGCGGACCTGGCTGGTCAGGTTGCCCGCCATGAAGTTCACGGAGTCGGTCAGGTCCCGCCACACACCGGCGACGCCGGGCACCTTCGCCTGGCCGCCGAGGCGCCCCTCGGTGCCGACCTCGCGGGCGACGCGGGTGACCTCGTCGGCGAAGGCGGACAGCTGGTCGACCATCGTGTTGACGGTGTTCTTCAGCTGAAGGATCTCGCCGCGCGCCGGGACGTCGATCTTCTGCGACAGGTCGCCCTTGGCGACCGCGGTCGCCACCTGGGCGATGTCCCGGACCTGCGTGGTCAGATTGCCCGCCATGGCGTTGACGGAGTCCGTGAGGACGGCCCAGGTCCCGGACACCCCGGGCACCTCCGCCTGTCCGCCCAGCGTCCCCTCGGTACCCACCTCCCGGGCCACCCGGGTGACTTCGGAGGTGAACACGGACAGCTGATCGACCATGCCGTTGAACACGGTCGCGATGTCGCCCATGAGACCGGCGGCGTCCTCGGGCAGCCGGGTGCCGAAGTCACCGTCCCGTACGGCCGTCAGACCCGCCAGCAGCTGCCGCAGCTCCCGTGCGTCCGGCACGGCCTCGACAACCTTGGTCCCCTCGCTGGTCATGCGCACCCTCGTCCCGCTCGTCCGTGCCCGAAATCCCCTTGGCCACGCACGCGCGGATCACTCACGTGAACCCCCGAGGGTGTGTTCACGCAAGGCCGGTTCAGCAGAAGGGCAGCCCCCAGCGCTGCGGACACTCCGCGCGACGTGTCGGCTTCCCGGCGGGTCCGGGGGACCTGCCGCGAAACCCGGGCTTCCGCTGCCTGAAAGTCCCGGTGCTGCTCCGTGAGAGCAACGCGACTCCGTAGCTTAGACCAGAGACCCGGGCATCCGACCGGCCAGATCCCCCGGAGTCACCCGGCGGAGCGGCGGCGCGGACGGCCGGCCCGAGCCCCCGGGCGCTGCGGCGACGCTCAGTGGTCCAGGGCGTCGTGGAGGGTGGGGTGGCAGCCGATGACTTCGTCGATGCCGACGATCTGCAAGGTGCGCAGCACGGTGGGGGAGGGGGCGGCCAGGCGCAGCCACCCTCCCGCCGCCGTGGCGGCCTGGTGGCCGTTGAGGAGCAGGTTGATGCCGCTGGAGTCCATGAACGTGACCTGCCGCATGTCGACCGCGACGCGGGAGGGGCCGGGGGCGTCCAGGGCCCGGCGGAGCGTCTCGCCGGTGTCGTGGTCGATCTCCCCGGCCAGGGTCAGGACCCGGACGTCGTCGCAGGTGGTGGCGGTGACCGACAGCCCGACCGGCTGGGGCGCCTGGGCGGCGGCTCGGGCGTCTGTCGTGTGTCCTTCGGCCATGCGGGTGATACTGGCACACCGCGGCCCCGCCCGGCAGTACCGCCCCGCACGGCGCGGACGGGCCGACGGGGTGCGGGGCGTGCTCCGCACGAGCGGGGGTATGCGCGCGGGACGGGATCCGGGCAGTGAGGACGGCAGCAGTGGTGACAGCGCCGGTGGGCGAGAACGGCAGCACGCCGGGCGGACAGGACATACGGACCACGGCCGCGTTGGACGGGGACGGCCCCGGCATCGCCCGCGCCCGCGGGCTGGCTGTCGAGTTCCTCACCCGGGCGCGGGCCGAGCACGGTCTGCCCGTCTCGCGGCGGGCGATGGATCTGACGCAGTTGGTGGTGAGCGAGCTGGTCACCAACGCCCGCAAGTACGCCCCCGGTCCGGCCGTGCTGGACCTGCGCATCACCGGCGGCCTGGTCGAGATCGCGGTGTGGGACCGCGATCCGGTGCTGCCCGTCGCCCGCGCCGCGGACGCCGGCCGTGTCGGGCAGCACGGCCTGGAGATCGTGAGGGCCGTCGCCCAGGAGTTCGCGGTGCGGCGCGAGCCGGTCGGCAAGTGCGTCACGGCCCGCCTCGCCCTCGCCGACGACGTCGGCGAGGAACCCCCGGGGCACCGGCACCTGTGAGCAGGTCCCGGGCCGGGGCGACGTCGGTCCGAGTGCCTGCCGTGGGGAACACGGGCCGCCGGCCGGGTCAGAGAACGGGGACGCAGATCTCGCAGAGGTGCTGGGCGAGCATGGCGGGCCGATAGCGTTCGAGGACAGGGCGTGCGGTGTCGACGGTGAGGGACCGGGCGGCGAGGCCGTCGAACAGACCGGCCCAGGCGTGTGCGAGGCCCTCGGCGGTGTGCGCGGTGGTGAGCACCGCGTGGCGGCCACCGGCGATACGACCGGCCCGGACCTCGGGGTGACGGACCTCGGTGTCGTCGGGCAGTACGAGGCAGGTGTCGTAACGGCAGTCGCCGGGCGGAGTGCGGGCGGGGTCGTCGCGGGCGATGCCCAGGACGGCGGAGTCGGGGCCCAGCAGGCCGTTCGCCGCGGCCCAGGACTTCAGCCTTTCCATCTGCATTCCGTTCGCCTCCCCATAGGGGCCTGTTCGTCTCAGAAAGGCGATACGGAATTCTGGTATTTCTTCCACCGTGAACACGGTCTCCTCCTCTTTTTCGAGCGGATTCGAGACCACGGTACCAAGATATAAAACCAAGTTATAAAATTAACCCTCGGTGGTTTGTAAAAGAAAAGAAGAGCCGGGCGTATTCAGCGCAGCAGGAGACCGATGGCGACCTTCAGCCGTTCGAGATAGAACTCCGGTGCCGCGGCCTGGTGCTTCAGGCCGGTCGACGTGCTGATCAGCGTCTGGGCGATCTGCCGGGCCGTCACCCGTCCCGTCTCGGCGGCGATCGCGCCGGTGACCAGGTGCTCGAAGCGCCGCGGCGTGGTCACGGCGATCTCCCCCAGCAGACCGGGGTTGTCCTCGATGACCACTGCCACATCGCGGGCCAGCGGGCCGATGTAGCGGCCGGCCCAGTGGTCGAACGCATCGAGGAGGCGCTCTCCGAGGGGGCGGCCGGTGTCGCTCAAAACGCGCTCGACCGCTGCGATGTCGCGTTCCAGAGCCTGGGTGACGGCGGCACGGAACAGGCTCTCCTTCGAGGAGAAGAGGAAGTAGAGCCCGGGTCGGGAGATGTCCGCCGCCCGCGCCACCTCCTCCATCGACGTCTTCCGGTAACCGAATCGGGCGAACGTGGCCATGGCGGAGTCCAGCACCATGGTCCGGCGGTCGGTGCCGACGACTGCGTCCGGCGAGTCGCCGGCGGCGGGACGGGTCATGGACCGACCCTACGAGCCGAAGTCGAACTATACAAACCAAGCCCAGTACGTATAGTCAGCGCCATGACTGCTCGCGAACCCGTCTCCACGCCCTTCACCGCCGCCGACACCGCCGACGAGGTACTGCGGGGCGTCGACCTCACCGGCGTCCGCGCGATCGTGACGGGAGCCTCCTCCGGAATCGGGATCGAGACGGCGCGCGCGTTGACCTCCGCCGGGGCGGAGGTGACGCTGGCTGTCCGGAACACGACGGCGGGGGACGCCGTCGCCGCGACGATCGAGAGGTCGACCGGAGGGATACGCCCCCGGGTCGTCCGGCTCGACCTGGCCGACAGGGCCGTCGTCACGCGGTTCACCGACGCGTGGGACGGCCCGCTGCACCTGCTGATCAACAACGCCGGCCTGGTCACCGGCGGGCTCGAACGCACACCCGAGGGCTGGGAACTGCAATTCGCGACGAACCATCTCGGCCACTTCGCCCTCACCACCGGCCTCCACGACGCCCTGGCCCTCGGGGCGGCCGACCGCGACGGAGCACGGATCGTCTCGGTCAGCTCGACGGCGCACATGCGCGCCGGGATCGACTTCGACGACCTCCACTTCGAGCGGCGCGACTACGATCCGCAGATCGCCTACGCCCAGTCGAAGACGGCGAACTCTCTCTTCGCCGTCGAGGCGACCCGGCGGTGGGCATCCGACGGCATCGTCGCCAACGCGGTGAATCCCGGCGGTGTCGCGACAGGGCTGCAACGCAACTTCACCGCACGGCAGAAGGAGTCGCTCGACGCGGCCGAGGCCGCCGGAGTCTTCACCTACAAGACGGTCGAACAGGGGGCGGCCACCAGCATGGTCGCGGCCGTCGCCCCGGAGTTCGCGCGCTCCGGAGGCCACTACCTCGACGACGGGCGGGAGGCCTACACCGTGACGAACGACGCCGACCTCGCACAGCACCCGCACGGGGTCAAGGAATGGGCGCTCGATCCCGCCACCGCCGAGCGCCTCTGGACGGTCTCGGCCGAGCTGCTCCGCCTCTGGCCTCTGACCTCCCGACGCCACGGCAAGCGCCACCACCGGCTTTCCGGCCGGTCACCGCCCCCATGAGGAACAGTCAGACACCCTCAGGATCCAGGTCGTCCAACAGGCTCGGGCCGGACGGCGTCCACCCGAACCGCTGCCGCGTGCGCGCGCTCGACGCCGGCTTGTCCACGGTGGCGAGATGC
The DNA here is from genome assembly GCF_053589675.1 of Streptomyces sp. NPDC003284. Lineage (NCBI taxonomy): Bacteria > Bacillati > Actinomycetota > Actinomycetes > Kitasatosporales > Streptomycetaceae > Streptomyces > Streptomyces sp. NPDC003284. Next base: position 140,636 of record NZ_JBSFSI010000016.1, read on the forward strand.
CCGAGGAACCCGAGCGCGTCCGCCTCCACGGACCGCACGGGAACGTTCAGCGCCCGTCCGATCGCCGTCGCCGTGTCCAGCAGGGTGACGCCCTCCTCGTGCACGGCGTGCAGCACGCTGCCCGCGGGAGCTTCCTCCACGGCGATCCGGAAGAGCCGGGCGGTGTCGCGGACATGGACGGCGGGCCAGCGGGCGGAACCGTCTCCCACGTAGCCGGACACACCGCCTCGCCGGGCCAGGTCGAACAGCACGCCCGCGAACCCTCCGCGCCCGCCCGCGGCGTGGACGGTGTGCGGCAGCCGTACGACGGCGGAACGCACACCCCGCGCCGCCAGGCCGAGCACGGCGCGCGCGTTCTGGGCGCGCCCCGCCAGGGGACCGGTGTCCTGCGGGTCGTCCTCCTCCGTGGCGGCCCTGCCGGGAACGGCCGGGACGGTGGCGGCGGCGACGAACGGCTTCCCCGTTCCGGCCAGTACCGCACCGATCGCGTCGATCGCGGCACGGTCGGTGCGTACGGCCTTGCCGAAGTCGCCGAAGTCGTGGACGAAGGCGAGGTGCACGACACCGGCGGCCGCGCGGGCGCCGGTACGCAGCGCGTCGAGATCGGCGAGGTCACCGCGGAGCACCTCCGCTCCCGCGGCACCGATCGCGGCCGCGGCCGCGTCCGTACGGGCCAGACCGAGGACCTGATGGCCCGCCGAGAGCAGTTCGGGGACGACAGCCGACCCGATGAATCCGGACGCGCCGGTGACGAAGAGTTTCATGCCGCTCCCTCAAAGTCCCAGCAGGCGGCGGGCGTTGCCCGAGCCGATCGTGTCCTTCTCGGCCTGTGTGAGGGAGGTGCCCTCAAGGGCGGCGACGGCGGCGCTCGTCCGCTCGTACGGGTAGTCGACCGCGAACAGGACGGCGTCCGCGCCGAGCACCCTCACCAGTGCCTCGACGGCAGCGGGGGAGAGCACACCGCTGGTCGTGACCAGCACGTTCTCGCCGAAGTAAGCCGACGGGGGGCAGCGCAACGGGTGCGGGTGGGTGAGAGTGGCGTAGCGCGAGTCGAACCGAGAGAGCTGGAACGGCAGGAACTCTCCCGCGTGGCCGAGGATCATCCGCGCGTTCGGATGGCGGTCGAAGACACCGGAGAGGACCACGCGCAGAGCGTGCCCGCCGGTCGTCGCCTGCCAGCTCCACAGCGCGCCGTCCATCTCCGGGTGCCCCGTGAGCACATGCCACGAGTCGGCCGGTGGCATCCCCGGGTGCAGGTAGAGCGGTACGCCGAGGTCGGCCAGTGCGGCCCAGACCGCGTCGAAGGACGGATCGTCGAGATACTTCCCCTGCACATGGTCGTTGACGAGGACGCCCTTGAACCCGAACTCTCCCACCGCACGGCGTAGTTCGAGGACAGCCGCAGCCGGATCCTGGAGCGGGAGCGCCGCGAAGGCCGCGAACCGGTCGGGGTGCGCCGCCACGATCCCGGCGAGGGAGTCGTTGACATAGCGGGCGTTCTCCACCGCCCGGACCGGGTCCGGATCGGCCTCGATGCCCGGCACGGTCAGCGACAGCACCTGCACGGCGACGCCGTTGGCATCCATGTCCGGCAGCCGCAGCTCCGTGACGTCCGGGAGCCGCGCGGTCATGTCGGCGTAGAACTCCGGGGCGATGTTGTCCGGCATGGGGAACGGCGGGCGCCGCTCGGCGAGTCCGGGGAAGGCGATCGCCTCCTCGACAGCGATGTAGCCGCCCATCAGAGGCTCGCCACCGGCACGAGGACCTGCTCTCCGCGCGCTGCCTCGGTCTTGTGTACTGCGATGCGCATGACGTCCCTCTCTTCGGTGCACACCTGCCGACGACATGACTGAACAGGTGTTGGCGAAGTAAGTGAACGACTGTTGGTCAAGGATGTCAAGCAGCTGCTCGGGGCGATGCGCTTCCCCGTTCCGCCCCAGGAGACGGCGGCGGAACCGGCACCCGGACCTCTCCGGGCGCTCATCGAACAGTCCGACCCGGACAACAGCACCCTGCTGTCCATCCGGATGGTTGAACCGGGCGAGCGCTGGCCGCCCGGCCCGGTCACACTGCCCGGCGACGCCCTCCACGCCACCTCTCCGACCGGCGGCAACGGTGCGAACACCGCCCCGCGCGACGCCGCCCTGCTGAGCCGCTGCCCGATCGGGGCCGCCGAGGGCCGTCAGGACCTCCTCACCGCGGTCGACAGCTACGAGCGGCAGATGTTCATGGCAGGCTGCACTCGCCCCCGCTCAGCCGGCCGAAGTGTTCTGTCCCGCCGCGCGTGCCCCGGCGAGGGCTCGCTGCCCGAGGCTGCCGCCGGACAACTGCATCCTGGTGGCGGCCAGGACGTCGTCCCTGCCGACGGTCCGTCCGTTCCGCCCGCGGGTGGACGGAGTCCGGAGAGAATCCTCGCGGACGACCCCGGCCGCGTCCCGGACGAGATCCGTCAGGAACACACTCGCGATGCCGTCCAGATCGCGGACCATCACCGGAACGGCCGTCACCCCCCGGCTCCGCAGCAGCTTCCTGACCCCGGCCTCGAACCTGTGGGCGCCGGCCACAGCGCTCGACCTTCGTGACCCGCGGCGCCGACGAGAAGGCACGACGGCACCCTCGGTGTCGTACAGGACACCGGTCAGACCCCGGAACGTCGGGCTGTGGTCGTACCACTTGGTCCCCACCTCCAGCTCCACGTTCCGGTCGAGCGCCGAGAGCAGGTCCCCGGGAACCAGCTTTCTCCGGGCCTTCTCCGCCGCCGCTCTCGACGCACCGTCGATGATCTCCGTCAGCACTGTCCGCGTCACCGAGGCCGCGGCCCACGCGGCCGAGCGGGAGACGTGCATCGGGGTCACGTCCCTGAACACCGCTTTGACGAGAGCGGGCTTGAACGGCAGGACATCCGTCCCGGAGGCGACCTCCGGAGACCGCGGGCTCACCGGCCGCGGGCGGGAGCGCGCCGGGCGGAGTCGCTCGCGGCTTCGGACGGACGGCCCGGAGCGACGTGACCCGCAGGCGCGGCGGTCCCGGCCGGGAGTTCGGCGACGGCTCGCGACGGAGCGAGGCCGCGCTCCTTGTGAGCCCGCAGTCCGCGGCCCCACACCACTGCCGCCCTCATCCCGCCGACGACCTCCACGTACCGGACCGGGCCGTCGGCCGTGCGCGCGCAGTCGACCGGGGCACCCGGCTCAGGGGTGAAGGAGAGCCTCTCGTCGAACCGCGGATCGCTCGATCGTCCGTCGCTCATGGTGAATTCCAGCTGTCCGTTCCTGCTGTTGTGGTGCTCTTGCCGCGCGTCGGCGTTCCCGCGCGCTCGATGTGGCTGCCAAGTGGGTCTTGTCTTCTCGGCGGCCCTCCATGGTCTTCGCCTCCGCGAGTTCCTTCGAAGGCTTCAGGATAGTCGCGTCGACGTACCACGGTTCTTCGCCGTCGCGGGCGTGCCCGCGGGCACCCGGAACCGGAAGATGAACCGCTTGACCTGGGATTTCACCGTGCCGATTCCGTCTTCGCCGACGTTCTCGACGTACTGCCCCGGGAGATACCTGTCGCCGCGGGGATCGCCGCATGGCCCACGCCCGCGGCCCGCGCACCCGCCGACGCCCCCGGCGGTGCAAGCACGGCTCCGGGCTCCGTCAACAGCTCGTCGAACAAGGCGAGTTGCCCGACGTTGCCCTCTACACTCACCTCGGTCGCACACTGGCACAGGCGCATGGCGGGGGGCTTCATGGCATACGCGACGAGGCACGGACGCGCGAGGTGCGCGAGACGCGCGAGGCGGGGACACGTGGTGCTGGCCGTCGGCGGGCTGCTGCTCGCGGGCTGCTCCGGCTCGGGCGACGCCGGGCACCGGACCGCTCCGAGCGCCTCCTCCGCCGTGACCTCACCGGCCGGACAGCGCGGGACGGCCGGTACCACCGCGCGCTTCACGGTCGACCCCGCGCGCGTCCCCACCGCCCCGTCCGCCGCCCTCGACCTGGTCCGCACCCTCACCGCGGGCCCGGACAGCTACGGTCCGGGCTACGTCGAGCGCCCGCCGTACGAGAGCGATCCGGCCGACTGGCCCGTTCTCGGCACCGACTGCGTCTGGCGGCAGGAGCCCCTGCCCGGCGACGTCCTCGCCACCCTCACCCGCCACAGCCGGCTGCCCGCGGCCGCCTCGAAGGGAGAGGTCCGCACCGCCGCCACCGTCACCCTGCACCGCACCGCCGCCCAGGCCGACCAGGAGATGGCCGAGATGCTGGAGGAGGCGCTGCGCTGCCCCGACCAGCAACTGCGTGCCACCGAGCGGATCAGCGGCCTGAACTCGATGGGCTCCGGCTACGGCACGAACGGCGACACCTCCGCCGACGACTGCCTCATCGAGCTGGGCACGTACGACGATCCGAGGCTCGGCAAGGGATCGACGTACTACCTCTGGGACCAGGTCAGGCTCGGTCCGGTGACCATCGCCGTCGTCGTCGAGGGCGGCAAGGGCTTCGCCCAGGGCGACCTGCTGACCGTCCAGGCACGGGCGGTGGCCGGGATGGAGACCAAGGTGCGCACCGAACTGGGGGCCCGGAAGTGACCGACCGCTCCCTGCGCCCCGCCGACCCGTCGTCCGTCGGCGGACACCGCCTGCTCGCCCGGCTCGGCGAGGGCGGCATGGGCGTCGTCTATCTCGGCCGTACGGAGTCGGGCGCGCTCGCCGCCGTCAAGGTGATCCAGGCCGAGTACGCGCACGACGAGGCCTTCCGCGTCCGGTTCCGCCGCGAGGCGAACGCCGCGCGCCGCGTGGACAGCCCCTGGGTGGTCAGGGTCACCGGTGCCGACCCGGCCGCCGAACAGCCCTGGCTGGCCACCGCCTTCGAGCCCGGCCCGTCCCTCGCCGACGCGGTCGGCCGGTACGGCCCGCTGCCCCTGCGGACGGTACGCCTGCTGGGCAAGACGCTGGCCCGCGCGCTCACCGCGGTGCACGACGCCGGGCTGGTGCACCGGGACGTCAAACCGGCCAACATCCTGCTCGCCGCAGACGGCCCCCGCCTCATCGACTTCGGTATCGCCCGCTCCCAGGACGACACCGCGATCACCTCGGCCGACCTCGTCGTCGGCACCCCCGGCTTCCTGTCCCCGGAGCAGGCCATGGCCCGCGGCGGCTACCTCGGTCCCGCCGGTGACGTGTTCTCGCTGGGCTGTGTGCTGGCCTACGCGGCGACCGGCCGCCCGCCCTTCGGCAGCGGCACCGCCGACGCCCTGCTCTACCGCGCTGTCCATGACAGCCCCGATCTCGACGGCGTGGACGAGGAGTTGCGCGCCGTCCTGCTGCGCTGTCTGGCCAAGGACCCCGCCGACCGGCCCACCCCGGCCGAACTGGACGCCGCCCTGGTGGAGGACGTGTCCCCGGGCACCGCCGAGTGGCTGCCCCCCGACATCGTCCGCATGGTCGCCGAACGGTCGGCCGCGATGCTGGCCCTGCCCGAGATCGAGGCCACGCTCGCCGAGGCGCCGCGCGAGCCGGCCCCGTCGCGCCGCAGGTTCCTCGCCGTCGCCTCCGGCACCGCAGCCGTGGTCGCCGCGGGCGGGGGCGTGGCCGCCTGGGCCGCCCTGCGCCCCGGCACCGGGAAGAAGCAGGCCGGTGCGCCCGGCTGGGCGCTGGGCGTGCAGGCCGACCTCAGCGGTGCGGGCCGGGCGGCCGGGCAGGCCCAGGAACAGGGGGCACGGCTCGCGGTGGAGCAGTTCAACGCCCGCGGCGACAAGCAGTTCACACTGGAGCTGAGGACCTCCGACGACGCGGGCCGGGCCGACCGGGCCGCCGCCGCGGCCCAGCGCCTCGTGGACGACCCGGACGTGCTGGCCGTGCTCGGTTCCAGCACCGACGAGACGACCCAGGCCGCGCTGCCCGTCTACGACATGGCCCTGCTGCCCCTGATCAGCATGTCCGCCGGACAGAACCTGTACCAGAACGTCCGCTCCTTCGTGCGCGGCCGCCCCCTGCACGGCACCGTCGCCATGAAGCTCGCCTTCCAGCTGGAGGCGGCCAGTGCGGCCACCCCCGTCGGCATCCTGCTCGACCGCACCGCCGGTGACGTCTCCTGGCAGACCGTCCAGATGGTCAACCTCGTCGTCCGGTCGTACGGCGACGCCACCCACCCCCGCGTCGTCCCCGCAGGCACGGCCGACTTCGGACCCGTTCTGGACGACATGCGCCGGGCCGGCATCCAGGCGTTCGTCTACGCCGGGCCGTTGGAGGGGGCGATCCGGGCGGCCGGGGAACTGGCCGGCTTCGAAGGACCGAAGTACGCCGCCGAACCCGCGCTCGACCCCCGGTTCGCCGCGCAGGAGAGTGCGGCGGGCTGGACGGTCGTGGCCGCGGCGATCGGGCCGGACGCCGCTCAGGTCCGCCCCTTCGCCCAGGCGTTCCACCAGCGGTTCGGACATCCGCCCGGGTTCTGGGCGGCCGAGGGCTACGACGCGGCGAACCTGCTGATACGGCAGCTCACCGCCACCCAGGGCAGGCGTCCGGCGCGCAAGGCGCTGGCCGCTCGGCTGAAGAGCGCCACGTACCACGGTCTCACCCGGGACTTCGTCTTCGACCCGAAGCTCCTGCAACTCGGCACCCCCGCCACCTTCGTCCACCAGGTGCGCGACGGTGCCTTCCACTACCTGGGACCCGCCCCCGACAAGGCGCCGCGGGCGAAAGGAAAGTGACGGTGCGTCCGCTCACCGCGCAGGACCCGGAGTCGGTCGGCGGCCACCGCCTGCTCGCGCGGATCGGCACGGGCGGCATGGGCGTCGTCTACCTCGCCCGTTCCAAGGGCGGCGCCCTGGCCGCCCTGAAGGTGATCCGCGCCGAGCACGCCGCCGATCCGGGATTCCGGGCCCGCTTCCGCCGCGAGGCACAGGCCGCCGCGCGGATCGACGGCCGCTGGACCACCCCCGTCACGGCCGCCGACCCCGAGGCGGCCGAACCCTGGATCGCGACCGCCTTCGTCCCCGGGCCCACGCTCGCGGAGACCGTCGCGGAGCACGGCCCGCTGCCACCGGACACCGTACGGGCACTCGGGGCGCGGCTCGCCGAGGCGCTCGCCGCCGTCCACGCGGCCGGACTGGTGCACCGCGACATCAAGCCCGGCAATGTGCTGCTCGCCCCCGACGGCCCCCGCCTCATCGATTTCGGCATCGCACGCGCAGGCGGAGCCACCGCCCTGACCGCGACCGACGCGGTGATCGGCACGCCCGGCTATCTCTCACCGGAACAGGCCCGCGCCCGCGACGAGGAGGTGGGCCCGCCCAGCGACGTCTTCTCCCTGGGCTGCGTCCTCGCCTACGCGGCGTCCGCCAGGCCGCCCTTCGGCGGGGGAGTGGCACCCGCCGTGATCTTCCGCACCGTCCACGAGGACCCCGGCCTCGGCGGCATCACGGAGGACGGCCTGCGGACCCTGGTCGCACGCTGTCTCGCCAAGGACCCGGCCGCCCGCCCCACCGTGCCCGAACTCCGCGCCCAGCTCGGCGACTTCGGCTCCGACGACTGGCTGCCACCCGGGCTGCACGCCGTGATCGCCGAACGCTCGGCCCAGGTGCTGCACCTGCCCGAGCCCGAACGGCCCGCTGCGCCCGGGACACCGGTGGACGAGCCGCCCGTGGCGAGCCGTCGGCGCCTGCTGATGCTGGGCGGTGCGGCTGCCGTCGTACTGGCGGGCGGCGGCTCCACGGCCGCCTGGCTGGCCACCGGCGGCAAGGGGCCGTCCTCCGCCGCCGCCTCCCGGCCGCGCCGCACCGTCGCCGTGCAGGCCGACCTCTCCGGCTCGGGCAAGGAGCTCGGCACCTCGGTCGAGCACGGAGTCCGGCTGGCCGCGGAACAGCACAACGCGCGCGCGGACCGCCGCTTCGACCTGGCCCTCACGGTCCTCGACGACGGGGGAGACGCGGACCGGGCCGCAGAGGTGGCCCGGCGCCTCGTCACGGACGGCCGGGTGTGCGCGGTGATCGGGCCGACCTCCGACGCCACGGCCCTCGCGGCCCAGGACCGGTACAAGAAGGCGCTGCTGCCGATGCTGACGGCCTGGGCCGGCTCGGATGCCCTGTACACCGCCGTGGACACCGAGAACCCCACGTCCTCCGTGTTCCAGCTACGCCCTTCCGACAGCGCGAGCGGCGCGCCCCTGGCCCGGTATCTCACCAGCCTGCGCCCAGCCCGCCGTATCTTCCTCGTCGAGGACCAGGCGGCCCGGGACTACAGCTGGCTGATCGCCCACGGCCTGGCGGAGAACCCGCCCTCCGGGCGTACGGTCGTCCGACGCCAAGTCGCTGCCGCCACCGCTGACTTCGGCCCCGTCGCCGTCGCGGCCCTCGCGGCACACGCGCAGGCCGTCGTCTACTGCGGCGAGTCCCCACGGCGCGCCGCCGCCTGCGCGCGGGCGCTACAGGCGGCAGGCTTCACCGGAACCCCTGCGGCGACCGAGGCCGTCCTCACACCCGAGTTCCTGCGCGCGGCGGGGACGGCGGCCGAGGGGTGGGTCTTCTCGGCGACGTTCGTGGACCCGGCCCGTCTCACGACGGCCGCCGGATTCGTACGGTCGTTCACGAAGCGGTACGGCGTGCGGAGCGTCGGCCGGGGCGCGGCCGAGGCCTACGACGCCCTCGGCCTCCTCGCACAGGTCCTCGCCCCCCTGGGAACGGGCCCCGCGGACCGCAGCACCCTCACCCACCGGCTGCGGACCGCGTCCTACCGGGGTATCACCCGGACCTACGCCTTCCGGGCCGCGACGGGCGAGGTGGAGGAGGAACCCGGGCTGTTCCTGTGGCGGGTGCAGCACGGGACCCCCCTCTTCCTGGGCCAGTACCAGCAGGCGAAGGTCTAGCCGAGGCAGCGGCGAGGCAGCGGAGAGGACCGCCGAGCGGCACGCACGGGCCCACCCCTCGGCCACCGCCTTCCCGGTCCGCCGCCGTCGGTCTCCGGCCCCGAGGGGCCGGAGCGGTCCCGGCCTACTGCTTCTTGAAGGAGCGGATCTGGTAGCTGCCCTGGAGGTTGCCGCCGTGGCCGGCGGCCGTCGAGCCGACACGCGAGTGATAGTTGGTCTGGGTGTAGTACTGGACGCGGTGGCCGGTGCCGTTCCACAACGACAGCACCTTCTTGCCGTTGCGGATGAAGGAGCACTTGTCGGCGGTGTTCGCGACCTTCTCCGCCGTCCACTGACAGCGGCTGCCGCCACCGTCCCAGCCGCTGTAGATGCAGAAGTGTCCCGGGTCGCAGTGATAGGTCGCGGCGGAGACGACCGCCGCCGGGGCGGCCGAGACGGCAGCGGTGGCGGCGGGGGCGGTGCCGAGGGCTGCCGCGAAGGCGAGCGAGGCGAGGGCGATCGGAGTGACACGGCGCATGAGAGTCGTTCCCTTTCCACTGGTTTTCCACTGGTTCCACCGTGGTCTTCCTCGAACCACGACCGCCAGTCTCATGTGCTGTGAACAGCGGCCACCAGGGCGTACGGCCGGGCGCGTGAGGCGCCTTGTGCGGCCACCGGTACCCTCTCTCCCTCGCGTGAGCCGGGGCCTCCGGCGGAGTCGGGGGCATCGCGCCGTACACGACCGCCGCACACGGCGCGCCGAACCCGCGCGCCGTCCGGGCCCGGACGCCGTCGGGAACCGCTCAGGTGTCCGGCGAGGCGGGATGATCACACTCGACGGGCCGATAAACGCATTCAGCCGATTGTCACTGCTTCGAGGTAAGCGTCTCGTCTCCGTGGTGAAGGCGGCCGGTTCGGTGGCTAGCTTTGTGCGGGCGGTCGGAACCCCGCTGTTCCTGCCCCGAGTTGCCCGTTCTTCCCATGTCTCCCGGTCGGCGCAGCCGTCTGCGCCGGGCGTCCCGTCGTGCAAGGAGATAGCCCCTCGATGTCCGTCGACAGCACCCCGGAAGCTTCGACCACCGCGCCGCAGCAGTCTCTGGGCACCGCCGCCGCCCGCAACCTCGCCACGATCACCAAGTCCGCGCCGCAGATGCAGGAGATCACCTCCCGCTGGCTGCTGCGGATGCTGCCCTGGGTCGAAGCCCGAGGCAGTACCTACCGCGTCAACCGACGGCTGCGGCACACCCTCGGCGACGGACGCGTCGAGTTCGTCCAGGAGGGTGCCACGGTCCGTGTCATCCCAGCGGAACTCGGCGAACTGGCCCTGCTGCGCGGGTTCGACGACACGGACGTCCTGACCGCCCTCGCCGGGCGCTGCGCGCAGCGGGACTTCACGGCGGGCGAGGTCCTCGCCGAGCGCGGCAGCCCCGCGGACCGGATCCACCTGATCGCCCACGGCCGGCTGAGCCAGACCTCGGCGGGCGAGTACGGCGGCGAGGTCGGCGTCGGGGTCCTCGCGGACGGCGGCCACTTCGGCGACGACGCCTTGCTGGATCCCGGCGCCACACACGCCTGCACGGTCACCGCCGAGACGTCCGGGGTCCTCCTCACCCTCTCCCGCGCCGACTTCGACGCCGTCCTGGCCGCCGCGCCGCATCTCCGGGCCCATGTCGCCGATTTCCGCTCCCGCTCACGGGAGCGGCAGAACAAGCACGGCGAGGCCGAGATCGCCCTGTCGGCCGGTCACGTGGGCGAGGCGGAACTGCCCGGCACCTTCGTCGACTACGAAGTGAGGCCGCGCGAGTACGAGCTGTCCGTCGCGCAGACCGTTCTGCGGATCCACACCCGCGTGTCCGACCTCTACAACGGTCCGATGAACCAGAGCGAGGAGCAACTCAGGCTCACCGTCGAGGCCCTGCGGGAGCGTCAGGAACACGAACTCGTCAACAACCGCGAGTTCGGGCTGCTGCACAACGCCGACTTCAAGCAGCGCATCCAGCCCCGCTCCGGCCCGCCGACCCCGGACGACATGGACGAGCTCCTCTGCCGTCGTCGCGGCACGAAGTTCTTCCTCGCCCACCCCAGGACGATCGCCGCCATCGGACGGGGCTTCAGCGCCTGCGGCCTCTACCCCGACCACGTCGACCTCGGCGGGCAGTCCGTCCCCGCCTGGCGCGGCGTCCCCATCCTGCCCTGCAACAAGATCCCGATCAGCAAGGAGCAGACCAGCTCCATCATCGCGATGCGGACCGGGGAAGAGAACCAGGGGGTCATCGGGCTGCGGCAGACGGGACTGCCGGACGAGTACGAACCGGGCCTGTCCGTACGGTTCATGGGCATCAACGAACAGGCGATCACCTCCTACCTCGTCAGCGCCTACTACTCCGCCGCGGTCCTCGTGCCCGACGCCCTGGGCGTGATGGAGAACGTACGGATCGCACCCGGGGCACGCCAGGACCCCTGAGCAGGATCACGCCTGACACGCCGCACGCACAACGCGGCGCCCATCTCGCCGCAGCAAGGAGCCGCCGATGCCCGAAGCCGCGCCCGACGTCCCCGCCCCGGCGGTCCCGGACCCTCCGGCCACACCGTCCGCGCCCGACTTCCTGACCGCACTGCATCCGCCGGCCGGAATCCCCCACCCGTCACCCGTCCCGGCGTCCGACCCGGCCGAGGGGGAGGCCACCGGCACGACCACGGCCGGCTCCTCCCTCCAGCGGATCCTGCGCGGCCCGACCGGACCGGGCACGGCCTCGCTCTTCCTGACCGGCGGGCACGAACCTCCGCTCCCCGCGCCGCCGGTCCCGGCCACCGTCGCTCCCGCCGCCGGGCGGGCCGTCCCCGGCCTCTACCACCACCCCGTCCCGGAGCCCGACCCGGCGCGCGTCGAGGAGGTGAGCCGCCGCATCAAACACTGGGCCGAGGAAGAGGTCCAGCTCTATCCCGAGGAGTGGGAGGCCCAGTTCGACGGCTTCTCCGTCGGCCGCTACATGGTCGGCTGCCACCCCGACGCCCCGACCGTCGACCACCTGATGCTGGCGACGCGGCTGATGGTCGCGGAGAACGCGGTGGACGACTGCTACTGCGAGGACCACGGCGGATCGCCCGTCGGCCTCGGCGGCCGTCTGCTCCTCGCGCACACCGCGATCGACCCGTTCCACAGCACCGCGGAGTACACCCCGAAGTGGCAGGAGTCGCTCGGCTCGGACGCCCCGCGGCGCGCCTACCGCAGCGCGATGGACTACTTCGTCCGCGCGGCGACACCCTCCCAGACCGACCGCTACCGGCACGACATGGCCCGACTCCACATGGGCTATCTCGCCGAGGCAGCCTGGGCGCAGACCGACCACCTCCCGCAGGTGTGGGAGTACCTGGCGATGCGGCAGTTCAACAACTTCCGGCCGTGCCCCACGATCACCGACACCGTCGGCGGTTACGAGCTGCCCGCTGACCTGCACGCCCGGCCGGACATGCAGCGGGTCATCGCGCTCGCCGGCAACGCGACCACCATCGTCAACGACCTCTACTCGTACACCAAGGAACTCGACAGCCCCGGCCGGCACCTGAACCTGCCGGTGGTGATCGCCGAACGCGAGCGACTGAGCGAGCGCGACGCCTACCTGAAGGCCATCGAGGTCCACAACGAGCTCCAGCACGCCTTCGAGACGGCCGCGGCCGACCTCGCGCAGGCGTGTCCCCTGCCGGCCGTGCTGCGCTTCCTCAAGGGCGTGGCCGCCTGGGTGGACGGCAACCACGACTGGCACCGCACCAACACCTACCGCTACAGCCTGCCCGATTTCTGGTGAGAAATGGATATCTCTGTGACGACCGAAACGACCCCCACCGCCACCGCGAAGATCCCGGCCCCGGCGACGCCCTACCAGGAGGACATCGCCCGCTACTGGAACAACGAGGCGCGGCCGGTCAACCTCCGCCTCGGTGACGTGGACGGCCTCTACCACCACCACTACGGCATCGGCGCCGTGGACCAGGCCGCGCTGGGCGACCCGGCGCACAGCGAGTACGAGAAGAAACTCATCGCGGAGCTCCACCGGCTGGAGTCGGCACAGGCGGAATTCCTTCTGGACCACCTCGGCCCGGTCGGTCCCGACGACACCCTCGTCGACGCCGGCTGCGGCCGGGGCGGCTCCATGGTCATGGCCCACCGGCGCTTCGGCTGCACGGTGGAAGGAGTGACCCTGTCCGCCACCCAGGCCGACTTCGGCAACAGGCGCGCGAGGGAACTGCGCATCGGGGACCATGTCCGCTCCCGGGTGTGCAACATGCTCGACACACCTTTCGACAAGGGAAGCGTCACGGCCTCGTGGAACAACGAGTCCACCATGTACGTCGACCTCTACGACCTGTTCGCCGAGCACTCCCGCTTCCTGAAGGTGGGCGGCCGCTACGTGACGATCACCGGGTGCTGGAACCCCCGCTACGGCCAGCCGTCGAAGGCGGTCTCCCAGATCAACGCCCACTTCGAGTGCAACATCCACTCCCGCCGTGAGTACCTGCGCGCCATGGCCGACAACCGGCTCGTACCGCAGACCGTCATCGACCTCACCCCGGACACCCTGCCCTACTGGGAGCTGCGGGCCACGTCGTCGCTGGTCACCGGCATCGAGAAGGCGTTCATCGAGTCCTACCGGGACGGCTCCTTCCAGTACGTCCTGATCGCGGCCGACCGCGTGTGAGCCCGGTCCACCGCCTCCCGGAACTCCTTCCGGGCTGAAGCAGGTGCCGCCCGCTGCCCCTTGGGCAGCGGTGCAGGCACCGACGGGCACGCCCGGACCGGCGCCCGGACGTGCCGGAGACCAGCGATCGGAGCCGTCACCCGCCGCACCCTCCTCCACCGCCGCACCCGCTGCCGCACCCGCCGCCTCCGCCGCAACTGCTGCCCCCTCCGGACGAGGACGAGGACGACGACGAGGACGAAGAGGACCGGGAGAAGAAGCCGGAGTCGAAGAGGGACGAACCGGTTGCCGGGTCGGAGATGTTGATCCAGCCTGTCGTGGCGGCGGCGAGTACCGCGACCGGCACCTTCGGGCCGTCGCCTGTCGGCCCCCAGCGCACCGGGTGACCCGACCTCCCGGAGTTGCGTACCGCGGACCAGCCCGCGGGGGTGATCCGGGGCGGCGTGCAGAGGAAGACCGCCGCCACCACCAAGGAGACCAGCAGGAAGAGCACCAGCCAGCCCACCGGACGCCCCAGACGGGCGCCGTTCACCATCCGGGCGACGCCGAACCCGATCAGCACCAGCATCGGCAGCCCCGCCGACCGCCCGGCCAGTCGGCGGGTGCGGCCGGGCAGCAGACCGAGGCGGCGCGCGCCGCCTCCGGCCCGGCGGATCTCCGGCAGGCGCAGAGCGGCCTCGTGCATCCGCGCCGCTGTGGTGATCCCCTGGCTCCGCGCGGTCTCCAGGACGGCCCGCTGCACCGGTTCACCGGGGACGCGGCCGGAGTAGGTGAGGGTGCCGTCCTGGGACGTGCGCAGATGGCCGCCCTGGACGAGGGCGCAGACGGCGGTGCTCACCACCTGGCGGGGGCCGCCGACGACCCGGGCGATGCTGTACACGTCGGGTACGGAGGCAGTGTCCGTGGCGGGGTAGAAGCTGCGGGCCGCTCGCCGTACGGCCAGGCCGAGCAGCACGGCGACCGCGAAGCCCGCGGCGTACAGGCCGAGGAACTCAGGGCCGGTGAAACCCCAGGGGTCGTTCATCACTGCCTCCCCATGAACGAAGTCGACGCCCTGTCAGGCGAGGTGATGCGGTCAATGGCGTCGAACACGACGTCGGCGGGCGTCCGATCGGTTCCCGCGCCGGGTGCCGGGGTGCGGGGGCGACGGTTCTCGCACCCGCGACGGCGTCCTGGCCCGGCTCGCCGCACACGGGGTCGGCGGGCCACGCACCGGCCGGGGCACCCGCCCGCCGAGACCGGGCCGGCCCGCTCCGGCTCACCCGTCGGTGGCTGCCGGTCACCCGCTGCCGTAAGGTCGTCCAGCACCCGCACGTTCCGCCCGTCCAGTACCTCAGGAGACCTGTCGTGAGCCTTGACGGCCTGTCCGCCCCCTCCGCTCCGGGCGGAGCCGGCGAGGCGGACGCCCGCAAGCAGCGCCTGCGCCGCCGCCTGGAGCGGCTGATCGGCGTGGCAGCCACCGAGGGCAACGCCCTGGTGCCGCTGCGCAACGGCGACGAGATCTTCCCGGCCATGCTGGGTGCCATCCGCTCGGCCCGGCACACGATCGACATGATGACCTTCGTGTACTGGCGCGGTCAGATCGCCCGCGACTTCGCCGCCGCCCTGGCCGACCGCTCCCGGGCGGGCGTGCGGGTGCGACTGCTGCTCGACGGCTTCGGGGCCAAGGAGATCGAACAGCGGCTGCTGGATCTCATGGACGACGCCGGAGTGCAGGTGGCGTGGTTCCGCAAGCCCGCCTGGCTCTCGCCGTTCAAGCAGAATCACCGCTGCCACCGCAAGGCTCTCGTCGTCGACGAGCACACGGCCTTCACCGGTGGTGTCGGCATAGCGGAGGAGTGGTGCGGCGACGCCCGCGGCCCCGGCGAATGGCGCGACACACATGTGCGGGTGCGCGGCCCGGCCGTGGACGGCATAGCCGCCGCGTTCGCGCAGAACTGGGCCGAGTGCCACGACGAACTCTTCGACGACCGCGACCGTTTCACCGAACACGACCAGATCGGGACCTCGGTCGTTCAGGTCGTCCGGGGCTCGGCCAGTATCGGCTGGCAGGACATGCAGACCCTCATCCGGGTCGTGCTGGCCTCGGCCGAAGAACGCTTCCGCCTGGCCACCGCCTACTTCGCGCCCGACGCGTACTTCGTCGATCTGCTGTGCCGGACCGCCCGGCGCGGCGTGTGCGTGGAGATCCTGCTCCCGGGCCCCCACACCGACCAGCGCGCCTGCCAGCTCGCCGGCCAGCAGCACTACACACGGCTGCTCCAGGCGGGCGTGCACATCCGCCAGTATCAGCCGACCATGATGCACGCCAAGATCATCACGGTTGATTCGGTGGCCGCCCTGATCGGCTCGACCAACTTCAACCGCCGTTCCATGGACCACGACGAGGAAGTCATGCTCGCCGTGCTGGACGAGGAGTTCACCGCCGAGCTGGACCGCGACTACGAGACGGACCTGCTCCGCAGCGTGGCCATCGACCTCGACCGGTGGAAGCGACGCGCGGTGCTCCAGCGGCTCAAGGAGACGGCCGTCACGCCGATCCGCCGCTTCCTGTGAGCCCGGCGCCGATGCGGGCGGCGCCTCCCGGCCCGGCGAACCGGCCCGGTCGGCGCGCTGCCTCCTCCACTGCCCGACCGCCGGAGAAACCGCCGGAGAAGCTGCCCGAGGCATAGCGCTCAGCGCCGGTCAGGACCTCACGCGTGTGTGGCGTCCGGGTCGGCGTGCCGGGCGATCCAGCGGTCGACGCGCTCCCACTGGGCCAGCAGCCATTCGCTGCGGGCTTCCTCGCCGCGCGGGACACGGTCGGCGGGTACGCGCCACCAGTGCGCCCGCACCTCCTCCCGCAGCGGCAGCCGGGCCCAGACGGTGCGCGCCGAGTGCAGGGAGTCGAGGCCGGTGTGCGCGACGAAGACCACGTCGGCGGTGGGCGCGGCGGCGATCGCGGCGAGGGCACCGGCGTCCCGTGGCGGCAGGACGTGGCGCATCCGTTCCGCGCGGGCCGCCCGCCGACGCAGCCCCCGGCGCCGCAGCGAGGTGATCGCGCGCCGACGGCGGCGCGGGGTGAAGTTGCCGCCCTCCGGGAAGATCACGAGGGCGTCGCCCGCGCCGAGCCCGGCCGCCAGATCCCCGATCGCGTCCTCGGCCCGGCGCCCGATGGCCGGGAGGAAGCAGTGCGGGACCCGCCCGACGAGGACGTCCAGGGCCGGATCGGCGCGCAAGGTCCGCTTCAGCACGGTGTGGGGGCGCAGTCCCGCCTGGCTGAGCAGCGTCTGCAACAGCAGGAAGGAGTCGCCGACCCCGGCGTGCCGTACGAACACGAGTACCGGCGCCGCCATGTGTGCGCACCCGCCGGGCGGCGCGGGCGTCACCGTCACCCGGAGCCGGAAGATCCGCTCACCCGCCCGCCTCAGTACCCGAAGCAGCCTCTCCAGCAGGGCGAACGCGTCCGCCGCGCGCCGCGCCCGGTCGTCTCGGCCGGGCAGCCGCCGCGCCCACAGTCCCGCGGCGGCCACCAGCCCGGCCAGATCCGCCAGGAGGTAGAGAAGGGCGAAACCGGCGATCCGCACCGGCCGCCACGGACCGCGGGTGGCGAGCGAGACGGGCGCGCAGAGCACGCACACGGCGACGAGCAGCGCGGCCGCCACGGGCACGAGGGCGAGCAGCAGCGCGGTGGTCACCGTACGGCGCAGCCCGGTCAGCACAGGACCGCCCGGCCGCCGTAGCCGCTCGCCCCGGAGGCCCGCGCCGGGTATCTCCGCGTCGGTCACGGGGCGCCGTCGGATGCGCCGAGGACCGTCTCGATGTACCGGGAGGACGCCGTGTAGGCGCGCTCGATGCGCTCGGCGGTCCGGCCGAAGGTGCGGTACCGCAGCTGCCTGAGGGTGGCCGTGCCCTCGTCGGTGCCCGAACCCGATGGCAGCACCCGCACGGTGACGCCTGCGGGCAGGTCCGCCATGTCGCGCGCGAACCGGTGTCTGCGGGCGATCTCGAACGCCACCAGCGCCACCTGCCAGGGCGCTCGCGGCGGCGAGAGCGCCCGCTCGACGCGGCCGACCTGAAGGACGTAGATCTCGGTCGCGCCGAGGGCCACCGCGCGGCCCACGGGGATGCTGTTGACCAGGCCGCCGTCCACGAAGTGCGTGCCGTCGAGCCGGACGGGCGGCAGCAGTCCGGGCACCGCGCACGAGGCGAGCACGGCGTCCACGAGCGGCCCGTCGGTGAACCAGTGCTCGGCGGCCCGTTCGATGTTCGCGGCGACACACTGGAACGGCAGGGGCAGCGCCTCGATCCGGGTCACCGGCAGGTGGGCGCAGAGCAGTTCGCGCAGCGGCGCGGGGTGGTAGAGGTGGGTGCCGCTGCGTACGGCCGTGGTCAGCCGCCCGAGCAGCGAACCGGAGAACACACCGGCGCGTCCGAGGCCGGTCCAGAGGTCGGCGAGCCGGGTCACCGACGCCTGTGACGGGTCGGCCGCGACCGCGGCCCCGTTGATCGCGCCGACGGATGTGCCGACGACGAGGTCCGGGTGCACTCCGGCGGCGAAGAGCGCCTTGAGCATCCCCACTTCGTAGGCGCCGAGGGCGCCCCCGCCGCCCAGCACGAAGGCACGGGTCGGTGCACGGTCGGGCCTGCTGTCCTCCATGGCCCACAAGTGCCCCGTCCCGGCGCCGCCAACCACCGGGGCGGCGGTCCGCCGGGCGCGGAAGCGACCCGCCGCGCCGCGCCCGCGGCACACAGCAGGGGGAACAGCCGGGGGAGGGGACCCGTCACCCGAGCCGGTCGTGGCGGGCGCCGCGCGCGCGGTGCTGCTCCGTGGGACCGGCCAGCAGCAGGGCCGCCCACAGGGCGGCCTGGACCGCGAGACCGAGCACGGTACGCACACCGGCGCCGGTGGAGATGGCCGAGGCGAGCAGGGCGGCGGAGAGCACCAGGAACGCGAGGCAGGCCAGCTGGGCCGAGCGGAGGGCCGCGCCGGTCCAGGCGGAGGATCGAGGCGGCCGTCGTTTCGGACGCGGTGTCATGTGATGGGTCGGCCGGGCAGTCGGCATCTGTTTCCCCTCCCGTGCTTCCTCCGTGTCGGTTCCGCGCCGGGCGGCGGGACCGCGACAGGGAACGGGTGCCCCGAGGGGAGAGCAGGACACGCGCTACAGGCGGATCAGCCGTCCCCGGGAGGCCGGTCCAGTGCGATACGCGCGGTGATGCGCTTGCCGTCCGGTTCACGCTGGATCTCGACCTCCCGGCTCAGCGCGGCGACGATCTCCAGACCGTGCTGGCCCACGCGCGCCGGGTCGGCGAGTCTCGGCGTCGGCAAGGTGGTGTCGCCGTCCCGGACGGTGACGGACAGTGTCCCGCCGGTGGAGCCCAGCGTCAGCTCGATCGGGCCGGAGCCGTATTTGACGGTGTTGGTGATGAGTTCGCTCACCACCAACTGGACGGCCGCCGCGACACCCTCCGGCAACGGGCGGCCGTCGTCCGTCACCGAAGCGGCCAGGTAGTCGGCCGCGAAGGCGCGTGCGTCAGCGATCCGCACCGTGGCACGGTCCAACGTGACCGAGACGTGCCCCAACCCCGTTTCGCCCCGCACTCCTTCGCCCGACGGACTGTTCAGCCCCGTCTCATCCATTCCAACTGCCACGTTACCCCCGTGTGCCGCACGCTGTGCCGACGATTCCCCACCATGGGAACATCTGTCACTCCCACAGTAGTTCCGCATGTCGACGGCTTGTAGCCTCGCGGTACGTGACCATGACCGGCTCGGGCGGGTCCGGGACGGTGACGAGGCTGTTCGGCCGCGTCGCGCGCTGCACCGTCGCCGGGACCGGCACGGACGTGCCCCGGGTCAGCTCTCGGCCAGCATGCCTTCGCGCAGCCGGGACAGGCAGCGGGACAGCAGCCGGGAGACATGCATCTGGGAGACGCCGAGGCGTTCGCCGATCTGGGCCTGGGTGAGCTCCTCGACGAACCGCATGTGGATGATCCGCCGGTCGCGTTCGTCGAGGGCGGCGATCACCGGCGCCAAGGCGTGGAAGTCCTCCACCAGGGCGAGGGCCGCGTCGTCGAAGCCGATGAAGTCGGCCAGCGGGGTCTCGCTGTCGTCGCTCGTGCTCAGCGCGGCGTCCAGGGACGCGGCCCGGTAGCCGTTGGAGGCGACACGGGCCTCGACGACCTCGGCCTCGCTCAGGCTCATCAGCTCGGCGAGCTCCCTGGTGCTGGGGGTGCGGCCCATGCGGCTGCGCAGTTCCTCGGTGGCCTGCGCGAGGTGGACGCGGGCCTCCTGCAACCGGCGGGGCACGTGCACCGCCCAGGAGGTGTCCCGGAAGAAGCGCTTGATCTCGCCCACGATGTAGGGCACGGCGAAGGAGGTGAACTCCACCTCGCGGGAGATCTCGAACCGGTCGATCGCCTTGATCAGGCCGATCATGCCGACCTGGACGATGTCCTCCATCTCCTCCGGGTTGCGGCTGCGGTAGCGGCCGGCCGCGAAACGGACGAGGGACATGTTCATCTCGATCAGGGTGTTGCGCGCGTAGCTGTACTCGGGCGTACCCTCCTCCAGCGTGGCCAGCCTGCTGAAGAACAGCCGCGACAGCTCGCGTGCGTCCTTGGGGGCCACCTTGGTGGCATCACCGATCTCCGGCAGCACCTCCTGCGTGCGTCCCCGGACCTCTTCGACGGCGATTGCCATGGGTGCCCCTCCCGACCTGCGTCTGAACTCGTCTTCCGATACCGGCGAGACCGCCGGTACCCCCGATCCCGCCGGGCATGCACGGCCGTTACCCATTCGTTATCGGCATCGACGACGCCGGTGCTGCGCCGGTCCGGCTGCCCCGTGCGGGACCCCCCACATCACGACCACGCCCACTGATCCTGCCGCCACGCGCACCCGTAGCGACGCGGAGACAGCGGCGGTCGCGCGGGATCAGGCGGCGCCGTCGTCCCCGTGACTGCGGACGATCTCCTTGACCTTGGCCACCGCGAAACCCCAGCCCTGCTCGACGGTCGGCTTGGCCGGGACCGCGACCTCGTCCGGGTTGGTGAGCACGTCGAGCAGCACCGGACCCGGGGTGCCGAAGGCGCGGCGCACGGACTTCTCCAGGTCGGCCGGGTCGGTGACACGGATGCCGGGGATGCCCATGGCCTCGGCGACCGCGGCGAAGTCCGGATTGTCCAGGACCGTACCGAACTCCGGGAGTCCGGCCTGCTCCTGCTCCAGTTTGACCATGCCCAGCCGGCGGTTGTCGAAGACGACCAGCTTGACCGGGAGCCGGTGGGTCTTCAGCGTCATCAGGTCGCCCAGGAGCATGCTCAGACCGCCGTCCCCGCAGAAGGCCACGACCTGCCGCTCCCGGTCGAGGCACTGGGCACCCAGGGCCTGGGGCATGGCGTTGGCCATCGACCCGAGGTTGTAGGAGCCGATCAGACGGCGCTCCCCGCGCATCTCCACGAACCGCGAGAGCCACACCGTGGCCATCCCGGTGTCGGAGGTGAAGACGGCGTCGTCCGCGGCGAGCCGGTCCACCACGGACGCCAGCGCCTCGGGGCGGATGTCGTCGGAGCGGTTGTCGAAGGAGGACCGCAGGCGGCCGATGAGCCCCTTGTCGTGCGCCGGGTCGGCCAGCCGCGCCTGGCCCGTACGCCACTGCTCGAAGCGCTTGCGTGCCTTCTCCAGGTGTGAGCGGTCCCGCGGGCCGTCCGCCCCGGCCGCGTCGTCGGCGCGGTCGGGGAGGTGCGTCAGGAGGGCGCGGACGGTCGCACCCGTGTCCCCGACGAGACCGGCCTCGACCGGCACGCGCCGGCCGATGTGGGCCGCCTCCGTGTCGACCTGCACGACGGTCTTGCCCTCCGGATACCACTCCCGGTAGGGGAAGTCGGTGCCCAGGAGCAGCAGCGTGTCCGCGTCCTGCAACGCGGACGCGGCGGCGGGGTTGCCGATCAGCCCCGTCTGGCCGACCTGGAAGGGATTGGTGTCGCCTTCGAAGCCCTCCTTGGCCTTCAGGGTGAGGACCATCGGCGCGGCCAGCCGGTCGGCCAGGGCGAGCACCTCCTCGCGGGCCCCGCGGGCGCCCCGCCCCACCAGCAGGGTGACCCGCTCGGCCCGGTCCAGGAGCTCGGCCGCCCGGCTCACGGCCGCGTCCTCGGGCCTGGTCACCGGCGGGTTCAGGGAGAAGCGGGCCGCGCGGTCCGTGCCCACCTCGCGTTCGCCGAGATCACCCGGCACGGTGAGGACGGCCACACCCTTGCGGCCGATCGCGTTGCGCACCGCCGCCTCCAGCAGGTGCGGCAGCTGGTCGGGAGAGGTGAGGGTGGCGCGGAAGACCGCCACGTCGCTGAAGAGGGCGTCGTTGTCGACCTCCTGGAAGTAGTCGCTGCCCAGTTCGCTCAGCGGCACCTGGCCCGCGACGGCCAGGACCGGCGTACGGCTCTTGGCCGCGTCGTAGAGTCCGTTGAGGAGGTGCACGGAGCCCGGTCCGACGGTGCCCATGCAGACCCCCAGGGTGCCGCTGAGCTGCGACTGGGCGCTCGCGGCGAACGCCGCCGCCTCCTCGTGCCGACAGCCCACCCACTCCAGGTCCTCGGTGGTGCGCAGGGCGTCCGTCAAGGGGTTCAGGGCGTCCCCCACGACGCCGAACACCTGCCGTACGCCGAGTTCGCTCAGCGCGTCCACGATGACACGGGCGACAGTACGGGCCACTTCGATCCTCCAGGTGAGACGACAGACGGATGAAACAGGCCGGACGACGACCGGCAGGCCGGGCCGGGCCGGTCGGACGACGACCGGCACGCCGGACGGCCGGACAGCGGGCCGACGGGTCAGACGGTGAAGCGGTCGGGGTCGGCGGCCCTCCAGTCGGCCGCCCAGTCCTCGGGGGGCTCGTCGAGCAACTGCCCCGGCTCCAGCCACGCGTACAGTTCCGCGTAGGAGCGTGCGGTGTGCGGATCGATGCGCTGGCGCAGCATGTGCGGGCGCAGCCCGGCCGGGTCGGTGACCCCCATGGAGGCCATGATCTCCAGGGCGCCGGTCACGGTCGCCTCCTGGAAGCGCCGCACACGCGGGGTCTTGTCCCGGACGTCGAGGGCGCGGGCACGCCGGGCGTCCTGGGTGGCCACACCGCTGGGGCAGGTGTTGGTGTGGCACCGCTGGGCCTGGATGCAGCCGAGCGCGAACATCATCGCGCGTGCGGCGTTGCCGTAGTCGGCGCCCTGGACGAGGCGTTTGACCAGATCGCTGCCGGTGGCGATCTTGCCGCTCGCGCCGATGCGGACGCGGTCGCGCAGCCCCGCGCCGACCAGGGCGTTGTGCACGGTGAGCAAGCCCTCGGTCAGGGGCGCGCCCACATGGTCGGCGAACTCCAGCGGGGCGGCCCCGGTGCCGCCCTCACCGCCGTCCACGACGATGAAGTCGGGCGCCGTGCCCTCCTCCAGCATGGCCTTGCACACGGCGAGGAACTGCTGGCGCGAGCCCACGCACAGCTTGAATCCGGTCGGTTTGCCCCCGGACAGCTCCCGGAGCCGGGCGACGGACCGGACCAGTTCCCGCGGGGTGGAGAACAGCCTGTGGTACGGCGGCGAGATCACCGTCCGCCCCCGGGGCACGCCGCGCACCTCCGCTATCTCCGCGTTGACCTTCGATCCCGGCAGGACACCGCCGATGCCCGGTTTGGCGCCCTGCGACAGCTTGAGGGAGACGCACTTGACGTGGTCGTGCGCGGCCTTGTCGGCGAACTCGGCGGGGTCGAAGTCACCGTCCTGGGTGCGGCACCCGAAGTAGCCGGTACCGATCTCCCAGACCAGGTCCCCGCCCGGCCGCAGGTGGTACGCCGAAAGACCCCCTTCGCCCGTGTCGTGGGCGAAGCCACCGGCCGCGGCACCGCCGTTGAGGGCGAGGATCGCGTTGGCGGACAGCGAGCCGAAGCTCATCGCCGACACGTTCAGCAGCGCCATGTCGTAGGGGCGGCGGCAGTCGGGGCCGCCGATCCGGACGCGCGGGGGTGTGCGCGGCGCCCGGCGCGGGGCCATGGACGGCACCAGGTACTCGTAGCCGGGCAGGTGGACGTCGCGCTCGGTGCCGTACGGCTGCTCGGCGTCGGTGCCCTTGGCCCGCTCGTAGACGATGGTGCGGACGTCCCGGTCGAAGGGGCGGCCGTCGAAGTTCCGCTCGACGAAGTACTGCTGGAGCTCGGGGCGGATCCGTTCCAGGAGGAAGCGGGCATGGCCCAGCACGGGATAGTTGCGCAGCACCGAGTGCCGGCGCTGGGCGAGGTCCCGAGTGCCCAGCAGACCCAGCGCGAGGAGCGGCACGGCGCCGAAGCACCACCACGGCGACGCCGCCACCGCGGCGAGGGCCGCGAGCAGGCCGAGCGTCAGGGTCAGGGCGACGAGTGCGATGCGGGTCACCCCTGGCTCATTGCCCGGCGACGCCCTTCCACTCCCGTGGTCCGCCAGGAAACCGGACCGGGCGGTCGCACCACCACCGCCCGGAGAAGACGGCGACGCCCGGTCCTCCGAGTCCCCCCGGCCCGACGACCCTCCGGAGCGTCCCGGTCCTCCCGGTCCTCCCGGGCCACCCCACTCCCGTCGTACGCTCCGCTCCGGTCGTACGCCCCGCTCCCGCCGGTACACCCCGCCCCCGCGATACGGACCCGCTCCGACCGGGGCCGGATGACGGCGGCCGATGGTGTGATGAGAACGTGAAGCCGCAGATCCCGTGCCGGACACCGCGCGGCCGGACTCCGCCCCGCCGGGCCGCTGCGGTTCACCCGTCTGCCGTACGATCATTGTCTACAGCGAGGAGCGTGGAAGTGACCGACGACCGTGGTTCGCAGCGCCTGGTGGAGCTGCTGACCGGCAACAGCGAGACGTTCGTTGACCAGTGGGTGACGGTGGTGGGCGAGTCGCTCACGGGCCGACTGAGCACCGCCGAGGTGGAGCGGGAACTCCGTGACCTCTACACAGCCATCCGCGCCGGACTCGCCACCGGCGAACTCAGCGTGCACGCCGACGGTTTCGCCGAGGTCCGCAGCCTCCTGGTGGAGCTGTCCCGAAACCGTGCCCGGCAGGGCTTCAGCCCGACCGAGACGGCCATCAGCGTCTTCGCCCTCAAGCAGGTCCTGGAGCCGTCGCTCACCGGGAGCGCCGAGGACGTCCGCGCCTACCTCCAGCTCAGCCGCGTCCTGGACGAACTCGGCCTGCTGACCGTGGAGGCGTACGCGCGCACACGCGAGGAGATCATCTCCGCGCAGGCCGACCAGCTGCTGGAACTGTCGACCCCGGTCGTCAAGCTCTGGGACGGCGTGGTGGCGGTGCCCCTCGTCGGCACCCTGGACTCGGCGCGTACCCAGGTCGTCATGGAGCGGCTGCTCCAGGCGCTGATCGACTACAACTCGACGCAGGCGATCATCGACATCACCGGCGTCCCCGCGGTCGACACCCAGGTCGCCCAGCACCTGCTGAAGACCGTGGTCGCCGCGCGGATGATGGGCGCCGACTGCGTCATCTCGGGCATCCGCCCGCAGATCGCGCAGACGATCGTCGCCCTGGGGATCGAGTTCGGCGACATCCCGACGAAGAGCACCCTGGCCGACGCCCTGCGGCACGCGCTGGGCACCATCGAGCGGGACAAGAAGCTGGCGGAGAACCGCGGGAGCCTCCTGTGACCGATCGCGTCCCCATTCTCCAGATCTCGGACGTCCTGCTGGTGTCCATCCAGGTCGATCTGGAGGACCACACCGTCCTGGACCTCCAGGACGACCTCTCCAAGCGCATCGTGGACACCGGGGCACGCGGCGTCGTGATCGACATCTCCGCCCTGGAGATCGTCGACTCGTTCGTCGGCCGCATGCTCGCCACGGTCGCCGCCATGTCCCGGGTGCTCGGCGCGGAGACCGTCGTGGTCGGCATGCGTCCGGCGGTCGCCATCACCCTGGTCGAACTGGGGCTGACCCTCGGCGGCGTACGCACCGCCCTGAACCTGGAGGCCGGCCTGGCGGCTCTTCGCCGCGCCGTGCACGCCGAGCAGCCGGGCCGCGCCTGATGCCCGGCGACACCGCGCGGCGGGCCGAGTCGATCGAACTCGACGGGAGCGCCGGTGTGGTCAAGGCGCGCCAACTGGTGCGCGCTCTCGCGCAGGAGGCCGGACTGTCCCTGGTCGACCAGACCAAACTCGTCACCGCGGCCAGCGAACTGGCGCGCAACACCGTCGTCTACGGGGGAGGGGGCCGGATGGACGCCGAGGCGGCCTGGAGCAACGGCCGCTCCGGAGTCCGGCTGCTCTTCGCCGACGAGGGACCCGGCATCCCCGACGTGGAGCTGGCCCTGACCGACGGCTGGACCACCGGCAGCGGCATGGGACTCGGCCTCAGCGGCGCCAGACGCCTGGCGGACGAGTTCGAGCTGGACACCGGCGTGGGACGCGGGACCCGGGTCACCATCGTGAAGTGGGCCCGGTGACCGCGCCGCTGCTCTCCGAACCCGGCGAGACCGTCTGGCTCCGGGTCGACGTCGGCCTGCCGATGGCGGCCCGCCGGGAGGCCGCGCGGCTGGCCCGCCGGCTCGGCATCGGCGAGGACCGCGTCGCCTCGGCCGAGATCGTGGCGACCGAGGCGGCCACCAACCTCCAGCGGCACGCCGTCGACGGCGCCCTCGTCCTGCGGGTGGCGCTGGACGGGGAACACGCGGCACTGGACATCCTGGCCACGGACACCGGCCCCGGCATCGCCGACCTCCGGGCGGCGCTGCGCGACGGGGCCTCCTCCGCCGGGACCCTCGGGGTGGGCCTCGGCGCCATCGTCCGGCTCGCGGACGCCTTCGACATCCACACCCTGGCCGGTCGCGGCACGGCCCTGCTCGCCCGCTTCCACGCCGACGGCCGAGGCGCCGCCTGCGCCTCCGGGGTGGAGATCGGCGGCCTCACACGCCCCATCGGCGGCGAGGAGATGTGCGGGGACACCTGGGCCGTGCGGTACGCCGACACACCCGCCGAGGGGGCCGAGGCCACCACCCCCCTCCTCGCCATGATGTGCGACGGGCTGGGCCACGGCCCGCAGGCGGCGCGGGCCGGCGAGGTGGCGCGGGAGGCCTTCCGGACGAGCCGCGGCACCCGCCCGCAGGCCGTCCTGGAAGACATGCACCGCGCCCTGCGCGGCACCCGGGGCGCCGCGGTCGCCGTGGTCCGCGTCGACTTCCCCGGGCGCCAGATCGAGTTCGCGGGCGTCGGCAACACCACGACCTGTCTGGTCTCCGACGGCCGCAGGTCCTCCCTGCTCTCGTCGCCGGGCATCGTCGGGGCCCATCTGCCGCGGGCGCGGAGCGTCTTCGCCGACGCCGCTCCCGGCGCGGTCCTCGTCATGCACTCGGACGGGCTGAACGACCGCTGGTCGCCCGGTTCCTTCCCCGGCCTCTTCGCCCGCACCCCCACGGTCGTCGCCGCGCAGATCCTGCGGGACGCGGGCGCGCGCCGCGACGACATCGGCGTCCTGGTCCTCAAGGCGGCGACTTCGTGAACCCCGGGCCGGCGAGAGACCCCGCCGACCGTGAACGCATCCTCGCCCGGATGCAGTTGACCAGGCAGGACGATCTGTTTCAACTCCGCCGTCACGGGCAAGCGGTGTGTCAGGCCCTGGAGCTCGGCGAAGCGAAGCGCGTCCGCCTCGTGACTCTGGCCAGCGAGGCGGGAGCCGAACTCCTCGGCTCCGCCGGTCTGGTCACCGAGTTCGTCCGCCTGGCCGGGCAGCCCCACCGGGTTGCCGTCCGCTATCTCTGGAAGGGGGACCAAGCGCCGAGTCACGACCTGCTGACCGCTTCGCACAGGCTCCTCGACCTCTGCACCGACGGCCCCGGCCGTCTGCTCATCGGCCAGGACCTGACCGCCCCGTTCACCGCCGAGGAGGCCGCGGAGCGGGTGACGGCGGAACTGGCGGGTCTGCGCGGCCCCGATATGAGCGAGGAGCTCCGCAGGCAGAACAGCCAGCTTCTCCAGGCGCTTCAGGACGAACGAGCCCGCGCCGAGGAACTGGAACGCCTCAACAAGGAACTGGACGAGACCAACGCGGGCGTGATGGCGCTCTACTCCGAGCTGTCCGCCGAGCTGGAGGAGACGAACCGCGGTGTCGTCGCCCTCTACGCCGACCTGGAGGACAAGAGCCGCCGCCTGCGCCAGGCGAGCGCCGCGAAGACACGCTTCTGGGCGAACGTCAGCCACGAGCTGCGGACCCCGGTCAACGCGGTGATCTCCCTCGCCCGGCTGCTGCTGGACGAGAACGCCGATCCGCTGACGGCCGAACAGCACCAGCAGGTGTCGCTCATCGCGGGATCGGGCAGCACCCTGCTCGCCCTGGTCGAAGAGCTGCTCGACACCGCGAAGGCGGAGTCGGGACGGCTGGAGCCGCAGCTGGTCCGCGTCGACCTGCGGACCGTCCTGCACCAGCTGCGGGGCACCCTCGCCTCCTCCGCCGCCGAGGGCGTCACCCTGGACATCGCCGACACGACCTTCCCCGGCCCGTTCACCACCGACGAGGTGATGCTCACCCGGGTGCTGCGCAACATCCTCTCCAACAGCCTGAAGTTCACCGCCTCCGGCACGGTCCGGCTCACGGCGCGCGCCGAGGAGCGGCCGGACGGCCCATGGGCCGTCCTCACCGTCACGGACACCGGCGTCGGCATCCCCGAGGACAAGGTGGAGCAGGTCTTCGAGGAGTTCTACCAGGTACGCGGCGCCCACCAGCGCCACGTCTCCGGAACCGGCCTGGGCCTGCCCTACGCCCGCAAACTCACCGAACTGCTCGGCGGCACACTGACCCTGACCAGCCGCCTCGGCCAGGGCACGGAGGTCACCGTCGAACTGCCCGCGGCCCCGACGCACGCCGGGCCCGTCCCGCTGCCGCAGGAGCCCCTGCTGCGCAGCGTCGTCATCATCGACGACGACCCGGTCTTCCTCAGCACGCTCCGGCCGACGCTGGGCCGGCTCGCGGAGACCACCACCGAGGTCACCCGCAGCGTCGAGGCGCTGCGCACCATCCGCACCACGCTGCCCGACGCCGTCCTGGTCGACCTCGCCATGCCACCGCCCGACGGCTACCAGGTGCTCCAGCAGATCGCGGCGGTCCCCTCGCTCGCTCAGGTACCCGTCGTCGTCCTCACCAGCATGGGCGTCTCCGACATCGACCGGGCCCGGCTCGGCCGGGCACGGGCGGTGCTCAGCAAGACCCACCTGACCGCCGAGCGGCTGGCCGAGGCCCTCGGCCTGCGCCCCGCCGCCGAGGGCCGCACCACGGCCGCCGAACCGGCGGACACGAAGGACTCGAAGGACACGAAGGACACGCCGCCACCATGACGATCCCCCGGCAGCCCGACGAGAAGCCCGCACTGATCCTCCTCGTCGACGACAACCCGACCAACCGCTACGTGCTCGGCACCACCCTGCGCCGCGCGGGCCACCAGGTGGTGGAGGCCGCCGACGGCCAGGAGGGACTGGCCCGCGCCGCCGACCCGGAAGCGCCGCCCGAGGTCGTCCTGGTCGACGTACGGCTGCCCGACATGACCGGTTTCGAGGTGTGCGAGCAGATCAAAGTGGACCCGCGCACGGCATCGCTGCCGGTCATCCACGTCTCCGCGTCGGCGATCAGCGCATCCGACCGGACACAGGGGCTCAACCGGGGCGCCGACGCCTACCTCACCGAACCGATAGCCCCCGGCGAACTCCTCGCCACCGTCACGGCGACCCTGCGCTACACCCGCGCCAGGCGCCGCGCCGAGACCCTGGCGCAACGGCTCGGCCTGCTCAACCGCACCACGCTCGGACTGTACTCGGCCATGTCGGCCACCGCCCTGGCCCGCACGGCGGCCGAAGGCACCGCCGCCGTGCTCGGCTGCGCCGCCGCAGTCGTCCTCAGCGACCCGGAGGGCCGTACGATCCAGCACGCGGCCCCCGCCCCCGGGCAGCCCGCCGACAGGGGCCCGGCGCCCGCGGTACCCGCGGAGATCTTCGAACGGCACGTGCTCGGAGCCGCCGTGGGAGCGGCCGTGGAGACGGTGGCGGACTCCTGGACCGCCCCGCACACCGGCGGACAGCCGCACAGCACCCGCGCGATCGCCCTGGCACGCACCAAGCCCGGCCGCCCCCCGGCCGCGGTCGTCGTCCCCGCCGACGCGGTGCCCACCCCCGCCGACACCGACCTGCTGACCCAGCTCGCCCACGCCACCGCGCTGGCCCTGGAGGCGCTGCGCTCCTACGACGAGGAACACGCGCTCGCCCTCAAACTCCAGCGCAGCTTCCTGCCCGAGGCCCTGCCCTCTCCCGAGGGCATCGACCTGGCCGTGCGCTACGACCCGGCGAGCAGGCACGCCGAGATCGGCGGCGACTTCTACGAAGCGGTCCGGACGCCCGACGGGCTGGTGCTGGCCGTCGGCGACGTGGCCGGGCACTCCCTGGAGGCCGCCATGGTGATGGGCCAGGTACGGCACGCGCTGCGCGCCTACGCCCTGGACGGACACGCGCCCGACCAGATCCAGGTACGGCTGGAGAAGGTGCTCGCCATCAACGAGCCCGTCCGCGCCGCGACCCTGTGCATCATCCAGGTCGACCGGACGGCGGGTGTGCTCCGCGTCTCCAACGCCGGCCACATCCCGCCCGTCTTCCGCGACAGCGACGGCCGCACCTGGCTCCACCACGAACACGGCCCGCTCCTGGGCATGGACATGCCCCACCCCCCGCCGGCCGAGGTGCCGCTCACCCCCGGCACCGAGTTCGTCCTCGTGACCGACGGCCTGATCGAGCGCCGGGGCGTCGACCTGGACAAGGCGCTGGTGTCGCTGCGCGAGGCGGTGGCCTGCGGCCCCGCGAGCCCGGAAGCGATGTGCGAGGCGCTGATGACGGCCTTCCCCCCGGACGGCAAGGACGACGTGGCCATCCTGGCGGCCCGGCTGCGGTAGGCGACGGCCGTACGAGGCTCTCGGGGGCCCGGACCGCGAGGTCCACCGCGTGGGTGGTCCGTGCGGTCCGGGCGGCTGACCCCTGGTGCGCGGCTCCGCTGGGCGGGGGAGTGGTGAGGCATGAGACCTCAGCACGGCGACGGCCCGGACGGTGCGCACCTGCGCCCTGCGGGAGTGTCGGACACCCTCGTCCGCGCCCTGGGGGCGCTGTCGGAGGCGCTGGAGACGACCGAACGCGCCCGCGGCCACCTCTACGCCTTCCACCAGCTCACGGGAGGCGCGGACTTCACGCTGGACCGCGCGGTGGAACTGCTGCGGGAGGCCGGCCACCCCGGGTGGGCGGACCGGGTCCAGCGGGAGATCCTGGGCCGCAACGTGATCCCGGGACACTGGACGTTCCAGATCATCGAGGCCTACAACGCCACCTACTACCAGCCGTTCAAGGACACCGAGGCCGACGCACGCCGGGAACTGGCCGAGGGCAGGGACCACCTGTACGAGGCGGAACTGAAGGAGCGGCGCCGCACGCGCGGACACCCCGACCACAGCGCACGTCCGGACACCGTCGGTCCACCGGACGAGTAGGCGCACCCCGGCGGAGGAGCCGACGTGCCACGCTCACCCCCCGCCTACGGGCGCGGCGACGGACCCGGTGGTGACGCCGCTCCGGGCAGGGCGCCCCCGCCCATGCGCCGGGACTCCCGCAGCCAGCTCGTGCCCGACCGTACCGCCCAGAAGAACACCGCGAAGGCGAACGCCGCCACCGTCAGTGAGTCCCACGGAGCCGGGAGCCGTCCGGAGCCGCCGAACGAGCCGAGCCAGGACAGGAGAGTGAGCACCGCGAGGAACACCACCAGCCACGCACCCGTGCGCAGCTCCGCGGCGAGCGGCCGCCCCGCCATGGCGCCGCGGTGCATGGCGAGGAACACCAGCAGCCCGGCCAGCACCAGCGGCAGCGCCAGCCGCAGATCGTGCCAGCCCGACCAGTACACGAACTCGGCCGCCACCGTGAAGCTCACCGGAGCGATCCAGCGCAGTCCGGGCACCCAGCCCGCGGTGCCGCCGTCCGGGTCGGCCAGGAACACCGCGGCCGCCACCGCGGAGGCCGCGTAGGTCAGCAGATACATGTCGCCCATCACACTCACGATGTGCTGCCAGCCGCCGAACGGCAGCAGGAACACCACGATCACCGCGAGGTTCAGCACCAGCGCCCGGCGCGGGATGCCCGAGCGCGGTTCCACCGCCATGAACCAGCGCGGCAGGGTGCCGTTCTTGGCGAGCGCGTAGGTGTGCCGGGCGTCCAGCGCGACGCCGACGTACGCCGAACCGCCCGGCGAGACGACGGCGTCCGCGTACAGCAGCACCGACAGCCAGTGCAGGTTGAGCAGCAGCGCGAGCTGGCCGAACGGCGAGTCGAAGTCCACGCCGTGCCAGCCGTGCCCGAGCGCCCCCTCCGGCACCGTGAACAGGAACGCGACCTGCAACGCCAGGTACATCGCGACGGCCAGGGCGATGCCCGTCAGCACCGCTGCGGGCACGGTGCGCCGTGGGTCGCGGGTCTCGCCGGAGAAGTCCAGCGGCGCCTGGAAGCCGTTCACCGAGTACACGATGCCGCCGCCGGCGAGGGCCGACAGACAGGCGGCGTAGCCGTACGGCGCGAATCCGCCGTGGTCGGTGAGGCGCCCGGCGTGCCAGCCGGACGCCAGCAGCGCCACCACCGTGACGACGGGCACCGCGATCTTGAAGACCGACAGCAGGTTGTTCAGCCGGGCGAACAACCGCACCGCGAACCAGTTCAGCACCGTCAGGACGATGCTCAGCGCCGCGGCCACACCGAGACCGGCGGCGGTCAGGGAACCACCGCGGTAGATCCCGGGCAGGTAGTGTCCCGCGTACTGCATGATCGCGCTGATCTCCGCCGCGGTACCGCCCACCGAGAGCAGCACCGACCAGCCGATCAGCGTGCCCACGAGCCGCCCTCCGGCGTACAGCGGCCAGCGCACCGTGCCGCCGCCCTCCGGCCGCGAGGCGCCCAGCTCGATCATCACCAGCGCCACCAGGACGCACAGCAGCCCGGCACCCACCCACGACAGCAAGGACGCCGGGCCCGCCGTCTGCGCCGCGTACATCGCCGCGAACAGCCACCCGGAACCCACGATGTTGGAGAACGCGATCGCCGTCAGCCCCCAGAAGCCCAGATCCCGGCGCAGCCGCCGTTCCTGGTCCACCGCCGCCGGGGCCGTGCTCCCCTCGGCCGACCGGTCCTGAGGCACACGACCGCCTCCTCGTCCTCGTCGCAGGTCTGTTGAGAGTAACGGCCGGAGCCAGGACACCACGCGACACACGCGCGGGAGGAGCCACCCCGATCGGCACCCTCGCCACCGCCATCGGCATCTGATTCGGTGACGCGGACACCGCGTTCGCCCCCCCCGGGAACTGCCGAGACCCGACGAAGTCCGCCACCTGGCAACGCTGTTCGCCGGGCAACGGACCTACGCCGAGTCCCACGTCGCCGACCAGGCGCTGGTCGAACGCACCGGACCGCGAACGGCGCGGACTCAGCGGTGCCACCACGGCTCGCGCACGTACAGACTCTCCTCACCGGTGCAGTCGAGCCCGTTGGAGATCTCCCGAGCGTCCAGGTTCCAGCCCACGACGCCGTTTCCTCTGCGGCCCAGCTCGATCAGACGATTGGTCTCGGTCCGTACGCCGTCGGTGACCCGGCAGCGGACGATCGAGGTCCACGCCTGCCCGTCGAGCGCCGAGACGAAGAACAGCACCGGGAGCGCGACGGTGGTCAGGCCGAGCGCCACCCACTGCTCCAGGGCCGCCGCCCGGCGCATCCAGGACGACGGCCGGTACCCGCCCCCGTCACCGGTGGACCCGGACGCCGTCCGCCGTCCCGGACCCTGCCGGTGCGCTCGGCGCCTGCCGGTGCGGTACTCCACCACGACCCCCTTGCGCAGAGCGTAGGCGGCGAGCCCGGTGCCCAGACCCCACAGGGGACCGAAGAAACATGCTTCCGCCACTCCCATCGCGACCGGATTCACCACGGTCAGCGCGGCCCGCTGGACCCCGCGCAGGAATCCGCCGCCCACCGGGACCGCGCCGCGCCCGGCGAACAGGACGAACACGACCCGGGAGACGACGACGGCCAGCACACAGGCGAGGAGCGGATCGGTGAGCACCATGCCGATGAGGACGTCCGGCCAGTTCGCGGGTTCCATGCCGACGAACACGTCGCGCGCCGCCCCGCCGCCTCCGACCGTGTACGCGACCTTCACCACCGGAATCGCGAGGAGCAGCGCCAGCAGGACCGTGTGTCCGGGGCCGCCCTTGCGGTCGACCGACCTGGCAACCCCGCCGTCGTCCCGGTCCGCGCTCGCGCCGCCGCTCGCCCCTGTCGGTTCCGCCGCCTCCGCCACGGCACCTACCCGTGACGCCGGACGGCACCGGACCGTCCCGGAACCGGATCCGGGCGGGCGGCCCTGCCGACGCCCGCGACGGCGACCGGCCACTCGTCGGTGCCGAGGGGCAGCATGAAGATCATCAGCGGTTCCTGCTTCCGGCGCCCGCGAAGGTGGCGGCTTGAGCCGTCGTACCTGCTCAGCCTCCGGCGCGCTCCCCGCATCGGCCACCAGCACTGCTCCAGCCGGGGGGGGGGCACCTGCGGACAGGGCCCGGTATCCGGGGAGCGCCCCGGCCCCGGCCCCGGCGCCTGCCCGCGGAGGCACTGCGGTACCGCGGGCGGCCTGGGCGGACCAGTCGAACGCCGGTGCCGGGCTCTGCGGGGCCGGTCAGCCGTTGATCACTGCGAGCAGCTCGAAGTATCGCTGAGGCGGTAGCCGGCCGGGCCGCGGTCCGTACCGAAAGCGGGCCCTGACATGTGTCGTCGGGACCCGCTCGCGCTCGGACAGGTTCGCTGCCGCACGGTGCGTCCGAGGGCACCCCACGGGCAAGTCAGGGGTGCTGTGTGTGTTGGTCAGCGGGAGTGGCGCAGCCGACGGGCGACGAGGGCGCCGCCTCCCAGAGCGGCTGCCGCCACGAGGGCCCAGGAGCGTCGTAGCGCTGTTGCCGGACGCATGGCCGGTGGTGCCGGTCGCCGTGGCTTGGGTGGCCTTGCCGGGCGCGGTGGTGTCGGCGGACCTGTTCCGTGCGGCGGCGTCCGCCGCCGCGTCGCCGAACCCGCCGGCCATGCCCTTCTTGTCGTAGGACGAGCCGGGCAGCCTCGTACCGTAGGCGCTGTGCACGTGGTGGTAGTAGACGGCCAGCGATGTCCCGGAGGGGCCGACCACCGCACGGGCTTCGGTGTTGAGCGGCAGGATCTCGTCACCGCGCACGGTGTACCAGGCGTTGATCTGCGGCTCACGGAAGACCGTGCCCCTGCCCTGCGCCTTGGCGGTGAAGTCGGACTCGTCGGTGCCGCTCGCGATGGTGACGATCTGCCAGCCCTTGGCCGTCAGGGCCGTCTGCACGGTGGCCGTCTGGCCGGTGGGGGAGACGAAGTCGGTGGCGACGAAGGACGGCCTGGCGACCGGTGCGCCGGACTCCCCGGCCACGAAGGCGGGGTTCAGCGAGCTGACGGTGACACTGCGGCCCACCGCGCGAGGGGCGCTCTGCCCCGTCCGGACGGCGTGCGCGGCGCCCCGCACGGGGGCATGGGCGAAGTAGTTGTCCAGGAGGGTGACGGTGCTGTCGGTGGTGGCGGCAGTCCGGGCCGCGGCGAGCTGCGCGGCGGTGTAGTTCCCCGGAGCACGGTGGTCGGGAGAGCCGGCGGAAGCAGGCGTGATGGCGAGGCCGAGTGCGAGGACGGTCAGTGCGCCGGCACTCACGGCGCGCTTCGTGGAGGGACGGCGCGTCACGGCGGCCTCGATGGTCTCGGGGGTCTGGGAGGTCTGGGCGGTCTGGGGGATCCGGGCGGCCATCAGGTCACGCTCCGATTCCGTAGAGCGTGTGGGTCCAGGTGAAGTCGCCGTTGTCGCGGTAGTAGCTGAAGGAGGACCAGTTGTAGCGGTAGTCGTCGGGCCACGGGTCGCCCCAGTAGACGAAGTTGGTGGAGGTGTCGTAGCCGTAGAGCACCTCCATGTGCCCACCGCCGGAGGACCAGGCGATGCGGGTCTGCACGGGGCGGTTGTAGTCGATCTCGCTCTGGAGCTTGGAGTAGCTGATGGTCCCGTTGATGTAGGTACCGGGGGCCATGCCGAGCCATCGGTAGGCGCTCTGGTCGTTGCCGAGGGTCGCCTGGTCGTTGGGACAGGTGCTGTTCTGGCTTCTCCCGAAGGCGGCGTTGCAGAAGCTGTTCTGCGAGACGGAGTGCCCCTGGTACGCGGCTATGGACGCGCCGGTGGCCGCCCAGCACCAGTTGTCCTTGCTCTGCACCTGTTCGGTGAAGTCCAGGACCTTCCTGGAACTGGCCGCGGTGTGAGGGGAGTCGGCGGCGGAGGCGCCGGTGACCGACAGGGCGGTCGCCGACAGCACGGCGGCCAACAGGAGGGACGATGCGGTCAGGCCGCGCCGCCACCGGGACAGGCACGAGCGCTGTGAATGGGATGACATGAGACCGGTTCTCCCTGATGGGGACGGAGAGTGGGGAGTGCCCGGCCGTTCCCGCGGGGAGTGCGTCCGGGCGTCTGCCGAAGAGCATCCGGTCATGACGGTCCACGGTCAACGTTCGGATTCCGTCCAGGCGGCGGCGAAGTGAACACGGACGCCTGCGTTTGTGAACACCGTGGCCTACACTGCGTCCTCCCTGGCCTGCCGCCCCGGCTCCGGCTCGAAGGCGGCAGTGAAAATCCACACCGCGCACCGGCCGGGAACGAAGGCAGGAGGAAGCACGTGGCCCTCTCCGACGGCAGAACCACAGCCGACCGTGCTGCGAGCGAAGTCCACTTGCAGGAAGCACTGCGCACAGGACCGTTCTCCCTCGCCCTCCACACCGCGCTGGCCGCCCGCGGGCTGGCTCTGCACCGGGTCCGGCAGAGACTGTCCGAACGAGGCATCACCGTGAGCGTCACGACACTCAGCTACTGGCAACGAGGTATCCGTCACCCGGGCCGACGGCAGTCGCTGCGCGCCATCGCCGCCCTGGAGGACCTCCTCAACCTGCCTGGACAGGCGCTGAGTCAACTCCTGGAACCGCGCGACACCTTGGCACACCCGGCCGGCCGCCGATACAGCACGCTGGTCGGGTCGGGCATGGGAGACGTACTGGCCGAGCTGGAAGCCCCGCAGGACGGCGGACTGCACACCGTGATGCAGTCCGAGACCGTGACCATCGACGCCCAACGACGCCTGGCCTCCCGCGAGTCGCAGCAAGTGCTGCGCGCCCACCGCGACGGCGTGGACCGCTATCTGGCCGTCCACATCGGTGAACACGGCTGCGCGACCGAACGCGTACAGATCACCGGCTTCGTGAACTGCCGGCCGGGCCGGATACGCAGAAACCAGAAGGCGGGCCTCGTGGCAGCCGAACTGCTCCTCGACACCCGGTTGAGAGTGGGCGACACCACCATGGTCCGCTATCACTTCCAGGACGGCACAGGCGAACCGTCCCAGGAATACTCACGCGCCTTCCTCTTCGCCGGCAGCCCCTACGCCCTGCACATCGGCTTCGACCGCACCGCACTTCCGGTACGGTGCCACAGCTTCACCCAGACCTCCGTCTCCGTACCGCCCGCTCTCACAGCCGAACTCACCCTCAACGCCCATGGCGTCGTGCACCTCTTCGAGCAGGAAGCCGCTCGCGGACTCCTGGGCATCCGCTGGGACTGGGAGTGAGGAACATCGCCGACACCCAGACCGCGATCCGCACACCCACATGAGGCGGACACACTCGTTTCACGCCGGTCACACATCATTGCAACTCGTTCACAACCGCTTTCCCCGCGCCCAGAACACACATGTGACGGCTGGTAACGTGCGCGCCGTTCCACCTGCACAGAACCACACAGTAGACACTTGGACGCGTTCTATGACTGGTACGCCAGACGAAACCCCCGCCCCTTCCTTCACCCCGTCCGGACACCACCGGCACCGTAAGGCGAGAGTGAGCCGTATAGGCACGCGCCGCTCCCTCGTCCTCGCCTTGGCCGTCCCCGTGGCCTCCGCCACGCTGGCCGGCACCTCGGCCTTCGCCGCAGACGGCAACACCGTCACCGCGGGCAGCCCGGCCCACGACGTCGACACCGGCCGGACCGGCGGCACCCTCACCGCCGACGACGCCCAGCTCGTCAAGAACCTCAACGAGCGCATCGCCGACTCACGCCTCGGCTCCGACGTCAGCGGAGTCGTCCTGGACGGCGACTCCGACACCACCCTGTGGGACCACAACGGTTCCACCGCACTCATGCCGGCGTCCAACGCCAAGCTCGCCACCGCGACCACCGCCCTGACCCTGCTCGGCCCGGACCACAGGTTCACCACCAAGGTCGTCTACGGCGACGGCACCCTCACCCTCGTCGGCGGCGGCGACCGCACCCTCACCAGCGCGGACCTGGCCGACATGACGAAGGCCGCAGTCGCCGGCCTGAAGGCGGCCGGCCGGACCGACGTCAAGGTCAGGATCGACGACAGCCTGTTCGCCGCGCCGAGCCTGGCCGACGGCTGGAACGAGGGCTACTACCCGACCGAGGTCACGCCGGTCCGTTCGCTCGTCGTCGACGGCGCCGCCGTGCAGGACACCTCCCTCGACGCCGGCAAGGTGTTCGCCGGGCAACTCACCGCGGCAGGCATCACCGTCGACGGCGAGGTCGGCCGCGCGCAGGCGAGCCGGTCCGCCGTACCGGTGGCGCAGCACACCTCCGGGCCGCTGTCGGACATCGTCAAGAAGATGCTCAAGACCAGCGACAACAACATCGCCGAGACCCTGCTGCGGATGACCGCCGTGACCATGGGGAAGCCGGCCACCTTCGAGGGCGGCGTGGACCTGGTCCGCCAGGTCCTGACTTCGTACGGGGTGTCGCTGGACAACTTCGTGATGCACGATGGCAGCGGTCTGTCCCGCGCCGACCGCATCCCCGCCGCGACCCTCGCCCAGCTCCTCGAAGCGATCACGCGGGCCCCGGCCCTCGCCTCCATCGTGGACGGTCTGCCGGTCGCCGGCGAGGCGGGCTCCAGCCTCGGCCCGGAGTGGGGGCGCTTCGACGACGCGCACTCCAAGTGCGCCGTGGGCAAGGTGCACGCCAAGACCGGCACGCTCACGGGTGCCGTCGCGCTCAGCGGCGTGACGAAGACCGCGGACGGCGAATGGCGGGTCTTCTCGTTCATCGAGAACAACTCCACAGCCGACCCGGCAGGCATCAAGGACGCCATGGACGGCCTCGCCGCGACGGTGAACGGCTGCTGGGCCTGACCGGTCCGCCACGTCGCTCCACAGAAGACGCCGGGGCGTACGGACCAGTCCGTACGCCCCGGCGTCTTCCCGCGCCCCCACCTGCTCCGGCCTTTCGACAGCCTCCGACACGCCCGACTATGAGGAGTTTCGGTGAAAGGTGATCATGTCTGCCATGCCCTGGTCCCGCCGAGTCCGCCAGGCAAAAGCAGAACGGCTCGCTGGAAGGCGGTGCCGGTCTCGACGTGGTGACCGCCGCAGCCCGCTGCGCAACGGATCGAGGGCGGCGCCCCGTTGGGGCGCCGCCTACTTGCGGTTGCGGTCCGGTGGTCAGCAGGCCCACTTGTTGGACTTGATGTAGTGGGCCTTGCTGTCGGACTCCTTGTGCCCCTTCGTGACGATCCCGCTGGAACCGCCGTAGTTCTTCGCCGAGTACCACTTGAAGTTGCAGGAAGCGCCATGGTTGTACCACGACTTGAAGGACTGGAAGACCGAGTACTTGGTCAGGTCCGGGTTCGTCCCTGAGACCTTCTGCATGTGGCCGGTGTAGTTCGACCCGGACCAGACGCAGAAGTAGGTCGACGGACAGTCCGACGCCGCCTGCGGAGCCACCTCCGCACTGGCAGCACCCGCGCTTCCGGCCAGCAGACCACCGGTCAGCAGGACACCGCCGGCCGCGGTCGCAAGCTTCCTGGTCATGTGCATGCTATTTCCCTTTCCCTCTCTGGGGCGTGAGCGGGCCGACCGCACCGGGTCGGCCTGCCAACGAGACTGCCGGGCGAGGAGCAAGGGCTCCCACAGGCGCCGCGAAAATGACGTACCTCTGGGACGTCCCACTGACTGACCTGCGGAGACACTGCCCGGCGTGACGGGACGGTGGGACGGTCGGGGAGAAGCGACCGGCCGTCGCGACCTCACCCCGAACGAGAGGCGGCGGAGCCGCTCCGCGCGGTTGGTCTCCGACGGCACGGGCCATCACGGGGACTGGGCCGATTCCACTTGACAGAGGTGAGATCGAGGAAAATACTAACGGCGTTAGATAATCTAACGCCGTTAGGGGTTCAGATGGGCAAGCGGGAAGAGGTTCGTCGGCGGACGTTCGCCGAGATCTTGGACACCGCCGGCCGAATGGCCGAGGCCGAGGGCTGGCGGGCCGTGACGATCCGGCGGATTGCCACCGAGATCGGCTACAGCGCGCCGGTGATCTACCAGCACTTCCCGAGCAAAGAGGCCGTGCTGCGCACGCTGCTGGAACGGGCCAACGCCGACCTGCTGGAGCGGATGCGGTCCGCGGTAGCTGAGGGGCCGACATCGCGGGGCCCGTATCTGGCGGCAGCTGCATACCTGGAGTTCGCTCGCTCGCAGCCTGGTCCGTATCAGCTGGTGTCGGGCGGGACCGGCACAGACATCGACGCTTCCACCCGCCGCGCGGCCGCAGCCGAAGTACTCGCCTTCACCCGGCGCATCGTCCGTGCGTGGGCGGCCGAGTCCGGAGCCGAGCCGGTCGACCTCGACGACGCCTGCGATCTGCTGTGGGGCACGCTGCACGGTCTCGCCGGCATCGGGTCGATCGAGGACGTCGGATTCGACCGCGCCCTGCACCTGGCCGAACAGGCGGTGTCTGCGCTGCTCGGCTACTGGTCCGCCCCGCCCGCACACCCCCATGGACACCGTCCGTTCGCCGATCGTCCGAAAGCCAGGGGAGAGAAATGATCTACCACCACAACCGTTTCGCCTTCAAGGAATCCGTCACCGCCGAGCAGCGCGAGGAGGCCCTTGCGAGCCTGCGCAATCAGGGCGAGTCGATCGACGCGGTCGTGCGATACGTCGTCGGCAGAGATGTCGGCGGCGCGTTCGAGTGCGGCGCCGTCTTCGTCCTCGAAGACCTCGACGGGTACTGGGAGTACCTGATGGCCCCCTCGCACGCCCACACCGACCGGATCGGCCTGCCCCTGCTCGAAACCTTCGTCTCCTACGACACCACCGACAGCGACGACCCCGACATAGCCCGGAAGATCGCCGAGCTTCACGAGCGCCGCTACGCGGGCGACCCGGTCCTCACGAAACTGGTGGCCGACCTGCCCTCCTACAGCGGCAGCAGCGCACCGTCCCCCACCCGACAGTAGATTGTCGAACGCTGAGCGACCGGCGGCCGACAGGGATGAGCCCCGGCACCGCGGACATGCGAAGTCCCGTATTCCCACTGCGAAGCTGAGGCGGGAGTACCTGGAGGCGGGTGGATCTCGGCCAACTAGCGAAGTGGTCAGGTGCCGATGGTGAAGGCGACGGAGTGGTCGGACAGCTTGACCCAGTCCTGCCCTCGGGCGGCCGTCGATCCGCCCGTCTTCTGCGCGTCGCCGAAGGTGAGGGTGTAGGTGCCGGGGGGCAGGTGGCCGAGGTCGAACTCCCTGGAGAAGGTGCGCTCGTAGGGCGGCTGACCGCCGCTGACGGTGATCGGCTCGGTGCTGACGGCTGTTCCGTCGGGCCCGGTCAGTGTCAGCGTTCCGGTGACCTTCGGTACGTACTGCTCGCTCAGGGTGCGGTCCTCCCCGTACCACTTGACCGCATCCCAGTAGTAGGGCTTCGCCCAGTACGAGACCGTGGCCTTCTGGTAGCCGTCCCCGTCCCAGCCGAGCTTGAGCTCCAGGTGCGAGGAGACACTGCAATACTTCCGGGCGCCACCGCCGCGGTCGTCGTGGTCGCCGGAGGAAGGACTGCGCACGAACCGGAAGACGTCAGCGTCGGCCTTCTCGGAGGTGACGATCCAGTCGATGTCCCCGCAGGCCCCCTTCTCCCAGCGGTGCACGAGCAGGTGCTCGCCCAGCCGCAGGCGGCGGACCGTGCCCTTGGGATGGGTGCGGCCTTCCTTGTCGGTGACGCGGGCGAATGCGGCTTGGGCGGCACGGGCGGGGATGTTCTCCCGCAGCTCCTCCATGACCTCGTGCATCCGGTCGGAATCGACAGGCACATCCGGGGTGATCTTCAGCTTCTCCACCCAGTCGTCGTCGACCGTGAACTCCCACCGGGCCGACGCGAAACGAGGTCCTTTGGCGGCGAAGCCGTCGAGGGTGAGTCCGCCGTCCCGCTCGGCCACGGCGACGAAGGCTGTGAAGTGGGAGCGCAGCTCCTGAAGGCTCCCGGCGGTGGTGGTGAAGTGCGGGGCGAGGTGGGGCAGTCTGTCGTCGTCCTGGTCGTTGAATGCCGTCACGAAGTCGCGAACGGTCTGGTGAGTCAGATCCTGAGTTTTGATCACGAGCCCAGCCTTGCACCCAGACGTCCTGACTTGTGCGACATTTCCGCGTGTTTTCCCCAGTCAGGGCGCCGATGACCGCACCGACGGTCGCTTCGCTCGTCTCGCGGACCTTGTGCTTCTCTCAGCCCCGCGCCGACGGCTTGTAGGTGTCGGTGAGCTGTTTGAAGAGTACGCCTTCCATTCCGACCGATCGAACGCCAGGCGGGGGATCCCCTATGACCAGCTTGCCGTCCAGCGCCGTCGCACCCGGCAGCCGCATGGTCACGACCTCCGGAAACGCCGGACCCATCTCCGTGTCGCGCCTGGAGCGCAGCGCCACCCGGCCGGCGTCCACGTCTCATCAGTCACGGTAGTCACGCGGCCGGTACGTATGAGGCCCCGAGCCCCTTCCACGAGGGGGCTCGGGGCCTCACGAGGCGTCCCGCAGCGCTCCCGTAGAGGTCGGCCCACACGGATGCTGCCGTCGTATTCGAGGGCGGCGCGGCAGGCAACAGACGCACAGGCCCCCGGCCGTGTGGCTCGGGGGCCTGTGGCGGTTGGTACGGGGGTCAGGGGACGATGACGTGGAAGGGCTCGTCGGTGGCGGTGCCGTTGACTCCGGTCAGCACGGAGAAGGTGAGATCGACATCGGCTCCGTTGGGTACCCGGGTGTAGATCTCGCTGCCCCAGTCAGCGTCCTGACGCAGGGAGACGATGGGAACAGACTTGTCGAGGGCGATGTCGTCGCTGACGGTGATCGAGTACCGGCCGGCGCCGGTGCGCTTGATCTCCACCACGCCCTTGGACCGGACCACCGTGCCGTCCTTGTTGACGACAGCTGCGACCTGGGCATAGGGGGCGATGACGGTTCCAGCCATGGCGCGAACTCCTCGCGTGCTTCGGTGACTTGCGAGCGGCGGACGGCCGCTCGCAGACGACGATCGCAGAGCTGAAGGGCGAGCGGCCAGCGGAGGGCGCCGTTGCCACCCGCAAGGGGCACACGCCGGGCATTCCTCACACCGGATGCGGCAGCGGGCTGGTCGCATGAGCCGGAGTGCGCGGGTGCGGAATCGCTGTCGACGTGCGCCCCTGGGTACCGCCAGAACCCAGATGGCCCTCCACCGGAGCGCCACAGCGTTGAATGAGCCCCGGAACTGCGGGACGACCATCGCCGATGCCTAAAGGCTGTCCCGTCAAGATCTTGCCCGAGGTGGATCGGAGATTATTTACGGGACAGTCCTTACGGTGTTCCTCTTCTGATTCAGGAACTGTCATGGAAACGAGTCCGAAGGACCAATCCGGTCAATACTGCCAATCCTGCTCAGAATTGGCAGAGTTTCAGAATCGCGTAAGAAAGTCTGAAGCAGACATCCGCCTTCCGCCAGCTAGCCACAGGAATTCGCGGAGCGAATTTCTGCAGCCCGGATTGCGGTGCAATTCGGGCTTGGGCCAACGGAGTTGGCCCAAGCCGGTGACGGAGTCGCCGGCTCGCCGCGCGGAGCGTGGCGATGTGTCCGCCGCGTAGCGGCGGCGC
>NZ_JBSFSI010000017.1:0-150666 GCF_053589675.1 Streptomyces sp. NPDC003284
GCCTCGACCGCGTCATGCAGGGCCTGACCGGCATCGAACTCGTCACCGCCGTCATCGCCCGCCTCGAAACCCCCACCACCGACACCACCCCCACCACGCCCTGGCGACTCCACTGGACCAACGCCGGTCATCCGCCGCCGCTGCTGGCCCGGCCCGACGGGCGTACCGTCCTGCTGGAGGAGGCGAGCGCCCCGGTCCTCGGTGTGGACCCGGCTCTCGTCCGCACCACCGCGACCTGTGAACTGCCTTCCGGGTCCACCGTGCTCCTCTACACGGACGGCCTGGTGGAACGGCCCGGCGAGGACATCGGACGCGGGCTGACCCGGCTGCGCCAGCACGCCACCGCACTGGCCCGCGAGCCCCTGCCGGTCTTCCTCGACGAACTGCTCACCCGGATGAGCGACCGGCAGCAGGACGACGTGGCGGCGCTGGCGCTGCGGGTGCCCTGAGCGGCGGCCCCGGCCCGCCCACCGGCAACGCACCGCGCCGGGGCACCCGTTTGCCCCAC
The DNA here is from genome assembly GCF_053589675.1 of Streptomyces sp. NPDC003284. NCBI lineage: Bacteria > Bacillati > Actinomycetota > Actinomycetes > Kitasatosporales > Streptomycetaceae > Streptomyces > Streptomyces sp. NPDC003284. The sequence continues at coordinate 509 of NZ_JBSFSI010000017.1, forward strand.
GCGCTGCCCCATTCACCTGTGCGGTCGCCACACGTGACCTTCGCTCGCGCAAGGCCGATACTGCCGGTAGGAGTGCTTCGGCCCACCACGCCCGCCAGATCACCGGGAGATGCTCATGAGGATGTTGATCAACGTAGCCGAGACCGTCGTCGCGGACGCGCTGCGCGGTATGGCGGCCGCCCATCCCGAGCTGACGGTCGATGTGGACAACCGGGTGATCGTACGGCGGGACGCCCCCGTGGCCGGGAAGGTCGCGCTGGTGTCCGGCGGCGGATCGGGGCACGAGCCGCTGCACGGCGGGTTCGTGGGTCCCGGCATGCTGTCGGCGGCCTGTCCCGGAGAGGTCTTCACCTCGCCGGTGCCCGACCAGATGGTGCGGGCGGCGGCGGCCGTGGACAGCGGCGCCGGTGTGCTGTTCGTCGTGAAGAACTACACCGGCGACGTGCTCAACTTCGACATGGCCGCCGAACTCGCCGAGGACGAGGGCATCCGGATCGCGAAGGTGCTGGTCGACGACGATGTGGCGGTGACCGACAGCCTCTTCACCGCGGGCCGGCGCGGCACCGGCGCCACCCTGTTCGTGGAGAAGATCGCGGGCGCGGCGGCCGACGAGGGCCAGCCGCTGGAGCGGGTCGAGGCCGTCGCCCGGCAGGTGGACGACAACTCCCGCAGCTTCGGTGTCGCGCTGAGCGCCGTCACCACCCCGGCCAAGGGCAGCCCCACCTTCGACCTGCCCGACGGGGAGCTGGAGCTGGGCATCGGCATCCACGGCGAGCCGGGGCGGGAGCGGCGGCCGATGATGACCTCCGGCGAGATCGCGGACTTCGCGGTGAACGCGATCCTGGAGGACATGAACCCGCGCAATCCCGTGCTGCTGCTGGTCAACGGGATGGGCGCGACCCCGCTGCTGGAGCTGTACGGGTTCAACGCCGAGGTGCACCGGGTGCTCGCCGAGCGCGGGGTGGCCGTCGCCCGCACACTGGTCGGCAACTACGTCACCTCCCTCGACATGGCGGGCGCCTCGGTCACCCTGTGCCAGATCGACGAGGAACTGCTGCGGTTGTGGGACGCTCCCGTGAACACGCCGGGCCTGCGCTGGGGCCTGTGACCCGCGCCGGCACGTCGACCGTATCCGCCACGCGTATCCACCACGCAAGGGAGTACCAGTGCTCGACGCCGATTTCTTCCGCCGCTGGATGACGGCGACCGCCGTGTCCGTCGACCGTGAGGCCCAGCGGCTCACCGACCTCGACTCGGCCATCGGGGACGCCGACCACGGCAGCAACCTCCAGCGCGGGTTCACGGCCGTCCGCCAGGAGCTGGAGCAGGAGAGGCCCGGCACTCCGGGCGAAGTGCTGGCCCTCGCCGGGAAGCAGCTCATCTCGAAGGTCGGCGGCGCGTCGGGGCCGCTGTACGGGACCCTGCTGCGCCGTACCGGCAAGGCGCTGGGCGACGCCCCCGAGGTGACGGAGGCCCAGCTCGCCGAGGCGCTGCGGTCCGGGGTCGACGGGGTGATGAAGCTGGGCCGCGCGGCACCGGGCGACAAGACGATGATCGACGCGCTGGTACCGGCCCTGGACGCGCTCGCCGACGGGTTCGCGGCGGCGAGCGCCGCCGCCGAGCAGGGCGCCAGGGACACCGTCCCGCTCCAGGCCCGCAAGGGCCGGGCCAGCTATCTCGGGGAACGCAGCATCGGGCACCAGGATCCCGGTGCCACCTCGTCGGCGTTGCTGATCGCCGCCCTCGCCGAGGCGGCCGAAGGGGCGGAGGGCTGACGTGAGCGACGACAAGCCGGTGGGGATCGTACTGGTGTCGCACAGCGCCGAGGTCGCCGCCTCGGTGGCGGAGCTGGCGCGGGGGCTCGCGGGCGGGGCGGACAACGTCCCGGTGGCTCCCGCGGGCGGCCGGGAGGGCGGTGGCCTCGGCACCAGCGCCGAACTGGTCGCCGCGGCGGCGGCGTCCGTGGACCGGGGGGCGGGGGTCGCCGTCCTGACCGACCTCGGCAGCGCCGTCCTCACCGTCAAGGCGCTGCTGGCCGAGGGCGACGAGCTGCCGGAGGACACCCGGCTGGTGGACGCCCCCTTCGTGGAGGGCGCGGTGGCCGCCGTCGTCACCGCGGCCACCGGAGCCGACCTGGACGCGGTGGAGGCGGCGGCGGCGGACGCGTACGCCTACCGGAAGGTGTGAGGCCCGGCGCGGGACGGGAGCACGGCGGGCGGGGGCTCCCCGTCCGGATCCGTCGTGCCCGTGCGGGCGGTCCGGCCCGCCCCGGGATCACCTGACCCGCGCGCTCGCGCCCACCAGCCGCCGGACCAGGCGCTCGCCCTGCCGCACGGCCTCCGCGTGGTCCTCGATGCGGTCGACCCGGGAGTTCTCGAAGACGATGTACGTCACTCCCGAGCGCACCCCGCCGCCGCGCGGGTCCGCGGGGATGCCGAGCCGTCGCGCGGCGGCGTAGGACGCCTCGCCGATGACGTCCCGGGGGCCGGTGTCGCCGACGACCGCGTACCGCACCCGGCCCCGGTAGAGGACCGCGGCGACCGATCCGCCGCGCAGTCCGTGGTCGCGGTGGTCCCAGACGCGGCTGGGGGCGGGCAGGACGATGTAGGGCAGGTGTTCGGCGTCGAGGCGCCGGCCGTCGGACTGGGCGTAGGCGGCGGCCGGGGAGAACTGCGGGTCGGTGCGCCGGTTGCAGCGGCGGGTGGGCCGTCCGTCGCAGTCGATGTCCAGGTCCGCCTTCCAGTACACCGCGCCGGGCAGTCCGCAGACCGGGATCGTGGCGCGCACGCCCGCGTCGGAGCGGTAGCGGCCGTGGGAGATCTGCGCGCAGTGGCGCGTACGGGCCAGCAGCCCGGCGGCGGTGCCGCTCTCGCCGTGGGCCGCGGGTTCCGGGTGCGGCCGGTGGGACACGGGAACGACGGGCAGTGTCGTCGGAGCCAGCAGGGCGGCGCTCGCCGCGACGAGGGTCAGCGACTGGACACGCACGATGAGGAACCCTCTCCTCGGGGACATTGACAGACATTCATCTCATCAGTGATGAATTCGATCGTGCGGCACACGTTAGGGGACCGGACGGCCCACGGCCCGTAACACCTGCCGGGCGGCCGGGGGCCGGGCCGCGGGGCCTCGGATCCCCCGGCCGCCCGCACCGGCGCGGGAACAGCGACGACAGCGGTCCGCGCCACGGCACGAACTCCCCTGGAACGACCGGGCAGTTCGGCTGGGATGTCCCTCAGCATACGCAATCGCGCAGGGAGCAGGACCGGCCCGGCCCTCTTGATGCGACCCCGTCAACACGGCATATTGGTCCGGACCATTGTTCGCAGCGGTGTCCGGGCCCTCCGCGCCGCAGTTGACGGGGAGGCACACCTCGTGCGACGCGTTCGGCAGCCCGATTCCCGCCGGTCCCGCCTCCCCGGGCGTGTCGCCGCGGTGTGCGCGGCGCTCGCGCTCCTCACGGCCTGCGGGCGGGGCGCAGCGGACGACGGGGAGGGCGGCGGCCCCGGGGCACCGGCCGGTGTCACCGCGGCGGCAGGCAGCGCCACCAGCGTGCACGTGATGTGGAACGCGGTGACCTCCGGCACCGGCGTCAAGGCGTACCAGGTGTTCCGCGGCACCGAGAAGGTGAAGGACGTGCCCGCCTCGGAGCACATGGTGGACGTCACCCGGCTCAGCCCGTCGACCACGTATGTGTTCACCGTGCGGGCCCTGGACACCGCCGGGCGGCTCGGGCCGCGCAGCCGGGAGGTGCGGGCGACGACGCCCGCGGCCGTCGCGGCAGACCGCTCCGCTCCGACCCGGCCGCTCGATCCGCGCGGCCGGGTGGTCGGCAGCCGGGCCGTCCAGCTCTCCTGGTCGGCCGCCCGGGACGACCGGCGGGTGGTCTCCTACGACGTCTACCAGGGCGGCACGAAGATCCACAGCGTGGGCGGGAGCCAGACGGCGACCGTGGTCACCGGGCTGCGGCCCGGCACCCGGTACTCCTTCACCGTGCGGGCCCGGGACGCCGCCGACAACCTCTCCCCCGCCAGCGCGTCCGTCGCCCTCACCACCCCGGGATCCGACGACGGACGGGGCACCGCGCCGACCTCGTTCCACGCCGCGACCCACCGTGCGGACGGCGCGTACTACCTCGACCTCGACTGGGTCGCGCCGCGCACCGACGGGGTGGTGACGGAGTACCAGATCCAGCTCGACGGGCAGCCGGCTACCTCCCTGGTGTGGGGCGACGCTCCCCCGCGCGGGAAGGCCACCTACAGCTTCTACCTGGGCCGGGACGCGGGAGCGCACCACCGGGTGCGGCTGCGGGCGAAGCTCCCGGACGGCACCTGGGGCGGCTTCTCCGCCGAACGGGCGGTGACCACGGGGACGGACGGCGGCTAGGACCTGTCACCCGAGCGGGTGCGCCGCGCGTGCGGGCGGCGCCGGGCGGGCGTTGGCTGCCCCTGAGGAGACGGCACGGGCGATCCCGCGTCTCCGGCGGCCCATGGGACGGCCCGCCGACCGTGCCGCCGGAGGACTGCCCCATGCGCCACACCCAGCCACTCGCGCACATCGCCCCGGCAGCGGCGGCCGCCGCCGTGACGCTCGCCCTCGCCGCCCAGCCGGCCGCCGCGGGACCGGGCATCTCGGTGAGCACCAACGGCTCCACCGTGTCGGTCACCACCAGCGCGTGCACCCTGGTCGAGGGCGGCTGGGGCACGGCCTCGCTGCTCGCCCCCGGGCAGACGAGCTTCGCCCAGGGCCGCCGCTCCGCCCTGGCCGGGACGACCGCGAACCAGACGGCGGCCTGGCAGAGCGTACGGCCGGGCACGTACACCGTGATCGTGGTGTGCGCGAACAACATCACGGCCGGCACCCAGTCCGTCGTGGTCTCCGCCGCGTCCCGGCCGACGATCTCGGCCACCTCCGCACCGGCCGCCTCCGCCGCGCCCTCGCGCGGGGTGATGGGCGGGCTCGGCGGGGCCGTCCGGGACTACGGCACCCTCACGGTCGCGGTGGGCGGGGCCCTGGTCGGGGCCGCCCTGATCGCCACCGGCTGGGTGCTGCGCCGCCGCCGCTCCGGCCCGTACCGGCTCTGACCGGCCGCGGCCGGGGGCAACCGCCCTCAGCCGCCGTCGGGCAGCTCGGCGAACTCCTCCAGGGCGTGCCCGAGCCACTGGGTCCAGAAGGTCTCCAGGTCGATCCCGGCGCGCAGCACCAGATGCCGCAGCCGGTCCTGGGAGCTGTCCCTGCCGGGCGGGAAGTCACGCTCCTCGATCTCCCGGTACTCCGCCAACTGCCGCTCGTGCAGCGCCAGATGGCGTCTGAGATCGTCCTCGACGCCCGCCGTGCCGACCACCGCGGCGGCGCGCAGCCGCAGCAGCAGGGCGTCCCGCTGCGGCCTGGGTTCCTGGGCCGCCGCCGTCCAGCGGGCCAGTTCCGCGCGGCCGGCCGGGAGCACCTCGTAGCTCTTCTTCTGCCCGCGGACCGGCTGGGCGGACGGCAGGGCGCGGATCAGGCCGTCCGCCTCCAGTTTTCCCAGTTCGCGGTAGATCTGCTGGTGCGTCGCCGACCAGAAGTAGCCGATCGACCGGTCGAAGCGGCGCGTCAGCTCCAGCCCCGACGACGGCTTCTCCAGCAGGGCGGTGAGGATGGCGTGCGGCAGTGACATGCGGTCATCCTAGGGACGCGGTACGGGCGTCCTACAGGGCCGCGGCCAGTTCGGTGCCCTGCTTGACGGCGCGCTTGGCGTCCAGTTCGGCGGCCACGTCGGCGCCGCCGATCAGGTGCGCGGCACGCCCGGCGGCGAGCAGTTCCTCGTACAGGTCGCGGCGCGGCTCCTGCCCGGTGCACAGCACGATCGTGTCGACCTCCAGGACACGGCTCGCGCCGTCGACGGTGAGGTGCAGCCCGGCGTCGTCGATCCGGTCGTAGCGCACGCCCGGCACCATGGTGACGCCGCGGTGGCGCAGTTCGGTGCGGTGGATCCAGCCGGTGGTGCGGCCCAGGCCCGCGCCGACCTTGGTGGTCTTGCGCTGGAGCAGGTGGACGGTGCGCGGCGCCTTCGGCCGGGCGGGCGCGGTGAGGCCGCCGGGTGCGCGGTAGTCCGTGTCGACGCCCCAGGCGCGGAAGTACGCCGCCGGGTCCTCGTGCGTCCGCTCGCCGCCGTCCGTCAGGAACTCGGCGACGTCGAAGCCGATGCCGCCGGCGCCGAGGACCGCCACCCGCTCGCCGACCGGGGCGAGGCCCCGGAGCACGTCGAGGTAGCCGACGACGCTGGGGTGGTCGATGCCGGGGATGTCGGGGGTGCGCGGGGTGACCCCGGTGGCCACGGCGATCTCGTCGTACCCGGCGAGGTCGGCCGCGCGCACCCGGGTGTCCAGCCGTACGTCGACGCCGAGCGCGGCGAGCCGGTGGCGGAAGTAGCGCAGGGTCTCGTCGAACTCCTGCTTGCCGGGGACCCTGCGGGCGACGTCGAGCTGGCCGCCGATCCCGCTCGCCGCGTCGAACAGGGTGACCCGGTGGCCGCGTTCGGCCGCCGCCACCGCGCAGGCCAGGCCCGCGGGTCCGGCGCCGACGACGGCGACGCGCTTGCGCAGCCGGGTCGGGGCGAGCACGAGTTCCGTCTCGTGGCAGGCGCGCGGGTTGACCAGGCAGGAGGTGATCTGCCCGCTGAAGGTGTGGTCGAGGCAGGCCTGGTTGCAGCCGATGCAGGTGTTGATGGCCTCGGGTGTCCCGGCGGCGGCCTTGGCGACGAAGTCCGGGTCGGCGAGCATCGGGCGGGCCATGGACACCATGTCGGCCGTCCCCTCGGCGAGCAGCCGCTCGGCGAGTTCGGGCGTGTTGATGCGGTTGGTGGTGACGAGCGGGACGGAGACCGCGCCCATCAGCTTCTTCGTCACCCAGGTGTAGGCGCCGCGCGGCACGGAGGTGGCGATGGTGGGGATGCGGGCCTCGTGCCAGCCGATGCCGGTGTTGATGAGGGTGGCGCCGGCCGCCTCGACGGCCTTCGCCAGGGCGATCACCTCGTCCAGGGACGAGCCGTCGGGCACCAGGTCCAGCATGGAGAGCCGGTAGACGACGATGAAGTCCTCGCCGACCGCCTCGCGCACCCGGCGGACGATCTCGACCGGGAAGCGCATGCGGTTCTCGTGGCTGCCGCCCCAGCGGTCGGTGCGGTGGTTGGTGCGGGCGGCGACGAACTCGTTGACGAGATAGCCCTCGGAGCCCATGATCTCCACGCCGTCGTACCCGGCCCGGCGGGCCAGGAGCGCGGTGCGGACGTAGTCGTCGACGGTCCGCTCGACGTCGGCGTCGCTCAGCTCGCGGGGCACGTACGGGCTGATGGGCGCCTGGAGGGGGCTGGGCGCGACCAGGTCGCGGTGGTAGGCGTACCGGCCGAAGTGCAGGATCTGGAGGGCGATCCGGCCGCCCTCGCGGTGCACGGCGGCGGTCACCTCGGTGTGCCGGTCGGCCTCCGCCTCGGTGGTGAGCGTGGCGCCGCCCTCGTAGGGCCGTCCCTCGTCGTTGGGCGCGATGCCGCCGGTGACGATGAGCCCGACCCCGCCGCGCGCGCGGGCGGCGTAGAACTCCGCCATCCGCGCGAAGCCGCCCTCGGCCTCCTCCAGGCCGATGTGCATGGAACCCATGAGGACGCGGTTGGGCAGGGTGGTGAAGCCCAGGTCCAGCGGGCTCAGCAGGTGCGGGTATCGGCTCATCGGGCCCTCCGTGCGTGGTGGCGTACCCGCTAGTTGTAGAGGACCCCGAGCGCTTTATGCAACTAGTTGCAAAAGAAGCGGGCGCACCGCCCCCGGCGGAGGCACCCTCACCCGGACGGGTGCAGGGCCGCCGCTTTCTCTCCTCTGCGTGCTTTACCTCAGCGGCTCTCCAGCCGGACGTGCAGCTCCCGCTCCTGGTCCCCGGAGGCCGTGGCCAGGTCCTGGACCGTGAACAGGGAGTCCAGCGTCATACGGAAGTGGTCGATCGCCCGGTAGCCGCCCTGCGCGTCCGCCGTGACGGACGCGTCGAGATGCGTGGGAGCGCACTCCGCCCTGGGGGACTCGGCCACCTCGAAGGTGCCGAGCCACACCGTCGGACGTACCTCGTGGAACTCACGGGGCACGTCGTCCGCGCACCGGTCGGACGCGTAGCAGGCGCACAGGGCGTCGAACACGGTCCGGGCGTCCTCCTTGCTGCACCCGCTCAGCTCCAGCGAGACGGATTCGGGGTGCTCTCGCTCGGTGTCCATCGTGATCGCTCCTCTCGTGGCCGCGCCGCTTCACGGCACCGGAGTTCCCCGCGAGCGGCGCTCCACCCGCACTCCGCGCGGGAAAGCACCGCTCGGGGGGGCGGTCCTTCCGGCGGATTCGGCGGGACGACCTGCCAGGTGTTGAGAGATGGTGGAGGGTAGCGACGGACCCTCTCGGACGGGAGCGGGAGCGCGGTACAACGGGGTGAGCCGGCACCGGGACGGCGGGCCGCGTGAACGGGCGAAGGCGGTGCGTGGGATGACGGGAGCCGGGGTCCCCCTGGCCGAGGGCGACGAGCCGGTCTCCGGCCCGGTGCAGCCGAGCGGGCTGCTGGACGTGCTGCGCGTGGCCTCGGTCGTGCTGGACGCCGAGGGGCGCATCGTGCTGTGGAGCCCGCAGGCCGAGGAGCTGTTCGGATACTCCGCGCAGGAGGCGCTGGGCCAGTACGCCGCCCGGATCATGGTCCACGAGGAGCACCTGGAGATGGTCGTCAAGCTCTTCGCCGACGTGCTGCGCACCGGCCGGAGCTGGGCGGGTGCCTTCCCCGTCCGGCACAAGGACGGCAGCACCCGTCTGGTGGAGTTCCGCAACATGCGTCTGCTGGACGACCGGGGGGACGTCTACGCGCTGGGGCTCGCGGCCGACCAGTCGACCGTACGGCGCCTGGAGCGGGACGTGGCGCTGTCGGCGCGGATCGTCTCCCAGTCCCCGATCGGCCTGGCGGTCCTGGACACCCGGCTGCGCTATGTGTCGGTCAACCCGGCCCTGGAGCAGATCGACGGCGTCAGCGCCGAGGAGCACATCGGCCGGCGGGTCCCCGAGGTCCTGGCGGAGGTGGACGCCGAGGCGGTCGAGTCGGCGGCGCGGCAGGTGCTGGAGACGGGGCAGTCCCTCGTCGACGTCTTCGCGGTCGGCCGGACACCCGCGGACCCGGACACCGACCGCGCCTGGTCGGTGTCGATGTACCGGCTGGAGGACGCGGTGGGCACCGTGCTGGGCGTGGCGGTGTCCGTGGTGGACGTCACCGAGCAGCACCGGGCCGGTATCGAGGCGGAGGCGGCCCGGCGGCGCCTCGCCCTGATCGCCGACGCCTCGGCCCGTATCGGCACCACCCTGGACCTGGACCGCACGGCACGGGAGCTGGCCGACGTCGCCGTACCGGAACTGGCGGACGTCGCCGCCGTCGACCTGCTGGAAGCGGTCGTCGCGGGCCGGCACAGCAAGCTGGGGCCCGCCGAGGCCGCGGTGATCCGCGCCCTCGCGGTGCGGGCCGATCACGCCGCGGACGCCCTGGAGGCCGCCGACCCGCCCGGCCAGATCGCCCGCTACGGCCCCGACCGCCTGGTCACCCGGTGTGTGCGCACCGGAGAGCCGGTGCTGGTGGCCGAGGTCAAGGACGAGGACCTGGCGTACATCGCCCGCTCCCCCGAGGCCGCCGTGCTGCTGAGCCGGGCCGGTGTGCACTCCTACCTGGCCGTGCCGCTGATCGCGCGCGGTGAGGTGCTGGGCGCCCTGGACCTCAAACGCACCCGCGATCCGCACCCCTTCAGCGCGGACGACGTCCTGCTGGCCCGGGAACTGGCCGCGCGCGCGGCCGTGCAGATCGACAACGCGCGCTGGTACCAGAACGCCCGCGACACCGCCCTGACCCTCCAGCGCAGCCTGCTGCCCCACCACCCGTCCGTCACCGGCGGCCTGGAGGTCGCCTCCCGCTACCAGCCGGCCGGGGCCACCACCGAGGTCGGTGGCGACTGGTTCGACGTGATCCCCCTGGAGGACGACAAGACGGCCCTGGTCGTCGGTGACGTCATGGGCAGCGGCATCGGCGCGGCGGCGACGATGGGGCGGCTGCGCACCGCCACCAAGGCCCTGGCCTCCCTCGACCTCGATCCGGCGCGCCTGCTGGAGCACCTGGACCGCATCACCGACGGCCTGGACCACTCCATCGCCACCTGTCTGTACGCCGTCCACGACCCCCGGCTGCGCCAGTGCCGGATCGCCAACGCCGGACACCTGCCGCCCGCCCGCATCCGGCCGGGCCGCGCACCGGAACTGCTGGAGCTGCCCACCGGAGTACCGCTCGGTGTCGGGGACGTCGCCTTCTCCACCACCACCGTCGGCCTCGAACCCGGCGATCTCCTGGTCCTCTACACCGACGGCCTGGTCGAGACCCGCCGCCACCCCCTGGACGAGCGGCTGGACCTCCTCCTGTCCCTCCTCGACGACACCCCGCGCCCCCTGGAGGAACTGTGCGACCTCCTCCTGCGCGAACTCCGCCAGCCGGACAACCACGACGACGTGGCCCTGCTCGTCGCCCGCGCCCAGACGCCGGGGCAGGCTTGACCTGGACCACGGCTCCGGGTCCGGCTTCCGCGCACCGCCGGGCGCCGGGCGCCGGGTTCAGCGCTGCCGCGTGCCCACCACCACGTGGGCGTACAGCTCCTCGGACGTGGCCAGGCGCGGGGTGAGGCCGGCGGTGGTGAACGCGGCCAGGGCGGCGGGGACCTGGCGTTCGCTCGTCTCGACCAGGAGGCAGCCGCCCGGGGCCAGCCAGTCCGGGGCCCCGGCGGCGACCCGGCGCAGGACGTCGAGGCCGTCGGCGCCGCCGTCGAGCGCGGCCGGGGGTTCGTGGTCGCGGGCCTCGGACGGGAGCAGGGGCACCTCGCCGGTGGGGACGTAGGGCACATTGGCGGCGAGGACGTCCACCCGTCCGCGCAGGTCCGCGGGGAGTGCCGCGTACAGGTCGCCGTGGTGCACCCGGCCGCCCGCCGGGCCGACGTTGCGGCGGGCGCAGCGCACCGCCGCGGGGTCGATGTCGGCGGCGTGCAGTTCGACGGGGCCGAGCAGACCGGCCAGTGCGGTGCCCACCGCGCCCGAGCCGCAGCACAGGTCCACCACGACGGACGCGTCCGGCACCTGGGCCACGGCCTCGTCGACCAGGAACTCGGTACGGCGGCGGGGCACGAAGACCCCGGGTTCCACGGCGACGCGCAGACCGTGGAAGAGCGCCCAGCCCAGGACGTGTTCGAGCGGCAGTCCGGCGGCGCGCCGTTCGACGAGCGCGGCGGTCTCGCCCGGGGTGCGGGCGGTGGTGAGGATCAACTCCGCCTCGTCCTCGGCGAACACACAGCCGGCCGCGCGCAACGCGGCGACCACTGCGGCGCGTCGGTGCGGCGGCGCGGGCAACGGGTCGGACGGAAGGGGAAGTTCAGGCATGGAGAGCCGAGACCTTTCGGGAGCCGAAGGGTGCTCCCGCGGTCACCTACCGGCGGTGATCCGCGCCCCGGTGGGAGGAGAGCACCCGACCTGACAGAGCGGTAATGGGTCTCACCTCCTCGGTCTCCCACGGCCGGGAACGTCCACGGCCGCAGTCACCCTACCCCACGCCTCAGACGGCGACCGCCTCCTCGGCCTCTTCCTCGGCCTCCGCCTCGACGGCGTCCGCGGCGGTCTCCCGGCCCGTGGGTGCGGCGGCCGCGGCGGCGCCGTGGGGGCCGCCGGCCGCGTGGGCGCCCCGGGAGCCGGGCGCGGTCAGCCGCTCGTACGCCGCGGCGAGCGCGGTCACCGCCAGGCCGAGCAGCAGCCAGCCCGCCAGTGTCCACAGCTGGCGGCCGAGGCCGTCGCCGCCGAAGTAGAGCAGGCCGCGGGCGCCCTCCACGAATCCGGCGCCGTTCCAGAAGGCGTGCAGCGTGCCGAAGAAGCCGTTCTGCAACTCGGGCCGGAACAGGCCGCCGGAACTGGTGAAGTTGAGCATCACGAACAGCACCATCATGGTGAGCGTGGTCCAGCGCTTGAGGAACGTGTGCAGGCCGACGCCGATGAAGAGGATGCCCGCGGAGTAGAGCCAGGCCATGCCCCAGATCCCGGCGAGGCCGTGCGGCGCGAGGTGGAAGACGGGGCCCGCCAGCAGGGCGCCGAGACCGGCGACCACCGCGGACACCGCGACGGTGAGCAGGGCGCGGACCCGCATCGGGAGGGCGGCGCCCGCGGCGCCGAGGGCGGCGACGGAGGCGTACGAGCCGATGCTCAGCGCGACCAGCAGGAAGAACAGGCCCTGGCCCGTGGGGTCGTGCGGGGCGGGCGGCACCACGTCGGTCACCTTCAGCGGCAGTCCCTGCCGTGCGGCGACGGGCGTGAAGACCTTCTCCACGGCGGTGGCGCTCATGTCGGACCCGGCGCTCGCCACGATCAGCTCCGGGGCATCGGCGCTGCCGGTGCCGGTGCCGGTGCCGGGCACATAGGCGCCGTCGACGTCGCGTGACGTGAGCAGGGCGACGGCCTGTTCGCGGCTGCCGACCGTGCGGACGTCGAGCCGGTCGCCCGCCGCGTCCTTGACCGTCTGGGCGAACACCTTGGCCTGCGGGCCGGTGCCGACGACCGCGACGGGCAGGTGGTGGGGCTCCGGGGTCACGAAGGCGCCCAGGTAGGCGAGCCCCATGCCCAGGCACATCAGCAGCGGGGTGACCAGGTGGATGAGCACATGGCGCAGCGCGGGCGACCTCATCGCTCCCGTCCTCCAATGGTTGGCAATTACAACTCTTATTTCAGTTGTACTATACAACCAGAGTCGGACGGGGAGGAATTCCGTGACAGCAGCGCAGGGGCCGGAGAGCGCGGTGGAGACCATCCAGCGCGAGATGACCGTGTTCGCCCGGCGGGCCAGGGCGTCGGCGGGCCGTATGCACCCGGAGCTGTCCCTGGTGTCGTACACGCTGCTCGGGCATCTGGAGGAGCGCGGCGGCTGCCGTGCCACCGATCTGGCCGCGCACTACGCCCTGGACAAGTCCACGGTCAGCCGCCAGGTCGCCGCGCTGGAACGCACCGGGCTGATCGAACGGCTCCTGGACCCCGAGGACCACCGGGTCCAGGTGCTTCAGCTCACGGACGCCGGACGGCAGCTCCTCCTCCAGGTGACCGACAGCCGCCGGGCGGCGTTCCGGGAGCGGCTGGCCGACTGGCCCGAGGAGGATCTGCGGCGGTTCGCGGACTACCTCACCCGCTACAACGGCTGGACCCCGCCCGCCGCCGGCTGAACCGGCGGGGGGCGGGGCCAAGAACGGCTTGCGACCGGCGGGCGGGACCGGGAACGACTGCGGCCCGAACGGCGGGGCCGGAACGGCTTGCGGCCCGGACGGCGGGACGTGACCGCGGCCGGACCTGGCCCGGCGGCCCGGCCTAGCCGACCGGCACGGCCGCCCGGCCCTCGCCCAGCCGCTCCGGGGTGCGGGCCGCGAGGAAGGCGGTGCGGCGCCGCAGCCGGAAGCCCAGGGACTCGTACAGCCGGATGGCGCCGGTGTTCTGCGCGCCCGTGTGCAGGAAGGGGATGTCGCCGCGTTCGCGGATGCCGTGGGCGACGGCCAGGACCAGCCGGCTCGCCAGGCCCTGGCCCCGGTGCGCGCGATCCGTGCACACCGCGCTGATCTCCGTGTACCCGGGCGGGCGCAGCCGCTCCCCCGCCATCGCGACGAGCGCCCCGTCCCGGCGTATGCCCAGGTAGGTGCCGAGCTCGATGGTCCGCGGCAGGAACGGGCCCGGCTCGGTGCGGGCGATCAGGGCGAGCATCTCCGGTACGTCGGCGGGGCCGAGGCGGACCGCCTCCGGGTCGGGGGCGGCGGCCAGGCCGTCGTCCACCAGCTGCACGCCCTCGACCTGGAAGGTGATCTCCCAGTCGGCCGGGACCTCGCCCCGGAACCCGGGCAGCGGGACCTCGGCGCCGGGCCCGGCCAGCGCGGCGAGGTCGGCCCAGTCGGCGTCGTCGGGCTCGTCGGGCAGCGCCAGCCAGGGCGAGACGTCCACGGGATAGCGCAGCACCCGGCCGCGCCGTTCGGCCAGGTGCGCGTGCGGTCCGGTCAGGGCGGCCAGGGCCGGGTTGTCCAGGACGTGTCCGCCGGTCCCGGCGGACGCCGCGCCGCCGTGCGCGCTCACGCGGCGACCTCGATCACGACCTTGCCGCGGGCGTGCCCGTCCTCCACGGCGCGCAGCGCCTCCTCGGCCCGCTCCAGCGGGAAGGTCAGGGTGACGTGCGGGTCCAGGGTGCCGCGGACCACCAGGCCCGCCAGCTCGTCCAGGACGGCGGCGGTCCGGGCGCGCCGCACCCACTCCCCGCCCAGCGCCTCGACCTCCTGCGGCGGGGCCCCGGCGGTGATCAGCTTGCGGCGGTCGGCCAGGAGGCCCGCCGCGTCCTTCAGCACCTCGCCGCCGATCAGGTCGTAGACAGCGTCGATCCCGTCCGGCACGGCCGTCCGCGCGCGCTCGGCCCAGCCGGGCCCGGAGGCCACGTGCACCGCGCCGAGCGACTCGACGAAGTCCTTCTTGCCCGCGCTCGCCACGCCCACGGCCCGCAGTCCGAAGGCGCGGGCGATCTGGAGGGCCGCCGAGCCGACTCCGCCGCCCGCGCCGGTGACCAGCACGGTCGCCCCGGCCGGCAGGGCGAGCTGGCGCAGGCCGTCGTAGGCCGTGGCCGCCGCGACGGGCAGGGTGGCCGCGTCGGTGAAGGAGAGCGCGGCGGGCTTGTGCGCGGTCACCGCGGCGGACAGCAGCGTGTGCTGCGTGTAGCCGCCCGCCGCCGCGTTGCCGAAGACCTCGTCGCCGGGGGCGAAGCCGGTGACGCCCTCGCCGACCTCCTCGACCACGCCGGACGCCTCACTGCCGAAGACGATCGGGAAGACCGGCTCGCCGGTGTCGCCGGGACGGCGGAATCCGTCGCGCAGCTTCCAGTCGACCGGGTTCACCCCCGCCGCGCGCACCGCGACCAGGATCTGGCCGGGACCGGGCCGGGGCCGGTCGATGTCCACCAGCGCCTCCGTCTCCGGGCCGCCGTACCGGGTGAAGACGTACGCCTTCGCCATCGCTCCCACTCTCCTTCGCCGTCTGCACGTCCACCGGCCGCGGAGGCGACCGCGGTCGGCACGCCACCTGCAAGGAGGATCACCGGACGGCTATTCCCGGCGGCGCGGGTCCGGGCGCAGAGTTCACACGGCCGTCACGATGGGCGGCGCGCGCCCGGACGGGCGGCGTGCTCCCGGTGGACGGGCGGGCCGCCCTGTGGGCACCGGGGGAGGCCGGACCCTCCCGATCCGGCCGCCGAGCCCGCCGCGGGCCCGAACAGAGCACCCCCGTAAGCGAGTTCAGATCCCTGTGCGCCGATGGCGCGATCCTGCCCGCGGGGGCTTCCGGCCCGCCCCGTACGCTGTGATCATCGTTTGTACGTCTCTTCCCCCCGGCGGCGCCGATGTCACGGTTCGACCCCCCGCTCGACGAACTCCGCACGCCCGGCCCCGGCGTCCGCCGCGGTCCGGCCGGCGCGGGGCCGGACACAGCGAGGGCGTACGACGCCGCCTTCGTGGCGGACGCGTGCGGCCCGCACCGGAGGACCGACCCGCCGAACCGGCCGCGGACCGGCGCATGAGCGGGCCGGACACGCCCGAGCGGGCCCTGCCCAGGGCCCGCCGGGGCGACGATAAAGGGTCGGCGTGGGCGGATTTCGGTCGAACTGCGCGAACCATCTTCCGACTGGTTTAGACCAATGGTAGATGTGGTGGCGCAATGAGCCCACACGGCTACCGTACGTCATCAACAGGAGGCGCGGCATGGCCCGCACCACCCCCCACCACCGGCCCACGACCGAAGGAGCGAGCGAGGGACGGCCCCTTTACTGGAGAATCGCCACCCAACTGCTCGGCGAACTGCGCGCCGGCACCATTCCGCCCGGCGAACGGCTGCCGAGCGAGCGGCACTTGGCCGCGCACTTCCGGGTCAGCCGGGAGACCGTGCGCCAGGCGCTGGAGGTGCTGCGGCGCGACGGGCTCGTCAGCACCGACCGGCGCGGCACCCATGCCACCCTGACCGGACTGCCCGTCGAGTCGTCCACCTACCTGGACTTCCCGGTGGGGGCCCGCTCCGCCGCCCCCGACGCCTGCGACCGGGCCACCGTGGCCTGGGAGGCCCCGCCGCCGGAGCACGCGGCGGAACTGGGCATCGCACCGCTGCGCCCGACCCTCGTGCACCGCTACCGCTCGGCGACGGCGGACGGCTCCGGACTGCGTACGGCGGTGACATCGTTTTCCGCCGTGGCGCTCGCCGAGGTGGACGAACTGGCCCGCTACCGCGACCGCGCCGACGGCTCGTGCGCCGCCCAACTGCGCCGGACCTACGACTGGATGCGCCGGGCCGGCCTGACGCTGCACCACCGGGACACGATCACCCGGCTCGCGGACGGCCCCTCGGTGCGCGTGACCCGCCGTGTGCACGACCAGTACGCCCGCATCCTGGAGATCACCGACCTCGTGGTGGACGCCCGACAGGACGCGCTCGTCTACGAGTTCACGCTGCCGGCGGCGGGCTGAGCCACCCCGGCGCCACGCCCCGCGCCGTCAGCCGTGACGCGTCCGCCCAGAGGAAACCTTCCGCCTCGGGGCAGCCGCCCGTCCCGGGGCGGCCATCCGTCTCAGGGCAGCCGACGGGCCGCGATCAACCGCGCCCGTGGGCTGCCGTCGGCGCGCCGGCCGAATCCGGGCAGCGCGTGCAGTTCCGGACGGAGCCCGGCCCGCTCCAACTCGCGCAGCACGTCGCCGAAGCGGAACGCGCGGTAGTACATCACGAACGGCGGCCGCCACACCGCGTTGCGCACCCGCATCACCGCGTCGAACCCGAGCAGCGTCCAGAACGCCCGCGAACACGGCGGGGGCGGCGCGAACACCGGCAGCGCGAAGACCCCGCCCGGCCGCAGCACGGCGCTCACCCGCCCGAAGAGCAGGGGCAGTTCGGCCGGGACGAAGTGGCCGAGCGCGCCCAGGCTGACGACGAGGTCGAAGGCCGCGGTGAACGGCAGGGCACGCGCGTCACCGCGCACCCAGGAGACCCGGGGCCCGGTGTCCCCCATGCCGCTGTTCCCCACGCCGCTGTCCCCCGCGCCGGTGGCCCCCGCTTCGGTGGCCCGCCCGGCGCGCCGCCGGGCGACGTCCAGCATGCCCGCGCTGAAGTCGACCCCGGTCACCGAGGTGCGGCACACCCGCCGCAGCATGTCGAGCCCGGCGCCGGTGCCGCAGCACAGGTCCAGTCCGTCGCTGTACGGCCCGGTCCGCTCCAGTACGGACCCCACCGCGTCCAGCACCGCGTCCGGGGTGCGGAAGGGGGTGTGGTCGAACTTGGGCGCGAGCAGGTCGTAGCCGCGCTCGACGGAGGACAGCGCCTGCACGGCGAGTTCACGGACCGTGGGACCTTCCGGGCTGAACATCCACGTCAGCCTAGCCCCCCGGAGCCGGCCCGGTCCCCCGGACACGGTCCCGGGCCACCGCGGGGCAGGGCCGGCACCCGGCGCCGTCACGGGTGCGGCGGAGGGGGTGGCCACGCCGGGGCGAGCGTGTTACCTTGCGAGAAGCACCTGAGTCTCGCCCCCGTTCCGTGGGCGCCGGTGCGCTCTCTCCACCTTTCTCATCTCAGCTGATGCTCCGAGGCGTACGCCGTTCGGCCGTCGCAACCGGCTCCTCAGCTTCCCGCCGCCACCTCGTGGGCCACCGGGCAGCGCGCAGCGCGCGCCGGCCGGTCCCCGAACCGGGGTGCTGGTTCCGCCCGCGGTGTCCGGGCCGTGCCCCGCATCTCCCCGCGTGGCTCTTCTCCTTCCCGCACCTTCCGTGCCCTTTGTCCCCGTCCGTGAAAGGACCACCGCCCATGACCGTCACCCTCGACCATCCCCCGGTGGACGAGCGGCCCGCAGCGGCCGCCCGGCTCGTCACCGGTGTCCTGGACATCGAGTCCGGCGGAAAGGGCCGTCTGCGCGGCCCCGACCTCCTGCCCCTGCCCGCCGATCCCCAGCTTCCCGCCGCCCTGATCCGCCGCCACGGCCTGCGCAAGGGCGATCTGGTCGACGCCGTACAGGGGGCGCAGCACACCGTCACCGGCGTCGCCCGCGTGAACGGCCGCGCCCCCGGTGAATCGCACGGCCGCCGCGGATTCCACGATCTGACGCCCCTGCACCCGCGCGAGCGGCTCCGCTTCGAACACCCGGCCGCCGGTCTCACCGGGCGGGTGGCGGACCTGATCGCACCCGTGGGCAAGGGGCAGCGCGGACTGATCGTGGCCCCGCCGAAAACCGGCAAGACCGTGCTGCTCCAGCAGGTCGCCGCCGCCGTCGCCGGCAACCACCCGGAGTGCCGGCTGATGGTCCTCCTCCTGGACGAACGGCCCGAGGAGGTCACCGACATGGTGCGCTCGGTGCACGGGGAGGTCTACGCCTCCACCTTCGACCGGACGCCCAAGCAGCACATCGCGCTCGCCGAACTCGTCGTGGAGCGGGCCAAGCGCCTGGTGGAGGCCGGTGAGGACGTCGTCCTCCTGCTCGACTCCCTGACCCGGCTGTGCCGGGCCCACAACAACGCCGCCGCCTCGGGCGGCCGCACCCTCAGCGGTGGCGTGGACGCGAGCGCGCTGCACGGGCCCAAGCGGCTGTTCGGGGCCGCGCGGCTGGCGGAGGAGGGCGGTTCGCTCACCATTCTGGCCACCGCGCTGGTGGAGACGGGTTCCCGCGCCGACGAGTTCTTCTTCGAGGAGCTGAAGAGCACCGGCAACATGGAGCTGCGGCTGAACCGCGAACTCGCCTCCCGCCGGATCCATCCGGCCGTCGACATCCAGGCGTCCGGCACCCGGCGCGAGGAACTCCTCCTGAACCCGGGCGAGCTGACGGCCACCCGGGGGCTGCGCCGTGCCCTGCTGAGCCGCGAGGGGCAGTCGGGTCTGGAGACCCTGCTGGAGCGGCTGCGCCGGACACCGGACAACGCCGCGTTCCTGCGCCAGGTCCAGCCGACTCTGCCGCACGACTGAACGACCGAACGGCTGAACGGCTGAACGGCTGGAGGGCTGGAGGGCTGGAGGGCTGGAGGGCTGGAGGGCCCGACGACTCGACGGCTCAGCGCCGGACGGCCCCCGCCCGCCGTGCGGCCCCCGACCCGAACGGCCGTGGCAGCTAGGGCATCCGAGTGCTCGTCGCCCCGTTCGGCCCCCGGCAAGGTCACGCCTGTGCCGAACCGTCCCTACGTTTGCGATATGACGATCGGATTCTCTCTTCGGGCTGCCGTATCGACCTGCGCTGTCTGTGCGGCGGGCATGCTCATAGTGACCTCGCCGGTCGCGGCGGAAGGCCGGTCCGGCACGGATCCCGGGGCGCAGGGGCGGCCGAGCGCGACGGTGCCGCAGCCCGCCCTGCTGCGGCGCGAGGGCACGCAGGTCCGCCTCCGCTCCGGCGCACCGGAGACGCCCGACGTCTCCGCGCTGTCCTGGGTGGTGGCCGACGCGGGCACCGGCGAAGTCCTCGCCGCGCACAACGCCCACGAGCAACTCCCGCCCGCCAGCACGCTGAAGACGCTGTTCGCGCTGACCGTGCTGCCCTCCTTCCCCAGCGGCATCCAGCACACCGTCAGCGCCAGGGAGCTGGCCGGGATCGGCGAGGGCAGCAGCCTGGTCGGGGTGGTCGAGGGCCACACCTACCGGGTGTCCGACCTGTGGCACGGTGTCTTCCTCAACTCCGGCAACGACGCCGTGCACGTGCTCGCCGCGCTCAACGGCGGCTGGACCCAGACCGCCCGGCAGATGCAGGCCAAGGCCCGCACGCTGGGCGCCATGGACACCTATGTCGTCTCTCCCGACGGCTACGACGCCGACGGCCAGGTCTCCTCCGCGTACGACCTGGCGGTGTTCGGACGCGCCGGGCTGCGCAACCCGGACTTCGCCCGCTACTGCTCCACGGTGGAGACCGCCTTCCCCGGCAACGGCGGCAGCACCTTCGAGATCGCGAACACCAACCGGCTGCTCACCGGCGCCGACGGGGTGGAACCGTACCCCGGCCTCATCGGCGTCAAGAACGGCTACACCACCAACGCGGGCAACACCCTGGTCGCCGCGGCCCACCACGGCCGGCGCACCCTGATCGTGACGGTGATGAACCCTCAGGAGGGCGAGGGCTTCGAGGTGTACGAGGAGGCGCGCGCCCTGCTCGACTGGGGCTTCGACGCCGCCGGGCACGTCGACCCGGTCGGTTCGCTCGACGGGCTGCGCCCGGTGGCGCACGAGGCGCGGAGCGTCCTCCCCCACCCGGCCGCCGCCCCGCCGCCGGCGGCCCCCGTCGCCGCCGAGGAGGACTGGGCGCGCGACGGCGCCATCGCGGGAGCCGCGGGCCTGGGCGCGGGAGCGGTCCTGCTGGGCCTGCGCCGCAGGGCCCGGCGGCTCGTACGCGGCTGACGGGGACCGGTGGAACCGGCCGGACGACCGCCGCGTTCCGGCGCCCTCGTGCGGCCTCCCCTCTTACCGTCCCCGCAGACCTCCGGCCGGTCCAGCCGGTCCCGGTCAGGCGCAGGCCGTGAGCGGGTCGGGAGCCGGGTCCGGGTCCAGCGCCCGTACGGGGCGCACCCGGCCCACCGGCACACCGCCGCCGAGCAGGGTCTCGCCCGCGAACTCGGTGAGCAGGGCCGGGTCGACACCGGCCCGGACGAGGGCGGTGGCGGCCACCGGTATCCGGGCCCGGTTCGCGCCGTCGGCGATCTTCACGGCGACGGCCCGGCCGTCCGGCAGCGCGGCGACCTGGACCCCCTCGAAACCGTCCTTGGCGAGCAGGCCGGGCACGGCCCGCATCAGCGCGGCCACGTCCCGGCCCGAGCCCGACGCCATCTCGGCGTGCTCGCGCATCGCGTCGGCCACACGCGCCTCGGGGGTGTCCGCGACCGCGGTGGTGATCCGGGCGGCGGCGCGGGCCAGGCCCTCCAGCGAGACCGCGAACAGCGGGGCGCCGCAGCCGTCGACGGTGACCCGGGCGACGCGCTGCCCGGTCAGGTCCTCGACGATCTCGGCGACGGCCTGCTGGAGCGGGTGGGCCGGATCCAGGTAGTCGTCGAGCGACCAGCCGTTGAGGCGGCAGGTGTAGAGCATGGCCGCGTGTTTGCCCGAGCAGTTCTGGGCGAGCCGGGAGGGCAGCCGGCCCTCGCGCACCCAGGCGTCCCGGACGACCGGGTCGAAGGGCAGGTCGGGGACGTTGCGCAGATCGTCCTCGGTGAGTCCGGCCAGTTCCAGGATCCGCCGGGTCCCGGCGAGGTGGCGTTCCTCGCCGGAGTGGCTGGCGGCGGCCAGCGAGAGCAGTTCGCCCTCCAGCGGGAGCCCGGCGCGCACCATGGCGACGGCCTGGACGGGCTTGATCGCCGAACGCGGGTAGAAGGCCGCCCCGGGGTCGCCGAGCTCGAAGGAGACCCGGCCGTGGGCGTCGAGGACGACGACGGAGCCGTGGTGGACGCCCTCGATCACTCCGCCGCGCACGAGGTGGGCGACGGGGACGTGGCGGGGTTCGCGGACGAGGGGTGCCTCGGCGGGGAAGCTGCTGTACATCACTGCCTGGATCACTGGTGGGTGGAGGGCGCGGCCTGCGTGGGGTTCACGCGTCGGCCCCGGTGGGCGTGGGTGCGGAGCGCACGATGTCGGTGAGGGTCGTCTCGACGCGGTCGAGGTGGTGGGACATGGCCCGCACCGCGGCCTCCTCGCTGCCCTCGGCCAGGGCCTCGACCAGGGCGCGGTGCTCGCGGTCGGAGTGCTCGCGGCGCCCGCCCAGTTCGTTGAGGAAGGCCGACTGGCGGGCCAGGGCGTCCCGGATCTCCTCGATGACGCGCCGGAAGACGGGATTGCGGGCGGCCTGCGCGACGGACAGGTGGAACAGGGTGTCCAGCGCGACCCACGCGGTCGTGTCGGTCTCCCGCTCCATGCGCTCCAGCAGGCCGGTCAGGCGCTCGACGTCCTCGGGCGTGCGCCGCCGGGCGGCGTACCCGGCGACGGGGATCTCGATGTGCCGGCGCACCTCCATGAGGTCGCTGGCCGCGTAGTCGCCGAAGGTGGGGTCCTCCACCGAGCGGGCGACGACGAAGGTGCCCCTGCCGGTCCGTGACACGGTCAGACCCATCGTCTGCAAGGCGCGCAGGGCCTCGCGCAGCACGGGCCGGGAGACGCCGAGCGTGCGGCACAGCTCCGCCTCGGAGGGGAGCTTGTCGCCGACGGCGTAGGTGCCGCGCTCGATGGCGCCGCGCAGGTGGGTGAGCACCGCCTCCATGGCGCTGACGCGCCGGGGCACCGACCCACCTGTCTGGCTGTCTGACAGGTTCACCCTGCGATGGTCCGGCGCGCGGTACGGGGCTGTCAAGCCGCCGCCCGCGCACCCGCGCCGCCGCGGACGGCTCAGGCGTTCAGGACGCCCGCGCCCAGCAGGCCGAAGAGGAGCACGCCGATGACGATGCGGTAGAGGACGAAGGCGTTGAAGGAGTGCTTGGCGACGAACTTGAGCAGCCAGGCGATGGAGGCGTAGGCGACGACGAAGGAGACGACCGTGCCGACGGCCAGCGGCGCCGCGCCCACCCCGGCGCCCAGGGCGTCCTTCAGCTCGTAGATCCCGGCGCCGGTCAGCGCGGGGATGCCCAGGAAGAAGGAGAGCCGGGTGGCGGCGACCCGGTCCAGGTCGAGGATGAGCGCGGTGGACATGGTGGCGCCGGAGCGGGAGAAGCCGGGGAAGAGCAGGGCGAGGATCTGGGAGGCGCCGACCAGCATCGCGTCCTTGAAGGAGGTGTCGTCCTCGCCGCGCTTGTGCCGTCCCATCTGGTCGGCGCACCACATCACAGCGCTGCCGGCGATCAGCGAGCCCGCGACCACCCACAGCGAGCCGAGCGGCCCGTCGATCAGCGGCTTGGCGGCCAGACCGACCACGACGATCGGGATGGTCGCGTAGATCACCCACCAGGCGAACTTGTAGTCGTGGTGGTAGCGCTCCTCGCGGTCGGTCAGGCCGCGGAACCAGGCGGAGACGATCCGCACGATGTCCTTGAAGAAGTACACGAGCACGGCGGCGATGGCGCCGACCTGGATGACGGCGGAGAACCCGACGACGGAGCTGTCGTCCACCGGGATGTCCATGAGCCCCTCGGCGATCTTGAGGTGGCCGGTGGAGGACACGGGGAGGAACTCGGTCACCCCCTCGACGACTCCGAGGACGACGGCCTGACCGACGGAGATGGCGCTCATGGGATCCAGTTCTGGGAAAGGGTTGGTCGACAGTGCTGTAGACGCTCGCGCGTCGCAGACACTCTTACTACGCCAAGGTGAAATCCCGGTGACGTACGGCCCCGGAGCTTCCCAAATCGAGCCGTTCGCGCGCGGCGGCGGTGCGGACGGGCCCGCACCGGCCGGAAGAGGCCGGGCCTCACCCTAGCGCCCCGGCCCGCGCGCACCCGTCCGGGACGCCGCGGTCACCAGCCCGTCACCAGCCCGTCTCGAACAGCCGGGCCACCTCGGCGATCCGGGCCTCGTCCCGCCGGTAGTAGGTGCGGCGGCCGGCCCGCCGGGTGCGCAGCAGGCCGAGGTCGGTGAGGAGGGCGAGGTGCGCCTCGGCGGTGCGCCGGGGGACGCCGAGGGCGGCGGCGACCGAGCGCGCGGTCGCCCCGTGCTCCGCCGGGGCCTTCAGCCACTCCAGGACCAGCAGCCGGGTCGCCCGGCCGGCGGGAGTCCGCAGCATCTCCGCCTCCTGTCGGTCGGCCGGTCCCGTCACCGGCGCCTCCCACTGTGGCGCGGGCCCGCCCGCCGCGTCCGGGAGTCGGAGGCCCTTGGCCGGTACCGGCTGGTGCGCGGGGGGTGCGAGGACGGCGCGAGAAGGGGGGCGGGTCGCGCGGACGCGGCGTGCGGGGGCGCGGACGCGCGGACGCGGCGCATACGGCACACGCGGGGCGCGCGCGAGGTGCACAAGGCGTGACGGGTGCGTGTGCGCGCGCCCGGAGCAACCGGTCAGGATCCGAGAAGTCGTGCGCGCTCCCCCGTCCTACGGTGGAACCACCGCCGCACCCGCCGGGTCCGGCCGACACCGAGGAGCACACCATGACCGAAGGACTCAGGACGATCGTCTACCCCGTCAAGGACCTCGACCGGGCCAAGCCGCTGTTCCGCGCGCTGCTGGGGGTCGAGCCGTACGCCGACGAGCCCTACTACGTCGGTTTCAAGGCGGCCGGCCAGGACGTCGGTCTCGATCCGAGCGGCCACGCCAAGGGCATGACGGGTCCGGTGCCGTACTGGCACGTGGACGACATCCGGGAGCGGCTCGCGGCCCTGCTGGCGGCGGGCGGCGAGCTGCTCCAGGACGTGCAGGAGGTGGGCGGCGGCCGGAGCATCGCCTCGGTCAAGGACCCCGACGGCAATCTCGTCGGACTCGTCCAGGACGCGTGAGCGCGGGCCGCCTGGCCCCGGGGTCAGGCCCGGGTGCCCAGCAGGGTGCGCACCCCTTCCGAGGTGAGCG
This sequence comes from Streptomyces sp. NPDC003284, assembly GCF_053589675.1. Taxonomy (NCBI): domain Bacteria; kingdom Bacillati; phylum Actinomycetota; class Actinomycetes; order Kitasatosporales; family Streptomycetaceae; genus Streptomyces; species Streptomyces sp. NPDC003284. Next base: position 25,040 of record NZ_JBSFSI010000017.1, read on the forward strand.
TCAGACCGTGCGGCGAGCTGGCGTCTATGGTGAGCGACAGGTCGTCGGCGGGCCACTGGGACGCGAGGGCGCCCAGGGGCACCAGCCGGTAGCGGGAGATGAAGGGCAGCAGCTCGGACATCTCCAGTTCCGAGGTGAACACCGGGACCACGGGCACCCCGCCCGGCTGTTCCAGGACGGGCAGCGCCACCGCCGAGGGATCGGTGGCGTCCTCGTCGCTCACGTCGTCCGGCACGGGAACCAGCACGTCGCTGCCGGCCAGTGTGTCCAGTGCCCCGGTGTCCTCGGCGTTCTCGGCGAGCACGTCCAGCGCCTGCTGGGCGGGCGTGGCGGTGTTGTCGTTCGCGGGTGTCTCCATGGCGGGTCCCCTGGTCGCGGCGGTGATCGGTCGTGGGGGCCGGCGGGGCGCGGCGGCCCCGGCACGGTTCTGCTCGCGTACCCGACCACATCCCGCGCAACCGTCCCGCCCCGCCCTTCTCACCTCCGGTCCGCACGGCCTCACCTCCGGTCCGCACGGCGGCTCCCGCACGGCACGCAGGAGGGCTCTCCGCGAGCTGTGGCGCGGAGAGCCCGAGGGGGCTCACTTCCGAACCCCGGAGCCTCCGGGTAACCACGCGCGGCGTGCCGATGCGCCGTGCTTCCGGCGGGGACCGGTTCCGGCGGGCGGGCCGGGCGGGTCAGCGGGTGTCGCCGCGGGGGCGGACCCAGTCGAGGGACCGCTCGACGGCCCGCTGCCAGCTCTCGTACTCAAAGGCGCGCCGCTCGGGGTCCATGGCCGGCAGCCACTGACCGGCCCGGTGCCAGTTGTCGCGCAGGACCTCCAGGTCGGACCAGTAGCCGACGGCGAGCCCGGCGGCGTAGGCGGCGCCGAGCGAGACCGTCTCGGCCACCAGGGGCCGCACCACCGGCACGTCGAGCACATCGGCGAGCAGCTGCATCAGCAGATGGTCGGAGGTCATGCCGCCGTCCACCTTGAGCCGGCGCAGCGCGAGCCCGGAGTCGGCGTTCATGGCGTCGACGACCTCCCGGGTCTGCCAGGCGGTCGCCTCCAGCACGGCGCGGGCCAGATGGCCCTTGGTGATGTACGACGTGAGGCCGACGACGACTCCCCGGGCGTCGCTGCGCCAGTGGGGCGCGAACAGGCCGGAGAACGCGGGGACGATGTAGCAGCCGCCGTTGTCCTCCACCGTGCGGGCCAGCGTCTCGATCTCGGGGGCGCTGCCGATCAGGCCGAGCCGGTCGCGGAACCACTGCACCAGGGAGCCGGTGACGGCCATGGGCCCTTCGAGGGCGTAGACGGTGGGCTCGCCCGCGATCTTGTAGGCGACGGTGGTGAGCAGGCCGTGGCGGGAGCGGACCAGGTCGGTGCCGGTGTTCATGAGCAGGAAGCTGCCGGTGCCGTAGGTGCACTTGGCCTCGCCGGGCGAGAAGCAGGTCTGGCCGAACAGGGCGGCCTGCTGGTCGCCGAGCGCGGCGGTGATGCGGACGCCGGGGAGCAGCGCGCGGGCCTCGCCGTAGCTCTCGGCGGAGGAGCGGATCTCGGGCAGCAGGGCGCGCGGGACGCCGAAGAAGTCGAGCAGTTCCGGGTCCCAGGTCAGGGTGCGGATGTTGACGAGCATGGTGCGCCCGGCGTTGGTGGGGTCGGTGATGTGCAGGCCGCCGTCGGTGCCGCCGGTGAGGTTCCAGATCAGCCAGCTCTCCATCGTGCCGAACAGCACCTCGCCGCTGCGGGCGCGCTCCTCCAGGCCCTCCGTGTGGTCGAAGAGCCAGCGGATGCGGGGCGCGGAGAAGTAGGTGGAGGGGGGCAGGCCGCAGCGGTCCAGGAAGAACTCGTCGCCGGGCCGGTCACGGAGCGCGTCGACCAGCGGTGCGGTGCGGGTGTCCTGCCAGACGACGGCCCGGCCCAGCGGCTCCCCGGTCCCGCGGTCCCACAGCACCGTCGTCTCCCGCTGGTTGGCGATGCCGATGGCGGCGATCATGCCCGCGTCCGCCCCGGCGCTCTCCAGCGCCTCGGGGACGACGCGCTGGACGTTGCGCCAGATCTCCACGGCGTCGTGCTCGACCCAGCCGGGCCGGGGGAAGTACTGCTGGTGCTCCCGCTGGGCGACGGCGCACAGCCGGCCGCGGCGGTCGAACAGGATGCACCGTGTGGACGTGGTGCCCTGGTCGATGGACATCACATACCGGTCAACCATGGTCGGGCCTGCCTTCCGATGCGTCGCGCGGGTGCGGGTCCTGCCGGGCTGTCTGCGGCGGCCTCGCACGGGAGACCTGCCCGGATCTACCAGCGGGCCGCCCCCAGGTCCCGGGAGATCGCCCGCGCGGCCTCCCGGAGCAGGGCGACCAGCGCGGGCTGCGGTGTGCCCCTGGGGTCGCAGATCCGTTCGACCGGGCCGGAGAGGCAGACGGCGCCCACCACGAGGCCGCCGTGCCCGCGGATGGGCGCGGCGATCCCGGCGTCCCCCATGGCCATCTCCTGCACCTCGGCCCCCCAGCCGACCTCGCGGATCGCGGCGAGCGCCCGGTCCAGATCCGCGCGGTCCACGAGGGTGTGCCGGGTGTAGGCGGCCAGTCCGTCCGCGGGCGGCGGGCCGAGGGTGGCCGCGCCGTAGGCCAGCAGGACCTTGCCCAGCGAGGAGGCGTGCAGCGGCAGCAGCGCGCCCACGTCCAGGGTCTGGAGGGTGTCGTCGGGCCGGAACACATGGTGGATGATCAGGACCTGGCCCTCCAGCGGGGTGCCCAGCCGGACCGCCTCGCCGCTGCGGGCGGCCAGCGCGTCGGCCCAGTTGATGGCGCGCGAGCGGAGTTCGTTGACGTCGAGGTAACTGGTACCCAGATGCAGCAGTGCCGCCCCGAGCTGGTATTTTCCGGTGGTCTCGTCCTGCTCGACGAAGTCCACGTGCTGAAGGGTGCGCAGGATGCCGTGAGCGGTTCCCTTGGCCAGCCCGAGGGAGGACGCCACTTCGCCGAGCCCCAGCCTGCGGGGCCCGCCGGCGAGGAGGCGCAGGATCGCCGCGGCTCGTTCGATCGACTGGACGGGTCCGGCCATGGGGCGATATTAGTCCTGTTTGCCCCGCTCAGGACTGTCGTTCGGCAATGCCGACCGCTGTTCATTGACCTGCGGGGCATTCGTTCCTTAGCGTGACATGTCGCGTCGGGTCGGATCGAGGCCCGGGGCAGGTCCGAGGAGGAGGGCACATGACCGTAGCGCAGCTCGACGCAGCGCCCCACGGGGAAGTCGACCACGCCTTCCCCCTGCTGCACACACCCGGTGCCGTGTCGGCGGTACGCCGCCGTGTGCACCGGCTGCTGGGCGGCTGGAACCTGCCCGCCGAGGCCGCCGACGATGTGCTCCTGGTCGTGTCGGAGCTGGTCACCAACGCGCTCGTGCACGCCAGGCCGCCCGCGACGCTGCGGCTGTGGCGCGTCCCGGTCGACGGCCACGGCGCCGTCCACGTCGAGGTGAGCGACCTCGGCCCGGCGGCGCCGCCCACCCCCGGCGCGGCGCCCGACCCCGACGAGCACGGCCGCGGTCTCGGCATCGTCACCGCGCTCTCCGCCCGCTGCGGCGTCCGGGCCGACCGGACCGGGACCAGCCGCTGGGCCGAGGTCCTCGCCGGCTGAGGTCCGCCCGGCCCGGGACCCACTCGGTCCTGGACCCGCGCGCCTCCGGATCCGCACCGCCCGCCCCCCGTGCCCGGGACGGGCCCGTCCCGGGTCAGCCGGCCGTCAGGTCGGTGCGCGGGTCGATCACCCAGTGGTTGCCGCGCAGCACCCGGCCCGCGAACGGCACGTCGCACGCGCCGAGCAGCCGGAAGCCGAGGGAACGGCAGATGCCGTTCGAGGGCGCGTTGTCCGTCGCGGGGAACGCGTGCACCGCACCCCAGCGGTCCTCGTCGCGCGCCCGTTCGAGCAGCAGCCGGGCCGCGCGCCCGCCCAGGCCGCGCCCCTGGAACTCGGGCAGCACCATCCAGCCGATCTCGGAGACCGGGCCGTCCCCCGTGTCGTGGGACCAGATCGTCACCGACCCGGCGACCGCCTCCGGGCCCCGGGAGCCGGGGACGATCATCTTGATCCACGCGGTGTCCGCCGCCGCCTCCGCGGCGTCCCGGCGCACCTTGTCCGCCATACCGGCGGCCGGCAGCGGTCCGCCGAGCCCGGCCGTCATCTCCGGGTCGCACCGCATACGGAGGTACGCGCCGACGTCGTCCTCCGTCACATCGCGCAGGTACACGGAGTCCTCCCCGGTGGTGGCCGTAGCGGGGCACCCTGCCGCAGGGCGGGTACCGCCGTCCGTGTCATGCTGCCCCGTGTCCGTCCCGCGCGCACCCGGTTCCCGGTACGGGGCCGGCCGGCGCGGCGCGGAGCGAGAGCGAGGCACAGACCGAGGGAAGGCGTCCGTTGAACACCGGCAGCACGGCACCCGACAGCTACTACGTCCGCACCGACGAGCACCGTTTCAAGCCGACCGCCCACGCGAGCGGGGCCTGGGACGAGACGGAGCTGCACTTCAGTCCGCTCGGGGGCCTCGTGGTGCACGCGATCGAGGGGTATCTGGCGGGCCGGGGGCCGGGCGGACTGCTGCTGTCGCGGATCAGCTACGACATCCTGGGCCGGCTGGCCCTGGAGGAGTGCGAGATCCGGGTGGAGACCGTCCGGCCGGGGCGGACCATCGAGCTGCTGGAGGCCGTGGTGCGTGTCGCCGGGCGCCCGGTGGTCCGGGCGCGGGCCTGGCTGCTCGCGCCGCAGGACACCACGGGCGTCGAGGGCGGCGCCGACGACCGGCTCACCCCGCCCGAGCGGCTCGCCCCGTGGCCGATGGCCGACCACTGGCCCGGCGGCTACATCGCCTCCCTCGACGTCCGCCCGCTCGCCCCGCCGCGGCCGGGCCGCGCCACCGCCTGGGTCTCCACCCCGCTCGCCCTGGTGGCCGCCGAGCCCAGCTCCCCGCTCGCCTCCTACCTGGCCCTGGTCGACACGGCGAACGGCATCGCCGTACGGGAGTCGCCCAAGGAGTGGATCTTCCCCAACGTCGATCTGACCGTGCATCTGCACCGCCGTCCCGAGGGCCGCTGGACCGGTCTGGACACCACCGTCGTCTTCGGTCCCACGGGCCAGGGCGTCACCAGCACGGTCCTGCACGACGTGCACGGGCCGGTCGGGCACGCCCAGCAGATCCTGACCGTGCGGCCGGTGCCGGGCGCCTGACCACGGGTTCCCCTGGGCCGCGGCCCTGCCCGTCCGTCAGCGCGACGGCACGAGCGGCAGGTCGTCCGTGTAGCCGTTGACCGGGCGGTCGATCGTCCGGACCGCGCGGGCGTCGAGCGCGGCCGCGGCCGACGCGGTGCCCAGGGTGCCGCCCGGGTGCCAGGTGCCGGTCACCGAGACCCAGGTGTTCGCGGGCGGCGCGGCCCCCTGGACGCGTACCTTCACGGACTGGGCGTCCGCCGCGCAGCAGTTCAGGATGATCCGGGTGAGGTACCAGCTGTCCCGGTGTCCCTTGTCCGGCGTGACGAACCCGGTCAGCAGGACCGTACGGCCGCGGACGGCCTGGGTACGGTCCTGCTGCACCCGGCGGGTGAAGTCGCTGAGCGTCAGCGGGAGCGGTGAGGTCGCGGGCAGCGGGTCGAAGCTGCTCTGCCGGTCGACGGCCCGGGGCGCCTCGCGGGAGGCGGTGTACGCGCCGAGGGCGGGCGGGGCCCAGAAGAGCAGGCTCAGGGCGGGCAGGAACAGCAGCCAGGCGACGCGCGGCGCCCGGGAGTGGTCGTGCCCGTGCCCGCTCCCGGCCCCGTGCTCGGGCTCATGCTCGTGCTCGTGCTCGTCGTGCGTCGCCCCGTCGTCATGTCCCTTACGCCGCTTCGACGGCCACGCCTCCGCGACGCCCAGCAGGAGCAGCAGCACCCCGGAGGCGATCAGCAGGGGCCGCATGCCCTCCTTCACATAGCGCAGGAAGAGGTCGGTGAAGAGCGAGGCGTGCAGCAGGCCGAGTCCGCTGAGGACGAGCAGGGCCACCTGGAACGGGCGTTTCACAGCAGGAATCCTCCGACGAGCGTGCTGCACACGACGGCGACGACGGCGGTCGCGGTGGAGAAGCGCGCCGCGAACGCCTTTCCGAAGGTGCCCGCCTGAAGCGCGATCAGCTTGAGGTCGACCATCGGGCCGACCACCATGAACGTCAGCCGGGCCAGCGGCGAGAAGCCGGTGAGCGAGGCCGCGACGAACGCGTCGGCCTCCGAGCAGACCGCGAGCAGCACGGCGAGCCCGGCGAGGAACAGCACCGAGAGCCAGGGCGAGCCGGAGAACGTGTCGAGCACGGTGCGCGGCACCGCCACGTTGAAGGTGGCCGCGGCCATGGCGCCGAGCACCAGGAAGCCGCCCGCGTGCAGGAAGTCGTGCTGGAAGCCGCGCCGGAACTCCGTCCAGCGGCTGTGTCCCGGCCGGTGGCCGGTGTGCCGGGCCGTCGGCCGCAGCCACTCCTCGCGGCCCAGGAAGAGCCAGAGCCAGCCCATCGCGGCGGCGGTGACCAGGGAGGCGACCAGCCGGGCCAGCACCATGGCGGGGTTGCCGGGGAAGGCGATCGCGGTGGCGGTCAGCACGACCGGGTTGACCGCCGGGGCGGAGAGCAGAAAGGCGAAGGCGGCGGCCGGGGTCACGCCCCGGCTGATCAGGCTGCCCGCGACCGGCACGGAGGCGCATTCGCAGCCCGGCAGGACGACACCGGCGATCCCGGCCACCGGGACGGCGAGCGCGGGGCGCCGGGGCAGTACGCGGCTGAACACCCGGTCCGGCACGAAGGCGTTGATGGCACCGGACAGGACGGTGCCGAGCAGCAGGAAGGGCGTGGCCTGCACGGTGACGGCGAGGCAGACGGTCCGCCAGGCCTCCAGCGCCTGCCCGTCCGACCAGCGGCCCACGGCGAAGACCACCGCACCGGGCAGGACGGCGGCGCCCAGCAGCAGGAGCGGCCAGGACCGGGGCAGGCCGCGCGCGGCCCGTTCCCCGGCGGCCGGCGGCGCCGGTGGCGCCTGCGCCTCCGCGTCCCGTACGTCTGTGTTCTGCATCCCCGGCTCCGAACCTCGCTGTGTGCGCACGAACATAGCGGGCTCCGGCCCCCGCCCCGGGTGCGGGACGCGCCGGGAGACGGGTCGACGGCGGCCCGGTCGTCCGTGCGGCGAGGCCGGGCCGCAGGACGCACTCCCCCGGCGGCGAGGCCGCCGTCACCCGGATCCCACCGACCGCCCCCGGCCCCAGGGGCTACTTCACGGATTCTTCACTCTGCCACCATGACTCCGTCACGCCTTGTGTATGCTCCTGACGCTCCATCCGCATCACCGAGGGGGGAACCTCATGCGCATACGCTCCGTGCTGGCCGTCGCCGCCGCCATGACCGGCACCGTCGCCGCCGTCGTCGTCGCCGCTCCGGCACAGGCCACCGAGTACTCCTCCGCCCTGAAGATCAAGGGCGTCCAGTACGACGCCCCCGGGCGGGACTCCAACAGCTGCACCAAGGGCAACGCCAAGAACGAGTATCTGACGATCAAGAACTACTCCCGCGGCACCCGGGTCAACCTCAAGGGATACGTCGTCAAGGACGCGTCCGGCAACCGGTTCCGGTTCTCCGCCGACCACTACCTGGAGCCCGGGGACTACGTGACGCTGCGCGGCGGCAAGGGCACCGAGTCCGACGCCAAGAACGTGGCCTACCGCCAGAACTGCAACTTCATCTGGAACAACGACAAGGACACCATCTACCTGTACCTGCCCTCCGGCGCGCGGGCCGACGTGCACGCGTACACCAAGGCGCGCGACGACCGCGACGGCAACGGGTACATCACCTACCACGGCTGACCCGGGCCCGCGGCCCGGCGCAGGCGCGGCGTCCGCGGCGGTCCGGCCGCCGCGGACGCCGCGCCGCGCGCCCGGCTACTCCTCGTCCGAGGCGGAACCCCGGGTGCGGCCGACCTCGGGGAGTTCGTCCTGCTGGGCGCGGATGTGCAGGATGTCGCCGATGAAGAGGTCGTAGACGAGGACGCCCACCACGCCGCCGACCAGCGGCCCGACGATGGGCACCCACCAGTAGGCGCTGTACGAGCCCGGTTCGGTGCCCGGCAGCGCCAGGTCTCCCCACCCGGCGAAGAACGTGAACAGCCGGGGCCCGAAGTCGCGGGCCGGGTTGATGGCGTAGCCGGCGTTGGCCCCGTAGGACATGCCGACCGCCGCCACGGCGAAGCCGATCACGAGCGGGCCGAGGTTCGCCTTCACCGCGGTGTTGCGCAGGTCGACGATGGCCACGATCAGCATGACCAGCAGCGACGTGCCGACGATCTGGTCCACCAGCGGCCCCCAGTAGCCGCCGTGGAAGTAGGGCGCCGGGAACGTGCCGAAGATGGAGAAGGACGCGACGGTGTGCCCGTGCGTCTTCGGCCCCTTCATGGCCTGGTCGAAGGTGTTGATGGCGTCGTGGTAGACCGCGTACACCAGGGCGGCGCCGACGAAGGCGCCCACCACCTGCGAGAGCCAGTACGGCAGCACCTTGGACCAGGGGAACTTCCGCCGGACCGCGAACGCCAGCGTCACCGCCGGGTTGAGGTGGGCGCCGCTGACCCCGCCCGCCACGTACACGCCGAAGACCACGGCGAACGCCCACCCCCAGGTGATGAGGAGCCAGTCGCCCGCGCTCAGGAAGAAGGTCGTGGGCCCCTCGGTGCGGCCGGAGCCGGGCAGCGCGGCGACCGCCATCGCGACCACACCGCAGCCGAAGGCGATGAGCACCAGCGTCCCCAGGAACTCCGCCAGGCACTCACCCCACAGGCCCCCGCGGCGCCTCAGGCGGGAGGGCGCGACCAGGGGCGGGATCTCTACGGCCATATCGGCCCCCTCGACGAACGGTCCGGCACGGTCCAGCAGCGGGCCCGACCGCGCTGCTGCCCGGTCACGGCCCCGCGTCTCCGCTCAGTCTGCGCGTCCGCACCCCCGGGGGCCACTCGACTTCCGGCGTGGCGCACGGCCCCGGCGTCCGCCACCGTCCCGGAGACCCAGCGCCGCCCCCATACGGGTGATCCTTTCGGTGCCCCACGGCGCGCCTCCGCCGCCTGAACACCGGCGCGTGGGCCGTCGGCCGGGGCATCGGCGCGCCGGATCCGAGTGGCAGGCCCGCGCCCACCGCACAAGACTGATCCATGGTTTCGTGATCAGGCGAAAACGCACGGTCTCGGGGACCGGCCACCCCTGGCCGATGGTTTTCGACCTTTCCTCAGGGAGCTCGCATGGTGGAGAAGTCTGCCGACATTCTGGTGCCCGGTCCTGACGAATCCGCGCTCACCCGGCACGGAAAAGCAGAACCGGTCACCGCAGAAACCGCAGACACCGAAAGGGAACTCGCGGGCATCCTCGCGGACGTCGTGCACGCCGACCGAATACACGCCGAGAGCCACTTCTTCACCGACCTCGGCGCCAACTCGCTCGTCATGGCGCAGTTCTGCGCGCGGGTGCGGAAACACCCTCAGCTGCCGTCGGTGTCCATGAAGGACATCTACCGGCACCCCACCCTCCGCGAACTGGCCGCCGCGCTGGTCGCGGCGGCGCCCGCGCCCACCGCCACGACGGCGCCGGGCCCGGACCCGTCGTCCGCCGCCCCGGCCGCGCATCCCGCGCCCGCCGTGCCCGCGCCCCCGCGCGCACCGGGTCCCGCGCTGTGCGGCACACTCCAGACACTGATATTCCTCGGCTATTCCTTCGTCATCGGCATGGTCACCGCCCAGGCCTACGAATGGGTGGCCGCCGCTTCGGGCCTCGCCCACATCTATCTGCGGTCGTTCCTGTGCGGCACGATCGGATTCCTCGCCCTGTGCGCCTTCCCCGTCCTGGTCAAATGGGTTCTCGTCGGCCGGTGGAAACCACAGGAGTTCCCGGTCTGGAGCATGGCGTACCTGCGTTTCTGGCTCGTCAAATCACTGCTCCACGCCAATCCGATGGTGCTCTTCGTCGGCAATCCGCTGTACGTCATGTATCTGCGGGCGCTCGGCGCGCGCATCGGGAAGGACGTCACGATCCTCTCCCGGTCCGTGCCGGTCTGCACCGACCTGCTCACCGTCGGCGCCGGCACGGTGATCCGCAACGACGCCGTCTTCCTCGGCTACCGGGCGCACGCGGGCCGCATCCGCACCGGCAGCGTCACCCTGGGCCGGGACGTCTTCGTCGGCGAGAAGACCGTGCTCGACATCGACACGGTCATGGGCGACGGCTCCCAGCTCGGCCACGCCTCCGCGCTCTACCCGGGCCAGCACGTCCCGGCCGGGGAGCGGCGGCACGGCTCCCCGGCCCAGCCGACCGACGTCGACCACATACGCGTCCCGCCCGCCCGCTGCGGCACCCTGCGCCGGGCCGGGTTCGCGGCCACCACCCTGCTCCAGCTCTTCCTGCTCTATCTGCCGCTCGCGGTGGGCGGCGTCTACATGCTCTTCGCCGAGGTGCCGGTGCTCAGCAAGCGCCTGGCCGCGGAGACCCGGGGCACGACGGCCGGGGAGATCGTCGCCGACACCCTGCTCGTGTCCACGGTGCTGTACTGCGGCGGCATCGTCCTGGGCGTGCTCGCCCTGTGCACCGTGCCGCGGCTGCTGCGCCGGCTGGTCCGACCGGACCGGGTCTACCCGCTCTACGGCTTCCACTACGCGGCGCACCGGATGATGGCGACCTTCACCAACATCAGGTTCTTCACCTGGCTGTTCGGGGACAGCTCCTACATCGTCCCCTATCTGCGCGGCATCGGGTACGACCTCTCCCGGGTGGAGCAGACCGGCTCGAACTTCGGCACCGAGGTGCAGCACCAGTCGCCGTTCCTGGTGTCCGTGGGCAGCGGCACGATGGTCGCCGACGGCCTGTCCGTGCTCAACGCCGACTACTCCAGCACGTCCTTCCGGACCAGCCGGGCCACGATCGGCGCGCACAACTTCCTCGGCAACAACATCGCCTTCCCGGCCGGTGCCCGCACCGGCGACAACTGCCTGCTGGCGACGAAGGTGATGGTCCCGCTCGACGGGGAGGTCCGGGAGGGCGTCGGCCTGCTCGGCTCGCCCTGCTTCGAGATCCCGAGGACGGTGGAGCGCGACGCGCGGTTCGACCATCTGCGCACCGGTGACGCGCTGCACCGCAGCCTCGCCGCCAAGAACCGCTACAACCTGCGCTCCATGGTGCTGCACCTGGTGCTGCGCTGGGTGCAGACGGCGGTGCTCACGGCCGTCGGGCTGGTCTCGGTCGGCCTGTACGGCACGCTGGGCCACCTCGTGATCGGCGCGTACCTGGCGCTCACGCTCCTCGTCACCACCGCGCACAACATCCTGCTGGAGCGCTGCCTGACCCGGTTCCGCCCGCTGCGCCCGCAGCTGTGCTCCATCTACGACCCGTACTTCTGGTGGCACGAGCGGCTGTGGAAGGTCCCGGACCACTATCTGGAGGTGTACAACGGCACCCCCTACAAGGCGCTGATCTGGCGGCTGACCGGGGTGCGCATCGGGCGGCGGGTCTTCGACGACGGCTGCTTCATCACCGAGCGGACGCTCACCGCCATCGGCGACGACTGCACGCTCAACTCCGGCAGCAAGATCCAGTGCCACTCGCAGGAGGACGGCACCTTCAAGTCCGAGCACACCACTCTCGGCGCGGGCGTCACCCTCGGCATCGGCGCCCATGTGCACTACGGCGTGACGCTGGGCGACGGGGCCGTGCTGGCGCCCGACTCCTTCCTGATGAAGGGCGAGGAAGTCCCCGCGCACGCCGAGTGGGGCGGTAACCCCGCCGCGCCGACGGCGAACTGAGGAAGGGTCATTCGATGGGAGCGCTCGTGGCAGCGGACAGGGACTTCTGGACCGAGGTGCTGACCGCCGGTGGGTTCACCGCCGTCCCGCGGTGGGCGCCGCGGCCCCGGCCCGGCACGGCCGGGCACGAGGAGCCGGTGCCGGACCGGGTCGCGCGGGCCGTGCGCGCCCTGGCCGCCGAACTCGGCGTACCGGTCGGCGCGGTGCTGCTGGCCGCCCACGCCAAGGTGCTGGCCGCGCTCAGCGGCGAGCAGGACGTGGTGACCGGACGCGCCACCGGCGCGGGCGAACCGCTCCCCTGCCGGCTGACGGTCGCGCCGCGGACCTGGCGCGGCGTGGTGCGCGCCGCCCGCCGGGTCGAGGCCGACCTGCTGGCCCACCGCGACTTCCCGGTGCACGGGCTGCGCAGCGAACTGGGGCTGACCGGACCGGCGTACGAGGTGGTCTTCGACCCGGAGGACGCCCGGGGCGAGAGCCTGCCCCGGGACGCGGTGCTCGCGGTCGGCTGCGCCGACCGCGCGGGACATATGGTGCTGCGGCTGCGGTACCGCACCGAGGCGCTGGACGCGGCGGCGGCGGCCCGGATCTGCGGCTACCACCTGACCGCGCTGCGGCTGATGGCCGCCGACGCGGACGCCGAGCACGCGCGGCAGAGCCTGCTGCCGGAGGCGGAGGTGCGCGAGCAGCTCGAAGGGTTCGCGGGAGCGGAGCGGGCCCTGCCCGAGGCGCGGGCGCACGAGCTGTTCGAGCAGCGGGTACGGGAGCGGCCCGAGGCCGTGGCCGCCGTGCACGGGGAGGACTCGTGGACGTACGCCGAGCTGAACTCCCGCGCGAACCGGCTGGCGCGGGCGCTGCTGGCCCGCGACCCGGGGCCCGAGGGCGTGGTCGCGGTGGTCACCGAACGCACCCTGGACTGGCTGGCGTCGGTGCTCGCGGTGTTCAAGGCCGGCTGTGTCTATCTGCCCGTCGAGCCGCACTTCCCGGCCGGGCGGATCGCGGCGACGCTGTCCCGGGCCGGCTGCCGGCTCGTGCTGGCCGAGCCGGGCAGCACCGCCACCCTGGACGAGGCCCTGGCCTCGCTGCCGGACCCGGCCGAGAAGCTGCTGCTGCCGGACGCGTACGCGGAGGGCCACGACGACGGCGACCCGGGCCTGGACATCGCGCCCGGCCGGCTGGCGTACATCTACTTCACCTCCGGTTCCACGGGTGAGCCGAAGGGCGCGATGTGCGAGCACGCGGGCATGCTCAACCACCTGTTCGCCAAGATCGACGACCTGGAGATCGGGCCGGACTCGGTGGTGGCGCAGACCGCCCCGCAGTGCTTCGACATCTCGCTGTGGCAGTTGCTGGCCGCGCTGCTGACCGGGGGGCGGACCCTGCTGGTGGAGCAGGAGGCGGTCCTGGACGTCGAGCGGTTCGTCGACACGCTGGAGCGCGGCCGGGTCGCGGTCGTCCAGGTCGTGCCCTCCTATCTGGAGGTGGTGGCGTCCTATCTGGAGCGGCGGCCGCGCGAACTGCCCCGCCTGGCCTATGTGTCGGTGACCGGCGAGGCGCTCAAGCGCGAACTGGTCCAGCGCTGGTTCGCCCTGAAGCCGGGCATCCCGCTGGTCAACGCGTACGGCCTGACCGAGACGTCGGACGACACCAACCACGAGATCCTGCGGGCGGTGCCGGAGCGGGTGCTGCTGGGCCGGCCGGTGCACAACGTGCGGGTCCTCGTCGTCGACGAGCACCTGGCGCCGGTGCCGCTGGGCGCGCCCGGCCTGATCGCCTTCTCCGGGGTGTGCGTGGGCCGCGGCTACGTCAACGATCCCGAGCGCACCCGCGAGGCGTACCGGGAGGACCCGTACCGGCCCGGCGAGCGGCTCTATCTCGCCGGTGACTGGGGTCGCTGGCACCCCGGCGGCACACTGGAGTTCCTCGGCCGCCGGGACAGCCAGGTCAAGATCCGCGGTTTCCGCATCGAGATCGGGGAGATCGAGAACACGCTGCTGCGCGCCCCCGGGGTGCGGGACGGCGCGGTCGTCGTCACCGAACTGCCCGGCCGGGGCACGCATCTGGTCGCCTTCTACAGCGGACAGCCGCTGGCGGCGGCGGAGTTGCGGCACGCGCTCGGGGCCGCGCTGCCCGCGTACATGGTGCCCTCGGCCTTCCACTGGCAGGACGCCCTGCCGCTGACCGCCAACGGCAAGACCGACCGCAAGGCGCTGACCGCGCTGGCCGCGCGGCTGGCCGAGAAGGACACGGCGGACGGCGGACCGAAGGACGCGCCGCGCACCGCCACCGAGCGCCGACTCGCGGACACCTGGGCGCAGTTGCTGGGCCTGCCGCGCGAGCGGATCGGCCGCGGCGACCACTTCTTCGACTCCGGCGGCACCTCGCTGTCGGCGGTGAAGCTGACCATCGCCCTGGACCGGGCCGTGTCCCTCAAGGACATCACCCGCCATCCGGTGCTCGCCGACCTCGCCGCGCTGCTGGACGGCGCCGGGCAGCGGCGCACGGAGCTGCTGCAACCGCTGTCGGCGGCCGGTGACACCGACGCGTGCGCGCTGGTCTGCTTCCCCTACGCGGGCGGCAACGCGGTGAACTTCCGGCCGCTGGCGAGCGCGCTGGCGGGCCGCGGTCCCGCGGTGTACGCGGTCGAGCTGCCCGGCCACGACCTGGCCGCCGCCGACGAGCCGTTCGCCCCGCTGGAGGAGGTCGCCGGGCAGGTGGCGGCGGAGATCCGCGGGCGCGGCACGCGCCGGGTCATGCTGTGGGGCCACTCCTCCGGGGCGGCCCTGGCCGTCGAGACGGCGCGGCTGCTGCACGAGGACGGCACGGTGGAGGTGGTGCGGGTGTTCCTGGGCGCGCAGTTGCCGGGCACCGCCGCCGCCCGCAGGGCCGCCGTCGAGGAGCTGTCCGGGCGGAGCAACGCCGAGATCGCCGCGCACCTGAGCGCGGACGGCGGCTACTCCGAGCTGGGCGAACTCGACGCGGACCACGCCGAGCACATCGGCGCCGCCTACCGGCACGACTGCGTCGCGGCGCACCGCTACTTCGCCGCCGCGCTCGACTCCCCGCGGGCGGCGCGGCTGGCCGTGCCGGTGACCGTGGTCCTCGCCGCCGACGACCCGCACACCGCCGGGCCCGCCGAACGCCACCGGGACTGGATGTTCCTGGCCGACCTGGTCGACCTGCACGAACTCCCCGACGGGGGCCACTACTTCCCGCGCACCCGGCCGGACGCGGCGGCGCGGGCCGTCCTGGGCGCCGCCGAACTGCTGGCGTCCTCCTGATCCCGGCACCAGCCCGACGAAAGGAAACCGAGATGTCGTTCTCGTCCCCGGCGTCACTGCTGGAGGTGGAGTCGCGGCCGGACCGGCCGCCGGTCCTGCGCGTGGAGCCGCCGGCCGACCCGGCCGCCTGGGCGTCCGCGTACCGCGAGGCCGTGCGCGCGCAGGTCACCGAGCACGGCGCGCTCGTGGTGCGGGGCCTGGCGCTCGGGGAACCGGAGCGGGTCCGGGCGGTGTTCACCGCGCTGGCCGGTGAACCCATGGCGGAACGCGAGGCGTTCGCCCCCCGGCAGTCCTACGGGGGCGGGCTGTACTCGTCCACCGCCTGGCCGGACAACCAGCCGATGTGCATGCACCACGAGCTGAGCTACGCGCAGCGGGTCCCCTCGCTGATGCTGTTCGCCTGCCTCGCCGCGCCCGACCGGGGCGGGGCGACCGCGGTGGCGGACGCCGAGGAGGTGCTGCGGGCGCTGCCCGCCGCGCTGACCGAGCGGTTCGAGCGCGAGGGCTGGCTCCTCACCCGCAGCTACAACGACGAGATCGGGGCCTCGCTCGCCGAGTCGTTCGGCACCGAGGACCGCGAGACCGTGGAGAACTACTGCCGCGCCCACGCCATCGAGTTCGAGTGGCGCGACGACGGCTCGCTGCGCACCCGGCAGCGCCGCAGCGCCGTCGTACGGCATCCGGTCACCGGCCGCCGCTGCTGGTTCAACCAGATCGCGTTCCTCAACGAGTGGACACTCGCGCCGGAGGTGCGCGAGTACCTGGTCGACGAGTACGGCGCCGACGGGCTGCCGTTCAACACCCGCTACGGCGACGGAAGTCCGATCGGCGAGGACGTCGTCCAGACGCTCAACGCCGTCTACGAGGAGCACACCCGCCGCGAGCCGTGGCAGGCCGGCGATCTGCTGCTCGTCGACAACATCCGCACCGCGCACAGCCGGGAGCCGTTCACCGGCGAGCGGCAGGTGCTGGTGGCGATGGCCGAGCCGCGGCTGCTGGCCGACGGCGCCCCGACCCCGGAAGGAACACGGCGATGACCTCCGTGACGTCCCCCGCCACCGACTCCCCCACCGCCCGGCCGGGCCGTGTGCCGTCCTTCGCCGTGATCTCCGGCGCCCAGGTGCGGCAGGCACTCCAGGGCCGCGAGCAGGAGATCACGGACCTGGTCGAGGCCACCTACCGGCTGCACGGCGAAGGGCAGACGGTCAACCCGCCGTCGTACTTCCTGCGCTTCCCGGACCGGCCCTCCTCCCGGATCATCGCGCTGCCCGCCTCGGTCGGCGGGCGGGTGCGGGTGGACGGCCTGAAGTGGATCTCCAGCTTCCCGGAGAACGTCGCGGCCGGGGTGCCCCGGGCGTCGGCGGTGCTGATCCTCAACGACCACGACACGGGCTATCCGTTCGCGTGCCTGGAGAGCTCCATCATCAGCGCCACCCGGACGGCGGCCTCGGCGGCGCTGGCCGCGGACCGGCTCACCCGCACCAGGCCCCGGCCCGCCCGGGTCGGTTTCTTCGGCACCGGACTGATCGCCCGGTACATCCACACCTTCCTCGCGGGCACCGGCTGGAGCTTCGACACGGTCGGCGTGTACGACGTGTCGGCCGACAGCGCGGCGGGCTTCTGCGGCTATCTGCGCCAGGCCGCGGCGGACGCGCCGGGCGGGCGGGACGCGCGGATCACCGTGCACGACAGCGCGGAGGAGCTGATCCGCTCCAGCGACCTGGTGGTCTTCGCGACCGTGGCGGGCGAACCGCATGTCACCGACCCGTCCTGGTTCGCGCACCATCCGGTGGTCCTGCATGTGTCGCTGCGCGACCTGGATCCCCGGATCCTGCTGGAGGCGGCCAACTTCGTCGACGACGTCGAGCACTGCCTGAAGGCGGACACCTCGCCGCATCTGGCCGAACAGCTCACCGGTGGGCGGGACTTCCTGGACGGCACGCTCGACGACGTGCTGACCGGCCGGGTGGAGCCGCCGGGCGACCGGACCGTGGTCTTCTCCCCGTTCGGTCTCGGTGTCCTCGACCTCGCCGTCGGCGGTTACGTCCACGACGAGGTGGCTCGGGCCGGGAATCTGCATGTCGTCGACGACTTCTTCCACGAGCTGCGCCGGTACGGCTGATCGCTGATCGTCCCGTCCCCCGGCCCAGGCATCAGGAGGTTAGCGTGCCCGTCATTACCGCTCCCCACGCTTTCAACGAAGGCCAGCTCTACGTCGACCTCCGGCCGATCTTCGGGCGCTCGCTCTTCCTGAAGTGCGAGGGCTTCAACTTCGCGGGCTCGATCAAGCTGAAGGCCGCGGTCGAGATGGTGGAGGCCGCGGAGCAGGACGGGCTGCTGAGCAAGGACTCGGTCCTGATCGAGTCCTCGTCCGGCAACCTGGGTGTCGCGCTCAGCATGATCGCGGCCAGCAAGGGCTACCGGTTCCTGTGCGTCACCGACTCCCGCTGCAATCTGTCGACCAGGCTGCTGATGGAGGCGCTGGGCAGCGAGGTCCATGTCATCGCCGACCTGGACGCCAACGGCGGGTTCCTGGGCGCCCGGATCGACTACGTGCGCGCCCTGTGCGCCTCCGACCAGCGGTACGTGTGGCTCAGCCAGTACACGAACCCCGGCAACTGGGGTGCGCACTACCGCCGTACGGCACCGGAGATCGCCCGTCAGTTCCCGCGGCTGGACGTGCTGTTCGTGGGCGCGGGCACGACCGGGACGCTGATGGGGTGCGCGCGCTACTTCCGCGAGTGGCACCGGCCGGTGCGGATCGTCGCGGTGGACACCGTCGGCTCGGTGGCCTTCGGCGGTGCGCCGGGCCGCCGGATGATCCCCGGTCTCGGCATGAGCATGCGTCCCCCGCTGCTGGACGAGTCCTTCGTCGACGAGGTGATCCGGGTGGAGGAGGCGGACACGATCCGCGCCTGCCACCGGCTGGCCCGGCGCGGGTTCCTGTTCGGCGGCTCCACCGGCACGGTGGTCAGCGGGGCCATGTCCTGGCTGGCCGAGCACGACGAGCGCGACCTGACGGCGGTGGCCATCGCCCCCGACCTCGGCGAACGCTATCTCGACACGATCTACCAGTCGACCTGGCTGGAGGATCTCTACGGCGACCAGGTGCTCGATCCCAAGGCGAAGACCGCCCCCGAGGGGCTGACCACCGCCACCCGCGACGCGGAGCCGGTGCCCCGCACTCCGGACGGGCGCCGCAAGCCGTAGCCCCGGTGCGCGCGGCCCGCGCGGGCCCGGCGGACGACTGCGCCGGGCCCGCGTGGACCGCCCGCTCCGCTCCGTCCTTGTCGGTCCTGTCGGTCCTGTCGGTCCTGTCGGTTCTGCCGGTCCCGTCGGTCCCGTCAGTCCTGTCCCGCCTGCTGCCCGGCCGCGACCAGGCCCGACTCGTAGGCGGCGATGACCGCCTGCGCCCGGTCCCGGACGGCGAGTTTGTCGAAGATGCTGGTGATGTAGTTCTTGACGGTGGAGACGCTGATCTCCAGGGTCTGCGCGATCTCGGTGTTGTCCAGGCCGGTGGCCAGCAGCCGCCAGACCTCCACCTCGCGCGGGGTGAGCGCCGCGGTGCCCTCGGCGGCGGGCCGCTCCCGGCCCTGCGGCGCCGCCCGCCCGGTCCTGACGTAGGCGCGGATGAGCCGGGTCAGCAGCCGGGGCGCGACGACGGCCTCCCCCGTGCGGACGGTGCGGATCGCGGCCACCAGTTCCTCGGGTGAGCTGTCCTTGGGCAGGAAGCCGTACGCGCCGGCGCGCAGGGCGGCGACCACGTACTCGTCCATGTCGAAGGTGCTGAGGGCGAGCACCCGGCACTCGGGCAGGTCCCGGACGAGCCGCTCGGTGGCGGCCACCCCGTCGAGGACGGGCATCCGGATGTCCATGACCACGACGTCGGGGCGGTGCTTCCCGGCCAGCACGAGCGCCTGCTCGCCGTTCTCGGCCTCGGCGACCACGGTGATGTCCGGGGCGGGCCCGAGGATCAGCGCCAGACCGCGGCGCACCAGCGGCTGGTCGTCGGCGATCAGCACCCGCACCGCCCGCTCCCCCGCGTCCCGCGCGGCGTCCTCGGCGGTGCCGCGCACGGCCCCGTCCACGGCGTCGGTCTCGCTCACCCGTCAGCTCTCCTCGTCCGCGCCCGCCGGCGCCTCCAGCGGCAGGCTCGCCGCGACCCGGAAGCCGCCCTCGGGCAGCGGGCCGGACTCCAGTGTGCCGCCGTGCAGGGCGACCCGTTCACGCATGCCGATCAGACCGTATCCGCTGCCGGGACCGGGCGCCGGGGCGGGCTCGGCGGACTCCGCCTCGGCCCGGTCGGTGACGGTCACGCGCACGCTCCCGGGCAGGCAGGTCAGGCGGACCTCCACCGGTACGGCGGGCCCGGCGTGCTTGCGGGCGTTGGTCAGCGCCTCCTGGACGATCCGGTAGAGGGTGAGGCCGACCACCTGGGGCAGCGGCGCCGGATCGCCGTCCACGGTCAGCACGGCGGGCTGCCCGGCCTGCCGGGACTCCTTGATCAGACGGTCCAGGTCGTCGAGGCCGGGCTGCGGCGCCTCCGGGGTGCCGTCGGGGCCGGTCGCGGTGTCCTCGTCGGCCCGCAGCACGTCCAGGAGCTGGCGCATCTCGCGCAGCGCGAGCCGTCCCGACTCCTCCAGGGTGATCAGGGCCTCGCGGACGACACCGGTGTCGTGGTCGAGGTTGGCGCGGGCGCCGCCCGCCATCAGCTGCATGGTGGTGATGCGGTGGGCGACGATGTCGTGCAGCTCCCGGGCGATACGGCGGCGTTCCTCGGCCACCGCCCGGTCGGCGAGCAGGCGCCGGTTGGCCTCCGTCTCGCGCTGCCAGCGGTTGACCACCAGAGCGGCGCCGACGATGAGCACGGCGGCCACACAGGCACTGGTCAGGTTCAGGACGCCGCCCGGGGCGGCGATGCCGGGGGTGAGCAGGGTGATGCCGACGGCCCCGGCGGCCGCGGCGGCCGTCGCCCAGGGGCGGCCGGTGCGGGCGGCCGTGTAGAGGGCGACCGCCAGGGTGGCGCCGAAGTGCTGCTCCATCGGCACCGACAGGTTCAGCGCCGCGCCGAGGACCAGGACGGCCGTCATGACGGTCAGCGGGAACAGCCGCCGCACCAGCAGCGGCAGCGCGGACAGCGTCAGCAGGAGGACGCCGACCCCCGACACCGGTATGCCGGTGAGCTGCGGGAACGCGGTGTATCCGACGATGTCGACGGCGGCGGCGCCGACGGTCAGCAACGCGTCGTTGCGGGTCCACGGCAGGGCGTCGGTGCCCGGCGGGAACAGGCGTCCGCGCAGGCCGCGGCGGTTCGGCGCGATGCTGCGGCGCGTCACCATGGTGGTCCTCTCCGCGCTGCTCCGCGCCGTGGTCGCCCGGTGCCCGCGGGCACCGGTGTCTGCTGTCCCCCGCTCGCCCATTGTCGCAGCGGGCCGCGCCGCCGGGCTCCGACCTGCGGCCGAGACCGGACCGGGACCAGGGTCCTGGTCCGGCACCCGGGCGGTCCCGGGGCCCCCTGCCGCTTCTCATCCCGCGCTCGGACGATCTCCGCACATTCCGGTGATTCGCTGGAAGGGCACTGTCCGAGAACGTCCCGAACGGGAGCCCCCGTGATTCGCGCCCTGACCGGATTCTCCACGAGAAATCCATGGAAAGTCATCACCCTATGGGTACTGCTGGGAATAGGACTGACCATGGTGGGTCAGGCTCTGATGTACCGCGTCACCGAGAGTCAGCTGGGTGACTTCCTGCCCGACAAGTACGACTCGGCGGCGGCCCTGCACATCGCCGAGGACAAGTTCGGGATCAAACCGGACGCCAACTCCGTGATCATGCTGGTCAAGCGGGACGACGGCAAGCCGCTCGGGGCGGCCGACCAGCGGCACGCCGAGGCGGTGGCCGCGGCGCTCGGCAGGCAGCGGGTGGCCATGCCGGAATCGGAGGACGCGCCGCCTTTCCTGGCGAAGGACTATTCGCAGACGCCGAAGATCGCCCCGGGTACGGTCGCACCGCACCGTACTTTCGTGCTCTTCTCGGTCGGACTCTCCGGAAATTCGACCGACCCGGGTCTTCAGAATGTCTTCAAGGAATTCCGGAAGAGCGCTTCCGGCCGGTACGCGCAGGACGGGCTGCGCACCGGATTCACCGGCGGACTGGCCGACACCGTCGACAGCCAGGACGCGGAGAAGACGACGAGCACGGTGGCCGGCGTGCTCACCGTCGCGCTGATCGTGCTGCTGAACGTCCTGGTGTTCCGCAGTGTCTTCGCGGCGCTGCTGCCGCTGCTGGCGGTCGCCATCGTCGGCGGGGCCGCCTCGGGTGCCGTGGTCGGCGCGGCCCTGCTCAGCGGGATCCGGCTGGACCCGAGCACACCACAGCTGATCAGCGTGGTGCTGCTGGGCATCGGCATCGACTACTTCCTGTTCCTGCTGTTCCGCTTCCGTGAACGGCTGCGCGCCCAGCCGGACCGTGCGCCGCGCGAGATCGCGGGCGAGGTCACGGGCCGGGTGGGTTCCGCGATCACCTCGGCCGCGCTGACCATCGTGGCCGCCTTCGCCACCCTGGGCATCGCGAGCTTCGGGCAGTTCCGGGTGCTGGGCCCGGCCATCGCGATCTCCGTCCTGGTGATGCTGCTGGCCAGCCTGACCTTCATGCCCGCCCTGCTGGCGGTCACCGGCCGGAAGATGTTCTGGCCCTCGCGCGCCCTGAAGCGCGCGCCGCGCGAGGGCACGGCCGGGCGCTTCGGCGCCGCCGTCGCCCGCCGCCCGCTGGCCGTCGCGGCCGGTGCCGTCGTCCTGCTGGGCGCACTGGCCGCCGGGACGATCGGCATGAAGATGGACTACGGCACCGGCAGCGGCGGCGGTGACACCCCGGCCGCCGCCACCGCGGCCGAGATCTCCCGCGCCCTGCCCGCGGGCGTGTCCGACCCGACCGACGTCTACGTCACCAGGGACGGCGGCGCCCTCGACCGGCGCGGCGTGGACGCCCTGGCCACGGCGCTCGGCCGCACCGAGGGGGTGGGCCAGGTGAGCCCCGCCGTCTATGACAAGAGCGGCGACGCGGCCCGGATCAGCCTCTACCTGACCGCCGACCCGCAGAGCCAGAAGGCGCGCGACCTGGTGTCCGGCCCGGTGCGGGCGGCCGTCGCCGCGCACACGCCCGCGGGCGCCGAGGCCCATGTCGGTGGCACCGCGGCGATCTTCGCGGACATCTCCACCGCCGTCTCCGAGGACCTCGAACTGGTCTTCCCCGTGGCCGCCGCGCTCATCGCACTGATCCTGCTCGTCCTGCTGCGCAGCGTGCTGGCGCCCGCGGTGCTGATGATCTCCGTCGGGCTCGGCTTCGCCGCCACGCTCGGCGCCTCGACCCTGGTGTTCCAGCATCTGCGCGGCGAGCCCGGTGTCGCCTTCACCCTGCCGCTGGTGCTCTTCCTGTTCGTGGTGGCGCTGGGCACCGACTACAACATCCTCATCAGCGACCGCGTACGGGAGGAGATGGAGCGGCCCGGACCGGCCCGTGCGGCGGTGGCCCGCGCCGTGCGGCACACGGCTCCGGCCGTGGCCACCGCGGGGCTGGTGCTGGCCGGTTCCTTCGGCAGCCTCGCGGTGAACCCGGACGCGGGCACCCAGCAGATCGGCTTCGCGACGGCCCTCGGCATCCTGCTGTCGGCGTTCGTCCTGTCGATCGCGCTGGTCCCGGCGCTCGCCGCGCTGCTCGGCCGCTCCCTGTGGTGGCCCGTCCGCCCGCGCCGCGCCGCCCGGCCGCGGCCGTCCTCCCCGTACGAGCCCGACGAGCGCCCCGGTCCGGGGGCGGGGCAGCCGTTCGGCCACCGGCCCGGGGTCCCGGGCCAGGACCCCGCACCCGGCCCGTACGACCACATCGGCACGAACTGACCGACGCGCCGCCTGCCCAGGACCGCCGCCGCTGCCCAGCGGCGGCGGTCCTCGTCGGCTTCCGCAGCCCCCGTCCCGAGACGCCGATCACTTTCCCCGGATGTGGTCTGGACTACATACCGACTAGTCAGCATGATGGTCGGGATCCGATGCCGACCCCGCCCCCAGGAGCGCTGGATGAGCCCCGACCACCCGCCCGGACTCGATCTCGACCGGCTGCGCGACCTGCTCGACCGCGAGCGCCCCGGCCTGGTACGGGGCCCCCTGACCGGCCGGCTGATCGAGGGCGGCCGGTCCAACCTGACGTACACCGTCTCCGACGGCACCGGCCGCTGGGTCGTACGGCGCCCGCCGCTCGGGCATGTGCTGGCCACCGCGCACGACATGCGGCGCGAGCACCGGGTGATCAGCGCGCTGCGGCCGACGGACGTGCCGGTGCCGGGCACCGTGCTGCTGTGCGAGGACGAGGAGGTGCTGGGCGCGCCGTTCTATGTGATGGAGTTCGTCGAGGGCACCCCGTACCGCACGGCCGGCCAGCTCGCCCCGCTCGGCCCGGAGCGCACCCGTGACGCGGTGCTGTCCCTGGTCGACACGCTCGTCGCGCTGCACGCGGTAGACCCCGCCGAGGTGGGCCTCGCCGACTTCGGGCGGCCGGAGGGCTTCCTGGACCGGCAGCTGCGCCGCTGGGGCAAGCAGCTCGACGCCTCCCGCGACCGCGACCTGCCCGGCATCGACGAGCTGCACGCCGCCCTCGGACGCGAGCTGCCCGCCTCCCCCGCGCCTACCGTGGTGCACGGCGACTACCGCCTGGACAACGCGCTGATCGGGCCGGACGACCGGATCCGGGCCGTCCTCGACTGGGAGATGTCCACGCTCGGCGACCCGCTCACCGACCTGGGCCTGCTGGTCATGTACTGCACTCCGCTGGGCATGCCGGACTCCCCCGTGTCCACCACCGCCGAGGCGCCGGGCCACCCCTCGCCCGCCGAGCTGATCGCGCGGTACGCCGCGCGCTCGGGACGCGATGTGACCGCCGTCTCCTGGTACACCGCGTTCGCCTGGTTCAAGCTCGCGGTGATCCTGGAGGGCATCCACTACCGGTACACGCTCGGCCGGACGGTCGGCGGCGGCTTCGACCGCATCGGCGACCTCGTCCCCGTCTTCATCCAGCACGGCCTGACCACGTTGCACGACGGCCCCCAGGGCCTCCAGGAGGGCTGATCCCCATGGACTTCGCGTTCGACGCGCGCACCGAGGAACTGCGCGCCCGGCTCCTCGCCTTCATGGACGAGTACGTGTACCCGGCCGAGGAGACCGCGCACGAGCAGCGCGCCCGCCTCGCCTCGCCGTGGGAGAACCCCCCGGTGGTGGAGGAGCTGAAGGCCGAGGCGCGGCGGCAGGGCCTGTGGAACCTGTTCCTGCCGGACGCCGAGCACGGCGCCGGTCTGACCAACCTCCAGTACGCCCCGCTGGCCGAGATCACCGGCCGCTCGCCGCAACTGGCGCCCACCGCGACCAACTGCGCCGCGCCGGACACGGGCAACATGGAGGTGCTCGCGCAGTTCGGCGACGAACGGCAGCGGAAGCAGTGGCTCCAGCCGCTGCTGGCGGGCGAGATCCGCTCGGCGTTCGCGATGACCGAGCCGGAGGTGGCCTCCTCGGACGCCACCAACATCACCACGCACATCGAGCGGGCGGACGACGGCTCGGACGAGTACGTGATCACCGGCCGCAAGTGGTACATCTCCGGGGCGATGCACCCCGACTGCAAGATCTTCATCGTGATGGGCAAGACGGACCCGGACGGCGCGGACGTGCGCCGCCAGCAGTCCATGGTGCTGGTGCCGCGCGACACACCGGGCGTCACCGTGCGGCGGGCCATGCAGGTCTTCGGGTACGAGGACCACTACCACGGCGGGCACGCCGAGGTGGTCTTCGACCACGCGCGCGTCCCGGTGTCGAACCTCGTCGGCGAGGAGGGCGGCGGCTTCGCCATCGCCCAGGCCCGGCTGGGTCCGGGCCGGATCCACCACTGCATGCGGCTGATCGGCATGGCCGAGCGCGCCATCGAGCTGATGTGCCGCCGGGCGGTCTCCCGTACGGCGTTCGGCAAGGCGCTGGCCCAGCAGGGCGTGGTGCAGAACTGGATCGCGGACGCCCGGGTCCAGGTCGAGCAGTTGCGGCTGCTGGTGCTGAAGACGGCCTGGCTGATGGACACGGTCGGCAACAAGGGCGCCCACACCGAGATCCAGGCCATCAAGATCGCCACCCCGCGCGCGGTGGTCGGCATCCTGGACCGGGCGATCCAGCTCCACGGCGCGGGCGGGGTCAGCCAGGACTTCCCGCTGGCCGAGCTGTACGCGGGCGCGCGCACCCTGATGCTCGCCGACGGTCCCGACGAGGTGCACCAGCGCTCGCTGGCGCGGCGGGAGCTGAAGCAGTACCTGTAGGCGCGCCGCCGGTGCGGGACCACCGTCCCGCACCGGGTCCGCGCCGTCGCGCGCGGGCCGCCGCCGTCCTCCCGTGCCGGGGCCCTGCTCCCGGGCGCGCGCCCGGGAGCCGCCTCAGCGTCCGGACGGCACCGCGCCCCGTTCGCGCCGCAGCCGGCGGACGACGACCGCCACGTCGGCCGCGGCCAGCAGCGCGAGCACCGCGCAGACGGCGGCGGCGATGACGAGCGGGCCGCGGGCCGGGTTCTCGCCCGGCACGGCCTGTGCCGCCCATACCGCGAAGAAGGCGGCGGCCCCGGCGAACAGCGGCAGGAAGACCCCCGAGAGAAGCAGCCGCAGTCCCAGGGGGCTCTGCGCGGTCATCGGCTCGGTGCCGGTCCGGGGGTGTCTGCGGCCGAACGCGCCGGAGCGCGCACGCGGCACCGGCTCCCTCCCGCGTTCCGGGTCGTTCTGGCTCATGGCACCTGTCTCCTCCGCCCCCGGCCGCCGCCTGCGCTTCGGCACGCTCACGGCCGGTTCGCGGCCGTGTCGCGGTGGGTCCGCGGGGCTCGTGGCGGGTCCGCGGGGCTCGTGGTGGATTTGTCCCGGGCCGCGTAGCCCGTGTGCGCGGAGGTAAACCGTGTGCCGGGCAGCAGGAGCCCCGGTCCATCCGGCAGGGGTGGCCCGCCCGGTGCCGCGTCAGCCGTCGAGCAGGGCCAGGTGATGGCGGACGGCGGCGCTCGCGCGGGGCTCGTCGTCGGTGGCGAGGAGATCGAGCAGGGCACCGCGGAGCACCGCGAGCGCCAGGGTCCTGCGGGTGGTGCCGGGCCCGGTGTCCCGCTCGGCGGGCGGCTGGCAGGCGGCGAGCACCGCGAGCCAGTCCTCGACGGTGGCGCGGGCGAACCCGGCCCACGGCCCGTCCGGCTCGACCAGGGAGCGGGCGTACGCCTCGGCCCACAGCCGCAGCAGCGGGCGGTGCCCGGCGGCGGCGAGCCAGGCCCAGACCCGCTCGGTGGCCGCGGTCAGGCCGATGGGTCCGCCGGGGCCGCGCAGGGGGTCCAGGATCGCCAGTTCGTCCGCGCGGGCGCGCGCCAGCAGGGCCCGTACGAGACCGTCCTTGCTGCCGAAGAGGAACAGCAGGACCCGGGGGCTGGAACCGATGGCCGTGGCCAGCGGGCGCAGCGACAGGTCTGCCAGACCGTGTGCGAGGACGTACCGGTAGGCGGCCTCCAGCAGCTCGGTCTGGCGTGCGGAGGGGGCTGCCGCTGACGGGGACATGGGGCTAGCCTAGCGGTACTGAAACAGTCGTGTCAGTGCCCGGCGGGAAGCGGTGGTCCGCCCTGCCGCCGGGCGCGGACGACGGAGCCACCGGAGGGACACGCCATGTCGGAGCAGCGCGGAGAGGCCGTGATCGCGCGGCCCGGGGACCGGCCGCGGATCACCGTGCGGCGCGCCGACCGTCCCGGCGACCTGGGCTGGACGGTGATGGTCCACGGCGAGGTCTACGCCCGGCAGTTCGGCTGGAACACCGACTTCGAGGCCCTGGTCGCCGGGATCGTCGCCGCGTACGCGGCGGGGCACGACCCGGACCGCGAGGCGGGCTGGATCGCCGAGGCCGAAGGGGAGCGGGTGGGCTGTGTCTTCCTGGTCGCCGGTGACACACCGGAGGTGGCACGGCTGCGCATCCTGCTCGTCACCGAGGCCGCCCGGGGGCTGGGCGCGGGCGGCCGCCTGGTCGGGACCTGTCTGGAGTTCGCCCGCGAGGCCGGCTACCGGCGGGTCACGCTGTGGACCAACGACGTGCTGGAGTCCGCGCGCCGGATCTACCAGGGGTACGGTTTCACGCTCGCCGACGAGGAGCCCCATCACAGCTTCGGCCGGGACCTCGTCGGGCAGAACTGGACGCTCGACCTGGCCCCGGGCCCGCGCACGGCCCCTCCGGGCACACGGTAGGCTGGCCGTGCGGCGCACCCGGAGTGCGTCGCGCGGCGGTGGGGCCCGCCGCACCCAACCGCGGCGACGGCGCCGCCAACGGTCCCTGCTTGCGACTTCAGTGTGCCCGGGGACGTGCCGGGCGCCGTGCGAGTAGGAGAACCCGCGTATGGAAGAGGCTCGACCTCAGGTGCTTGGTGAACCCATCGACCCCGATGTCGAACTGCACGGGCCCACCCCGCGGCGCGAGCCGTTCGCCGGGCAGGGACCCGTCGTGGCGGTGGTCGCGGCGGGCGGCGCGATCGGCGCGATGGCCCGTTACGGCGCCGGACTCCTGTGGCCCACGACCGACGGCACGTTTCCCCTGACGACGTTCCTGGTGAACGTGATCGGCTGCGGTGTCATCGGCGTCTTCATGGTGCTGATCACCGATGTCTGGGCCGCGCACCGGCTCGTCCGGCCGTTCTTCGGCACCGGCGTGCTGGGCGGCTTCACCACCTTCTCCACCTACGCGGTCGACATCCAGCGCCTCGTCGACCAGGGCCGCGCCGCCACGGGTCTCGTCTACCTGGCCGCGACCATGCTGGCGGCGCTGGCGTCGGTGTGGACCACGGCGAACCTGACCCGCCGGGTGATCGAGTGGAGGACGCGATGACCGGCCCGACCGTCACCGCGGCCGCCGTCCGCTCCGAGGGGGAGAACGCGTGAACTGGCTACTCGTCGTGCTCGGCGCCGTGGTCGGCGCCCCGATGCGCTATCTGACCGACCGCGCGGTGCAGTCCCGGCACGACACCGTGTTCCCCTGGGGCACCTTCACCGTCAACATGGTCGGCTGCCTCACCCTCGGCCTGATCACCGGCGCGGTCCTCGCGGGCGGTGCCTCCTCCGAGGTCCAGCTCCTGCTGGGCACCGGACTGTGCGGGGCGCTCACCACCTACTCGACCCTGTCGTACGAGACCCTGCGGCTGGCGGAGGAGGGCGCGCGCTTCTTCGCCGCGGCCAACGCGGTCGCGAGCATCGTCGGCGGTCTCGGCGCGGCCTTCACCGGGGCGGCGCTCGCCCAGGCGATCTGGGCCTGACCTCGTCCGCTGCCTGCTGTCCCCTGAGGGCCCGCGCCGGTCCGGCCTCGCGGGCCCGGTCTCGTCGGACCGGTCTCAGCGGACCGGTCTCAGCGGTCGTCGTCGGTCAGGAGGATGCGGCAGGTCTCGCCCGGTTCGACGCCGAGGGCGCGGTCGGGCAGGCGTACGTCGATCGGGGCGCAGACGGAACGGGGCACGGCGATCTCCATGCGGCCGTGCTCCATCCGCAGCCGTACGCCCCAGTGGCCCCGATAGCGCAGGGTGAGACCGTAGGAGGACAGCTCGGGCAGCGGGACCGGGTCGAGCCACAGCGCGTCCTCGCGGGTCTCCAGGCCGGTCAGTCCGCGCTGCACGAGGTCCAGGGTGCCCGCCATGGCGCCCAGGTGGATGCCCTCGCCGGTGGTGCCGCCCTGCACATCGGCGATGTCTCCGCGCAGCGCCTCGCGGACGAACCCCCACGCGTCGGCGCGGCGGGCGCGGGCCAGGATCCAGCCGTGCACCAGACCGCTGAGGGTGGAGCCGTGGCTGGTGCGGGCCAGGTAGTAGTCGACGGTACGGGTCCACAGGTCCTCGTCGAGCCGGTGCCCCAGCCTGCCGAACAGGGACCGCAGTTCGGCGGGGGCGAAGAGATGGCCGAGCATCAGCGCGTCGGCCTGCTTGGACGCCTTGTAGCGGTTGGCGGTGTCGCCCTCGGCCTCCAGGATCCGGTCCAGGCGGCGGATGTCGCCGTAGCGGCGGCGGTAGCCGGCCCAGTCGAGTTCGGCGAGGTCCGCGTACCCCTCGAACTGGCTGATGACGCCGTCGTGGAAGGGCACGTACAGGGTGCGGGACACCTCCTCCCACCGCTCGGGCTCGCCGTCCTCCATCCGCAGGTGCGCGAGGAGTTCGCGGCGGCGCGGTTCGGGCAGGGTGCGCAGGGTGTCCAGGGCGCGGGCGAGGACCCAGGCGGCGGTGACATTGGTGTAGGCGTTGTCGTCCAGGCCCGGCCGGTCCGCGTCCGGGTAGGCGTCGTGGTATTCGTCGGGGCCCATCACGCCGAGGATGCGGTGCCGTCCCAGCCGGGCGTCCCAGGTGGCCGAGTCCGCCCAGAACCGGGCGATCTGGAGCAGCGTCTCGGCACCCTCGGTGTGCAGGAACTCGGTGTCCCCGCTGGCCTGGGCGTACTGCCACACGTTGTAGGCGACGGCGGAGCCGACATGCCGCTGGAGGTGCGAGTGGTCGGGCAGCCAGCGCCCCGAACGGGGGTTGAGGTGCAGGCGCTGGGTCTCCTCCCGGCCGTCGCTGCCGCTCTGCCACGGGTACATCGCCCCGCGGCGGCCCACCGCGCGCGCCGCCGCGCAGGCCGGTCCGAGCCGCCGGTGGCGGTAGCGCAGCAGGGCCCGGGAGACCTCGGGGAAGTGCAGGTTCAGGAAGGGCAGTACGAACAGTTCGTCCCAGAAGACATGGCCGCGGTAGGCCTCGCCGTGCAGCCCCCGGGCGGGCACGCCGACGTCCAGGTCGGCGGTGTGCGGGGAGAGGGTCTGGAGGACGTGGAAGAGGTGCAGGCGCAGAATGCGTCCGGCCTCCGCGGGCACGTCGATGTCGGCGCGGCGCCACACCTGCTCCCAGGCCGCGCGGTGTTCCTCCAGCAGCGCGGCGAAGCCGGGTGCCGCGCGCACCCGGTCGACGGCGGCGTGCACCGGGTCGCCGATGGCCGGGTCGCGGGAGGTGTGCAGCGCGGCGGTCTTGTCGACGGTGGCGGTACGGCCGGGCGCCAGCCGCAGCCGCAGTTCCTGCACCGCGCGCAGGTGCTCGTGCCGGCCGGGGACCGGGGCGGCGGGCCCGTCGCAGGCCAGCCGGGTCGCCGTGCCGATACGGATGTCCGAGGTGCGGGTGCGGCAGCGCAGCCAGACGGTGTCCGGCGCCGCCGTGCCGGTGTGCACATGGGTGAGGTGCCGCCCGGCCAGGTCCCGGTAGCGGGGTACGCCCGCGTTGGTGACACCGCCGTCGATGGCCGCCTCGATCTCGACGTCCGCCGTGAACCCCTCGGCGGTGAACTCGGTGCGCAGGGCGGCGAGATACGGGTCCCCCATGTGCACGATGCGCTGCTGGCGCACGGTCAGCGAGCGCCCGGACCCGAGCCCGTACCGGGTACGGCGTTCCAGCAGCCCGGCGTCGAGACGGAGGACCTGCCGGTGGTCGAGGACCGTGGCGGTGTCCGGGGTCAGCCAGGAGCCGCCCGCCAGGCGGAAGCGCAGCGGCAGCCAGTTGGGGACGTTGACCATGTCCTCGTTCTCGACGTGCTCGACGTGCTCGACGTGCCCGATGTGCCCGGCCTCGCGGCCCGTCACCCGGGAGACGAGCCGGTTGTAGCACCCGGCCACATAGGTGCCCGGGTAGTGCACGGCGTCCGCGGCGCACTCCGGGAGCGCTCCGCGGGTGGCGAAGCGGCCGTTGCCGAGGGTGCACAGCGCCTCCCTGAGGCGCTCGTGCTCCGGTTCGTAGCCGTCGTAGGCCCAGGTCAGCGCCTGCATCTCAGCATCACAGCGTCTTCGTCACAGCGTTCTCGTCATGGTCGATCACAGCGTTGGCGTCGTGGCCGCCGGTGGCCGGGGCGGCGCGGGTGCGTCCGCGCGTCCGCTCCACGGCCATGGTCGCAGCCGGGCGGCACGGCCGCGAGCGGGGAGCCGGGGGACGGTGTGCGGGAGACCGGTCACATGGTTCCCGGCTCCTCGGTGGGACCGGTGACACCGAACGGGCGCGCGGGTCCGTGCCGGACAGCTGACGTGCCCCGCTCCGCCGCGGCGGGCTCAGCGCGTGACGATGCCCGCGACGAGGTTGATCGCCGTGGCGAGAATGCTGGTGCCGAAGACGTACGACAGCAGGCAGTGCCGCAGCACCATGGCCCGGATCGCCGTGCTCGACACTCCGGTGTCGGAGACCTGGTAGGTCATGCCGAGGTTGTAGCTGAAATAGAAGAAGTCCCGGTACGCCGGTGGCTGCGGGGAATTGAAGTCGATCCCCCGGGTGGACTCCGGGTAGTAGAGGAACGCGTAGCGGGTGGCGTACATGAGGTGCAGCGCGGCCCAGGCCATGAACACACCGCCGAGCGCGGTCGCGGCGTGCACGGGATCGGAATTGCCGAGCAGCAGCACCGCGATACCCGCCAGACCGCACACGGCCGCCGCGACCACGACGAGTTCCTCGGCGACCGGCCGCAGGTCCTCGCGCCGTGCGTGCACATGAGTCTCCTCGGCGTCCATGGGCCACAGCACGATCCACCCGGTCACCACGAAGAACGTCTCCGTCGCGGTGATTCCCGCCAGCACACCGAGCGGTGCGTCCGTCGGCACGGCGACCGCCGCCCCGATCAGCACTCCGGCGACCACCGCGCAGACGAGACGCGGGATCGCGGAGAAGAAGAGCGGAAACCGTCTGCTCATACGCCATAACGGTAGCGGTTTCCCCGGTGTGCGGCTTCCGGAGTCGCACCGCCTTCCGGCCCGCGCTCCCACCGCCGGACGCCGGTTCTCCACAGGCTCGAACGGCGGACGATCACCGGCGTTAGGGTGCCTTCCAGGACCGGGACCTGTGCGTCCCGGGCATCTGGCCGTGTGGCCGTGCGGTCATGGGGTCGTTCGGGGCATCAGGGGGGGACGGAATGGGGCGAGGACGTTCACCGCGGGTACCGGCGTGGGCCGTCCTGCTCGCGGTCGTCATGGCGGCGACGGCGTGCACCGGCGGCGGTGCGCGTGACTCGGCCGAAGGCGACATGGCGCCCGCGGCGCGGACGTATCTGTCGAAGGCGCTGGACATCATGGAGGAGCACTCGCTCCGCCGTCACCAGGTCGACTGGGCCGCCCTGCGCCGCAGCGCGTTCGCACAGGCACACGGCGCGCGCGGACCGGCGGACACCTACGAGGCGATCGAGGTGGCGTTGAGCCGTCTGGGCGACCGGCACAGCCAGTTCTGGGATCCGGCGCAGGCCAAGGACCAACTGGATCCCTCCGCGACGCCCGTCGAGATACCCCGGGGCCGTTCGCTCGGGCACGGCGTCGGCTATCTCGCCCTGCCCGGCGTGGACGGCGCCCAGAAGACGTACGACACATATGTGCGGCAGGGCCGCGACGCCGTGGCGAGGACGGACCGGGCGGGAGTCTGCGGCTGGGTGGTGGATCTGAGAGGGGCGACGGGCGGCGGGATGTGGCCGGTCCTCGCGGTCGCCGGACCGGTCCTGGGCGACGGCACGGTGGGCGCCTTCGTGGACGCCGACGGGAAGAAGTCCGTGTGGTCGGTCGAGAACGGCTCCCCGTACCAGGACGGCACCTCGGCCGGCTGGGGCGCCGCGAAGCCCCTCGCCCAGACCATGCCGCCGGTCGCGGTACTGACCGGAGGGGCGACACGCAGCGCGGGCGAGGCGGTCGTGGTGGCCTTCCACGGGCGCCCGCACACCCGCTTCTTCGGCGAACCGACCCAGGGCCTCCCGACGGGGAACGCGTCGTATCCCCTTCCCGACGGCGCGCTGCTCCTCCTCACCGGAGCCCGGGAGGCGGACCGGGCCGGCCGCGTGTACGACGGGCCGATCCCGCCGGACGAGGAGGTCGTCAAGGATCCCCGTCCGGTGGCCCGCGACCGTGACGACGTCCTGGACGCGGCCCGCGCCTGGCTGCTCACCCAAGAAGGCTGCCGCAGCTCATGATCCGACCGCCGGAGCCGGGCCACCGGGCCCGGCGCTCCCGGGGGGCGGCGGCACGGCGCTCGCGGGCGCGCGGACCTGGGCCGCCCGGACGACCGGCGAGGTCATGCGCGCACGCTTGGTGAGGTCCCGTCAGGGACTCGTCGTGACGGGGTCGGGATGTGGTCCTCCGGTCGCCCGGCGAGCGGTACGGGTGGCCAGGTAGAGCGCCGCGGCCGATGTGAGCACCGCCATCAGGACGAGCATGACGCGGTAGTCGACGAGCGCGACCAGAGCGGCTCCGACGGCGATCGCCACGGTCTGCGGCAGACCGATCAGTACGCCCAGCGCGGCGTCGGTCCGCCCCATCAGGTGGGCGGGCGTGCGCCGTTGGAGGAGGGTGGTGCCGCCCGCGATGATCCAGGGCAGGCCCGTCCCCATGAGCACCGTGCCGGGCACGACCGCGGGCAGAGCCGGGACGGCGGTCAGGAGGAACCCGGCGGCGGAGAGGACGAGACCGAACACCACCGTCCGGGTCTCCCCCGCGCGCCGCATGAGCATCGCGGCACCCGCCCCGGCCACCACGGCACCCGCGGCCTGTGTCGCCCCCAGCACCCCGACGAAGGCAGGCGGGCGGCCCAGCCCGGAGTCGACCACCGCGAAGAGCACCGACTGCGAGAACCCGAAGGCGACGACCGCGATCATCGTGGCGACGGTGAACCGGCGCAGGGCGGCAGTCCCCACGATGTGCCGGAATCCGGCGGCGAGACGGGCCCCGGCTCCCTGCCCTTCCGCCTCGGGCCCGGAGGGTCGCGGCCCGTTCTCCCGGAGGCGGATCAGGGCCACCAGCAGGGCCACGAGAGCGAAGGTCACGGCGTCGCCCACCACCAGCGGCGCCAGACCGGACGCGGACAGCACACCCGCCCCCAGGAGCGGCGCGATCAGGCGTACTCCCTGGAGCAGCGTCTGGAGAAGGCCGTTGGCATCACCCAGGCGCTCGGGCGGGATCAGCGCCTGGGTGAGCGCGGTCATGGCCGAGCCGGAGGTGCCGCTGGCCAGTCCGTACAGGACCATGACGGCGTAGCAGATCCAGATGCCGTGGCGATCGTGCACCAGCAGCAACGGCAGCACCAGCGCCATCGAGAACAGGTTCAGGGCGATCAGCAGCGGCGCGCGGCGCGACCGGTCCACCAGAGCACCGCACAGAGGTGCGCCCAAGGTGCCGAGGACGAAGGCGAAGAAGGTGAGACCGGCGGCCGAGTCGCTGCCGGTGAGTTCCTTGACACGGACGCCGAGAGCGATCCACAAGGCGTTGCTCCCCGCCATGTCGATCAGCCGGGCCAGCATGAGCAGCAGGATGTCACGGCGGACGAGCAGGGCGCGCACGGTCAGTCCTCCAGCGGGCGCAGGGCGTCGGCGGGGAACGTGAACTGGATCAGCTCCATCGGGACGGCGCCTTCGGGGCGCAGCGAGGGATCGTCGAGCCGCTCGCGGTAGCGGTGGAGAAGCGCGGTCATCTCTTCCAGGAAGGACTCGGCTTCCTCCGGGGTGAGGTGGAAGACCGCGTCGGCGGAGCTGGTGATCCTGCTCCAGTCCCCGGAGAACCCGGCCCGCATCGCACCGATCCTGCGGATCCGCTCCAGCCACGACTCCCAGAGCACCGCGCCGAGCGCGGCGGCGGCGGTCGTGGTCTCGGCGTCGCCGGCGTCGGCCGCGTCCTCGAAGCGGAAGCCGATGTGGGTGCGCCGCCAGGGGCGGCTGCGCCCCGCGCCGCCTCCCGCTTCCTCGACGAAGCCGTACTTCGCCAGCGTACGCAGATGGAAGGCGCAGTTGGTCGGGGACTCGCCCACCATCCGGGCGGCCTCGGTCGCGGTCAGCGGCTCGCGGCGGCCGAGCGCTTCGAGCAGGGCCAGGCGCGTGGGATGGGCGAGGGCGCGCATGGCCTTCGGCTCGGTGAGGTCGCGGGGTTCGCGGGGAGTGGCGCCCGTTTCGAAAGACATGTTTCGAGACTCTACGCTCGAAACATGTCTTTCGAAAGAGTCCGGAAGGTCAGGCGACCAGCCGCAGCCACGCCTCCGTGAGGGCGGCGTGGCCCGCCGGGGTCGGGTGGATGCCGTCGGCGGCCCAGTGCGCCGGGCCGGTCACCGCGGCGAGCTGGGCGAACATGCCGTCGGCGGCGAGCAGTCGGGCGCCGTGGCGGTGGGCGAGGTCGCGGACGGCCTGGATCTTGGGGTCCAGGTCGGCGCGCCACTGCTTCCACTCGTCCGGGCCGATGTGGTGTTCGGCGTCGATGTCCAGGCTGTCGCTGTAGGGCAGGAGGAAGGGTTCGACGAGGATCAGTCCGGTGCCGCGCTCGGCCAGCGGCGCGAGCAGGCGGTCGTAGCCGGCCGCGAAGTCCTCGACGGGGATCACGTGGCCCTCCGGGTCGAGGGTGTGCCAGCCGACGTCGTTGATGCCGACGAGGACCGACACCACGTCGGGACGGGCGTCGAGCACGTCGGTCTGCCAACGGGCCTCCAGGTCACTCACCTTGTGGCCGCCGATCCCGGAGTTCAGCCAGGTCACGGGCCGGTCCGGGTGCCGCAGGCCCCACTGCCCCGCGATGTGCAGGGGGTAGCCGGACCCGAGGCCGTCCTCGCTCGCCGACCGTCCGCTGTCGGTGATGGAGTCGCCGGTGAACATCACGGTGGTTCCCGGGCGCAGGGTGATCGTCATGTGTGCTCCTTGAGATGCGGATCGAGATGCGGGTCGAGATGCGGGTGAGGGGGAGAGGCAGGTCTTCGCGGGGTGCCGTCGCAGGGCGGCCGCCGCTTCTCCTAGCGGCCGAACCACCGCTCGGCGGCCTGCTCGAACGGTCGCAGGTCGGCGTCGCGGCCGCCCGCGCAGGCGACGAAGCCGTCCGGGCGGACGAGCAAGGCGCCCAGGCCGAGGTCGTTCTTCGCCGTGCCCGCCGCGTAGCGCAGTCGGCTCGGCCGGCCGGTGGCCGTGCCGCGCAGGCGGCGGTCGGGGCTGAGGTCGAGCAGGACACCTCGGCCGTCCCGCAGCAGCTCGCCGAGGCGGGTGCCGTCGTCGAGGCGGAGGTCGGGGGCGCTGCGGCCGGTCAGCGGGTGGTCGCCGCCGAGGTCGTAGCGGATCGACGTCCCGGACAGCTTCCCGAACATGTGGGTCGTCCCGTCGCGGGTCGCGAGCAGGTCGGCCAGCATCCCGCGCAGCGCGCGGCCGTGCTCGTCCGGCCGCATCGCCGCGACCTGGGCGCGCGAGCGGTCGAGCACGTCGGCGGCCACGGGGTGCCGTTCGCGGGTGTAGGTGTCGAGGAGCCCGTCGGGCGCGTGTCCGTGCACGGTCGCCGCGAGTTTCCACCCGAGGTTCATGGCGTCGCCGATGCCGAGGTTGAGTCCCTGGCCGCCGAGGGGTGAGTGGATGTGCGCCGCGTCGCCGGCGAGCAGGACGCGCCCGAGCCGGTGGGTCGTCGTCTGCATCGCCCGGTCGGTGTACGTCGAGACGAGCGAGACGCCGTTCAGCGTCACATCGGTGCCGGACACGCGGCGCAGCACGGACTGGAGATGGCCGGGGGCCGGCTGCCGCGAGCGGTCGAAGGCGCCGCCGTCGAAGTCCATCATGCCGATGTGCCCCTCGGCGGGCATCCGGAGGTACATGCCGGTCGGCGTCTGCTGGAACCCGGGGCTCAGCAGATCGGGTTCGGCGATGTCCGCGAGCATGACGTAGCCGGTGAACTGCGGTGCTGAGCCGGTGAATTCGAAGCCCGCGAGTCCGCGCACCGTGCTGCGTCCGCCGTCGCAGCCGACGAGCCAGCGCGCCGGGTACGCCTGTCCGCCGGCTCGCGCGACCACGCGCTCGTCGTCCTGTTCGACGCCGTCCACGGTGACGCCGCGCCGGATCTCCGCACCGAGCAGGGACGCCCGCTCGGACAGCAGCGCCTCGACCGCTTCGAGACAGGTCATGACGCCGTCCCCGGCCGGGCCGGGCAGCCGGTACGGCAGGGCGGCGAGGTCGACCCGGGCCGGATCGAGCACGATGCCCGCGAAATGGCCCACCGCGCGCGGAGGGGACGGTTCGTCCGCGTCCGCGTCCGTGTCCGTGCCTGTGTCTGTGTCCGCGTTCGTGTCCGCGTTCATGTGCGTGCCCGCGTTCCTGTCCGTGCCGGGTCCCGGGCCGTCCTTCGGGCCCGATGCCGCACGGAGCGCGGGCAGCATCCCCCGGCGGTAGAACGCCTCGACCGATCCGGCGGACAGACCCCGCATGCCGAGCGGTTCGGCCCGCCACGGCGAGCCGGGCGCCGGCTCCCGCTCCAGGACCAGGACCGAGCAGCCCGCGAGACCGAGTTCGCCGGCCAGGAACAGCCCGACCGGACCACCGCCCACGATCACCACGTCATGCACGACAACCACCTCCCCGAAGCCGTTTCCCGCACGGCTTCCGCACGCCTGGGCCACGGTCCCTCCGCGGCCTCCCCGCGTCCCGGCAAGACTGGCGCGGGCCGCTCACACGGGGCGCACACGCCGCTGACACGTGGGCAGGCAGCGCCCCCGCGCCGTGAGCGGACCCGGTCAGCCGTGTGCGAGGATCGGGGAATGGACGGGGGTGCACGGCTTCGGGTCACACTGCTCGGCGCCTGCCAGGTGTCCCGTGACGACACCGTCCTGCCGGTACCGGGCGCCCGGTTGCGGGCCCTGGCCGTACGGCTGGCCCTCGCCGGTGGGCACCCGGTCGGACAGCGCGGCCTCATCGAGGCGATCTGGGCCGAGGAACCGCCCACGGACCCGGCCCACGCGCTCCAGGCCCTCGTCTCGCGGCTGCGCCGGACCCTCGGTTCGGCCGACGCCGTCACCCCGCACGCGGGCGGCTACCGGCTCGCCGTGGACCCGGCCGACGTGGACGCGCTGCGGTTCGAGCGGCTCGCCGCCGAGGGCCGCGACCGGCTGCGCGCCGCCGATCCGCGGTCCGCGGCGGCGGTGCTCGGCGAGGCCGTGGCGCTGTGGGGCGACCACCCCGGCACCGAACCCCCGGCCGTCTCGGCGGTGGCACCCCCCGTCGCGGCCCGGCTGGCCCATGCCTCGGCCGAGGCCGTCACCGACCTCGCCGACGCCGAACTGGCCCTCGGCAGCGCCGACATGGCCGCCGCCCGGCTGGCCCCGCTGCTGGCCGAACACCCCCTCCACGAGCACGCCGCCGCGCTGCTCATGGACGCGCTCGCCGCCCAGGGCCGCCGGGCCGAGGCCCTCGCCCTGTACGAGCGGGTCCGCGAGCAGTTGGCCGACACCCTCGGCACCGACCCCGGCGCCGCCCTGAGCGCACGCCATCTGAGTCTGCTGCGCGCCGAGCGGCCCGCCCCCGGTGCCACGCGGGTCCGGCGGGACAACCTGCCCGCGCCGCTGACCAGTTTCCTCGGCCGGGACGACGACCTCGCCCGGATCGACGCGCTGCTCACCGCCGGACGCCTGGTGACGGTGCTCGGTCCCGGCGGGGCCGGCAAGACGCGCCTGGCCGTCGAGGCGGCCCGCCGCCACCGGCACGAGTACCGCGACGGCGTCCGGCTGATCGACCTCGCCTCCGTCACCGAGCCCGCCAAGACCGGCGCGGCGCTGCTGGCCTCGATCGGGCTGCGCGGCTCGGCGCTCTTCGACGCCCCGGCCGGGCTGCGCGGCACACCGGCCGACGAAGTGGACGTACTGGCCGACCAGTTGGGCGGACACGAGGTCCTGCTCGTGGTGGACAACTGCGAGCACCTGGTCGACGCCGTGGCCCGTCTGATCACGGCCCTGCTGGCCCGCTGCGCCGCACTGCGGGTGCTGGCCACGAGCCGGGAACCGCTGGCGGTCGACGGCGAGGCGCTGGTCCCGCTCGGCCCGCTCGCCCTGCCGGAGCCGGACGCGGCGCTCGACCGGGCCCGCCGTACGGCGTCGGTGCGCCTGTTCACCGAGCGGGCGGCGGCCGTACGGCCCGGATTCGGTGTCGACGAGCACAACCTCGCCGAGGTGCTGCGCGTCGTGCGCGGCCTGGACGGCATGCCGCTCGCCCTCGAACTGGCCGCGGCCCGCCTGCGCACACTCCCGCTGACCGGCCTGGCCGCCGGGCTGTCGGACCGGTTCCGCCTGCTCACCACCGGCAGCCGGACCGCGCTCCCCCGGCACCGCACCCTGCGCGCGGTCATCGCCTGGAGCTGGGACCTGCTCGACCCGGACGCCCGCACGGTCGCGGAGCGGATCTCCGTCCTGCCCGGCGGCGTCACGGCGGCCTCGGCCACCGCGCTCTGCGAGGGCACCGCGGTGCCCGCCGCCGACGTCCCGGAACTGCTCGCGGACCTGGTCGACCGGTCGCTGCTGCACCTCGCACCCGACACCGGCCGCCACCGGATGCTGGAGACCATCCGCGAGTACGGCCTGGAGCGCCTGGCCGAGCAGGGCGCGCTGCCCGGCGTACGGGACCGGGCCGCCCGCCACTTCGCCGCGCTGGTCGCCCACCACGACCCGCTGCTGCGCGGTCCCGGCCAGCTCCCCGCGCTGCACGCGCTGCACGCCGAGTACGACAACGTGCTCGCCGCCCTGCGCCACCTCTGCGACAGCGCCGACACCGGCGCGCTCGCCCTCGCGGTGGACCTGATCTGGTACTGGCAGCTGCTCGGCCGCCACCGTGACGCCGCCCACTGGCTCGGCGAGGCGGTCGCGCTGCCCGCCGGACGGCCGAGCCTGACCCGCGACATCGCCGAGGGGCTGCTCGCGCTCAACATCTCCGCCACCCGGGGCGCGTCGGCCGACGACTGGTTCGAGGAGCGGCGCGACGGACTGCGGGCACTCAACCGCCGGTTGCTGGACCATCCCCGGCTGCCGGGCCCGAGCGGGGTGCTGACCGCGGTCTGGCTGGCCTCCCTCACCGGCACCGAGGTACCGCCGGGCGTCCTCCAGCGGCTCGTCGAGGGGCCCGATGTGTGGGCGGCCGGTATGGCGTGCCTGGTCCGGGCCCAGTTCGCCGAGAACGACGGCCGGCTGGACCGGGCCCGGGGTGATCTGCGCGTCGCGCTGGAGTGCTTCACCCGGGCGGGCGACCGCTGGGGCCTGGCCAGGGCACTGCCGTTGCGCGCGCTGGTGCGGCAGTACGACGGCGATCTCGACGGCGCGCTGGCCGATGTGACCGAGGCCAAGCGGCTGGCCCGCGAGTTCGGTTCGCTCGGCCTCAGCGACGAGATCTTCGTCGATCTGCGCCTGGCCGATCTGCGGGTGCGGCTCGGTGAGAGCGCGCGAGCCGCCGAGACGATCGCCGCGGCCCGGGAGCGCGCGCTGCGCTCGTCGACGCCCGAGACGGTGATCCTGCTCGACGCGCGGGAAGCCGCGCTGCGGACGCGGACCGGCGAGCTGGTCCGGGCGCGCGAGCTGGTCGAGTCGGTCGAGGCCGGACTGTCCA
This sequence comes from Streptomyces sp. NPDC003284, assembly GCF_053589675.1. Taxonomy (NCBI): domain Bacteria; kingdom Bacillati; phylum Actinomycetota; class Actinomycetes; order Kitasatosporales; family Streptomycetaceae; genus Streptomyces; species Streptomyces sp. NPDC003284. The sequence continues at coordinate 65,536 of NZ_JBSFSI010000017.1, forward strand.
CGCATGTCCTGTTCGACGGCGACCAGGGGCAGGCGCTGGCCGGGACGGTGCGGGGCGCGCTCTGTCTCGAACTCGGTGACGCGGCGGGCGCACGGGACGCGTTGGTGCGGGCGCACACCGCCGCGGTCGGCAGCGGCGACATGCCGATGGCGGCGTCGGTCGCGGTGGCCGTGGCCGGCCTCGCCGCGCTGCACGGGAACCACCGCGAGGCCGCCGTCCTGCTCGGCGCGGCCGCCCGGCTGCGCGGCGCCCATGACCGCACCGACCCGCAGGTCCGCGCGCTGAGCGAGCGCGGCCGGGCCGCACTCGGCGACGAGCGTTTCACCGAGGCGTACGGCCACGGCCGACGGCTGGACACGGCGGCCGCCCTGGTCCGGACCGATCCGGCGCGGCTGCGCGGAGCGCCGCCGCCGCTGCCGCACGACGCCGGGCACTCGGGCTGACGGTCACGGTGACTGCGACGCCGCCCGGCGCCGGGCGACCGGCGCCCGTCAGCCCACCAGGCGTCGGCGCCAGTCGAGCGCGGTGAGCTGGACGGCCCGGCCCGGATCGCCGTCCCAGGCGGTGGTCAGTCCGACGGCGTCGAGCGCGGCCACCACTTCGTGTCCGACCGCCGCGGTGGTCTCCTCCGAGCCGTCGAAGCCGCCGTACAGAAGCATCAGCCCGCGGCCGACGGCGGCGGAGTCGGTGCACTGGGTGTGGAAGTAGACGAAGCCGCGCGCGCCGGGCGCCGCCTCGGCGCCGATCTCCGCGTTGCCGCAGGAGCGGCAGCAGGTGAAGTTCTCCCGGGCGGTGATCCCGGCGGCCTCCAGCGCGGTGAAGGCGCGGGTGAGCCGCTCGGGGTCGGTCTCGCCCTGCCAGCGGGCCTGCTCCTCGACGCGTTCCCGCCACAGCCGGTCGGCCAGCTCCCGCGCCTGCTCGCGCGAGAGGGGCCGTCGGTCCTCGGTGACCAGGTACTCCTCGGCGACCTCGGCCAGTTCCTCGCGGGAGGCGTAGCCGCCGACCAGCACCTCGCGGACCCGCTGCTCCAGTTCGGCGCGCTCGTCCGCGCCGAGGGCGAGCGGCGGGACGTCCCGCGCGGGTCCCATGTCGAGCAGGCGCCACTCCAGTCCCGCGTCCCAGCCGGTCTGTCGGCGGGCCCAGCCGGTCAGCGCCGCCGACACGGCTTCGGGACGGCCGGTCAGGGCCTGGAAGTGCCGGTCGGCGGCGCCGTCGCGGTGTTCCAGCGTGTAGTCGCCACCGGCCTCGTGCCAGACCTGGACGAAGACGTCGGGCAGGTCGGGTATCCGCTGGACGACCAGGAACCGGTCGCCGTCACCGCCGACGCGCCGCACCAGCGCGGCCAGTTCCCCGGCGGACACACGGAGGTGCCGCTCCTGGTTCTCCGTCTTCACCACGATCTCAAGCATGCGCAGACTCTGGCACACCCCACTGACAACGCCCCACTGACAACGTCCCGCTGACACGGTCCCGCTGACGAACTACCCGGTGGCGGCGTCACACCGCCGGTGGCGGGGCGGGCCTCTCCTGCCTGCGGCGGGTGCGCCGGTACCAGAGCGCGGTCGCCACGAGTCCGGCCAGGGCGGCCGCTCCGACCGCTGCGCCCTTGCGCAGGCCGGGCGGCCGGAAGTCGCAGCGCACGGAACCGGCCGTGCCGTCCAGGGGCACCGCGATCAGGCCGAGATAGGCGGCGGCGGGGCGCTCGGGGCCGTCACCGGCCGAGCACCTCCAGCCCTTGATCCGCGGAATCGCGAGGACCGCCGTGCCGGTGCTGCCGGCCGGTATCCGGGCGGTGACGGAGTGCCCGCCCACCTGGACACGGGTGGCACCGGTGGCGCTCAACTGCTTCACGGCCCGCTCCAGCCGGGCGGGGACGAGACAGCCGATCGGCTGCTCCGGCAGGTCCAGCCATCCGGTGTGACGCAGTTCGACCCGGACCTTTCCGGAGGCCGGTACGACCCCGATGCTCCGCAGCGGGGGCCGCACGGCGGGCAGCTTTCCGGCGAACGCCACCGGCCGGCCGCCGTCCAGGGTCGCGGTGCCGTTGAACGTCAGCGCCGAGAGGTAGGCCCGGCTGCCGGGCGTGCAGGTGGTGGTGAGCGTGACCGAGCCCTTTGCGGTGCGGGTCCTCGTGGTCGGGGCCGGTGGATCGTAGACACGGGCGCCGAGCAGCATCTCCTGGTTGGCGAAGACGGAGGCGCCGAAGCGTGCGGTGCCGTCCGGCAGGCGCAACCGGGGGCGGACGGTGACCAGCGGCGGTACGGCGGTGGTGGTGGCCCGCGGCACCTGGCCGGGCCCTCCCGCCGGATCCCCGGCCAGGCGGATGCGCGTACCGACGGAGAACAGGGCGTCGGTCACGGGGTTGTCCAGGCTGACCAGGCGCCGGCCCTTGGCGAAGTAGCCGTAGCCCAGCGAGGTCAGCGTGTCCTCGGTGATCTGCGCGGTCAGGCTGCTGTAGTAGCCGCCGCTCTGGCCGCCGACGACCATCGGGTCGTTGCGTCCGGGGTCCTCGCCGGGGTCGGTGCGCGAGTGCGGCCAGTCGTCGGCGTCGGCGACGGCGTCCGCCACGGCCCGCTCCTGCCCGCCCAGCCGTGGCGACCAGGATCTGTGCCGCAGTTCCAGTTGCGCGACCCGCATCCCGGCCACGGCCGTCTCGCCCGCCTGGGCGGTCACCAGGAGGGCGACGGCCAGCACCGGCAGGACCCGGGCTCCCGCGCCGCCTCCCCGCAGCCGGGGTGCGACGAGCGCGGCGCCCGCGGCGAGGACGGCCAGGAGCAGGGCGACGGCGAACACCGGGTACGACCACCGGTCGACGGCGTAGGTGCCCCGTGCCGCCAGGGCGAGGGCGGCCAGGACCGCCAGGCCCGCGGCGAGCGCGGCCGGCCGGGGCAGGCCGTCCGCGGTGGACAGCCAGGCCGCGATCAGCAGCAGGCCGCAGAGCACGAACGCCTGGCGGTCGGGGACGCCGTTGGGCTCGGCGCCCGCGTGCCAGAGCAGGTGGGTGGGCCGCCAGTGCAGCGAGAGCGCGACGAGGCAGATCGCGGCCGGCCAGCCGAACCGTGTCCGGGCCGCCAGACCACGGTGGAACGGCATGGCCAGCGCCAGCGCGAGTGCCGGGGTGCCGATGTACAGCGCGGGTGACTCCGTGCTGCTGGTGGCGGGCAGCAGCCGGGCGAAGACGTCCGGCCAGGCGGCCGGGGAGAAGGTCACCGGCGGAGTGGGGTGGGCGGTCTTGGTGGCCGAGTAGATCACCAGGACCAGCGGGGCGGCGAGCCCGACGCCGATCAGCACGCTCCGGGCGGCGTGCAGCACGGCGGACGGCCGACGGCGGTCCTTGTCGTCGGTGAGCAGCCGGACCAGCAGGAAGACGGCGGCGCCGATGGTGGCCATGTAGGCGGTGTAGAAGTTCGACACCCAGGCCAGCCCCACGACGAGCGGCCCCAGCACGGGGCGCCGCGCGCCGCGCGCCCACTCGCCGACCAGGCACAGCAGCGGGAACGCGAGCAGTCCGTCCAGCCACATCGGTACGTAGGCGCCGTTGTCGAGCGTCCAGCCGCACAGCGCGTACGCCGACCCCAGCAGCGCCGCCACCGGCCACGGGCCGCGGCGCAGTCGCAGCAGGAGCACCGCCATCGCCGCCCCGGCCGCGGTGATCTTCGCCGTGGTGATGAAGTAGAGGGCCAGCTCGACGCGGTCGGCCGGGAACAGCACCACCATCAGGTCGAAGGGGCTGCTCAGATAGGTGCCGACGTCACCGAGGAAGTTCGAGCCGTAACCGGAGCCCCAGTTCATGAACAGGTCGCCGTCGGCGCCGCCGAGCAGCACCGTGCGCCAGTAGGCGTGGAAGGGCACGTACTGGGTGCCCATGTCGACGACGTTGCGGCTGTGCGGGCCCAGCGGATAGCTGCCCGCGAGCAGATTCCCCAGGCAGAACACCACGCACGACAGGACACCGGCGCCGAGGGCCGCGCGCAGCGGGACGCTGTCGCGCGACCGGTCGGCCAGTGCCCGGAGCCGGGCGGGGAGACCGGCGCGCCCGCCGGATCCGGTTTCGCGGTCGTCGTCGGGTGCCGGACGGCCGGACGAGGGTCTGACGGTGACGGACACGGTTCCTCTCCTCGGGAATCTGGTACGGGCCCTCGCGTACGGAAGGCGGAACGTCCGTGTGCACGGAAGGCGGAGCGTCCGTCGCGGAGCCTCGGGGTGTCCGGGCGCCTGCCGGGGACGGACGGCAGGCGCCGCCGGGACGGGTGGTCAGGACCGGGACGCCGCCTCGCGCAGGCCGCGCGGGAGTACCTGCCGCAGCGGGGCGCGCCGTTTGCGGCCGCCGGGCAGTTCCAGTTCGGTCAGCCGCTCGGTGTCGAAGTACGCGGCGCACGGCGCCTCCTGGACCGCGCCCGCGTCTTCCGCGGCCTGCGACAGCACGCGCACGGCGCGCGGCCGCAGCCAGGGGTACCGGGCGGGCTGCATGCCGTACCCGACCGCTTCCAGCAGCGGCTGGAGGGTGGCCGGGTCCTCGGGCGGCCGGGGAGCGGCACCGGCTTCGAGACCGGGGACGACGCGGTCGACGATCACCAGCGGCACGCGGTTGCTGTTCTCGTAGGGTGCGAGCCGCCGCAGTACCGTCCCGGTACCGACGCGGGCGGTGGGGATGCCGTGGTAGACCGCGGCGGTGAGCAGCGCGGTGGAGAAGCAGCCGACCACCAGTTCCAGCGGGAGGTGGTCGTAGAAGACCTCGGCGAGCAGTGTCCCGCCGAGTTCCGTCAGGCGCACTCCGGCCCTGTCGGCCTCGCGCCGCAGGGCCTCGCCGTAGCGGACCGGCGCGGTGGGGTGCGGCTTGAAGGCGACCGACCGGTGACCGGCCTCGGCGGCGGCGCGCAGCATCCGCACATGCAGGTCCTCTTCCTCCTCGGCGGTGAGGATGTCCAGGGCGGCCAGGTACTGGCCGAGCAGCAGCGCGGTCGGCGCGGCCTCGGCGGCCCGCGCGACCTCGGCGTCGCCGGACGCGGCCCGGGACAGCTCGGACAGCACCGCGCGGAAGGCGTCGTCCGGGACGAGTTCGGCCTCGACACCGAACTCCGAGAGCAGCAGCGGGCGCAGGCCCGGCACCAGGTCCAGGTGCAGCAGCCGCTGGACCCGTACCGCGATGGAGTGCGGCGGCTCGTCGCGGGTCGGGCCGTAGCTCATCAGGCCGTCGGCGTACACGTGCACCGGGGCGCCCGCGAACACGGCGGCGAGGCTTCTGGCCGGGCTGACCTGGATCGACTCCACCACGAGCGTCACCGGTCCGGTGCCGAGCCGCCACCGGGTGCGCAGCACCCGCTCCCACAGCGGCACGTCGTCCGGGCGCGGCTGCCAGCCGCCCGGGTGGTGCGGGGCGATGGCCTCGTTCCAGTCCTCCACCTGGTCGAAGCGGGCGGCGATCTCCTGAAAGCCCGTCATGTCGCTCATGTGCGGCGCCACTTCGGGGACGGCCGCGTTGTTGGTGAGCAGCAGCACGCGCCGGGCCCGGTCGGCGGGTCCGAACCGGCCGGCGTCCAGGGCCGCGGCCAGCGTGGCGGCGCCGTACAGCGTGGACGCCTGGAAGATCTGCACCGGCGTCGTGCCGTCGGTGCGGCCGGCCGGGGCGGGGACGCCCGTGTCGGCGGGGGTGGCCGCGGTGCGCGGCGCGCGCAGGACCGGGGGCGGGACCACCACGGCGGCGGCACGGTCCGGACGGGACTCCCCTGTGTCGCGCAGTCGGCGCAGCAGCGTGCCGCGGGCGGGGTCCATGGTCGCCAGGGTCTCGTCGAGGACCTGCCGGGGCATCCGGTGCAGCGCGGCCGTCGACTCGGCCTTGAGCTGTCTGGCCACCTGGCTCTCGTACTGGTCGGACTTGTTCATGTGGAAGGCGATCATCGCGCAGTAGGTGCGGACCGCCTTCGGTATGAAGCGGTCCCCCTCGGGATCGTCGGCCAGCTCGCGCAGGACGGTGTCGTAGGCGGGGATGAAGTCCAGCTGGCGGGTGTCGGAGATCTGGGTGAGCGACGTTCCGACGCCCCGCCGGTAGAAGGCTCCGTGCAGGTCGAGCGCCGCGTAGCTGCGGGCGCGCAGATGCAGGCGCCATACCCACAGGCGGTCCTCGGCGGTGCGCAGCCGCGTCTCGAACCGCCCCTCGCCGTCGGCGAACAGCCGGGAGCTGTAGATGCCGAACGGGACGAAGGGGTAGTCCACCATCGTGGACAGGTGCGCGGGCGCGATGCCGTCGCGCGGGTCCATCACGACGTCCCGCAGCCGGGCCGGGGCGTACCGGATCTGCCGCTTCCGGCCGGTGGCCAGCACATGGTCGGTGCGGGCGAAGTCGCATCCGAGCCGGGACATGCCGTCCACCAGGGCGCGCAGATGTCCGGGGGCGTACCAGTCGTCCCCGTCCAGGAACGTCACATGGTCGCCGGTCGCCTCGTCGAGTCCGGTGTTGCGGGCCTGCGCCACTCCCTGGTTGGTCTCGTGGTGGATGACGCGCGCGTTCGGCACCTTGCCGATCATGTCCTCGATGATCTGTCCGGTGCGGTCGGTCGAGCAGTCGTCGATCAGCAGGAACTCGAACTCCGGGTCCGCGTTGGCGGCCAGACTGCGCATCGTTTCCGCGACATACGCCTCGACGTTGTGGCACGGGACGATGACGGAAAGTGTGGACATGTACGAGCCCCCCAGGGGATTTCATTCCAGGAACCTGCGCATGCTATCCACCCCCAAGGGTTTTCCGTGACCCGTAAATGAACAGCCGCCGACAGGGCGGTTAAATGCGATCGCCACTGCCGCGGCAATTTCCGCCGACGCCCTCGCGCGGCGGAAAGAATCCCGAATAGTTCTTGTGCCGTATTTCCGTGCGCCGAGCATCTCCCGGCCGAGTCGGTCTGCTTCCGTTCCGGTGCGCATCACCCGAGGAAGCGATGAACACCCACCGCCTCGGATCCGCCCGACCGCTCACAGCGATATCCGCTTCCCCTGGTCCCCCTGGTCCCCCACAGCTCAGACCGAGCGGTCCTCGCGCCGCCGGTCCCGCCGAGTCGGGCGGAGTGAACTGACGGCCCGTTCAACGCTGTTGACAACCGGCCCACCGCACCCGCTCCCACCTGCGCGTTCACCCTGCGTACCGGCGCATTCTGTGAACGTCGTGGAACGTCCACGAGGGAGGTCCTGTGCGGCCCGCGGGTCACTAGCTTGGCGCGGTGTTTCCCCTCCCCCATCTTGGAGGCATCGTGTCACGATTGCCGATAGCGGCGCGGACGGCCGCGGCGGCGGCCTGTCTGGCCACCGTGGCCGCGCTGGCCGCGGCCGTACCCGCGGCGGCCGACCCACATCCCAGAACGTCGCTGGGAGCCGTCGGGGCGGCCCCGGCGGGCGCGCACCGGCTCGGTGCGACGGCGGGCGGCCGCACGCTCGACGTCGCGCTGTCGCTCAGACCGCACGACGAGGCCGGGCTCGACGCGTTCGTCGCGTCGGTCAGCGATCCGGCGTCACCGCACTACCGCCACTACCTCACCAGCGCGCAGTACAACGAGCGGTACGCGCCCCGGGCGTCCGACGTCGCCGGGGCGAGCGCCTTCCTGAAGTCCAACGGGCTGCGTGTCACGAGGGTTTCGGGCAACCGGCAGGTCATCGACGCGACCGGCACCGCCGAGCAGGTGCAGGCCGCGTTCGGCACGTCGATCGGCGATTACGCCGACGCCGCGGGCAGACATTTCTACGCGAGCGACAAGGCGCCTTCCGTGCCGTCCGCGCTCGCGTCCACCGTGCGGGCGGTGACCGGTCTGACCGACCGGCCGGTGGCGCACCGGGCGGGCGGCGGACCGGCCGGGCACAGCGGCCGGGCACCGGGCGCCACGCCCGCGCGCGGTCCCGCCGGTCCGGCCGGGCCCGCAGGCGGATACACACCGGCCCAGTTCCGTACCGCCTACGGCATGAAGAACCTGTCCGCGTCGTACAACGGCTCGGGGCAGACCGTCGGACTGATCGAGTTCGACGCGTTCAAGCAGTCCGACATCGACGCGTGGACGAAGTACTTCGGCCAGCCGTCGGTGGACGCGCGGGTCGTCCCGGTGAACGGCGGTGTCCGCAGCCCGGGGAGCGACCAGCTCGAAGTCACCCTGGACGTGGAGTCGGTGGCCGCGACGGCGCCGAACGCCGCCCAGATCGTGTACGAGGCGCCCAACTCGGACAACGCCTGGGTCGACGAGATGGCGAAGATCGCGAGCGACGACCAGATCACCGTGCTGTCCGGCTCCTGGCTCAACGGCGAGAAGTGCGAGTCGGCGCCCATCCAGGCGTCGCACGACTCGTACACCCAGATGGTCGCGCAGGGGGTCACCCTGCTGTCGGCCTCCGGTGACTGGGGGGCGACCGGCTGCGGCTACCAGGGCGACAACTCCACGGTGCAGGCCGACTATCCGCCGAGCGACCCGCTGTTCACCGGGGTCGGCGGAACGCAGCTGCGGACCAGCGACAGCGCCGGGACGTACCGGTCGGAATCCTGCTGGAACCAGGGCGGCTCCGGCAACACCCGCTCCGGCGGCGGCTATTCGCAGATCTTCGCCAGACCCGACTGGCAGCCCGGGACCAATAGGTACCGGTCGGTGCCCGATGTGGCGCTCGACGCGGACTACGGCGCCGGTGCCGTGTCGGTCTATCTGAACGGCGGCTGGCAGGACGTCGGCGGGACCAGCGCCTCGGCGCCGCTGTGGGCCGGTTACATCGCCATGGTCAACCAGAAGGCCGGGGCCGCGGGCAAGGGCAACCTCGGCGCGATGAACCCGACGGTCTACGCCGTCGCGCAGTCGTCCCGGTACGGCTCGGCGTTCCACGACGTCACCACGGGCGACAACGGCACGTACCAGGCGGGCACCGGCTACGACCTGTGCACCGGCTGGGGCTCGATGCAGGGCGACAACCTCGCCGACCCGCTGATCGACGGCGCGGCCCCGCCCGCGGCCGACGACTTCTCGATCAGCGCCGGTCCGCAGTCGGTGAGCGTCGACCCGGGCACGTCGGTGACCACCACGATCAGCACCGAGGTCGTCAAGGGCAGCGCGCGGTCCGTGGCGCTGTCGGCGTCCGGGCTGCCCGCGGGGGTGAGCGCGAGCTTCGACCCGGCGTCGGTGACGGCGGGCGGCTCGTCCACGCTGACCCTGACCGCGGCGTCCTCGGCGTCGCCCGGACGGAGCGACGTCACCGTGACCGGCAGGAGCGCCGACACGACCCACGGCACCCCGGTGTCGCTGACCGTCAACGGCTCCGGGCAGGGCGATTTCTCCCTCGGCGTGAGTCCGGGTGCGGCGACGGTGACCGCCGGGCAGTCGGCGAGCGCGACCGTGAGCACTGCGGCCGCGCCGCGGGCGGTCCGTCACCCGGCGGCCGGAACGACCGACGGCACCACGGCAACCCGCCGCGTCGGCCCGGCGGTCGTGGGCGGCAGCCCGACCACGGTCGACGCGTACCCGTTCATGATCTCGATGCGCAGGAACGGCAGTTCCTTCCCCGGGCAGCAGTCGTGCAGCATGGCGCTCACCGGTCCGCACACCGTCGTCGGCGCGGCGCACTGCTGGCTGGAGAACTCCGGCGACAAGTGGTTCGTGTACGGGGCGACCCACCTGAACGACACCGGATTCCGCGCCGACATCAAGAGCGTGTGGACCGACCCGGACTACCAGGGCTGGCAGACCGGCCACGACGTCGCCGTCTTCACCCTGGCGCAGGACGTCCCGGTGCCGTCCGGCACGGTCTACCCGACGATCGCGACGAACACCTCGGTCGACGCCCCCGGCACGATGGGCAAGGGCATCGGCTGGGGCAGGACCGGCGCCGGTACGTACTCCGACGTGCTCCGCACCGTCGACCTGCCGGTGGCCGCGGATTCGGCGTGCGCGCGGCAGCCGGTACTGTCGTCGAACTGGAAGGGCGACGGGTCGATGCTGTGCACCGGCTACGCGGACGGCCACGCGGGTGTGTGCGTCGGCGACAGCGGAAGCCCGTTCCTCGAAGGCAACCAGATCGCCGGGTTCTTCTCCTGGATGTCCACCAACTGCGACACGTACGGCGTGTACACACGTGTGACGACGTACGCCGACGAGATCAAGGCCCATCTGCCGGGCGGCACACCGCCCTCGGGGGACATCGCGCTGTCGGTGAGCGGTCTGCCCTCGGGCGCGACCGCGAGCTTCGATCCGTCGTCGGTGAGCGCGGGCGGCTCGTCCACGCTGACGGTCGCCACGAGCGCGTCGACGCCCGCGGGGACGTACGAGCTGACGGTCGGCGGCAGGAACGCGACGGCCGGCCATGACGCCGCGTTCACGCTGACGGTCCGGGGCGGAACCCCGGCGGCGGTCACGGTGCAGGACCCCGGCTTCCAGTTCACCCAGCACGGGACCGCGGTCGGTCTGCATCTGCGCGCGAGCGGCGGGAGCGGGACGTACACCTGGTCGGCGACGGGTCTGCCGCCGGGGCTCTCGGTCGACAGCCGCACCGGGGTGGTCAGCGGCACCGCGTCGCAGGCGTCGAAGGTCTTCGACGTGACGGTGACGGCCACCGACAGCGGCGGCCGGAGCGGGAAGGCGGGGTTCAGCTGGTACGTGTACTGACCGGTTCGTGTACGGAGGGGTAACCGGGGGCTGCCCTGACCTCCGCGTGGTGTGAGGGGCCGACCGGTGGTTCGCCGAGCCGCCGGTCAGTCCCATTCCCAGGACATGCCGACGATGCCGGGACCGCTGTCGGTGATCACCAGGTGCGCGGTGCCCGACGGCCCGATCCACAGCGGGGCGCCGACGTGCCGGGGCGCGTGCACACCGGCCTGCCGGAACGGCACGCAGCTCACCGGAAGCCGCCCGGAGAACTCGGTCTGAAGGACGTACTGCCGGATCGGCCGGGTGAACCGGTGGTGGTAGAAGGTGAGTTCGGGTCCGGGCGGAAAGTGCGAGGTGAACTCCACGACGCTCCGCTCGCCGGCGGCGAGGCGCTGTTCCAGGAGCAGTTCGCACACCGTGGCGCCGGTCGCGTCGTCGGCCCGTACCCGGCCCACCCGGCAGTACTTGACGTCGGACGGGACGGCGGCGGCCGAGTCCTCGGCCCAGAGCAGGACCACACAGCGGTCGACGCGGTCGGCCGACGCCTCGAACACCATCCGGGTGCGCAGGCTCGACAGCCGGTGGTCCTCCCCCACCAGGACGTGCTCGTGCACATCGAGTTTCCTGATCCGGTCGTCGGGCAGCGCGCCCATCGCGGCGAGCAGCGGCCGGTGGGCGGGCCACAGCCGACGCCGGTCGATCGCGTCCGGCTCGGCCTTGCGGCACCGCCCGCGCGGCCGCGGCGGCCCGAGCCGCGAGACCAGCGACGCGGCGGGCAGACCGAGGACGGCCTCCAGACCGCGGACGGCGCGCAGCGACTCCGCGCGCTCGGGACGGCTGCGGCCGTGCCGCCAGTAGCTGAGTGCGGCGCGGCTGACCCGGACGCCCTGCGCGGCGAGGTGGTGCTGCACGCGTTCCAGGCTCAGACCGCGGTGGTTGAGCGCGTAGTCGAGCACCTGGGCGAAGGTGCCGTCCCGCAGGAGCCGCCGCAGCTCACGGTCGACCGGCCGGTCCCCGGGAGCGCCCGGGTGGGCGAGCACGGGCGAACCGGCCGGTCCCGCCGGACCGGGGGCCGGCGGGTGGCCCGTACGGTCGCTGTCCGGCGACCGGCCGGGGGGAACCGAGGGCGAACCGCTCGCCATCGCGTGCCTCCCTCCGCCCCTGACGGCATCCGGTCCACTATCGGCGCCTCCCCGTCAAAGGTCCAGAGCGAGGTCCGCACCGGACGGTACGGGCGGGGCCCGCCGAGCGGGCCGGTCCGCCTCCCCCTCCGGCGCGGACCGGCCGTCTCAGTGCGCGGGCTGATGCAGGTGGCGGTCCTGTCCCGCACCGTGTCCGGCGACCGCCGTGGCGAGGCCGAGGACGGCCAGGACGACAAGCGGAAGCGTCCAACTGTGCGTGGTGTCGTGCAGGATGCCCAGGAGCAGGGGCCCGGCCGCCGCCACGAGGTAGCCGATGGACTGTGCCATGCCCGCCAGCGCGGCGGCCTCGCCGGAGCTGCCGGCGCGCTGGCTCTGGAAGGTCAGCGCGAGGACGAGGCACGCTCCGCCGCCGAGTCCGAGCAGGGCGCACGCCAGGACGGACAGCGCGGGGGCGGCGACCAGTACGGTGAAGCCGCCCGCCACCAGGACCGAGGCCCCGGCCGCGGTCCAGCGCTGGTCGTGGCGGCCGCGGGTGAGCAGGGGCAGGAGACTGCTGGCCGCCAGGGACACCACCTGGTAGAAGAAGAGCATCCATCCGGCCGTGGTGCTGCTCGTGCCGCGGTCGATCAGGATGCTGGGCAGCCAGGCGACGGCGGTGTAGAAGGCCAGGGACTGAAGGCCCATGAAGAAGGTGACCTGCCAGGCCAGCCGCGACCGCCAGGGCACCGGGCTGTGCGCCGCGCCGCCGGTCTCCTGCGGCTTGTCACCCCGGATCCGGGGCAGCCAGGCGAGGAACGCCGCGACGGTGAAGACGACGCCCCAGGCCAGCGCGGTGCGCCAGGAGCCCGGCACACTGTGGGCCAGCGGCGCGGAGACGCCGGAGGACACCGCGGCCATGAGGCCCATGACGGTCACGTAGAGCGCGCTGACGCCCTGGATACGGTGTGCGGGCACGCTCCGCCTGATCAGAGCGGGCAGCAGTACGTTGCCGAACGCGATGGCCGCGGAGAGGATCACCGTCCCGGCGAACAGGCAGACGACGGAGGGAAGGGAGCGGACCACCGTCCCGACGGCCAGCACGCCGAGCGCCGCCACCAGCAGGCGCGCGCTCCCGAACCGGTGGGACGCTCGGGCGACCAGGGGCGACGTCGCGGCGAACGTCAGCAGCGGGAGGGTGCTCAGCAGGCCGCCCCAGCTCGCCGTCAGACCGCTGCCGTGCTCGATCTCCGGCAGCAGAGCGCCGACGCCGGTGAGGGTGGTGCGCAGGTTCGCCGCCACGAGACAGACGGCGACGAGGAGTCCCACCGACACGGCGGGCCGGGCGGAACCGGACGCGGCCGGTCCGGACGCCGACGATCCGGACGCCGACGATCCGGACGCCGACGATCCGGGGGCGGAATGCTGACGGGACGTCGATGCCGGACGTGTGCTCACCGGTCCTCCTCCGCTGCTCGTGTCGTGCTGGTCCCGTGGTCATGGGTGAGCCGGACGATCGCGGCCGCCGCGTCGCGGGCACCGCCCTGGTCCCGGGCCTCGATCGCGTCGACGAGCCGCCGGTGCAGACGGGCGTGCTCCCCGGCGTGCGCCGCGTCCCAGGGCAGACCTCCCAGGGACGAGGTGAGCGCCGTGCCGAGGTAGTCGTACACCTCGATCAGCAGGTCGTTCCCGCTCGCCCGGACCACGGCCCGGTGGAAGAGCGCGTCGACGCCCGTGGCCGCGGCGGTGTCCTCACCGGCGCAGGCCGCGTCGGCGTCGGCCAGCAGCTCCCGCAGCTGCTGCAACTGGCTCTCGCTGCGGCGCAGGGCCGCGGTCCCCGAGGCGTACTCCTCCAGGACGGTCCGCAGCTCCAGTACGTTGTCCCGCTGCGCGGAACTCGCCCGCCGCACCATGACCGACTGGAGTTCGCTGGCGGAGCGGACATAGGTGCCGTCACCGGCCCGGGGCTCCAGCAGGCCCAGGTGCACCAGCGCGCCGATCGCCTCCCGCAGCGTGCTGCGTCCGACCCCCAGCTCCTCGATGAGGGCCTGCTCCGGGGGGATCCGCGTCCCCACCGGCCAGCCGCCGGACTCGATGTGCGAGCGGAGACTGTCCACGAGCTGAGCGGACAGGCTGGCCGTCCGCCGCGGTGCGCTGATGCGTTTCATGGGAACACCGTACACAAACATCAGACGTTTGAACATCGCAGGTTATGGCCGGTCGTGCCCATGGCGCCGCCGGGCAGCGAGCCCGGGTGTGTCACTCCACGAGGGCGGCGGTCACAGCCAGCCGCTCTCCTCCGCGAGCCGGGCCGCCTCGGCGCGGGTACGGGCCTGCGTCTTGCCGATCGCCGACGACAGGTGGTTGCGCACGGTGCCCTGGGACAGCCGCAGCACTCGGGCGATGTCGGCCACGGTGCCGCCCTCGGCGGCGGCGCGCAGCACGTCCGCCTCGCGTCCGGTCAGCGGGCTCGCGCCGCCGGCCAGCGCTTCCGCGGCGAGGGCCGGATCCACGAAGCGCAGTCCGGCGTGGACGCGACGGATCGCGTCGACCAATTGTTCGGGCGGGGAGTCCTTCACGACGTATCCGGCGGCGCCCGCGGACATCGCCCGCGCGAGGTAGCCGGGCCGGCTGAAGGTCGTGCAGATGACGGTGCGGCAGCCGGGCAGCGCCCGCCGGAGGTCGGCGGCGACGGTCAGCCCGTCCCGGCCGGGCATCTGCACATCGAGCAGCGCGATGTCGGGCGCGGTCCGCTGCGCGGCGGCCAGCACCTCGGTGCCGGTGCCGATCTCGGCGACCACGTCGAGGTCGGGTTCGAGCCGCAGCACGGCCGCCAGGGCGCCGCGTACGAGTGCCTGGTCGTCGGCCAGCAGGACACGGATCATGTGGGCTCGTCTCCTGCCGGGTCGGTTCCCGTCGGCCCGGTTCCCGGCCGCTCGGTCTTCTCTGAAGGCCCCGGAGGCCCCGGAGGCCGCGGAGGCCGCGGTGGCGCGGGACGGAGCGCCGGGTCCGGCCCGCGGGCGACGACCCGGAACCCGCCGCCGGGGGCGGGCCCGTGTCCGAGGGTGCCCGACACGGCGGCCATGCGTTCGGTGAGTCCGGTGAGTCCGTTCCCGGCGGCCGCATCGCCGGTCGGGCTGCCGTCGTCGGTGACCTCGACCCAGTCGGGCCCCACCCGGACCGTGCACCGTTCGGCGTCGGAGTGTCGCAGCACGTTGGTCACCGCCTCCCGCACGACGTAGCCGAACACCTCGCGCAGTTCGGGGCGCACGGCATCGGTCGCGGCGGGCAGGTCGGCCCGTACTCCGGCGGCCCGCAGGGCCAGGCGGGCGCCCGCGAGTTCGCTGTCCAGCGACAGGGTGCGGTAGCCGGAGATGGTGGCGCGCACGTCGGACAGCGCCGTGCGCGCCATGGTCTCCAGCTCGGTGACCTGGCCGACGGCGAGGGCCACGTCTCCGGTGGACTCCAGGATGCGCCGGGTCAGCCCCAGTTTGACGGTCATCGTGGAGAGGCTGTGGCCGAGGACGTCGTGCATGTCCCGGGCGACCCGTTCCCGCTCCTCGTTCACGGCCAGCCGCCTCACCTGCTCGCGCGCGGCGCGCAGATGGCCGATCGTGAAGTTGAGCGCGAAGACGGTGCCGAGTGCCGCGGTCACGCCGACGAGGATGGCCACCTGCGCCCACGCCACCCCGCCCTGCGCGAGCCGCATCCAGAGGATCTGCCCCAGCACCGTGCCGAGGCCGAGGAGCAGGGCGTGGCGCAGCGGCAGCAGCATGAGCCCGATCGCGAGGGCGTACGTCAGATCGGTCAGGTGGTACGGCGACGCCAGGAGCACCGCCGGTGCCGCCCCGAGCAGGAACATCACGGCCACGATGGCGACGCGCCCGCGCCGCAGCGCCATCGGCCCGTACCAGGACGCGGGCAGGCAGCCGACGCCGTAACAGACGACGAGGCCGATCGCGAGCCAGGTGAGCGGGGCGGGACCGGTGCCGTGCGCGATGTCCACGGCCCGTGCGATCAGCGCGAGGGAAGCCAGCGCCGTCGCCGCGGCGACGACCACGCGCCCCCGGTTCCTGCCCCGGCCCCGGCCGTACGCCTCGGGACCGTCCGGCTGTTCCTTCCAGAAACTCCAGTCGGGCCACCGGTCGGCGGAGAACTCGTCCGGATCGCGTGCGCCCACGTCGAGCATGCTACGCCCGGCCGCCGCGGGGGCACCGGAGCGGCGGCCCGGTGAGTGCCGCATGAGTCGCACGAGTCACATGAGTCACATGAACCATGTGGGAAAGCGTGCCCCGCCCGGGACCGGCGCACCCGCCCGGGTTGTCACCGGGTCATGCATGACAAATGGCATGGGTGCGACCGGCGGGCCGGTGGTGCAGTGGAGACATGCTGCACGCGAAGAGGATCCATGTCCCGGCCCAGGAGTACGAGCTCACCGAGGACGGCCGGGCGCTGACGACGTTCTCGTTGCGCGGAGGCCGCGTCGGCGCGCGGTTCACCCTGCGCGGCGTCGGCCATCTCGTCCGCGTTCACCGCTTCAGCGGTGTCTGCGAACTGCTCGACGCCGACGGGAACACCGTCGCGACCACGGACCGGGTGCGCCGCAGCTGGAACCTCACGTCCTTGGGACGGGTCGTCGCGTTCCGGCAGACCGCGGCGGCCGGCCGGGAGTACACCATGCTCGGCGGCGACGGTGAGCCCGCCGGCACCATCCGCCGCACCGGACACCTCCACACCGAGGCGACCGCCGACCTGCCGGGCCTCGACCCCCTGCTCCAGGTCTTCGCACTCGTCGTCGTCCTGCTGCGCGGGCGGCGCAAGCGGGCCGCGGCAGCGGTCCGGACCGCCTCCCTCGCGGGCGGCTGACGCCCACCTCTCCCCCAATTCCCGCTGTCGCAGCGCCACTTGGACCGAAGCGCCGGTGCTGCGCCCGTACATCTCCCCGCACCGCCATCAGTACAGTGTTCGCACGCCGTTCACAGAGTTCGACAAGGAGTGCCCATGGCCGAGGACCAGCCTCTCGGGGACCGCGTCAACCACGCGTCCGGGACCATCGAGATCGCCGGAAAGACCGTCCACAGGCTCGGCTTCGGGGCCATGCGCCTGGTCGGGCCCGGCGTCTGGGGGGAACCGGCCAGCCGTGACGCCTCGGTGCGGCTCCTGCGGCGCGCGGTCGAGCTGGGCGTCGACTTCATCGACACCGCCAGCGTCTACGGGCCGCACATCAGCGAGGAGATCATCCGCGAGGCGCTGCACCCCTTTCCGGAGCACCTGCTGATCACGACCAAGGGCGGTCAGACACAGTCGGGTCCGGGTTCCTACGCCGTCCTCGGGCGTCCGGAGTACCTGCGGCAGGAGTGTGTGCTGAGCATGCGCCGGCTGGGCGTCGATCACATCGACCTCTACCAGCTGCACCAGGTCGACCCTCTGGTGCCGTTCGAGGACCAGATCGGTGAGCTGAAGAGGCTGAAGGAGGAGGGGAAGATCGGCGCGATCGGGCTCAACGAGGTGACGGTGGAGCAGATCACCGCCGCCCGGGAGATCGTCGAGATCGCCTCTGTGCAGAACCAGTACAGCATCACGGAACGCAAGCACGAGGACGTACTCGACCTCTGCACGCGCGAGGGGCTTCCGTTCATCGCCTGGTTCCCGCTCGACATCGGCGCCCTGGCCCGGCCGGACAGTCCGCTCGGCGGCCTCGCCAAGCGGATCGGCGCCACACCGGCCCAGATCGCGCTCGCCTGGCTGCTCGCTCGGGCCGAGAACATGGTGCCGATTCCCGGTACGGCGTCCCTGAGCCACCTGGAGGAGAACATCGCTGCGGCGGCGGTACGGCTGGACCCGGCCCAGATCACGGAGTTGAACGCGCTGGCCGGTGGACGGCACACGGAGGAGACCCTCCGGCAGCGGTGACATCGCGTGCCGTCGGGGCGGGCAGGGCGCGCGAGCCGGGGCGTGCCCTGCCCGCCCCTCCTCCCAGGGCGCTGGCTCAGCCGCGGCGGCGGGCCAGGAGCGTCGTCCCGGCGACCACACAACCGATGGCCAGGATCTTGCCGGCCCCGTAGTAGCGGGACCAGTCGTCGTCCGCGTCGGCTCCGCGCAGCACCAGCCAGAGCAGCAGCCCCGCCCCGCACACCGCGAGGACCGCACCTCCGACCGGCCCGAGCCCGGCCCACCAGGGGCCGTCTCCGTCGGACGCGGACCCGGTGTCCCGGTCTCGCTCGCGGTCACTCACCTTGCGTCCCCTCCCAGACCATGATCTACAACAGGAGAGACGCACCCCGTCCCCGAGGAGTTCCACGAGCCGCTTCCCGAACTCCTCGGGGCTGCCCGGCCCGCTCCCGGTCATGCCGAGACGGTGAGCGTGACTTCTGTCCGCTGCCGGGCGGGACCGGGCACGGGCTAGCTTGTCCGGCAGGACGGCCGGACGCTGAGCAGTTCGCTGCGCAGCACGGGTGTGCCGTCGACAGGCGCCGGGTCCTCGGCAGTCGGTTCGATGCCACCGGCGGCGATCTTGTCGAGCGTCTTCAGACCGGCGGCACCGACCGTGCCGAACACCGTGTAGTCCGGTCGCAGCACGGAGTCGCCGTAGACGACGAAGAACTGCGAACCGTTCGTGTTCGGACCGGCGTTGGCCATCGCCAGCAAGCCGCGCCCGTAGACGCGGCGGACACCGGTCGGATCGCTCGGTGCCTGCGGCAGGTCCACCGGCAGCTCGTCCTTGTACTTGTACCCCGGGCCGCCCTCGCCGGTGCCGGTCGGGTCGCCGCACTGAAGGACCTTCAGCGTCGGATACGCCGTCAGCCGATGGCACACCGTACGGTCGAAGAACCGGTGCCGCGCCAGGTGCGTGAAGCTCTGCACCGTGCACGGCGCCTTCGCCCGGTCCAGCCGCAGCGGGAGCGGGCCCTGAGTGGTCCGGACAGCCGTGTCGACGGTGCCGCGGCTCGGGGTGCGCCGCGGATCGGGCGGCAGGGGAACCGGCCGCGCCGCCGGTTCGTCCGGCGTCCGGGTGTACTGGCAAGGACCGTGCGTGGTCCGCGGCGGGGCATCGGAGGCGGAGGCGATACCGCCCCCGGACACGACCAGCGCTGCTGCCGCCAACGCGGTCATGAGAGTTCGGCCCATCCTGCACGCCCTCCAGAAGATCGCCGGATTTCGGAGCGGTCGAAGTCTAGGGCGCGTGCCGACCGGCGAGAACCCTCCCGCAAGCCACATCCGCCCTCCCGGCCTTCGGCCTTCGGTCGGCGGCCGCTGCTGCCGGTGGGTCCGTGTACAGTGCGCGTCGCCGATCGCGACGGGCGGTGCCCCGCGGGGCCTCGCGGCTCGGCACGGGGAGCACGGGGAGAAGGACGACGGGGGGGCGTCGGCGGTGGAGTTGCGGGACATCGAGATCTTCTTGGTGCTGGCGGAGGAGTTGCATTTCGGGCGGGCCGCCGAGCGGCTGTACGTGTCGCAGGCACGGGTCAGTCAGGCCATCGCCAAACAGGAGCGGCAGCTCAACGCCGTGCTCTTCGACCGGGGGAACCGGCGAGACGTACGACTCACGGCCGTGGGCCGGCAGTTGCGCGACGATCTGCTGCCGGTGCACGCGAGCATGCGCGAGAGCCTGGAGCGTGCGCGGGTCGCCGCGCGCAGAGTCGGCAATTCCCTGAGCGTGGGCATGATCCCGGGGAACGTGCACCATCTGCGGGGCTACTGGCAGGAGTTCCGCTCCCGGCATCCGGAGGTGAACCTGCGGTTCCGGCACGCCCCCTTCACCGACCCCTTCGGCGCGCTCCGGAAGGGGGAGTTGGACGTCCTGGTCACCTGGCTGCCGGTCGTGGAGGACGACCTCACGGTCGGTCCCGTCCTTTTCGTGGACGACCGGGCCGTGGCGGTGTCCTGCGATCACCGGCTGGCCGCCCGGGGCAAGGTCTCGGTCGAGACGCTGGCCGACTTCCCGGTCACCAGCGCGCAGATGCCCCTCTACTGGGGCGAGACCATCGTCCCCTCGCACACCCCCGCCGGGCGGCTCATCGAACGCGGGCCGCTGGTCACCGACATGGGGCAACTGCTCTCCCTGATCAGCCACGGCGAGGTCTTCCACCTCTTCCCGGCCCACTCCGTGCCCTACTGGTCCCGTCCGGACCTCACCTGGCTCCCCGCGGACGGCCTGCCCTCACTGACCTTCGCCATGGTGTGGCGCACCGAGACGGAGGGCGACGCCATACGCTCCCTGGCCCAGGTCGCCTCCGACCTGGGCCGACTCCCCGCGGCACCGCGCTGACGCCCGCGGCACACCGCGTGCGGGGTCCGGCTCAGCCGGGCAGAACACGGTCGTCGTACCACCACTGGTCCGCGTAACTCTGCACGGTGCAGGAGTACTGGAACGCAGGGCTTCCGTTCTGGGCGCCCTGAATCACCACGCACTTGCCGCTGTTGCGGTTCGACAGGCCCTTGAGGTAAGAAGCCGCGCCCGAACCGAGGATCACCGCGTGGTCGTAGTTCCACTCCTGGTTGCGGTTCCCGGTGCAGTCCCACTGGCGGGCGGGGGCGCCGTTGTCGGTGCGCCAGTCGGCGATCTCCAGGCACTTGCCGCTGTTCTTGTTCACGAGGGTGGTGCCGATGCCACTGCTGTCGGTGACGTACCACAACTGGTTGTCGCCGCCGGTGCAGTCCCACTGGCGGGCCGGGGCGCCGTTGTCGGTGCGCCAGTCGGCGATCTCCAGGCACTTGCCGCTGTTGTAGTTGGTGATCCTGATCGCGTCGGCCGGTGTCGGCGGCAGCACACCGGCCGACGCGGGCGCGGCTCCGGCGAGCAGTCCGGTTCCGGCGAGCCCGGCCGTCGCGGCCGCCGCTGCCACGGTCTTGCGGAAGAACATGTTTCCCCTTCGGTCGCGGACCGCGGAGCGGTCCCGCTGTGGTGCGTGCGGCGCGACCGCGGGTCTCCAGGACCGGCCGGGCACGCCGTGATCAACCCTCTCCGAGCGACGGGAGCGGATCAACGCCGGTTTCGCACGGTCTGCGATCACTCATGCTTATGACGCGGCGACGCCCACCAGCGAGCCGGCCGTGGACGAGGCGGACGAACGGCATGTGCGTATGTCCGCAGACCACCGTGCGGACCTCGGGTTCGAGCCCGCCGAAGACCTCTCGCCAGCGGTCGGGACGTGAGTCCACCGGGACGGCCTCTTCGTCGTCCCGGTGGGGTGGCGTGGCAGAACAGCACCTTGCCCAGGCCACACACGGGCAGAGTGAGTGAGCGGGGCAGCCGGCCGGGCAGGTCGAGGTGGTCCTCGCGCAGAGCGTGTACTTCTGGTTCGGCGAGCACGGCCTCCAGGGCCGGCCGGACTCCATGGATGTCGGACAGGACGGCCACTCGGCTCGGCATGATCACCGCCCCGGTACTGTGTCTGCACATGAGCGGCACGGAGACCGAGATCACCGCGGACCTGGTTCGCGACCTGCTGCGGGAGCAGCATCCGGACCTCGCCGGGCTGGCCGTCCGTGAGGTGCCGGGCGGCTGGGGCAACCAGATGTGGCGTCTCGGCGACGATCTGGCCGTACGGATGCAGCGCATGGACCCCACTCCGGAGCTTCAGCTGAAGGAGCGGCGGTGGCTGCCCGTGCTGGCTCCCCGCCTGCCACTCCCGGTGCCGACGCCGGTGCGGTCCGGCGCACCGTCCGAGCGCTTCCCCAAGCACTGGACCGTGATGACATGGGTTCCCGGCGAGCCGCTGGACCACGGTTCGATCAGCCGCGGCGTCCACGCGGCCGACACGCTGGCTGCCTTCCTCCGGGCGCTCCATCTGGAGGCGCCCGCGGACGCCCCGGTCGCCGCGGACCGCGGTGCCCATCCCCGGAACTGCGCTGACGGCTTCGACCGGCTCTTCCAGGCGGTTGTCCTCGACGGCACCGGCGACGGCGTACGGGCCGTCTGGGACGACGCGGTCGCGGCCGGGGCGTGGGAGGGGCGGCCGGTGTGGGTGCACGGCGACCTCCATCCCGCGAACGTCGTCGTCTCGGACGGCACGCTCGCGGGCGTCGTCGACTTCGGTGACCTGTCCGCCGGCGATCCGGCGTGGGACCTCGCCGCCGCCTGGGTGCTGCTGCCGTCGGGCGCGGCCTCACGGTTCTTCGACGCCTACGCGCACGCGGACGAGGCAGCGGTCCGGCGCGCCCGCGGGCTGGCCGCGATGAAGAGCCTCTTCCTGATGCTCATGGGCCAGAACGGAGACCGGGGTCTTCCCGGCGGCAAGCCGCACTGGGGGCCCTTGGGCCGGGCGGCACTCGGCCGTGTCCTGGAGGGCGTCTGACGCAGACGGCGTAGCGGGCCACGCCCTCCGCCAGGCCGCACATCCGCACACCCCCACATCCGCACACCTCCGCATCCCCATATCGGTGCATCCGTGCATCCGTGCATCCGCGCATGAACCTCCCGAGGCGGCGCGTCATCATCGCGTCAAGGTCCCCCCGGTCCCGGTCAACATCTCGTCAGGGGCGGCCGGAACCGGGCGCGGGCGGGCATAGCTTCGATGGCGTGCCCCGGGCAGCCTCCCCGCGTCCGGGGCCTCTCAGCTCCCTTTCCGGAGGCATTCCATGGAAGAACTCCTGTCCGCCGAGGACCCCGAGCCGTCCGATCGGTCCCCGGCCGGTCCGCTGTACGTCCCGGTCCGGCCGGGCCCCCGCGGTTGCGCGGCCCGCCTCTTCCGCACCCCGCTCGGCGACCGCACGGCCGTCGGCTTCACCTCCGAGCGCAGGCTCGCCGCCACGCTCGGCGCCGGTCAGGCCTGGATCCGCCTCGCCGAGCCCGCGCTGCGCGCACTGGCCGCCCCGCTCGGCGCCGCCACCGTCACCGTCGACCCGCTGTTCACGGCCCCGCCCCCGGGCATGTCCGGCCCGGCGCCGGCCGTCCTGGAAGCGGCACTGGCCGCCCCGGCCCAGCGCGTCGGCTGAGAGGAGAGCAGGCGATGACCACCGTTCACGAACCCGCCCTCCCCGAGGCCCCCGCCGCACTGCGGGTGTGGCCCGCCTCGACCACCACGCCGCGCCCCGGCGAGCTGGCCGTGGGCGGCGTACCGCTCGCGGAGATCGCCGACCGCTTCGGCACGCCCGTCTACGTCCTCGACGAGGCCGAGGTGCGGCACCGCTGCCGGACCTACCGGGACGCCTTCCCGGACGCCGAAGTCCTCTACGCCGCCAAGGCGTTCCTGTGCCGGGCCATGGTCCGCTGGATGGACGAGGAGGGCCTCGGTCTCGACGTCTGCTCGGCCGGTGAGCTGGAGCTCGCCGTCACCGCGGGCTTCCCGCCGGAGCGGATGGTGCTCCACGGCAACGCCAAGTCCCCGCGGGACCTGGAGACGGCTCTGCGGCTGGGCGTGGGCCGTATCGTCATCGACAGCCCCTCGGAGATCGCCCGGCTGGCCGCCGCGGTGGGTCCGAGCGGCAGCCAGAAGGTCATGGTGCGGGTGGTGCCCGGCATCAGCGCGGGCGGCCACGAGAAGATCCGCACCGGCACGGACGACCAGAAGTTCGGACTGTCCATCGCGGACGGCTACGCCCAGCACGCCATCGCGCGCGTCCTCGGCCAGCCCCAGCTCCGCCTCACCGGCCTGCACTGCCACCTGGGCTCGCAGATCACCAGCGTCAAGCCGTATCTCGCCGCCGTCCGCCGCATGGTCGGTCTGATGGCCCGGCTGCACGAACAGCACGGCCTGGTCCTGCCCGAACTCGACCTCGGCGGCGGACACGCCATCGCCTACCGGCCCGGCGACGACGCCCTCGACCTGACGTCCCTGGCACGCAAGGTCCGCACCGAACTCGCCGACGCGTGCGCCTCGGCCGGGCTCCCCGTCCCCCGGCTGGTCATCGAACCGGGCCGGGCGATCGCCGGTCCCGCCGGAGTCGCCCTGTACCGCGTCCTGGCCGTGAAGCACTCGGGCGGGAAGGTGTTCGTGGCCGTGGACGGCGGCATGAGCGACAACCCCCGGCCCGCCCTGTACGGCGTCCGCTACGCACCACGCCTGACCGGCCGGAACAGCACCGCGGCCCCGGCGCGGGTCACCGTGGTGGGGCGGCACTGCGAGGCGGGCGACATCGTGGCCTCCGACACCGAACTCCCCGCCGACGTCCGCCCCGGCGACCTCCTCGCGGTCCCCGCGGCCGGCGCCTACCACCTGTCCATGGCCTCCGGCTACAACCTGGTCGGCCGCCCGCCCGTGGTCGCCGTACGCGACGGCCTCGCCCGGCTGCTGGTCCGCCGGGAGTCCATCGAGGACATCCGCAGCCGGGACGTGGGCCTGTGACCACGGCCGCGAAGCGGCGGCGGGACCCGCCACCGCACCGTGCCCACACGTACGCACGCACGTACGCCATGACCGTGCCGTCGCCCTGGTGGCCACCTCGCCGTTGATCGGGTGGCGGCGACAGGGGTGAGGGCGTCCGCG
Source organism: Streptomyces sp. NPDC003284 (assembly GCF_053589675.1). Taxonomy (NCBI): domain Bacteria; kingdom Bacillati; phylum Actinomycetota; class Actinomycetes; order Kitasatosporales; family Streptomycetaceae; genus Streptomyces; species Streptomyces sp. NPDC003284. The sequence goes on from NZ_JBSFSI010000017.1 coordinate 89,680, forward strand.
ACCGGGCGCGGATGTGGGCCGTCCGCGGATGTGGGCCGTCGACGGCGCGTGGCGACAGCGACCCGTCCGCGTGTCCCGCACCCGGGGGCGGGCGGGGGCACCGCCACATGCCCCTGCCGCCCGGCCGGTGGACGATGTGGCCCGGTCCCGGCCGGTGGACGATGTGCGGTCCGTGCGCGGCCCGCGCGCCGGTCAGTGGTCGATGCCGTCCAGCTCGGCCACATCCGCGCCCGAGAGGGAGAGACCAGCGCCGGTGATGTTCTCGCGCAGGTGGGCGGCGGACGAAGTGCCGGGGATGAGCAGGATGTTGGGCGAGCGCTGCATCAGCCAGGCCAGCGCGACCGCCATCGGAGTCGCCCCGAGTCGCTTCGCGACCCGCGAGAGGGCCTCGGACTGCAACGGCGTGAAGCCTCCCAGGGGGAAGAACGGCACGTAGGCGATGCCATCGGCGGCGAGGTGGTCCACGAGATCGTCGTCGTCGCGGTGGGCGAGGTTGTACATGTTCTGCACACACACGATCGGGGCGATGCCGCGTGCCTCGGCGACCTGCTCCCCCGTGACATTGCTGACGCCGAGGTGGCGGATCAGGCCCTCGTGCTGGAGGCCGACGAGCGTCTCGAACGCTTCGGCGAGCGAACCGGGCCGGGGGCCCTGGGCGTCGCCCATGCGCAGGTTGACCAGGTCGAGGGTCTCGACGCCGAGAGATCCGAGGTTCTCCTGGACCTGCCTGCGCAGGTCTTCCGGGCGCCGGGCCGTGGGCCAACCGCCCTGCGCGTCCCGCGTCGCACCCACCTTGGTGGCGATGAACAGCGACTCCGGGTAGGGATGCAGCGCTTCCCGGATCAGCTCGTTCGTGACGCGCGGTCCGTAGGCGTCGCTGGTGTCGATGTGGGTGATCCCGAGGCCGACCGCCTCACGCAGCACCGCCAGGGCGCCGTCGTGGTCGCCGGGCGGCCCCATGACCCACGGGCCGGAGAGCTGCATAGCGCCGTACCCGAACCGGGTGACGACCGCGTCACCCAGCGTCCAGGTTCCGCCGGGAAGGGTGGTGGAGGGCGTGTTCATCGTGGTGCCTTTCACTCCATGTCAGGGGGTGGTGTCTCCCGCCTCTTTGCACCAGCATTGGAGAGAAGCTTCCCATTGGGAAGTAGGCACTCAGAAGTGCGTAACCACCCAGAAGGTGAGAGGCCAGGTCAGGGGCGATGCAGGCAGACAGGGCAGACAGGGCGGACAGGGCGGACAAGAAGGCGCAGGAAAAGGCCGAGTACAACGCGTTCCTGGCGGTGTGCCCCAGCCGTCGGCTCCTCGACCGGATCTCGGACAAGTGGGTCGTCCTGATCCTGTGCGCACTGGGCGGTGACGCGCCCGGACAGCCCGGTACCTCGCACGCCGCGAAAGCGATGCGCTACTCCGAACTGGCCCGGCTGCTGGCCGGCGTCAGCCAGAAGATGCTGACCCAGACCCTGCGCTCCCTCGAACGCGACGGCTTGCTCACCCGCACCGTGACACCGACGGTCCCGGTCACCGTCACCTACGAACTGACCGAGCTCGGCCTCTCGTTGCACCACCTCACCCGCGGGCTCAGGCAGTGGGCCCAGACCCACATGGAACAAGTCCTCGCCCATCGCGAGAGCCACGACGCACGGGCTTCCTAGCGCGGACGGCCTTCACCGTCTCCGCCACCGGCCGGGAGCTGCCTGCGCAAGCAAGAGCGTGACACGGCGGACGCGACCCCCATCGCCCGGCGGAAGCGGCCCCCGATCGCCCGGCGGATGCGGACCTCGGTCGCCCGGCGGATGCGGACCTCGGTCGAAACGCCCCGGCGCGGAAGTCACTCCACGGTGGAACGCGACGCGGCTCGCCCGCTGTCGGCGTGCAGGGAGCCGAGGAGGGCCAGGGCCTGGGCGGAGGGGCTGCCCGGTTCGGCGTGGTAGATGACGAGTTGCTGACCCGGGGCGTCGCGGACGTCGAAGGACTGGTAGGTGAGGGAGAGCGGGCCGACCTCCGGGTGGAGGAGCCGCTTGGCGTCCTGGGTCTTGCCGCGCACGCTGTGCCGCGCCCACAGCCGCCGGAACTCGGCGCTGTCTTCGGCCAGTACGTCCACGAGGCGGCGCAGACGTGGGTGCTCGGGGTCGAAGCCGCTCGCCTGGCGCAGATTGGCCACGGCGGCCTGCGCGGCCCGGTCCCAGTCCTGGTAGAACTGCCGTCCGGCCGGGTCGAGGAAGGTCATGCGGGCCAGGTTGTCCGCCGGGGCGAAGGGGGCGTAGAGCGCGTCGGCCAGGGCGTTGGCGGCCAGGAGGTCGAGGGTGCGGCTCATGACGAACGCCGGGGTGTGCGCGTAGCCGTCCATCAGCTGGCGCAGCGCGGGACTCACCCGCTCCGTGGCGTGGAGGGAGCCGCCCCGCGGTGCCACCCCGGCCAGGCGGTGCAGGTGGGCGTGGGCGTCCGGGCCGAGCAGGAGGGCACGGCCGAGGGCGTCCAGCACCTGGGGCGAGGGGTGCCGCTCGCGGCCCTGCTCCAGCCGCGTGTAGTAGTCGGCGTTGACACCGGCCAGGACGGCGACCTCCTCGCGGCGCAGTCCGGCGACCCTGCGCACGCCGTGATCGGCCATGCCGACGTCCTGCGGCCGCAGGCCGGCGCGGCGCGCGCGGAGGAACTCCCCCAGGTGGTTGTCGTCCATGGGTCCCAGGCTAGGCGGTGTCCGCGCGCGCTTCCTGGGTGTGCCGCACCCAGGCGGAGAGGACCCTGGTACCCCTTCGCCGAGCTGCGCAGACTCGGTCGGGCACGACAGCTGACGCCCACCGACGAAGGGAATCCGATGACAGGCGACGCGCGCGGCGGCGACCGCACCCGCGGGAACGCCGACGTGGTCGGCATGTGGGTGACCGCGGACGGTCACATCCGCCAGGAGCTGCTGCCGGACGGGCGCTACGACGAGGCCCGGGGAGACCGGCGCAGCGCGTACACCGGCCGGTACACGGTGACCGGCGACCATCTCGACTACGTCGACGACACCGGGTTCACCGCCACCGGTGACATCCGCGACGGCGTGCTCCACCACGAGCACCTCGTGCTCCACCGCGAGGACCCGGCGGAGAAGCCCTCGTGAGGAAGCACAGCGACAGCGCCCTCGTCGCCCGTACCGACCCTCACGGCTACGCGCGGGTCTCCCCCGCACCCGGCAGCCCGGCCCTGCTGGTGCTGTGCGCGGCTCATTTCATGGACGCCATCGACCTGTCCGACGTGGGCGTGGCCCTGCCCGCGATCCAGCGCGACCTCGGCATGGCGTCGGGGTCCCTGCAATGGGTCGTGTCCGCCTACGCGCTCGGCTACGGCGGGTTCCTCCTGCTGGGCGGCCGGGTGGCCGATCTGTTCGGCCGGCGCCGCGCCTTCCTGACCGCGGTCGCCGTCTTCGGCGTGGTGAGCGTGCTGGGGGCGCTCGCGCCGACCGGCGGCCTGCTGGTCGCCGCGCGGCTGGTGAAGGGCATGGCCGCGGGCTTCCTGGCACCGGCGGCCCTCTCCCTGATCACCACCGGCTGGCCGGAGGGCCCGCGGCGCGGCCGTGCTCTCGGGTGGTACGCCACCGCCGGTGCCTGCGGCTTCGTCGGAGGGCTCGTCCTCGGCGGCGTACTGACCGAGGCGTCGTGGCGACTGGTGCTCGCGCTCCCGGTGCCCATCGCGGTGGCGGCGCTGCTCGCGGGCCTGCGGCTGCTCCCGCCGGACTCCCGGGGCGGCGCCCGCGAGAAGCTCGACATCCCCGGCGCGCTGACGGCCACCGGAGCACTGGTGCTCCTGGTCTACGCCCTCACCCGGGCTCCCTCGCACGGCTGGCTGTCCCCCGGCACCCTCGTCCTCCTCTGCGCCGCGGTCTGCCTGCTGGTCCTGTTCCTCCGCGTCGAGGCCCGTGCGCACCGGCCCCTGGTGCCGCTGTCCTTCCTCACCCGGCGCGCGACCGCCGGCGCCAATCTGACGATCTTCGCCATGTGGGGCGCGTACACGTCGTTCGCGTTCCTCGCCACGCTCTACCTACAGAACGTGCTCGGCTGGACCCCCTTGCAGACCGCCGGGGCCTTCGTCCCGCTGGGCCTCGTCAACGGCGCGCTGGCGCCGTTCGCGGGGCGGATCGCGGCCCGGCTGGGTACACGCAGGGTCATCGCCGCCGGGATGCTGCTCCTCGCGCTGTCCTACGCCCTGTTCTTCCGGATCGGCCCCGGCAGCCCCTTCCTCACCGTGGTCCTGCCGGTCATGGCCGTCAACGGGATCGGCACCGCCGCGACCTTTCCCGCGCTGAACATGAGCGCGGTCGCCGACGTGCCCGACCGGGACCAGGGACTGGCGGGAGCCCTGCTCAACACGTTCATGCAGATCGGCGGTGCCGTCGTCCTCGCTCTCGTCACCGCGGTCGTCGACGCCGGGCAACGGACGCACCCCGGCGACCCCCTGGCGGGCTACGGCCCCGGCACCGCGGTCATCGTCGCCACCGTGCTGGCCGGGCTGGGCGTCACCGTCCTCATCCGGCACCGGCCCGGCGGCCGGGCCCGCTGACGACGGTCCCGCGTCCCGCCTCTCTCCCCCTTCCGCACCGATCCCACCAGGAAGCGCACCCGAATGACATCCACGACACCGTCCGCCGAAGCCGCCGTAGCCGCCGAGTTCGCCGGGAGGACGGCCCTCGTCACCGGTGCCGCGCGCGGCATCGGCAAGGAGACCGTCGCCCTCCTCCACGCCCGCGGCGCACACGTCGTCGCCCTCGACACACGTCCCGAACTCGCCGTGCTGTCGGACGAGTTGCCGGGGGTCGTGACCGTGACCGGCGACGTCACCGCGGAAGAATCCGCCACCCGCGCGGTAGGTGCCGCCATGGACGCGTTCGGCGGCCTGGACATCCTGGTCAACAACGCCGGCCGCACCCTGAACAAGCCCGTCACGCACACCACCGCCCAGGACTGGGACAGCGTCATGGACGTCAACGCCCGCGGCGCCTTCCTCTTCGCCCGCGAGGCCTTCCGCGCCATGGAGCAGCGCGGCGGCGGCGCCATCGTCAGCACCGGTTCCTACGCGTCCACCGTCGGCCTGCCCGCGGGCGCCGCGTACAGCGCGTCGAAGGGGGCCCTCGCCCAGCTGACCAAGGTGCTGGCCCTGGAGGGCGGCCCCCTGGGCATCCGCGCGAACCTCGTCGCCGCGGGTGTGGTCGAGACCGACTTCCTCGACACCTTCCGCCCCGACAGCCGCGCCTACCTGGCGTCCTTCGCGGACGTCCATCCCCTGGGAAGGGTGGCGCGGCCCAGCGAGATCGCCGAAGTCCTCTGCTTCCTCGCCTCGCCGCGGTCGTCCTTCGTCACGGGCGCCGTACTCGCCGCGGACGGCGGGTTCACCGCGGCCTGATCCGCCGTCCGCCGTCCGCTTGTCCGCGGGTCGCGGGTCACCGCGCCGCCCGGATAAGAACGTTCGTTCCTAACGTAGTGTACGTTTGTTCTTATGCAGAGGAGAGAAGAGCCGGGAGAGCACGGAGAGCACGGAGAGCACGGAGAGCCTGGAGAGCACGGGGCGGCGGGTGGTGCGGGGCGCCGCTCCCGCCGCCACGATCCACGGCGCCGGGAGCGCGTACTCGACGCCGCGCTGGATGTGCTCGTCGAGGACGGCGTAGCCGGAATCACCCACCGCAAGGTCGCCGCCCGCGCGGACGTGCCGCTGGGCTCCGTCACCTATCACTTCGCGAGCCTGACCGAGCTGTGCGCGCAGGCGTTCGCGCGGTACGTCGAGCTGCGGACCGCCGAGTACGAAGCCCTCTTCACCGAGGTGTCCTCCCACGAGGAACTCATCGACGTTCTGGTGGAACTGGTGCGGGGCGGGCCGTCCCGGGACCGCAGCGCGGTACTCGGCTTCGAGCTGCATCTGGCCGCGCTGCGCGATCCCGCGCTGCGCGCGCTGACCCAGGAGTGGACCAGGTCGAGCCGCGCGGTGCTGGCCCGCTTCACCGGGGCCGGGACCGCGGCCCGCCTCGACGCCCTCCTGGAAGGCATGATCATGCACACGTTGCTGTCCACGGAGCGGGAACCGCGTGCGACGACCCGGGCGGCCATCGTGCAGACGCTCGGTCCGGCCACCGGACCCGGCACGCGAACACCCGGCACGTGAACACCCGCCCCCCGGACCCGCGCGCCGCCAGGACGGCGAAGGCCGTCCGCTCGATGCACCTGGTCTTCACCCCCCTCGGCCTGGCCGGGTCGACCTGGACGTCCCGCCTGCCGCAGATCCAGGAGCGCATGGGCCTGGACACCGCGTCGGTCCGCCTTCTGCTGCTGCTCCTGGCGGGACTTCTCGTCCTGGGCACCGCCACGGGGTTCTGGGACGTCGCGGTGAGCGTGCACGCGGCGCGCGCTGGAACGACGGCTCGGGCGGGCCCTGATGCCCCGCTTCTTCGCGGGATTCAGCGCCGGCACCGTGGCGGGCGCCTGCCTCGGCGCACTGATGACGATGCTGCGCGTTCCGGTGAGCCTGCACATCGGGGCGGTCGCCCTGCTCGTCGCCCTGGCGACACCGGCGGCCGTCGGCACCCTCGCCTACGCCGCTTTCCTCACGGCCGTCACGCCAGGCCGCCGGCTCGGACCGCTGACCGTCGACCGCCTGGGCAGGCCCGGCGCCTTGCGCGCGGCGGCCCCGCCGCCGCCGTGGCCGCGTCCCTCCCCCTCGCCCCCGCCCTGCGCGCCGCCCCGCACACCACGCGCCGGGACGCGGCCGACACCGCAACCGACACCCCCACCCCCTGAGCACCGACCCGCCGAGGAGCGCACCGTGCCGACCACCACCCCCGTCATCGAGGTCAGCGACGCCGGCCTGGAGGACCTCCGTGCCCGGCTGCGCGCCACCCGGTGGCCCGAGCCCTGGCCGGTCGACGGCTGGGAGGCGGGCACCGACGCCACCGAACTCCGCCGCCTCGTCGCGTACTGGGCCTCGGACTACGACTGGCGGACCCACGAAGCCGCCGTCAACGCCCTGCCGTCCCGCTTCGCCGACATCGACGGCACCCCCGTGCACTACCTCCGATACGACGCCGAACATCCGGACGCCCTGCCGATCGTGCTCACCCACGGCTGGCCGAGCACCGTCCTGGAACTCACCGCCCTCGCCGAGCGGCTGGCCGCCCCGTCCCGCCACGGTGGTGACGCCCGGGACGCGTTCACCGTGATCGTCCCCTCACTGCCCGGTTTCGCCTTCTCCCCCCAGCGGCCCGCCCTCACCGGCGCCGAGCAGACCCACGAGCTCTGGCACCGGCTGATGCACGGCCACCTCGGCTTCCGGCAGTACGCGGCCCACGGCGGGGACCTCGGCGCCGGCATCACCTCCCGGCTCGCCGAGGCCCACCCCGAGTCCGTCGTCGGCATCCACCTGCTCGCCGCAGCGGCACCGGCCGGGCACGACCCGGCCTCGCTGACGCCCGAGGAGCAGGCCCATCTCGCCTCCGTCGCGGCCTGGCAGACGGAGGAGGGGGGTTACCTGCACCAGCAGAACACCCGCCCCCTCACCCTCGCGCCCGCCCTCAGCGACTCACCCGCCGGACTGCTCTCCTGGATCCTGGAGAAGTACCGCGCGTGGAGCGACTGCGGAGGCGACCTGCCGAGCCGCTTCAGCGACGACTTCCTCCTCACCCAGGCGTCCCTCTACTGGTTCACCGGCACCATCTCCACGTCCTTCCGCCCGTACTACGAGTACGCCCGCCATCTGACCCGCCGGGTACGGCGGGTGGACGTCCCCACCGCCCTCGCGCTGTTCCCCGTCGACCTCTCCCTGCCGCCGCGGAGCTGGGCCGAACGCACCTACCGCCTCACGCGCTACACCCGCATGCCCCGCGGCGGACACTTCGCCGCCCACGAGGAACCCGCCCTGCTCGCCGACGACATCACCGCGTTCCTCCGTGATCTCCGCCCCCACCGCCCCTGAGCCGCACGGCCGTGCGCGTACGTCCGTGGAAGGCAGCGGGCCGGGGACGGGCGGGCGAGGGAGAGAGGGAGGGAGGCGCCTCCCCCGCCCGTCAACCGAGCCGGGCACTCATGCCCGGGGCCAACCGGCGGTAGCGGGTCGGGACTCCGGGACCGCGCTCACCGAGAAAGCCCTCGACCATGGCGGTGCCGGTGTCGTTGAGGGCGCCGTCGTGCACGGCGTAGGCATCGCGGGGAGCGACCTCGCGCAGATAGTCGATCAGGTCGCCGACAGTGGACCAGGGAGCGTGCACCGGCAGCAGCAGCGTGTCGACCGGAGCGCCGGGGACGGTGAGAGCGTCGCCGGGATGGAAGAGGGCTCCGTCCACCAGGAAGCCCACGTTGGGGATGCGGGGGACATCCGGGTGGATGACCGCGTGCCAGGCCCCGTGAACAGTGATGTCGAAGCCCGCCGCACTGAAGGCGTCCCCCTCCCCGGTGACGGCGACCTGCGCGCCCAGCCCGTCCAGTCGCTTCGCGACGGAGGAGTTGGTCCAGATGCGCAGCCCCGGACGCGCGGCGGCGGCCCGGCGCAGCGCCTCCTCGGAGAAGTGGTCGAAGTGCTCATGCGTCACGAGCACGGCGTCGGCGCCTTCCCACGCTCTCTGGTCGGTCAGACCGCCCGGGTCGATGACGAGGCGACGCCCGTCCTTCTCCAGCCGCACACACGCATGACCGAATTTGGTGAGTTCCATGACCGGCATACCGCTCCGCCTTACCTCAACTTACTTGCACAACCAGACTGTACAATCAGACTGTACAACTGAGTAGCGCGGGCTAGGATGCCCCCATGGACGAAGACGCGCTGGCCGAGGAACTGCGGCGGTCGCTCGGCGACCTGGTCCGGGCGGTGCGGACCGTGGACACCATGCCGCCCGGCGAGGCCGCCGTTCTCGGCTACCTCGACCGTGACGGCCCCCTGACCACAGCGGACCTCGCCCGCCTGCGCGGCGTCACACACCAGTCGGCGGCCAAGTCGGTGAAGAACCTCTCCGCCGAGGGCCTGGTCCGCGGCGAGCGACACCCCGACGACGGCCGCAAACTGCTGCTGCACCTCACCGACGACGGCCGCTCCCGCCTCCAACGGGAACGCACTCTCCGCGCGGACGCCCTCGGTGCCGCGATCCGCGAGGTCTTCACACCCGACGAAATACTGCGACTCGGCGCGTCCGTCACCCTGCTGTCCCGCCTGACGGCCCACCTCACCGGGAACTGACCGTCCGTCGCAGTTCCCTGCCGCCTCCATGGTGTACACGCGCACTCCAGCACCCAGAACTATGGTGTCCCACCACATACGCCTCTGACCTGCACGTTCCTACGGTGTGGCGACACACGACACGTAGTCGTCCCCGCCGAACGCCAGGAAGTGGTGCCATGTCCTCCCCCGCGACCGCTCCGCCAGCCCCTTCGAACCTGTCCCGGATCGTCGCCGCCAGCCTGATCGGTACGACGATCGAGTGGTACGACTTCTTCTTGTACGGGTCCGCCGCCGCGCTCGTGTTCAACAAGCTGTTCTTCCCGGACTCGGATCCGCTGGTGGGGACGCTGCTGTCGTTCCTGACGTACGCGGTCGGGTTCGCGGCGCGGCCGCTGGGTGCGCTGGTGTTCGGGCACTACGGCGACCGGCTGGGACGCAAGAAGCTGCTGGTGCTCAGCCTGCTCATGATGGGCGGGGCGACGTTCGCCATCGGGCTGCTGCCCACCCACGCGAGCGTGGGCTCGGCGGCTCCGGTGCTGCTCACCACCCTGCGGCTCGTGCAGGGGTTCGCGCTCGGCGGGGAATGGGGCGGGGCCGTGCTGCTGGTGTCGGAGCACGGGGACGCGCGGCGGCGGGGCTTCTGGGCCTCCTGGCCGCAGACCGGCGCACCGGCGGGGCAACTGCTCGCCACGGGTGTGCTGTCGCTGCTGACCGCCGTACTGTCCGACGACGCCTTCGGCAGTTGGGGCTGGCGGATCCCGTTCCTGCTGTCCGGGGTGCTCGTCATGGTCGGTCTGTGGATCCGTCTGTCCGTGGACGAGTCACCCGTGTTCCGTCAGGCCCTGGCACAGGCCGAGGCGCGCAAGGCGGCACGGGCGGACGATCCCGGCGCCCAGGAGGAGAGGCTGCCGCTCGTCTCCGTACTGCGGCACCACTGGCGTGACGTCCTGATCGCGATGGGCGCGCGCATGGCGGAGAACATCAGCTACTACGTCATCACCGCCTTCATCCTCGTCTACGCCACCACGTCCGCCGGAGTGTCCAAGCAGACCGCGCTCAACGCCGTACTGATCGCCTCCGCCGTGCACTTCGCGGTGATCCCCGCCTGGGGCGCCCTCTCCGACCGGATCGGACGCCGCCCGGTCTACCTGCTGGGCGCGGCCGGTGTCGGCCTGTGGATGTTCCCGTTCTTCGCGCTGATCGACACCGGCGGCTTCGGCAACCTCATCCTCGCGGTGACCGTGGGCCTCGTCCTGCACGGCGCCATGTACGCCCCGCAGGCCGCCTTCTTCTCCGAGATGTTCGCCACCCGGATGCGCTACTCGGGAGCGTCCATCGGCGCCCAGTTCGCCTCGGTCGCCGCGGGCGCGCCCGCCCCGCTGATCGCCACGGCCCTCCTCTCCGACTACGACAGCTCGACCCCGATCTCCCTCTACGTCATCGCCGCGTCGGTGCTGACGCTGATCGCCGTGGGCGTGGCCAAGGAGACCCGGCACCGTGATCTCGCCGCCGCCGAGGACGCCGACACCTCCTCCGCTGCCGTCGGCCAGAGTGCCGCTGCCAGTGCCGGTGCCGGTGCCGTGAAGGACGGTGAGCCCTCGACGGACGGCGCCGACACCGCCCGCACCGTCTGACTCCGCCGCTCTCTCCTCCGCCCTCCCTCCCCCTCCCCCCTCCCCCTCCCCCTCCCCCCACCTCCCCCTCCCTCCTTCCTTCTGATCAACCCCGTGCAGGCGAGGACAGCCGGTGCAGCCGCAGGGCGAGCTGGATCTCCAGGACGCGGGCGGGTGTCTGCCAGTCCTCGCCGAGCAGGCGGCCGACGCGTTCCAGGCGCTGGGCGACGGTGTTGACGTGGACGTGGAGTTCGTCCTTGGTGCGGACGGGGCTCATCCCGCAGGCGAAATACGCCTCCAGGGTGCGTACGAGGTCCGTGCCCCGGCGGTCGTCGTAGGCGGTGACCCGGCCTATGGTGCGGTCCACGAACCCGGCGACATCACGCTCCCCGGCCAGGAGCAGGCCGAGGAACCCGAAGTCCTCGGCGGCGGCGCCGTCGCCGGTGCGGCCGAGCAGGCGCAGAGCCTCCAGGCTGCGCTGGGCCTCGGCGTAGGCGGCCGTGGCCGTGCCCGGGTGGGCGGCCAGGTCGCCGACGGGCGCGGAGGCGCCCACCGTGACCGCCTCGTGGACGGCGGTGCCCAGGTGCCGGGCGGTGCGGCGGGCCAGTTCCGTCGCGGTGGCGCCGCGCTGGAGGGGCAGCAGGAGGACCGTACCGCCGTCGCGGGCGGCGGCGAGGCCGTGCCGGGTGGCGGCCAGGTGGGAGGCGGCCGACCACAGCCGACGGCGGGCGTCGGCCTCCTGGTCCGCGTCGGCTGCGGGTGTGTCGAGGCGGGCGGCGAGGACGACGTACGTGGCGTCCAGGTCGGCGTGCAGCCGGGTGGCGCGCTCGCGCAGCAGGCGGGGGTCGCGGTCACGGGCGTCCAGGAGATCGTCGAGGAGTTCGCCGCGGACGCGCTGCTCGGCCTCGGCGGCGGAGCGGCGGGCGAGCAGGAGCAGGGAGGTGACCATCGCGGCGCGCTCCAGGGTGCGCTGGTCGACGGGGTCGAGACCGCGGTGGCCGCGGAGCACGAGTGCGCCGAGCAGTTCGCCGCCCGTGGTGACGGCGGCGACCCAGTCGTCGCCGTGGCGCACCGCGTGTCCTTCGGCCCGGGACGCCTCCAGGGCGTCGGCGGGTGCCGCGGCGGCTTCGCTGAACTCGACGGTGCCGTCCTCCAGGACCTGGGAGACGGCGGCTGCCACGTCGTGGACTCCGCCGCCGCGCAGGACCAGTTCGGCGAGGCGGTCGTGGACGTCGGAGGCGCGTTCGATGACGGCGCTGCGGTCGCGGATGATCTCGTTGGCGCGTTCCAGTCCGGCGAGGGCGGCGCGGGTCTCGGTGAGCAGGTTGGCGCTGTCGATGGCGGCCGCGGCGAGGGCGGCGAAGGAGCCGAGCAGGGCGATCTGCTCCCGTTCGAAGACCCGGGCCCGGCGGTCGGCGGCGAACAGTACGCCGATGACGTGCGGGCCGAGCATGAGCGGGACGCCGAGGATGGCGACGAGTCCTTCGTCCTGCACGCCCGCGTCGATGGTGCCGGTGTGCTGGAACCGGGCGTCCTCGAAGTAGTCGTCGGTGACGTACGGGCGGGCCGTCTGGGCGACCAGGCCGCCGAGTCCCTCGCCCATGCCCAGGCGCAGTTGCTGGAAGCGGGCGGCCACCGAGCCCTCGGTGACCCGCATGTAGGTGTCCTTGCGGGCGGGGTCGTTGAGCGTGAGGTAGGCGACGTCGGTGCCGAGGAGCGACCGGGCGCGCTGCACGATGGCCTGGAGCACCGCGTCGAGGTCTCTGAGACCGGCCAGGTCGTGGGCGGTCTCGAACAGGGCCGACAGCTCGGCCTCGCGGCGTCTGCGTCCTTCCAGTTCCGCGCGTACGCGCAGGGCGAGCAGTTTTGCGTGGTCGAGGGCGGCGATCCACTCGGCGGACCGGCCTTCGGCGCGGGCGAGCAGCACCGGTTGTTCGTAGGCGGTGGCGGGTGCGCCGCGGGCCAGCAGTTCGAGGAACGGGGTGCCCGCGCTGCCGTCGGGCGGGGGTGCGGCGCCGCCGGGCAGGGCGGCGGTGCCGGTCGGCGGGCCCGCGTCGGCGGCGGGGCGCCCGGCGGACTGCGCGTGATCGCTGGACATGCTCACAGGATTCCCCATCGGCCCGTGGTCCGCCGGGCCCTGTGGAAAACTCCGCTCCCGGTGGCGACGGCGCAGGTCAGTGGGCGGTCCAGCCGCCGTCGAGGACCAGCGAGCTGCCGGTGACGAAGGAGCCGTGCGGGCCGCACAGGTAGGCCACGGCCTCGGCGACCTCTTCCGGTTCGATCAGGCGTTTGACGGCGCTGTCCTTCAGCAGGATGTCGGACAGGACCCGCTCCTCGGGTACGCCGTGGGCCTCGGCCTGGTCGGCGAGCTGCCGTTCGACCAGGGGGGTGCGCACATAGGCGGGGTTGACGCAGTTGGAGGTGACTCCGTGCGGGGCGCCTTCGAGGGCGGCCGTCTTGGAGAGACCTTCGAGGCCGTGCTTGGCGGCGACGTACGCCGATTTGTAGGCGGAGGCGCGCAGGCCGTGCACCGAGGAGATGTTGACGATCCGGCCCCAGCCTTGTCCGTACATGTGGGGCAGGGCGCCGCGGATGAGCCGGAAGGGTGCTTCGAGCATCACGGTCAGCACGGTGTGGAAGACGTCGGGCGGGAACTCCTCGATGGGGCGTACGAGCTGGATCCCGGCGTTGTTGACGAGTACGTCGGTGCCCGCCGCCGCGTGTTCGGCGGCGTCGAGGTCGGTGAGGTCGAGGACGTGGGGTTCGAGGACGCCCGGGAGGTGGGCGGAGTGTCCGGCGAGTGCGGCCAGGCCCTCCGCGTCCCGGTCGACGGCTTTGACCTTGGCTCCCGCGGCGGCCAGCCGGAGCGCGCAGGCGCGGCCGATCCCGCCGGCGGCGCCCGTGACGAGCGCGGTGCGACCGTCGAGGTCGAGCGGAGGGCCTTGTGGGGCAGGGTGCGGGCTGGGCGAGGTCATGTGTCGACCTTAGGCAGGGCCCCCGCCCCACTACATGTGGGCGCGGCCCACACTTCAGCCAAGGTCCGTAGTGTCGAACCACGTGGGGGCGTCGGACAGGGCCTGCTTGATCCGGAACAGGGCGAACTCGTCCAGCTCGGGCAGCGCGTCCACCGTGAACCAGCCCACCTCGAGTGATTCGTCGTCGTTGACCCGGGCCTCGCCGCCCACGGCACGGCAGCGGAAGGTGATGTCCATGTACTGGCAGACGTCGCCGTTGGCGTAGGTGACGGGGGACAGCGCCTGGACCAGGACCACCCGTTCGGTGACGCAGTGCACCGCGGTCTCCTCGTGCACCTCGCGCACGGCGCAGGCGGCGGGCTGCTCCCCGGGCTCGGGGATCCCGCCGATCACCGACCACCTGCCGGTGTCGGAGCGGCGGCCCAGCAGGACCCTGCCCTCGTCGTCGAAGACCACGGCGGTGACCCCGGGCAGCCACAGCAGCTGGGTGCCCGCCGAGGCCCGGATCGTGCGGATGAAGTCAGGAGTAGCCATGGGGCCGACCCTAACGGGCGGACGTCCCAGGTCACCGCCCGATCCACGGGGCGGCCGGGCGCGTCCGCCCGGCGTACGGTCACACGTCCCGGGCGCGCCGCCCGCGCACACCGGCTCCGATCGCCCAGCCCACGCCGCCCGCTGCGACCAGGACGAGGGCGAGTTCCGGCAGGACGCCCAGCTCGGTGGCGGGCGTGCGCGAGGAGCGCAGGGGCACCTTCTGGACGAGGTGGGCCGGGACGAACATGCCGGTCTTCTGCGTGATGCGGCCGTCGGGCATGATGACCGCGCTGACGCCGCTGGTCACCGGGACGGTGACGGTGCGGCTGTGCTCGACCGCGCGGACGCGGGACATCGCGAGCTGCTGGTAGGTCATCTCGCTGCGGTCGAAGGTCGCGTTGTTGCTCGGTACGGAGATCATCTGCGCGCCGTGGGTGACCGTGTCGCGCACGGCCCAGTCGAAGGCGGCCTCGTAGCAGGTGGCCAGGCCGATCCGGGTGCCGCCGACGGTGAACACGCCCGGCTCGGTGCCCCGGCTGAAGTCCTGCCGGACCATGGAGGTCCAGTCGCCGTTGATCGCGCCGAGCAGCGAGCGCAGCGGCAGGTACTCGCCGAAGGGCTGGATCTGCCGCTTGTCGTACGTCTGGAGGGGGCCCTTGACCGGGTCCCACAGGATCTGTTCGTTGTACAGCCTGCCGTCGCGTTCCACGACGCTGCCGATCGAGATGGGCGCCCCGATCGCCTTGGCGGCCTGGTCGACGACCAGGCGCGCGTCCGGGAACTCCAGGGGGTCGATGTCGGAGGAGTTCTCCGGCCAGAGCACCACGTCGGGCCGGGGCGCCTTGCCCTCCTCGACCTCGGCCGCCAGCCGCTCGGTCTCCCGCGCGTGGTAGTCGAGCACGGCGCGGCGCTGGGCGTTGAACTCCAGGCCCGCGCGCGGCACGTTGCCCTGGATCAGCGCGACGGTGGCGGTGCCGTTCTCGGCCTTGTCGCTCACCAGGGTGCGGGCCGCCAGCGCGCCGCCCACCGGTACGGCCACGCTCAGCAGCGCGACGGCGGCGGCCGGGCGCCGCAGGGTCCCGGTGCGCCGGCCGTGGACCGCCAGGCGTACGGCCTCGCACAGGCCGAAGCCGCACAGGACGACCGCGAAGCCGAGCACGGGGGTGCCGCCGACCGCGGCCAGCGGCAGGAACACGCCGTCCGCCTGGCCGAAGGCGACCTTGCCCCAGGGGAAGCCGTGGAAGGGCACGCGCGCGCGTGCCGCCTCGCCGGTGATCCACAGGGCCGCCGCCCACACCGGCCAGGCGGGCAGCCTGGAGACCGCCGCGACGCCGACGCCCACCAGGGCGACGAAGAGTGCCTCCACGGCGGCCAGCGCCAGCCAGGGGCCGGGGCCGACCTCCACGCCGGTCCACACCAGCAGGGGCAGCAGGAAGCCGAGGCCGAAGAGATAGCCGAGGCCGAGCGCCGCCTTCCAGGTGCGCCCGCGCAGTACCCAGCCGAAGGCGGCGAAGGCGGGCAGGGCCAGCCACCACAGGGTCCGCGGCGGGAAGCTGACGTAGAGGAGGAGGCCGGACAGTGCCGCCACGACGGCGGGTACGAGCCGGACGAGTCGCGCGGGCCAGGGTGCGCGGGCGGAGGGCGGGCCCACCCGGTCCGACTCGTCGACGGAGGTTGCGGTGACGGTCACCCCGGGAGTGTACGGCGGCTTTCCTGCCCCTTGACAGCACGGTGCACGGGCGTGAACCGGTGTCCGGGCCGTCACCGGCGCGCGTACGGCGGACGGGAACGGCGGGGGGCGGAATCACGGACTCCGGACCTGGGGCTTCCGAGAGGCCGCCCCGGTCGTGGCTCCGGGGCCCGCGCGGTGGTGGCCCGCGGGCTCAGGCCGGGCCGGGTGTCGGCGGGCGCAGCCGGGCCCTGATCACCCGGACCGCTGATTCGGCGTTGTCGACGGTGATCGTGAAGGTGTGGCCGTCCCACAGACGCAGCACGACGCCCTCGCCGCGCCGTACGACCACCGCGGTGCCCTTCTCGGGCCGCCAGCGGTAGCCCCAGCCGCCCCAGTGGCGCGGGGTGACATGGGGGACGAAGTCCGCGCCCGCCACATGGGCCAGCGGAATACGGCGGCGCGGCAGACCGATGTGGCCGCAGCGCACCTCCAGGGACTCCTTGTCGACCTTGAGGGCGACATGGACGAAGGCGAGGGTGCCGAAGAGGACCAGCAGTCCGGCCGCGATGCAGCCCACGACGGACATCACCAGCGCGAGAACGCCGGAACTCCAGGCGGAGTCGACGGCCAGCTCGATGCCGAGCGCCAGGCAGGCGGCGCCGACGAGCGCCAGCAGCCACTGGAACCGGTTGGTGGCCCGCCCTGTCCACACCTCGGGATGCGGGCCGTTCTCGACACGGGAAGGGTCCCTCATGCCTTCGAGGTTACTCAGGTTTCGCCGCCTGGGTAGCGCGTCGCACACGGGGAGTGTCCCGGGCGCTCGCCCGCGCGGGCGCACGACCGGCCCCGGGCGGCGGCGGGGGCGGTGCGTCAGCGGGCGGGGGTGGCCGCCCGCAGGAGGCGCCCTTCGGCGTAGGCCAGGGCCGGGGCGGGCAGGGCGCCCTCGGCGCCGTTGAGCAGCACCGTCACGGTGCCCTCGGCCGGGGCTGTGGGCGCGGGACGGCCGCCGATCCGGCGCAGCGCCTGGGCGGCGACGGCACCGGCGGATCCGTGCAGGACCAGCGGGGGGTGCGCGGGGCGCTGCACGGCGTGCCGGATGCGCTCGGCGACCAGTTCGTAATGGGTGCAGCCCAGGACGACGGTCGTCACCTGGTCGGGGGTCAGTGCGGCGGCGGCGGTGACTGCTTCGTCGATCGCCGTCTCGTCGGCGTGCTCGACGGCCTCGGCCAGGCCCCAGCAGGGCACCTCGGTGACCGGCACACCACCGGCGAAGTCGCGGATGAGGCCCTGCTGGTAGGGGCTGCCGGTGGTGGCGGGTGTCGCCCAGATGGCGACCGGTCCGCCGCCGGCGGCGGCCGGCTTGATCGCGGGGACGGTGCCGATGACCGGGAGGTCCGGCTCCAGGAGTTCCCGCAGCGCGGTGAGCGCGTGCACGGTCGCGGTGTTGCAGCCGACGATCAGGGCGTCCGGGGCGTGCGCGGCGGCGGCCTCGGCGACGGCGACGGCGCGTGCGGTGAGGTCCTGCGGGGTGCGGGGGCCCCAGGGCATGCCGGCCGGGTCCAGGGACAGGACGAGATCCGCGTCGGGGCGCAGGCGCCGTACCGCGGCGGTGGCCGCCAGCAGCCCGATTCCGGAGTCCATGAGCGCGATCTTCACCCGGCCACGATAGACGATCCCCTCGAACCGGCCGTCCGGGTGGGGCAGACTGCGGGGGTGAGCGTGATCATGTGGACCGCCCTGGGATCCCTCGCCGCCTGGCTGTGGCTGCTGCTCGGCCAGGGGTTCTTCTGGCGTACGGACGTGAGACTGCCCGCGGGACGGGAGCCGGGACCGCAGGAGTGGCCGGCCGTCTGCGTCGTGGTCCCGGCGCGGGACGAGGCGGCGGTGCTGGGCGAGAGCCTGCCGTCGCTGCTCGCGCAGGACTATCCGGGGCGGGCGGAGGTGTTCCTGGTCGACGACGGCAGCTCCGACGGCACCGGGGAGCTGGCCCGCGAGCTGGGGCGGCGCGGCGGCGGGCTGCCCCTGACGGTGGACTCGCCGGGTGAGCCGCCGGACGGCTGGACCGGCAAGCTGTGGGCCGTGCGGCACGGCATCGCGCTGGCACGCGCGCGTGCGCCGGAGTACCTGCTGCTGACGGACGCGGACATCGCGCACGCCCCGGACAGCCTGCGCCGGCTGGTGGCCGCCGCGCGCACCGGGGGCTTCGACGTCGTCTCGCAGATGGCCCGGCTGCGGGTGGAGAGCCTGTGGGAGCGGCTGGTCGTACCGGCGTTCGTCTACTTCTTCGCGCAGCTGTATCCGTTCCGGTGGATCGGGCGGCGGGGCGGGCGGACGGCGGCGGCAGCGGGCGGCTGTGTGCTGCTGCGCGCCGAGGCGGCCGAGCGGGCGCGGGTCCCGGACGCGATCCGGCACGCGGTGATCGACGACGTGGCCCTGGCCCGCGCGGTGAAGGGCGGCGGCGGGCACATCTGGCTGGGGCTGGCCGAGCGGGTGGACAGCGTGCGCCCGTATCCGCGGCTGCACGACCTGTGGCGGATGGTCTCGCGCAGCGCGTACGCGCAGTTGCGGCACAACCCGCTGGTGCTGGCCGGGACGGTGGCGGGGCTGGCGCTGGTGTATCTGGTGCCGCCGGTGGCGCTGGTCGCGGGGCTGTGGTGGGGCGGCGCGACGACGGCCGCGGCCGGGGGCGGGGCGTGGCTGGTGATGGCGGCGACGTACGCGCCGATGCTGCGGTACTACCGCCAACCGCTGTGGCTCGCGCCGCTGCTGCCGTTCACGGCGTTCCTCTATCTGCTGATGACGGTGGACTCGGCCGTGCAGCACTACCGGGGGCGGGGTGCGGCCTGGAAGGGCCGCACCTACGCGCGTCCGGACGCCCTGCCCGAGGAGGGCTGAGGAGGGCCGAGGGGGCTGAGGGAGGGGCCGGGCTCACTTGCGGCCGGGGGTCCAGTTCATGCCCCAGCCGTAGGCCTGGTCGACGGTGCGCTGGGGGCTCACCCCGCGCGCGGGGACCAGGTAGCGGGCCTCGCGCTGGACGACGAGGTCGCCGCCGGTGTTGGTGATCAGGGCGAGGGCGCAGACGGTCGAAGGGACCGTGCACTCGTCCAGGGAGAAGTCGACCGGGGCGCCGTGCTGCGGCTGGAGGGTGACCGTGGCGTGCAGGTCGGCGAAGGACCGAGCCCCTTCGTAGATGGTCACGAAGACGAGAACGCGCCGGAAGTCGTGGGTGTGGTCGAGGTTGAGGGTGAGGTTCTCGCCGTCGGTCACGGCGCCCGTGCGGTCGTCGCCGTCGAGGTGGATGTACGGGGGCCGGTGCAGTGCCCCGAAGGCGTTGCCGAGGGCCTGGACGACTCCCTTGCGGCCGTCGCTGAG
This sequence comes from Streptomyces sp. NPDC003284, assembly GCF_053589675.1. NCBI lineage: Bacteria > Bacillati > Actinomycetota > Actinomycetes > Kitasatosporales > Streptomycetaceae > Streptomyces > Streptomyces sp. NPDC003284. The sequence continues at coordinate 109,023 of NZ_JBSFSI010000017.1, forward strand.
TTCGTAGAGGGCGCACAGGTCGAGGTCGAGGTCGGAGTGCATGGCGGTGGCCCGCCCGCGCTTGCCCGTCCAGCCGGAGAACTGCTTGCGCACCTGCCAGTTGAGGTTGACGCGCATGGTGCCCGAGGTGCCGCCCTGCTTGGTCAGCGAGACGGAGGGCGCCGCCTTGGTGAGCGTGACCTTGGTGAGGCGCACCGGGGCCGCGGCGGGAGCCGGGGGCAGCGGGGGCACGGCGCCGGTGGCGCCGACGGGCGGCGGCAGGGGCACCGGGGGACCGGTCGGGGGCGGCGGCGCGAGGGGGGCGGCCGTCGCCGGGGCCGGGGGCGGGAACGCGGGCGGTGCCGGGGTGCGGCCCGCCGGGGGCGGCGGCGCGGCGTGCTGCGGTTCGTCGACGGTGATGCCGAAGTCCGTGGCCAGGCCCGCCAGTCCGCTGCTGTATCCCTGGCCCACGGCCCGGAACTTCCAGGCGCCCTGGCGGCGGTAGAACTCGCCCAGCACGAAGGCGGTCTCGACACTGGCGCCGCTGCTGTCGAAGCGGGCGACGACGGTGTCGGCCGCCGCGTCCCGCACCTCGATGTACAGGCCCGGCACCTGGCCGAAGGCGCCGCCGTCCGCCGACGCGGCGAGCACGATCCGGTCGACGGCCGCCTCCACGCGCGCGAGGTCGGCGAGGAGCGTGTCCGTCACCTGCCCGGCGGCGTCCCGCTTGCCCTCGTGCCGTACCGCGCCGGAGGTGTGGGCCGGCTGGTTGTAGAAGACGAAGTCGCCGTCCGAGCGCACCTTCCCGCTCGGTGCGAGCAGCAGGGCGGAGGCGTCCACGTCGGGGACGCCGGGACCGGAACGCCGGCCCACTTCGACGCGCAGGGCCGTCGTCGGCACCGGCGTGTTCGATCCCTTCGGCATGGACATGTCGCGCCCCCATCACTTCGGCCAGGCGGTTTCCCGGCTCACGGCAGTTCGTCGGCTCACTCCCCGCCCAACCTATGCCCGGCGGCGCACAACTCCCACAGCGAGCGGCGGAACCGACCGGGGCGACCGCCGGTAACCCCCCAGAACCCTGCTCTTTTACAGGATCTGGGCCGTTCGCGGCGCCCCTTTTTGTCAATTTCGCTCGTATTGGGGATCCCACGTCACCGCCGACACGGAAAACAACCCTCTTATCGGTCTCCCCAACCAGCACATCGTGGGCTTAACTTATGGCCATGACCTCCCCCCGCTCCACTTATGGCGGCGGCTATTACTCCGCCTCCTTCCCGGACACCCCGATCTACGACTCCCTCGTCGCCGAGCGGGGCACCCCGCAGATCGCCCCGATCCGGGTCCCCGCGCCGTACGACACGGGAAGCCACCTGCCCGCGCTTCCCTCGGCGCTGCCCGCCCTGCCGGCAGCCCCGTCCCAGCCCGCCTACGGCTACCCGCAGGCGCAGCAGCCCGCCCCCCTCCAGCAGGCCCCCGCCGCCTACATCCCGCAGCAGGCCGCCGCCCCGCGCGGCTACCCGGGCCCGCAGCAGCAGCTGCCCCGCCCGATGGTCAACGGCACCGGCTACGAGGCGATGCGCCCCGCGGCCCCGCGGCCGGCCGCCGCGCCGTACCAGGACCCGTACAACAACCAGCAGTACCGCGGCTACTGACCGCTCCCCCCGGCTGTCCGTGCCACCTGGCAGGATGAGGTCATGGGGACTGCGGAACTGCGCGCGCTACACATCCACCCGGTCAAGGCGTTCCGGCCCGTGGGGCTGCGGGAGGCCGTGGTGGAGCCCTGGGGACTGGCCGGGGACCGGCGCTGGGTGCTGATCGACGACGGGGGAAAGGTCGTCACCCAGCGTCAGCGGCCACATCTCGCACCGGCCGTCGCCGAGCTGATGCCCGGCGGCGGCCTGCGGCTTTCCGCGCCCGGACACGAGCCGCTCACGGTCCCCGTGCCGGTACCGGGGACGACGGTCGCGGTGGACATCTTCGGCGACAAGGTGGAGGCCGTCGCGGCCGACGCCGCCGCGCACGCCTGGTGCAGCGCCCTCGTGGGCGCCGCGGTGCGCCTCGTGCACATGGACGACCCCACCACCCGCCGGCCCGTCGACCCGGCCTTCGCGCGCCCCGGCGAGACCGTGAGCTTCGCCGACGGCTTCCCGCTGCTGCTCACGTCGCTGTCCTCCCTCGACTCCCTCAACTCGCTGATCGCCGAGGGCGACCGCGCGGAGGAGGGCCCGGTGCCGATGAACCGCTTCCGGCCCAGTGTCGTGGTGGGCGGCACCGCCGCCTGGGCCGAGGACGACTGGCAGCGCGTCGCGATCGGAGAGGTCTCCTTCCGGGTCGCCAAGCCCTGCGGCCGGTGCGTGGTCACCACCACCGACCAGGACACCGGCGCCCGCGGCAAGGAGCCGCTGCGCACCCTCGGCCGGCACCGCCGGTTCGGCGGCTCCCTGGTCTTCGGACAGAACCTGGTGCCCGAGACGACCGGCACCATCCGTCTCGGCGACCCGGTCACGATCCTGGAGTGACATCCGCCCCGTCCCGGGAACCCCCGGCGGCGGCCCGCTCGTTGGGGTTTCGTGAGAGGTTCGTGAGAGTCCCCGTGCGGGGTGATGTACCTCTCTCTTCGACCGGGTTCGCGGACGAACGGCTCCGCCGGGGGTTATCACGGAGCGGGAAGGGGGTGCGGGACCGTGCGAGCGATCTGCGGACTCTGGCGCTGGCGGCACAACCCGCTGCGGCGCACCACCGATCTGGTCGAATCCTGGCTGGCCCTGGCCTCGTTGCTGCTCGTCCTGGCCGCCGCCCCCGTGCTCGGTTCGTTCGTCGGCTCCGTCACCCAGGAAGCCCTTCAGCGGACGGTGCGCGACCAGCACCGCACCCGGCACCTGGTCTCCGCCGTCGTCGTCCGCCGACTGACCGCGTCCGCTCCGGCGCCGGACCCGGAGATCGCGACGGGCCGGGAGATCCGCAGCCGCGTCCTCGCCGACTGGACCGGTCCCGACGGCACCCGGCAGCACGGCCCGGTCAGCACCGGCCTCAGACACCCGCACCCCGGCGACCGCTTCGGCCTGTGGACCGACCGGCACGGCCGGACCGTCACCCGCCCCCTGGACACCGCCACCGCCACCACCCACGCGGTGCTGGCCGGACTCGGCACCGCCCTGCTGGCGGCCGGCCTGACCGAGTGCATACGCAGACTGGTCCTGTGGCGCCTGGTCCGCCGCAGGTACGCCCGCTGGGACCAGGCATGGGACCGCGCGGGTCCCGACTGGGGCCGCACCGGCGCCGGCAGCTGACGGCGTCGCGACTCCGGTCAACCGACCGTCCACGCACACGCTACGGTGGACCGGCCGACGCGTTCGGCGACTCTCCGCGCGCGTGCGCGCGGCGGCCCGAAGGGCTGAGCACGGCCGCGGTCCCGCCACCGGGTGCGGCGCCCCGAAGGTGAACGAGCCATCAGTACGACGAGGTGGGGGCACGGCAACGCCATGGCACAGGGCACGGTCCAGGTGACGCACACCGGCACATCCCGGTGGCGGCGCCGCACGGGTGAGTACGCATCGCTGGCCGCGGCCCTGGAGGCCGCGGCGGACGGCGACGTCCTCACCGTCGCCCCGGGCACCTACCGCGAGAACCTCGTCGTCCAGCGGCCGGTGACTCTGCGCGGCCCCGAGGGCTCCCCCGGCGCGGTGCGCATCGCACCCCTGGACGGTGTCCCGTTGACCGTGCGCGCCTCCGCGGTGGTGCAGGACCTGCATGTGGAGGGCCAGGACCCGACCGCGCCCGCGCTGCTGGTGGAGGAGGGCACGCCGGAGCTGCGGGACGTGCGGATCGTGACCCGGTCCGCCTCCGGCCTGGAGGTGCGCGGCGGTGCCCGGCCCACGGTGCGGCGGTGCACGGTGGACAATCCGGCCGGAATCGGCATCGCCGTGCTCGGCCTGGCCGGCGGGGTGTTCGAGGAGTGCGAGGTCGTGGCCGCCGGGCAGTCGGGGGTCGCGGTCCGCGACGGCGCCCGCCCCCGGTTCGAACACTGCCGGATCCACCACACCTCGGGCCCCGGACTCGCCGTGACCGGCGACAACTCCGCGCTGGAGGCGGTGGGCTGCGAGGTCTACGAGGTCCGCGGCAGCGGCGTGCAGGTCAGCGGGCGCGCCTCCGCGCACCTCACTGACTGCGAGGTGCACCGCACCACCGCGGACGGCGTCACCCTCGACACGGACGCCGTGCTCACCCTCGCCGACTGCCGGCTGCACGACATCCCGGAGAACGCGGTGGACCTCAGGTCGCGCTCCGTGCTGACACTGACCCGCACCACCGTGCACCGCTTCGGGCGCAACGGCCTGTCGGTGTGGGACCCGGGCACCCGCGTGGACGCCAACCAGTGCGAGATCGCCGACAGTACGGGCGACTACCCGGCCGTGTGGGTCAGCGACGGGGCGACCGCGGTCCTCGACTCCTGCCGGGTGCACGACGTGCCGGACGCGCTGTTCGTCCTGGACCGCGGCTCCCGCGCGGACGTCGTCGACAGCGACCTGTCCCAGGTGCGCAACACCGCGGTGTCGGTGAGCGACGGCGCCACCGCGCAGCTCGACGACTGCCGGATCAAGGAGGCGGCCACCGGTGCCTGGTTCCGCGACCACGGCAGCGGCGGCACCCTGAACAACTGCACCGTGGACGCCACCCAGACCGGTGTGATCGTCACCAAGGGCGCCGACCCCACCATCGAGCGCTGCACCGTCGTCTCCCCCGCCGAGGCCGGTTTCTACGTCTCCGCCGGGGGCCGGGGCAGTTTCCACGGCTGCCGGGTGACGGGCAGCGGCGGCTACGGCTTCCATGTGATCGACGGCTGCCGTACGACACTGAAGAAGTGCCGTACGGAACGCTGCGCGCGCGGCGGGTACGAGTTCGCGGACGGCGGGGACCCGGCGGCCGGGGCGGGACCGGTGGTCGAGGACTGCACCAGCGACGAGAGCGCCGGGGTACGCCCGCCCGCGTCCGCGCCCAGGGAGACGGCCGTGCAGACGGCGGACACCTCGTCCGGGCTGCTCGGCGTGATCCCCGGGCAGCGGAGCACCGAGCCTCGGCCCCTGCCGCCCGAGCCGCGGCCCGAGCAGCCCGTGCGCACCGCGAAGGACGTGCTCGGCGCGCTGGACGCGCTGGTGGGCCTGGACAGCGTCAAGCGCGAGGTGCGCGCCCTCACCGACATGATCGAGGTGGGCCGGCGGCGGCAGCAGGCCGGTCTGAAGGCCGCCTCCGTCAAACGCCATCTCGTCTTCACCGGCTCCCCCGGCACCGGCAAGACGACGGTCGCCCGCCTGTACGGCGAGATCCTCGCCTCGCTCGGGGTGCTGGAGAAGGGCCACCTGGTGGAGGTGTCCCGCGTCGACCTGGTCGGCGAGCACATCGGCTCCACCGCGATCCGCACCCAGGAGGCGTTCGAGCGGGCGCGCGACGGAGTGCTGTTCATCGACGAGGCGTACGCCCTCTCCCCCGAGGACGCCGGACGCGACTTCGGCAAGGAGGCCATCGACACCCTGGTGAAGCTGATGGAGGACCATCGCGACGCGGTCGTGGTGATCGTCGCCGGGTACACGGCGGAGATGGAGCGCTTCCTGTCGGTCAACCCGGGCGTGGCCTCGCGTTTCTCGCGCACCATCACCTTCGGCGACTACGGCCCCGGGGAGCTGCTGCGGATCGTGGAGCAGCAGGCCGAGGAGCACGAGTACCGGCTCGCGGAGGGGACGGCCGAGGCGCTGATGAAGTACTTCACGGAGCTTCCCCGGGGCGCGGCGTTCGGCAACGGCCGCACCGCGCGCCAGACGTTCGAGGCGATGGTGGAGCGCCATGCCGGCCGGGTGGCGCAGCTCGACGATCCGGACACCGACGATCTGACGCTGCTCTACGCCGAGGATCTGCCCGAACTGCCCTGAGGCCCGGTGGCGTCCGGGGGCGGTGCCTCGCTCCCGGGTCCGGTGTCCGGGGGCGCGGAGCCCGGATCGGCGGCGTCGCCGGGCGCGGGGCGCGGCGCGGGCAGGTCCGGGCGCAGCCGGGCCAGGAGCCGTCGGCGTTCCTCGGCGAAGGCCGGGTCGGCCTGGTAGTCGGAGTGGCCCAGGATCGGGGCGGGCAGCGGGTGCCGTGCCGTACGGCCGTGGACGAGCGGGTCCTTGAGCGGGGCGCGGTCGACGTCCGGTCCGGCGTCGTCGCGCGGCAGCAGGACGGGGCCGCCGATGGGGTCGGTGAGCCGGTACAGGTTGCGCCAGCAGGCGACGTCGCGGTGCAGTCCGGTGAGGGCGTCGGGGCCGAAGTGGGCCGGGAACCAGCGGCCGTACAGGCGGGTCAGCGGGGAGCCGTAGGTGAGCAGCGCGACCCGGGCGCGGACCGCGGGGGTGAGCTGCCAGGCCGCGGCGGCGGCCAGCACGCTGCCCTGCGAGTGCCCGGAGAGGACCAGCCGTCCGCCGGTGGCCCGGGTCCAGGTCGCCATGCGCCAGGTGAGGTCGGGCACGGCGCGCTCCGCGTAGCACGGCGGGGCGAAGGGGTGGGCGGCGCGCGGCCAGAAGGTGCCGACGTCCCAGAGGATGCCGATGGTGCGCCGGGCCGAGGCGTCCTTGTAGGCGCGGCGGCCCCAGGTGACGAAGAGGACGAAGCCGAGTCCGACGAGCCAGGAGCCCAGTGCCTGCGCGGTCTGGGCGGCGCCCTGGACGGCGGGGTGGGCTCCGCCTGCGGCCTGGACGGGGGTGCGGCCGGTGCCGAGGGCGCCGACGAGTGCGGCGGTGCCGAGGGCCAGGGTGGCCGCGGAGACGACACCGACGACGAGGGGCCCTTCGTCGGTGAGGGTGGCCATCGCGCGGGTGCGGGCGATCCGGCGGGTGCGCTCGCGGTCGGCGGGCCCGCCTGCGAAGTCGCGGAGCACGCGCGCGCGTTCCGTGCGGGCCAGCCGCCAGGTGCGTGCGGTGAGGCGTCCGGCGAGCGCCAGCAGCAGGAGGAGCACCACAGGGATGACGGACGCCTGCCAGGTGAGCAGGACCGGCGGGCCGGGCAGCCGTCCGCCGGTGCCGTCCAGCCAGTCGGCCACCCGCTGGGCGACGCCGCCGGACATCACCCCGCCGAGCGCGCAGGCCAGCATCGCGACCGCGGGTCCGCCCTGGCCGTGCAGCGCGGCCCGCGGTCCGGGCGGGGTGCCGGCGGGGCTGTGGCCGGCGGGGCGGCTGCGGTGCAGTGTGCGGGCGGTGGCGGCCAGGGCGACGACCAGGAGGCCCTGGGTCAGGGAGAGCGCGCCGAAGGAGGCGTCGCCCGGCAGCCTGCCGGTGGATGTCCAGGACGGGCGCGACCAGCCGGCGTAGAGGACGGCGAGCAGGAGCAGCAGGAGCGCGCCGAGCGGCAGCCGACGGGCGAGGCGGCGGTCCAGGCGCCGGTCCGGCCGGTGTTCGCTGCGGCCCCGGCGGCAGACGACGGCCACCGCGGCGGCGCCGGTGGTGAGCAGGGCGGCGTGCAGGAGCCAGCCGAGGACGTCCAGGGCGGCGGGGCCGCCGGGCCGCCGGTCGAAGTGCGCGGCCGGGGTGGCGACCGCCGCGGCGACGGTGAGCAGTCCGGCGGCGGTGTGGGCGGCGCGCAGCCGGGCCACCAGGCGGCGGCCGTACCAGAAGCCGGGGCGGGCCAGGGTGCCGCCGCCCAGTTCCCCGGGGCCGTCGCCCGGGGTCGGCGGCTGCTGGGACTCGTAGGCGCTCCAGGTGCGGTGGGAGAGGTAGCACAGCAGGCCGGTGAGGGCGGCGGGGACCAGGGCGGCCAGGGCGAGGCGGCGGCCCGGCTCGCTCCACCAGCCGCCCGCCTCGGGTGCCAGGAAGCCCAGCCAGGAGTGGCGCGAGGTGCACGCGCGCGTGCCCGCGCACTGCCAGGCGGCCAGGTCGAGCGCGACCTCGCAGGCGGCGGCGACGAGCAGCACGGTGAGGGTCAGTCCGGCGAGACGGACCAGGAGGCCGTACAGGCGTACGGTGCGCGGGCGCCGGTGGGCGGCGGGGCGCATCCAGTGGGCGAGGTTGACGACCATGAACGGCAGCAGCAACAGCCACAGGGCGCGGCTGCCGTCGCCGGAGGTGAGGTTGCACCAGACGTACGCCTCGGGCACCGGCCGGGCGTCGTGGGCCCGGGGCCGGGTCTCGGCGTCGGTGTCGGCGGCGCGCCGGTAGACGGCCGCGGTGTCGTCGCCGGTGACACGGACCGTGCGTCCGTCGTCGAGCATCTGCTCGGGTGTGGTGCCGCCGACGCCGTGGACGAGGAGTTCCAGGGCGGGCGGGGCCGGGCCGGTGGCCGGGCCGCCGGGCGTGTCCGCCGGTTCCGGGCGCGTGCCGTCCGGTGCTTCGACGGCTGCCGGGTCCGGGCGTGTGCCGTCCGGTGCGTCGCCGGGCGACGGGCGCCGTCGTGTCCGCTCCATCGCCGCACCTCCCCCGTGACGCGCCGTGGTCCTCGCCGGTCCCCACCAGGATCTCGGTCCGCGGCCCGTGGCACAGCCCCTGTCACGGAATCTCCCCGATCCGGGTGACGTGCGGGTCGCGGCCGCCGGGCGTGGCGTTCCCGGCGTACGCGCTGCGGACGGGCGATGGCACCGGGGCGGGCGGCCCGTGCGAGGATGGGACGCCCGCACCCGGGGGCGGGTCGGACCTCCTGGTCGGACCGGGTGGGCCGGGGCGGCCGTACGGGCCCGAGGCGAAAGGAACCGGAGCACACGTGAGCGAGAATCAGAACCTCCTCGCGGAGCAGCGGCGCGCTCTGATCCTCGACGAGGTCCGGCGGCGCGGCGGGGTCCGGGTCAACGAACTGACCCGCAAGCTCGGCGTGTCGGACATGACCGTACGGCGTGATCTGGACGCGCTGGCCCGTCAGGGTGTGCTGGAGAAGGTGCACGGCGGGGCGGTGCCGGTCGTGGAGGCCAGTACGCACGAGCCGGGTTTCGAGGCCAAGTCGGGGCTGGAGCTGACGGCCAAGGAGGACATCGCGCGGGCCGCGGCGCGGCTGGTCGCGCCGGGCTCCGCGATCGCCCTGTCGGGCGGTACGACGACGTACGCCCTGGCGCATCATCTGGTGGACGTGCCGGATCTGACGGTGGTCACCAACTCGGTGCGGGTGGCGGACGTGTTCCACACGGCGCAGCGCACCTCGGGTCAGCGGCAGGGGGCGGCGACCGTGGTGCTGACCGGCGGGGTGCGCACGCCGTCCGACTCGCTGGTGGGGCCGGTGGCCGACCAGGCGATCGCGGCGCTCCACTTCGACGTGCTGTTCCTCGGGGTGCACGGGATATCGGCGGAGGCCGGTCTTTCGACGCCGAACCTCGCGGAGGCGGAGACCAACCGGCGCCTGGTGCAGTCGGCGCGGCGGGTCGTGGTGGTCGCCGACCACACCAAGTGGGGTGTGGTGGGGCTGAGTTCGTTCGCGACGCTGGAGCAGGTGGACACGCTGGTGACGGACGCGGGGCTGCCGCCCGGGGCGCGCGCCGAGATCGCCGAGCACCTGCGGCTGGTCGTGGCGGGCGAGCCCCCGCAGGAGGCCCCGCAGGAGCCCGCTCAGGAGCCTGCGGGGTCCGCGGAGCCCGTGGAGGAGCCCGCCGGCTGAGTTCCGGTCCGAGCGCCCGTGGCGGCGGTGTCAGCGCGGCCAGGCGCCCGTCGTGAGGAAGGTGTCGAGGGTCGCCGTGTACGGCGCGTGGTCCAGGCCCTGTTCCGCCAGCCAGGTGTCCGAGTAGTACTTGTCGAGGTAGCGGTCGCCGGGGTCGCACAGCAGGGTGACCACGCTGCCCCGGCGGCCCTGTTCGCGCATCTCGGCGACGATCTTCAGGGCGCTCCACAGACCGGTGCCGGTCGAGCCGCCCGCCTTGCGCCCGATGACCCGCTCCAGGGCGCGTACGGCGGCGACGGCCGCGGCGTCGGGCACCTTCATCATCCGGTCGATGGCGCCCGGCACGAAGCTCGGTTCCATCCGGGGGCGGCCGATGCCCTCGATGCGTGAGCCGCGCTCGCAGGTGACGTCCGCGTCCCCGGTGGTCCAGCCCTCGAAGAAACAGGAGTTGTCGGGGTCGGCGACGCAGATACGGGTGTCGTACTGCATGTAGTGCACGTAGCGCGCGAGGGTCGCGGAGGTGCCGCCGGTGCCCGCGGTGGCGACGATCCACGCCGGTTCGGGGAACCGCTCCCGTTCCAGCTGGCGGAAGATGGATTCGGCGATGTTGTTGTTGCCCCGCCAGTCCGTGGCCCGCTCGGCGTAGGTGAACTGGTCCATGTAGTGGCCGCCGGTGTCCACCGCGAGCCGGGCGGACGCCTCGTACATGGTGCGCGGGTCGTCCACGAAGTGGCACCGGCCGCCGTGGAACTCGATCAGGCGGCACTTCTCGGCGCTCGTCGTGCGCGGCATCACCGCGATGAAGGGGACGCCGATCAGTTTGGCGAAGTACGCCTCGGAGACGGCCGTCGATCCGCTGGACGCCTCGATGACCGGGCGGTCCGGGCGGATCCAGCCGTTGCACAGGCCGTAGAGGAACAGGGAGCGCGCCAGGCGGTGCTTGAGGCTGCCGGTCGGGTGGGTCGACTCGTCCTTGAGATAGAGGTCGACGCCCCACTCCTCGGGCAGCGGGAAGCGGAGCAGATGGGTGTCGGCCGAGCGGTTGGCGTCCGCCTGAACCTTGCGTACGGCTTCTTTGAGCCAGTCCCGGTAGCCGGGGTCACTGCGGTCGACGTCCTGGGTCTCGCCGGTCCGGCGCTGCTCGGTGGTGCTCACGGCGGGACTCCTCACACTGGGCCGCGACGGCGTGTCGCAGGGCCGGACGCTCTCGATGATAGACACCTTCGCCACGCTTCTCACCTGCATAAACGCCACTTTGGGCGGCTCAAAGGCAGCCCTGGGGCGCGGCACGCCAGAGCGCGTCGGCGGCGCATGGCGGGCATGTCCGGGGGCGTGTTCGCGCCAGTGCTCCGGGCGCGGTCCGTCCGGTGTCCCGCGCGCACTGGTGCCCGCTGCCGAAGCGGGGCAGACTGCACCGCGCGGGACGAACAGCCCGCCGGGGCGCACCGGGCCCCGGACGAACCGCGCCGGTCCGCGACCCGGTGGTCCTCAGGGTCCGGCGCGTGCGAGGGGGCGGTCAGGGATGGCGGAGCCGGAGTTCACGGCCACGGGCGTGCGGATCGCCAGGCGACTGCGCTCGCTCACCCGGGCCGGGCGGGTCCGGATCAGCGACGGCCGGCTGGAGCTGCTCACCAGCTACGGCAGCGAGATCGACAGCGCGCCGATCCGGGCGGTGCGCGCGTCCCGGCCCTGGCTGGCGCCGGAGGACCGGGCACTCGCCGACCTCAACGGCCACCGGTACGTGCTCACGCTCGGTGCGGGCGATGCCGTGCCCGGGGAGCCGGGGCCGCCCGCCGCGCACCGGTTCATCGAGGCCGTACGCAGAGCGGCGGGGGCGGCCAGGGCGGCGGGGCGGGACGGCTGAACGTCACGCTCCGGCCCGGGGCTCGCTCGAAACTGGCGCGAACTTGCGCTCCCGAACCCCTTGCGTCACGCTGGTCTCACGTCACTCTGGGTTTACCGGCGATAACGCTGCGAACCAGCCCGCCGGCCACGACAGCAGGCGGCAGTGTCACGCAGGCGCCCTGCTGCATCCGAAACGTCGTGTTCTTCCGGACCTCAACGTCGGGGAGTCGCAGCCGTGATCAGTCACCCAAGCAGGCACTGCACGGTGGAGCTCCAAGCCCTGCCGTCGCGGATCGGCCAGGTCCGCAGAATCGTATCGGCGCACTTGCGCTACTGGCATCTGGACCCTCTGATAGACCGGGCCGCGCTCGGTGTGACGGAGCTGTTGACCAACGTCCACCAGCACGCCCGGCCCGACAAGTCGTGCACCGTCGAGCTGGAGTTGCTGCTCGACCGGCTCACCGTCTCCGTACGCGATCACGATCCGCGTCTTCCGTCGGCGGAGGACATGGGCGCGATCGCGCCGCTGGCCACCGAGGGCCGGGGGCTGGCGATGGTGGCCGCGATGAGCGAGAGCTGGGGTGCGCGCCCGGACGGCGAGCAGGGCAAGGTGGTCTGGTTCACCCTGCCCACGGCGGCCGCACCGGTCACGGCACCCGCGCGGGTGCCACGGCTGGCGGGCGGGGAGCAGCCCGTGCGCCGGTTCACCGAGGTCGAGCCCGTGCTCGACGGCGCGCGTCCCGCGCACGCTCCCGCTCGGTCCGCCGTTCCCGGCTGACCGGGCGGTGACGGCGGCGACCTCGTGACCGTGCCGTAGCGGCACCCGGTCACGTGAACCTGCCCCGCCGCCCCGCCGGTCCCCCGGCTACTCGGGGACCGGCGGGGCGTGGGCACGCCGGACGGCGCGATGCCGGTGCCGACGCCGATGCCGGTGTCAGTGCCGGTGCCGGTGCCGGTGCCCGCGCCGGTGCCGCGGGGCGTCCGGCGGGTACGGGCCGGGTGGTCACCGGGCCCGTACGGTCGCGCCAGTACGTCGGCCCCGGCCGCCGCCGTCGAGTTCACACCCGGCCGGAGGACGCCCGTCCACAGGACGACCGCGCGCGGCGGCCCCGCACCCCCGGGGCGATGACAGCCGTGCCGGTCAGCGGGCCCCAGCCTTGTCGAGGCGCCCGAAGTGCTCCTCCAGCACGGACATCCGGCGCCAGTACTCCTCCTCGTCGATCTCGCCCGAGGCGAAGCGGCGGCCGAGCACGCCCAGCGGCGAGTCGCCCGCGGGCCGGGCGGCCGGCCCGCGCCACGATCCGGCCACCGGTCCGCGCCAGGCCCCGATCCGGCCACCGAGCCCGGTCCGGCGCAGGACGGTGACCACGCCGACGATCACGGCCGCCCAGATCAGCGGGAAGAGAAGGATCCACGGTCCGGGCCCGCCGCCCCAGTTCGCCACGGCCTGCATATGGGTCTGCATCTGAGTTCATCTCCCTCGGAGGTTCTCCCGTACTGCCTCGACCTTGCCACCGGGAGGGGGCACGGGTCGTCGTACGGCCGACGGCAGTACGCCTACCTCGCGGGGAGTACGGAATGTCGCAGCGGCCGGAACGGGCTCCTCCCGGCCGGTGACGCCTGGTGTTTCTGACGGCACGTTGGAGAGATGTTCCGGGGGGGCCCGAGAGCGGCACGCCGGGGCCGGTCGCCGCCGCGCTGCGGGAGTTCGCGGACAGGACCGCCGACGACCTGCGCTCTGTCTCCGCCCGTGCCGCAGGTCGATCGGCGGGGCGGCGAGGGCCACCCAGGAGTACGTCGCCGGTGACCTGGAGATGGCCGCCGACGTCCAGCACGACACGATCCCGGACCCGGGACTCCCTCCGGCCAAGACGGAGGGACCCGCAGGGGACGAGCCGAGGAGCGAGGCGGTCGCCTTCCGCGCGTCGGTCGAAGGGGACGGCGACTGGCGGAAGGACCAGAAGGACCTCGATGAGAACGCGCGCCTGGTCCACGAGGTCGGCCGTGTCCGGGGCGAGTTCCAGGAACTGGAGCGTTCGGCCGCCACGAAGATCGACGACCTCCGGGATCACGGCCGCCTCCGCCCCCGCCGCCGCGCAGCCCGCTGTCGATGTGCTCACCGACAAGGTCGCCGTCGTCCTTCAGGACCGGCCCGTCGTCGGCATGACCGCCTGGTTCTCCGAGGCGCTGCGCGCCACGCTGGGGAGTGAACGGGGCTGGCAGATCGTCACGCCGCGCGAGTGCCGGCTCTCTCTCCCGACCGGTACCGCGCTCACCGGGCCGCCCACACGCTGGGTCGTCCAGGATCCCGGCTGCGGCTGGTACGACGGCCGCTCCGGTGCCGTGCTGCGCCGGCGGGACGGCGCCTTCGTGGCCGCCGGGGATCCGGAGGACACGGCACCGGTCGCCCCTGCCTTCTCGGAACGGGCTCGTCTGCCGTCTTCCCGCCCGCTCTGCTCCGCTCTCCGTCTCGATCTTGGTTTTGTAACTACTAGTATGTACAGTGGTCGCATGAGCACAGAGGAGCGACTGATCCGGTCCACGCGTGAGCTGCTGTGGGAGCGCGGATACGTCGGGACCAGCCCGCGGGCGATCCTGGAACGTGCGGGGGCCGGGCAGGGAAGCATGTACCACCACTTCAAGGGCAAGCCCGACCTCGCGCTGGCGGCGATCAGGCGCACCGCGGAGGAACTGCGTGCCGAGGTGGAGGCGGTGCTGACCGGGCCGGGGACGCCGTACGAGCGCATCGAGGGCTATCTGCGACGCGAGCGGGACGTGCTGCGCGGCTGCCCGGTGGGGCGGCTGACGATGGACCCGGACATCGTCGCCAGCGACGCGTTGCGCGCACCGGTCGACGAGACGCTGGACGCCATCCGGGAACGGCTCGCCGGGATCGTCGAGGAGGGCAAGGAGCAGGGGGAGTTCCCGTCCTCGCTCGACGGGGAGGAGATCGCCGCGGCGATCCTCGCGACCGTACAGGGCGGATACGTCCTGGCCCGCGCCTCCGGCTCCCCCGGCGCCTTCGACGCGGGGGTCCGCGGACTCCTCGCTCTGCTCGCCCCGCACCGCCCCGCCTAGACGGTCTGAGGAAGGACCTGCACATGCACGCGATGCAGTACGAGATGACCCTGCCCGCCGACTACGGCATGGATGTCATCCGGGACCGGGTGGCTCGGCTCGGGCATCTGCTCGACGACTGGGGCGGGCTCGGCCTCAAGGCGTATCTGATGCGCGAACGCGGCGTGGACGGCTCGCCGGTCGACCAGTACGGGCCGTTCTATCTGTGGCACACCGTCGAGGGGATGAACTCCTTCCTGTTCGGCGGTCCCTTCCAGGGGCTGGTCGGCGACTTCGGCAGGCCGGTGGTGCGGCAGTGGACGGGGCTTACGTACGAGGAGGGCCGGGCCGCGGACACGGCGGCGGCCTTCGCGGTGCGGCGGCGCACGCCGGTGCCCGAGGGGGTGGAACTGGCCGAGTTCGCCGAGGAGGCGGTGGACGGGACGCGGCGGCTGGCGGAACGGGACGGGGTGGTCCTCGCGGCGGCCGGGGTGGACACGAGCCGCTGGGAACTGGTGCGCTTCTCCCTCTGGTCGCACCGCGAGGCCGCCGTCTCCGCAGCGTCCGGCGGCGGCGAGGTGTTCCAGGTCCTGCACCTGTCTCAGCCCGGACGCAAGGCACTGTCGCCCGGACGGCAGTGGTGACCGCCGTCCGCGCCACCGTCCGCACCGTGCTCGGTGACATCCCACCGGACGGGCTCGGGGTGACCGACGCACACGACCACCTCTTCCTGCGCAGTCCCCTGCTGGCCGGGCAGGAGCTGGACGACGTGGCGGCCGCGCGGGCCGAACTGGGCGCGTTCCGCGCGGCGGGCGGGGAGGCCGTCGTGCAGTGGACGCCGTACGGGATGGGGCGCCGGGCCGCCGAACTGCCGGGTGTGTCCCGGGCGGCGGGCGTGCACGTGGTGTGCGCGACGGGACTGCACCAGGCCGGTCACTACGCCGAGGAGACACTCGCCGCTCTGCGCGGCCGCCTCGCCGAGGTCTTCGTCGCCGAACTGACCGAGGGCATCGGCACCTCGGGCGTCCGGGCCGGTCTCGTCAAGGTCGCCGGCGGCTTCCACGCCCTGGACGCGCACGCCCGCTGGACCATGACCGCCGCGGCCGAGGCCCATCACGCCACGGGCGCGCCGGTCGCCGTCCACCTGGAGCAGGGCACGGCCGCGCCGGACGTCCTGGACCTGCTCTGCGGAACACTGGAGGTGCCGCCCCACCGGGTGGTCCTGGGGCACCTCAACCGGTTCCCCGACCCGGTCCTGCACCAGCAGGCGGCGCGCACCGGCTGCTGGCTCGCCTTCGACGGCCCCTCCCGCGCCCAGCACGCCACCGACTGGCACATGCCCGAGGCCGTGCGGGCGCTGGCCGACGCGGGGTTCGGCGGACAACTGCTGCTCGGCGGCGACACCGTGACCGCGGGGGCCCGGTCGGTGAACGGCGGTCCCGGGATGCCGTATCTGCTGCGCCGGGTACGCCCGCGTCTGGCGGCCGGTCTCGGCGAGGAGCTGACGGACCGCGTCCTGCGGGAGAACCCCGCCAGGGCGTTCGCCGTCGAGTGGGCCTGACCGCGGGCCCTGCCCAGCACGGCACAGCCCGACAGAGGCAGCACCACAGAGCACGCACGGCAGAGCACAGGGAACACCAGGACACGAGAGGAGCCCCGGCCGTGCCCTTCGTCCGGATCGACGCCATGGACACCGGCCCCGGCCGGCTGGACGCGCCGTGCACGAGGCCCTGGTCGAGACGCTCGGCATCCCGCCCAACGGCCACTTCCAGGTGCTGACCGCCCACGACGGCACACGCGGCACCCTCCGCCACGGGGACCACCTCGGAATCCGCCGGGACGAGGGCATCGTCTACGTGGCGATCACCCTGCGCGCGGGCCGGAGCGACGTACCTGGACTCCTGACCGGGTACCGAGGGTGCCGTCGGCCGGTCAGGTGAGGGCCCCGAGCGGGTCGTCCAGGACCGGCTGCCAGGCGAGTTCGGCCGCGCCGACCAGGCTGTTGTGGCTCAGCGTGCAGGGCAGGATGGGCACGCCGCCGCTCTGCCCCCACAGGCTGCGGTCCGCGACGACCGCGCGCAGCCGTCCGGGATCGGCGTCGAGCAGGGCGCGGTGCAGCCCGCCGAGGATGATCCGGTCCGGGTTGAGGATGTTCACCAGGCCCGCGAGGCCGAGGCCGAGCCGGTCGATGAGCGCCTCCGTGGCGGCGCGGACGGCCGGGTCGTCGTAGCAGCCGCGGATCAGGTCCTCGGCCTGCTTGAGCAGGGACACCTCGGGGCCGGGCGCGCGGCCCGCGGCGGTGAGGAAGGCCAGCGGGTCGGCCTCCACGTCCAGGCAGCCGCGGCCGCCGCAGTGGCAGGGCCGCCCCTCGGGGTTGACCGTGAGATGGCCGACCTCCAGCGCCAGCCCCGAACTGCCGGTGTGCAGCCGCCCGTCCAGGACCAGCGCGCCGCCCACGCCCCGGTGTCCGGTGGCCACGCACAGCAGGTCCCGGGCGCCGCGTCCGGCGCCGTGCCGGTGCTCGGCGAGCGCGGCGAGGTTGACGTCGTTCGCGGCGAAGGCCGGTTCGGTGATCCCGGCCGCGCGCACGCACTCCGCGAAGATCCGCCGCACGGGCGCCCCCGCGGGCCAGGCGAGGTGCAGCGGGTTGAGGGCCAGGCCGTCCGGTTCGGCGACGGCGGAGGGTACGGCGAGACCGGCGCCGACGCAGCGGCGCCCGGTGCTGCGCAGCAGTTCGGCGCCCGCCTCCACGACCGAGCCGAGCACCTTGGCCGGGTCGGCGTCGACGGTCTCGCAGCCCGGCGCGGTCGCCACGATCCGGCCGCCGAGACCGACCAGGGCGGCGCGGAAGCCATCGGCGTGCACCTGGGCGGCCAGGGCGACGGGACCGTCCTCGGCGACCGCGAGCCGGTGCGAGGGGCGGCCCTGCGATCCGGCCGCCGCGCCCGGCCGCGCGTCCACCCTGATCAGGCCCAGCGCCTCCAGCTCGGCGGCCACCGCCCCGGCGGTCGCGCGGGTCACCCCGAGTTCGGCGGTGAGCACGGCGCGGGTGGGGGCGCGTCCGGTGTGCACCAGCTCCAGCGCGGGTCCGAGCGCGCCGCGCCCCCGGTCAAGCCGCGTCCTCGACGTGGTCCCTTCCCCCGCCGCCCGGGGGTCCGCCTTGCCGCTCATGAGGGCGAGTCTCCCATGATCCGTGCGGGCGGCGGCCTGCCGCCCGCACGGGCCCCGGCCGGGCGTCCGGGCGGGGCCCGGTCTACCGCCCGCTCACCCGGAGGGTGATGTTCAGCCGCCCGTCCAGGCCCAACTCGGGCGGCGCGGTGCCCGCGTGGACCCGCGGTACGCCGTGGTACGCGAGCCGGGCCGGGCCGCCGAAGACGAACAGGTCGCCGCTGCGCAGCTCCACGTCCGTGTACGGGCGGGCGCGGGTGGCGGTGTTGCCGAAGCGGAACACACAGGTGTCGCCGAGGCTCAGGGACACGACCGGCGCGGTGGAGTGCTCGTCGCTGTCGCGGTGCATGCCCATACGGGCGTCGGCGTCGTAGAAGTTGATGAGCGCGATGTCGTACGCGGCCCCGGCGGCGGCCTCCGCGCCGAGCGCCCGGGTCACCGCGTCCCGGCCCAGTGCGCCCAGCCAGTCCGGGAACGGTTTGACGGGGGCGCCGTCGCCGTCGACGGCGGTGGGGGCGTAGCCGTACGGGTACCAGTGCAGGCCGAGGCAGACCTGCCGGGCGGTCATGGCGTGGCCGCCGGGGGTGCGCACGGTGCGCAGCCCGGCCGGCGGGCGGGCCCACTCCCGGCAGGCGGTGAGCAGGTCGCGCTGGCGGGCCGCGTCCAGCCAGTCCGGTATGTGCACGGCGCCCGGCGCGATCTCTCTGCGGGAGCGCGGGAACAGCTCGGCGTCCATGGTCCCATCCTGCCTCCGGCGAAGGTGCGCCGCGGAGCGGGCGGGTCCCGGCGCCGCGGGGCAGCCGGACCGGACGGCGATTTGACGGCAGGGCCTAGCCTGGACGGACGATGAACGACCGTATGACGACGCCCTGGGGCGAGCTGACGCTGGCCCGCCATCCCGAGGACCCCCGCGACCGGCTGCGTGCCTGGGACGCCTCCGACGAGTATCTGCTGCGGCACCTCGCCGAGCGGACACCCGGCCCGTCCGGGACGGTGGTGGTGCTAGGGGACCGGTGGGGCGCGCTGGCCACGGCGCTGGCGGCGCACCGGCCGGTGCAGATCACCGACTCGTTCCTCGGGCAGGAGGCGACCCGCCGCAATCTCGCCCGCAACGGTGTGGAGACGGGTGCGGTCCGGCTGCTGACCACCCAGGACGCGCCGCCCGAGCGGATCGACGTCCTGCTGGTGCGGGTGCCCAAGAGCCTCGCCCTGCTGGAGGACCAGCTGCTGCGGCTGGCGCCCGCGGTGCACGCGGACACGGTCGTCGTCGGCACCGGCATGGTCAAGGAGATCCACACCTCGACGCTGGCGCTGTTCGAGCGGGTCCTCGGACCCACCCGGACCTCGCTGGCCGAGCGCAAGGCGCGGCTGATCCTGTGCACCCCGGACCCGGCCCTGGAGCGGCCCGCCAACCCGTGGCCGTACGCGTACGCGCTGCCGGAGGGGACGGGCGCGGTGGCGGGGCGGCGGGTCGTCAACCACGCGGGGGTGTTCTGCGCGGACCGGCTGGACATCGGCACCCGCTTCCTCCTGGAGCACCTGCCGGACGGGCGGGGCGCACAGCGGGTGGTGGACCTGGGCTGCGGCAACGGGGTGGTGGGGACGGCGCTGGCGCTGGCGAACCCGCAGGCGGAGGTGCTGTTCACGGACGAGTCGTTCCAGGCGGTGGCCTCGGCGGAGGCGACGTACCGGGCGAACGGCGTGCCGGGGCACGCGGAGTTCCGGGTCGGGGACGGCCTGGACGGGGTGCCGTCGGGCAGCGTGGACCTGGTGCTGAACAATCCGCCGTTCCACTCGCACCAGGCGACGACGGACGCGACGGCGTGGCGGATGTTCACCGGGGCGCGGCGGGCGCTGCGCCCCGGTGGTGCGCTGTGGGTGGTCGGCAACCGGCACCTGGGGTACCACGTGAAGCTGCGCCGCCTGTTCGGGAACTGCCGGCTGGTGGCCGGCAGCCCGAAGTTCGTGGTGCTGTCCGCCGTCAGGCGGTAGGCGCGGCGGCGGGGGCGCCGATCACGCGGATGAGCCGTTCCACCTCCTGTGCCATCGCCTCGCGGCCGACGCCGAGGTACTTGCGGGAGTCGACCGCCTCGGGGTGCGCGGTGAGGTGGGCGCGGATCGCGTCGGTCATGGCGATGTTCAGGGCGGTGCCGACGTTGACCTTGGCGAGGCCCCCGGCGACGGCCGCCGCCAGTTCGGCGTCGGGCACGCCGGAGGAGCCGTGCAGGACGAGCGGCACGTCCAGCGCGTCGGCCAGCCGCTTGACGAGGTCGTGGTCGAGGGCGGCGGTGCGCTCGGTCATGGCGTGCGAGTTGCCGATGGCCACGGCCAGGGCGTCCACCCCGGAGTCCGCGACGAAGGCGTGCGCCTCGCCGGGGTCGGTGCGGGCGCCGGGCGCGTGGGCGTCCAGCGGCGGCTTGCCGTCCTTGCCGCCGACCTGGCCCAGCTCGGCCTCGATCCACAGGCCCCGGGCGTGCGCCCATTCGGCGGCGGCCCGGGTGGCGGCGAGGTTCTCCGCGTAGGGCAGCCGGGCGGCGTCGTACATCACGGAGCTGAAGCCCGCGTCGGCCGCCTGCCGCAGCAGGTCGTCGCTCTGCACATGGTCGAGGTGCAGCGCGACGGGTACGGCGGCCTGTTCGGCGGCGGCGGTGGCGGCGCGGGCGAGCGGCAGCAGCCGTCCGTGGCGGAACCTGACCGCGTTCTCGCTGACCTGGAGGAGGACGGGTGCGCCGGCCGCCTCGGCGCCGGCGACGACGGCCTCGATGTGTTCCAGGGTGATGACGTTGAAGGCGACGACGGCGGAGCGCGCGGCGGCGGCGCTGCCGACCAGCTCACCGGTGGCTGCAAGCGGCACGGCCTGTTCCTTTCGGGGGCGGAGCGGGGGTGGGCCGACCGGTCCGACCCGGTCTGACCTGTTCTGAAGCGGTCGGATCCGGTCGGACCGGAGCGGATGACGCGGCCGGGCCGGATCGCGTGCGGTCGGCCGGATCGGGTGTGGTCAGGCCGGGTCCGGGGCGAGGATCACCGAGCGGGTGAGGTGGCGCGGCTGGTCGGGGTCGAGGCCGCGGGAGGCGGCGACGGCGACCGCGAGGCGCTGGGCGCGGACGAGTTCGGCCAGCGGGTCGAGGGTGCCCTGGATCCAGAGCGCGCCGGTACCGGCCACCTGCTCGGCGAGTCCCTCGGGCGCCTCGTCGAGCGCCCAGGTGGCGGTGCCCGCCGTGGTGACGCTGATCGGGCCGTGGCGGTACTCCATCGCCGGGTACGCCTCGGTCCAGGACAGGGACGCCTCGCGCATCTTGAGGCCCGCCTCGTTGGCGAGGCCCACGCTCCAGCCGCGGCCGAGGAAGGTGAACTGCGTGCAGTCGACGAGTCCTTCGGGCAGCGGCTCGGCGAGCGCGGTGCGGGCGTCGGCGACGACGGCGTCGGTGTGCAGGCCGAAGTGGGCACGCAGCAGGGTGAGCGCGGTGGTGGCGAACCGGGTCTGCACGACGGAGCGTTCGTCGGCGTAGTCGAGGACGACGACGTCGTCGGCGGCCGTCATCACCGGCGTGGCGGGGTCCGCGGTGATGGCCGTGGTGCGGGTGGTGCCCTTCGACCGGGCCAGCAGGTCGAGCACCTCGGTGGTGGTGCCGGACCGGGTCAGGGCGATGACGCGGTCGTAGGACCGGCCGTGCGGGAACTCGGACGCGGCGAAGGCGTCGGTCTCGCCCTGACCGGCGCCCTCGCGCAGCGCGGCGGCGGACTGCGCCATGAAGTACGAGGTGCCGCAGCCGACGATCGCGACCCGCTCCCCCGGCGCGGGCAGCGCCCCGCCGTGTCCCGCGGCGTCGGCCGCCGCTCGGGTCCAGCACTCCGGCTGGCTGGTCAGCTCGTCCTCGACATGGCTCATGGCACACCCTCCCGGGGTCATCTGATTGTTCTTGCAAGATACAGCGCAGTTTCGAGCACAATCAAGCATTTGCCGCTGCGCGAAGTGCGCTAGGGTCACGGAGGACGCAGGAGCAGGAACGGAGGCCGCCGATGTCGCGGGACGCCCGCTGGAAGGCGCTGCTGGAGCTGCTCGTGGAGCGCGGCCGGCTGGAGGTCGAGGAGGCGGCGTCCCGGCTGGAGGTGTCGGCCGCGACCATCCGGCGCGACTTCGACCAGCTCGCCGAGCAGCAGATGCTGGTGCGCACCCGGGGCGGCGCCGTCGTGCACGGTGTCTCCTACGAGCTGCCGCTGCGCTACAAGACGGCCCGCCGCGCCTCGGAGAAGCAGCGGATCGCCCAGGCGGTGGCCGCCCTGGTCGCACCCGGCGAGGCGGTCGGCCTGACCGGCGGCACCACGACCACCGAAGTGGCCCGCGCGCTCGCCGTCCGCGGTGACCTGGGCTCGGGCACGCCCGCCCTGACCGTGGTGACCAACGCGCTCAACATCGCCAACGAGCTGGCCGTACGGCCCCAGTTCAAGATCGTGGTCACCGGCGGCGTCGCACGGCCGCAGTCGTACGAGCTGATCGGGCCGCTGGCGGACGGGGTGCTCGGGCAGATCACCCTGGACGTGGCGGTCCTCGGGGTGGTCGCCTTCGACGTCGCGCACGGCGCGGCGGCCCACGACGAGGCGGAGGCCGCCATCAACCGCCTGCTGTGCGAGCGCGCCGAACGCGTCGTCGTCGCGGCGGACTCCAGCAAGCTGGGCCGTCGCGCCTTCGCCCGGATCTGCCCGGCGGAGTCGGTGGACACCCTGGTCACGGACGCGGCGGTGGACGGGGAGACGGTGCGCTGGTTCGAGGAGGCCGGGGTCCGGGTCCTCACGGTCTGAACGGCCCGCCCCGGCCGGGACGGCACCCCGGCCGCCCGCGGCCTCCTGGACGGCGGCGGCGCCCCGGGGGTCCGGGCCGCCGCGGGGACACGCCGCCTCAGGTGCGCAGGAAGCCCACACCACGGCCGTCGTTGCAGCCCACGGGGACCGGCCGGTCCTCCCCGAGGCCGCCCTGATCGGCCTTGAGCGCGACGCTCATGAGGGACAGGAGGAGATCGACGTCGGCCGAGGCGTCGAGACGGATGGTGACCCAGGAGGAGCCCGGCACCACACGGACGGCGGCGAAGCGCCTGAGGTCGCGCGAGAGCCGCCGTATGGCCCGGTCGGTCAGCTTGAGGTCGACGTCGCGGTCGGAGTGGAAGTGGGCGATCTCCCCGTGCGCCGAGCTGAGTGCCTGCCCGGTGCCACAGCTCGGTGCCGCTTCCATCAGGTCGGGCCAGGTGGCCAGTTGGGCGAGTGCACGCGTGGCGAGCGTCATGGCCCCATCATGACGCGCTCACCGCACGGCAACCGGTGCGTGAGCAAGCCTTAACCGATCCGTGTCCGAAACCGTCCGGGCTTCACCCGTTCGGCTGAGGTACGGCGAATGGCGCACCGATGGCGTACTGATCGCCGCCCCGGCGTACCACCCTTGTCCCAGGGGGACGCCCGTCCCCCGCCCCGTCGCGAAGGAGTGGTGGACGCATGGAGGACAGCCGGGTGGAGCAGGCGGACCACACCGCGGTGCGGGTCGCCCTGTGGCGGGCGCTGCATCTGCGGGCCGATCCACCGCCGTACGTCTTCGAGGACGAGGTGGGCCTGCGGCTGGCGGCGCCCGGCGACGACTGGCCGCGCCGCCCCGACATGGACCCCGAGGGGACGCGGACCTTCCGGGCGGGCGTCGTGGCCCGCGCCCGCTTCGTCGAGGACCTGGTGACGGCCGAGGCCGCCCGGGGCGTCACGCAGTACGTCGTCCTGGGCGCCGGACTGGACACCTTCGCACAGCGCCGCCCCGAGGAGGTCGCCGCCGGGCTGCGGGTGTTCGAGGTAGACCGGCCCGGACCGCAGGCGTGGAAGCGGCAGCGCCTGGCGGACCTCGGGCTGGGCGTCCCGGAGGGCCTGCGGCTGGTGCCCGTGGACTTCGAGGCGGGCGGATCCTGGTGGAAGGAGCTGGTCGCGGCGGGCTTCGACGCGGGGCGCCCGGCGGTGGTGGCCTGCACCGGCGTGAGCATGTACCTCACCCTGGAGGCGATCACCGCCACCCTGCGCCAGGTGGCGGCGCTCGCGCCCGGTTCCACGCTGGCCATGACGTTCATGCAGCCCGCCGAGCTCCTGGAACCGCGCACGCGCGCCCTGCTGGAGAACACGACGCGCATGGCGCGGGCGTCCGGGACACCGTTCCTCAGCTTCTTCTCCCCACGCGAGATGCTGGACCTCGCCCGCGAGGCGGGGTTCACGGAGGTCCGCCATGTGTCCGCGGAGGACCTGGCGCGGCGCTACTTCGACGGGCGCGCGGACGGGCTGCGGCCCGAACCGGCGGAGGAACTGCTGGTCGCCTCGGTCTGAGGACGGCCGGGTCCCCTCGCGCGGGAGCCTCCGGCCGCCCGTGGAGGCACACTGGCAGTGAGCCCGTCGGTCTGGCACGAGGGGGTGTCGGCAATGGCACGTCGTGCGGGAATGTGGCTGTGGCGCTGGCAGCGCAATCCGCTCAGGCGGACCAGCGATGTCGTCGAGGCGTGGATCCTGGCCGCCGCCTGGGTCCTCGCCGTGGTGGGCGCCCTGGTGGCCGGGCTGCTGACGGCGGGCGTGATGCAGCAGAACGCACAGCGTGCCCGTGCGCAGAGCCACCCGGTGTCCGCCGTCCTCACCGAGGGCGGGTCCCGGAGCACCGCCCGGCCGGCCGGAGGCGCGCTGGTGTGGGGGACGGTCCACTGGACCGATCCGGACGGCTCGGTCCACACGGGCCGCACCCGGGTCCCGTCGGGTGTGGCCGCCGGATCCCGCCTCACCGTCTGGACGAACGGCCGCGGCGCCCTGACCTCCCCGCCCGCCTCCGCCGCCGACACCGCCTTCCAGGCGGTCCTGGGCGGCCTGTGGGCCGGCACGGCCACCGTGGGGCTCGTCGTCGGCGGCGCCAAGCTCGCGCAGAACCGGCTCGACCACCGCCGCGACGCCCAGTGGGCCGAGGAGTGGGCCCGGATGGACGCCCGCTGGGGCCGTATGACGGGCTGACGGCGAGGTGGGCTGACGGGGGACGGGCGACGGCAAGGCTCCCGCCGTAGCCGCCGTCAACAGCCTGACCTGCGGAGAATCCGGCCATGTGACGGCCATGAAGCGCGCGCCCCACCCCCTTGCCCCGTTCCCGGCGCCCTTCTAGCCTGGTTTTGTGCCGCTGATAAACAAAGTCCGTCCGCACAACGTCGTGCCGGACCGCCCGCTCGTCCGCCTCCGGATCGCCCTCACCGCCTTCTTCGCCCTCGACGGCTTCGTCTTCGCCGGCTGGGTGGTGCGCATCCCGGCCATCAAGGAGCAGACGCACTCCTCCACCGGAGCCCTCGGGCTCGCGCTCCTCGGGGTCTCCGCCGGTGCCGTCGTCACGATGACCCTCACCGGCCGGCTGTGCCGCCGCTACGGGAGCCACCTGGTCACGGTCGTGTGCGCGGTGCTGCTCTCGCTCAGCGTGGCCCTGCCGCCGCTCACCCACTCCGCCCTCGCGCTGGGCACCGTCCTGCTGGTGTTCGGCGCCGCCTACGGCGGCATCAACGTCGCCTTCAACAGCGCGGCCGTCGACCTGGTGGCCGCGCTGCGGCGTCCGATCATGCCGACCTTCCACGCCGCCTTCAGCCTCGGCGGCATGGTGGGGGCGGGCCTCGGCGGACTCGTCGCCGGGCTCCTGTCCCCCACCCGCCATCTGCTGGCGCTCACCGTGACCGGTCTGCTCGTCACGGCCGTCGCCGGGCGGACGCTCCTGCGGCTGGACTCCCCCGCGCCCGCGGACGCCCGGCGGGCCCGCCCGGACCGCCGCGACGGGCACCGGCAGGGCGCCCGCACCCGCGGGGTCGTCCTGGTCCTCGGGCTCATCGCCCTGTGCACGGCCTACGGCGAGGGGGCCATGGCCGACTGGGGCGCGCTGCACTTCGCCCAGGACCTGCACGCCTCGCCCGGTGTCGCGGCGGTGGGCTACTCGTGCTTCGCGCTCGCGATGACCGTGGGACGGCTGTCCGGCACCACGCTGCTCGAACGGCTCGGCCGCACCCGTGTCATCGTGGGCGGCGGCTGCGTCGCCGCGGCCGGCATGCTCCTCGGCTGCCTCGCGCCCGCCGTGTGGGTGGCCCTGCTCGGCTTCGCCGTGACCGGCCTGGGGCTCGCCAACCTCTTCCCGGTCGCCGTGGAGCGAGCGGGCGCGCTGGCCGGTCCGGACGGCGTCGCGACCGCCTCCACACTCGGGTACGGCGGCATGCTCATGGGACCCCCGGCCATCGGGTTCATGGCCGATTGGCTGTCCCTGCGGGCCGCGCTGGCCAGCGTCGCCGTACTGGCCGCCGTCGCCGCCGCGATCGGGTTCGCGACGCGACGGACGGCGTACGAGTGAACGGCGCTCAGGAGGCAGCTTCCGGGCCCCCCGCCTCCCCCTGCGCCTTCGCCCCGTCCCCCGCGGCCTCGGCCTTCCCGGCCTTCCCGGCGTCCTCGTAGACCTTGGCGTCGGACGGTGCCGGACGCTCGACCCGGCACACCAGGGCGTCGTTCTCGACGTCGGCGACGATGGTGTCACCGGGGTCGGCCGAGTCGCTCAGCAGCAGGGAGGCGATGCGGTTGTCCAGCTCGGCCTGGAGGGTGCGGCGCAGCGGACGGGCGCCGAACTCGGGCTGGTGGCCGTGGGCGACCAGCAGCTTCTTCGCCGCCTCGGTGACCTCCAGCTCCATGCCCTGGGCACGGACCCGGCGGCGGCTGTTGTCCAGCAGCAGGTCGACGATCTGGTTCAGCTCCGCCTCGCCCAGGCCGTGGAAGATGATGATGTCGTCGATGCGGTTGAGGAACTCGGGCAGGAACCTGCCACGCAGGTCCTCCATCAGCTGGTCCTTGATGGCGGCGACGTCGCCGTGGTGGGCGAGGATCCGCTGGGCGCCGATGTTCGAGGTCATGATGACCACGGTGTTGCGGAAGTCGACGGTGCGGCCCTGCGCGTCGGTGAGCCGTCCGTCGTCGAGGACCTGGAGCAGGGTGTTGAAGACGTCCGGGTGGGCCTTCTCGACCTCGTCGAAGAGCAGCACGCTGTAGGGCTGGCGGCGGACCTTCTCGGTGAGCTGGCCCGCCTCCTCGTGGCCGACGTAGCCGGGCGGGGCCCCGACGAGCCGGGAGACGGTGTGCTTCTCCTGGAACTCGCTCATGTCGAAGCGGACCATGCGGTTCTCGTCGCCGAACAGCAGCTCGGCGAGCGCCTTGGCCAGCTCGGTCTTGCCGACGCCGGTCGGTCCGAGGAAGAGGAACGAGCCGACGGGCCGGTTGGGGTCGCCCATGCCGGCCCGGCTGCGGCGCACCGCCTGGGCGACGGCGGTGACGGCCTCGTCCTGCCCGACGACGCGCGAGTGCAGGGCGTCCTCCAGCTTCAGCAGCCGTTCCTTCTCGCTCTCGGTGAGCTGGGAGACGGGGATGCCGGTGCGCCGGGACAGCACGTCGGCGATGTCGGCGACGGTCACCTCCAGCACGCCCTCGCGCCGCTCGGCGAGCCCCTCCAGCTCGGTCTCCACGTCGGTGATGCGGTCCTTCAGCTCGGAGGCGCGCTCGAAGTCCTCCGCGGCCACGGCCTGGTCCTTCTCGCGGCGCAGCTTGGCCAGCCGGTCCTCGCGCTCGGCGACCTCGGTGGACCGGCCCATCGAGCGCAGCCGCACCCGCGCGCCGGCCTGGTCGAGCAGGTCGATGGCCTTGTCGGGCAGGAACCGGTCGGTGACGTACCGGTCGGACAGCTCGGCGGCGGCGGCCAGCGCGTCGTCGCTGTAGCGGACCTGGTGGTGGGCCTCGTAGGAGTCGCGCAGGCCCTCCAGGATCTGCACCGTCTCCTCGACGCTGGGCTCGGGCACCATGACCGGCTGGAAGCGGCGCTCCAGGGCGGCGTCCTTCTCGACGTACTTGCGGTACTCGGTGAGGGTGGTGGCGCCGACGACATGCAGCTCACCGCGGGCGAGGGCCGGTTTGAGGATGTTCCCGGCGTCCATCGAGCCCTCGCCGGTGGCGCCCGCGCCGACCACGGTGTGCAGTTCGTCCAGGAACAGGATCGTCGACTCGGAGGCCGCCTTGACCTCGTCGATGACGTTCTTCAGCCGCTCCTCGAACTGGCCCCGGTACTGGGCGCCGGCGACGAGTCCGGTCAGGTCGAGGGCGACGACGCGCTTGTTCTCCAGGGTCTTGGGCACGTCCCCGGCGATGATCCGCTGGGCCAGTCCCTCCACGATCGCGGTCTTGCCGACGCCCGGTTCGCCGATCAGCACGGGGTTGTTCTTCGAGCGGCGGGAGAGGATCTCCACGGTCTGCTCGATCTCCTCCGCCCGGCCCACCACCGGGTCCAGCTTCCCGGCGCGGGCCTCCTCGGTCAGGTCGCGGCCGTACTGGTCGAGGGTCGGCGTGTCGCTCGGCGGCTCGGCGCCGCCGGGCCCGGCCTCGGAGCGGGCGACGCTCTCCGCGCCGCGGCGCAGCTGCTCGGTGTCGATGCCGTGGGCGCCCAGGATCTTGGTCGGTGCCGCGCCCGGGGTGTCCAGCAGGGCGCCGAGGATGTGCTCCGGGCCGATGTAGGAGACACCGGCCGCCCGGGAGTGCTCGTAGGCGCGCAGCAGCACCCGCTTGGCGGCCGGGGTCAGGCCCGGCTCGGCCGAGGGGGTGCCGCTCTCGGCGGGCAGCGCCCGCGCGAGGTCGGCGGCGAGCCGGTCGGGGTCGGCGCCCGCCTGGGCGAGCAGGCCGCGGGCGGGTTCCACCTGGGTGCAGGCCCACAGCAGGTGCTCGGTGTCCAGGTCGGAGCTGCCGTCCTCGGCCGCCTTGCCGGTGGCGCGGTTGATCAGGTCCTGGGCGGACTCGGTGAGCAGCCGTCCGATCGGCACCCGCTGCACCTGGGGCGGCGAGGCGCCCGGTGTCATGCCGAAGAAGCGGTTGAGGATCTCGGAGAACGGGTCCGGGCCGCCGAACGAGGCACCGAAGGGGGACATCGTCATGATCGCCGTCCGCAGCGTGGGGAAATGAGACCCTTCAAGACCAACCCACCATTCGGCCCACCGCAACGCGGCATACGCCGACCCAGTGCCGTAGCGGGGTGCCGAGGGGCCGCCGCGCCCCGCCGCGGGCGGCGGCCGCACCGGGACTCCTGGCGCCCGCACGGCCCGCACGGTCCCGGGCGGTTCCACACGGTCCCGGGCGGTCCCGGGCGGTCCCGGGCGGTCCCGGGCGGTCCCGGGCGCTCGCCAGGAGCGCACGCCGTGCGGCACACTTCCCGCCATGAAGACCGCCGAGTATCTCGACGCGCTGGACCGCGAGGGCCGGCTGCTGGCCGCCGCCGCCGAGGAGGCCGGGACCAGGGCCGCGGTGCCGACGTGTCCGGACTGGCGGGTGCGGGACCTGCTGCTGCACACCGGGGCGGTGCACCGGTGGGCCGCCGCTCTCGTCGCGGACGCGCACACCGCGCCGCGCCCCCCGGTCGATCCTCCGCCCGGTCTCGACGGCGCCGCGCTGGTGGAGTGGTACCGCGACAGCCACCGCGGCCTCGTGGCGGTGCTGTCCGACGCGCCGGAGGACGTGGAGTGCTGGACGTTCCACCCGGCGCCCCTGGCGGTGCCGTCCGCACTGGCCTTCTGGACCCGGCGGCAGGCGCACGAGACGGCGGTGCACCGCTTCGACGCCGAGGCGGCGCGCGGCGGAGTGCCGTCCCCGGTCGGCGCGGAGTTCGCCGTCGACGGCATCGACGAGCTGCTGCGCGGTTTCCACGCCGGTTCCCGGAGCCGGGTCCGTTCGCCCCGGCCGCGCGTGCTGCGGGTGCGTGCCACGGATCCGGCCGGGTCCGGTGCGGACGCCGCGGTGTGGACCGTACGGCTGTCGGAGGGGCCGCCGGTCACCGAGCCGGGCGGCGGCACTGACGCCGAGGCCGAACTCTCCGGGCCCGCGGACCAGTTGTACCTGGCGCTGTGGAACCGGGTGGCCGTGCCGCGGGTGACGGGCGATCCCGCGCTGGCGGCGCTGTGGCGGGAGACCTCGGGGATCGGCTGAGCAGCGGGGCCGGGCGGGCACGGACCGGACCGGGCGGCCCGGTTCAGCCCAGCCAGCCCGGCCGGACCAGGCCCGACTCGTAGGCGAGGACGACGAGTTGGGCGCGGTCGCGGGCGCCGAGCTTCACCATGGCGCGGCTGACGTGGGTCTTGGCGGTGAGCGGGCTGACCACCAGGCGGCGGGCGATCTCCTCGTTGGACAGGCCGATGCCGACCAGGGCCATCACCTCGCGCTCGCGGTCGGTGAGCCGGGCCAGGGCGTCGGCGGCGGCCGGTTCCTTGGAGCGGGCGGCGAACTCGGCGATGAGGCGGCGGGTGACGCCCGGGGACAGCAGGGCGTCACCGTCGACCACCGCCCGTACCGCGCGCAGCAGTTCCTCGGGTTCGGTGTCCTTGACGAGGAAGCCCGAGGCGCCCGAGCGGATCGCCTCGAAGACGTACTCGTCCAGCTCGAAGGTGGTGAGCATGACCACCTTGACGTCGCCGAGTTCCGGGGCCGCGGTGATGCGGCGGGTCGCCGCCAGGCCGTCCAGGACGGGCATGCGAATGTCCATCAGGACGACGTCGGGGCGGGCGTCCCGCGCCAGGCGCAGGGCCTCCTCGCCGTCGGCGGCCTCCCCGGCGACCTCGATGTCCGGCTGGGCGTCGAGCAGCGCCCGGAACCCGGCCCGTACCAGCGACTGGTCGTCGGCGAGCAGTACGCGGATCACCGGTCGTCCTCCTCGGTGGTCGTCAGGGGCAGTTCGGCCAGCACCCGCCAGCCGCCGCCGGGGCGGGGCCCCGCCTCGATGGTGCCACCGAGCGCGGCGGCCCGTTCACGCATCCCGGCCAGCCCGTTGCCGCTGCCGCCCGCCGCCGCGCCGGTCGCCGGTCCGTCGTCGTCGACGCGCAGCCGCAGGGTGCCGCCGCCGTGGGCGAGGCGCACGCGCGCGTGCCGGGAGCCGCTGTGCCGTACGACGTTGGTCAGGGCCTCCTGGACGATCCGGAAGGCGGCGAGTGCGGTGCCGGGCGGCAGCGGGGGCGGGGTGCCCTCGATCTCGACCGTGAGCCCGGCGTGCGCCGCCTGGTCGGCGAGTTCGGGCAGCCGGTCGAGGCCGGGTGCGGGCGCGCGCGGCGCGTCCCCCGGGGTGCGCAGTGTGCCGAGCACCTGGCGGACCTCGCCCAGCGCCTCCTTGCTGGCGGCCTTGATGGTGGTGAGCGCGGTGCGGGCCTGCTCCGGGTCGGTGTCCAGCAGGGCGAGGCCGACGCCCGCCTGGACGTTGATGACGGAGATGCTGTGGGCGAGCACGTCGTGCAGTTCGCGGGCGATGCGCAGCCGTTCCTCGTCGGCGCGGCGCCGGGCGGCCTGGGCGCGTTCCGCGCGTTCGCGCGCCCACTGCTCGTGCCGGACGCGGGCCAGTTCGGAGACGGCGACGACGGCTACCACCCAGGTGGCGACGACCAGTTGCTGTCCCCAGCCGGAGGCGGAGTCGCCGGGCGGCGGCAGCCACCGGTAGAGCCAGAGCGCGATCAGCGCGTGCCCGGCCCACAGCAGTCCCACGGAGGTCCAGGCGGCCCGGCGCCGCCCGGCGACGACGGCGCCGAAGCAGCTCACGGCGACGGTCAGGAACACGGGGCCGTAGGGGTATCCGGCGGCGAGGTAGGCCAGGGTGAGGGCCGCCGTGGCGTACGCGACGAACGCGGGACGCCGGGTGCGCCACAGCAGCAGCCCGGCCGCCACCACCAGCAGGGCGTACGCGTACGCGTCCAGTGCCTCGCGGTGGCTCTGTCCGCGGGCCGAGAAGCGGGTCCCGGCGAGGACGACGGCCGTGACGAGCACGGTGGAGGGCCACGGCCAGTGGGTCCCCGGCCGCTCCCGGCCGTCGGCGCCGCGCTCTCCCACGGGTCCGTGCCACCGTCCCCACGGCGGACCGCCCCCGCGTACGCGCTGCTCTTCCATGCCGGCCACGCTAGACGTCACGGGCCCACGGGGACGTCACCCCGGCGAGGTGGTCACCCGTACTCCCGGGGAAGTACGCCGAGGCCGCGGGGCCCGGCCCCGCTCAGGAACCGTCCGTCTCCCGGGTGTCGTCCGCGTGCTCCGTCCCGGCGCCGGTGTCGGCCTCGGCGGGGGCGGGCGCGGGTGCGGCCGGCTGGCGCCGGTCCATCATGCTCAGGGCGCGCTGGGCCAGGGGGTGGTTGCGGACCAGCTCGCCCAGTGTCGTGGAGCCCTGGGTGATGTCCTTGAACGCCTTCCAGGCCGGGCGGAAGCCGGTCAGGGCGGCGTGGAAGAGGCCGGGGCGGCGCTCGAAGACCGCCAGCATCCGCTTGCCGACGGCCATCTCGACCCCGAGCCCGGCCTTGATGGCGAAGGCGTAGTTCAGGGCCTGGCGGCGCGCGTCCACCGCGTCGTGCGCCTCGGCGATCCGCACCGCCCACTCGCCCGCGAGCCGCCCGGACCTGAGCGCGAAGGAGATGCCCTCGCGCGTCCACGGCTCCAGCATGCCCGCCGCGTCGCCGCAGACCAGCACCCGCCCGCGCGAGAGCGGCGAGTCGTCGGCGCGGCAGCGGGTCAGATGTCCGGAGGAGATGCTCGGCTCGAAACCGGCCAGTCCCAGCCGGGCGACGAAGTCCTCCAGGTACCGCTTGGTCGCGGCGCCCTCGCCGCGCGCCGAGATCACGCCGACGGTGAGCGTGTCGCCCTTGGGGAAGACCCAGCCGTAACTGCCCGGCATCGGGCCCCAGTCGATGAGGACCCGGCCGCGCCAGTCGTCGGCGACGGTCTCGGGCACCGGGATCTCCGCCTCCAGGCCCAGGTCGACCTGGTCGAGCTTGACCCCGACATGGGCGCCTATGCGGCTGGCGCTGCCGTCGGCGCCGACCACCGCGCGGGCGAGCACGGTCTCGCCGCCCTGGAGCACCACGGCGACCGTTCGCCGGTCCGGCACGGCCGAGCCGTGCTGCTCCACCCGGGTCACGGTGGCGCCGGTGCGCAGCTCGGCGCCCGCCTTCTGCGCGTGCTCGACGAGCTGCTGGTCGAACTCGGGCCGGTTGATCAGCCCGAACAGCATCTGCCGGGAGCGCCGGGTGCGGGTGAAGCGGCCGTTGTGGGAGAACGTCACGGCGTGCACCCGGTCCTGGAACGGCAGGTCGAACCCGGGCGGCAGCGAGTCGCGCGAGGGACCGATGATCCCGCCGCCGCAGGTTTTGTACCGTGGCAGGTCGGCCTTCTCCAGCAACAGGACGCGCCGCCCCGCGACCGCCGCCGCGTAGGCGGCCGAGGCCCCCGCGGGTCCCGCGCCCACCACGACGACGTCCCACACCTGCTGCACGTCGTCCGCCGAAGAGTTCTCGCTGCTCACGATGGTCTACCGCTCCACATCAACCGACTGCCTCCCCCGGCTCTCGGCTCCGCCCGAGCAGGGGCACCCCATCTGTCCCCCGCATCCTACGGCCGCTTTCCCCCAGGTCCGCTGTGGGAGGATCGGCAGCGGACACGTCCGCCCACTCGGACGCGCCCGCACCGACACGATCATCGAAGACACAGAAGTGCTCACAGAGCGCCCCAGAGGTGCTCACGAGTGCAACGTCGCACCCACAAGGAGCGTGCCCATGTCGTCGCATCCGGTCGCCGAGACCGTCGCCTCCCTGCTGCCCGGGGCCAGGGCGGAACTGGCCGAACTGGTGGCCTTCAAGTCGGTGGCGGACTTCGACCAGTATCCGAGGAGCGAGAGCGAGGGCGCGGCGAACTGGATCGCCGACGCGCTGCGCGCCGAGGGCTTCACGGACGTGGCGCTGCTCGACACCCCGGACGGCACCCAGTCGGTGTACGGCTACCTGCCCGGCCCCGAGGGCGCGCGGACGGTGCTGCTGTACGCCCACTACGACGTGCAGCCGCCGCTGGACGAGGCCGCCTGGACCACGCCCCCCTTCGAGCTGACCGACCGTGACGGCCGCTGGTACGGGCGCGGCGCGGCCGACTGCAAGGGCGGGGTGATCATGCACCTGCTCGCGCTGCGCGCCCTGAAGGCGAACGGCGGCATACCGGTCAACGTCAAGGTGATCGCGGAGGGTTCGGAGGAGCAGGGCACCGGCGGCCTGGAGCGCTACGCCGAGGAGCACCCCGAGCTGCTGGCTGCCGACACCATCGTGATCGGTGACACCGGCAACTTCCGCGTCGGCCTGCCGACCGTGACCAGCACGCTGCGCGGGATGACCCTGGTCCGCGTGCAGGTGGACACCCTGGAGG
The DNA here is from genome assembly GCF_053589675.1 of Streptomyces sp. NPDC003284. Lineage (NCBI taxonomy): Bacteria > Bacillati > Actinomycetota > Actinomycetes > Kitasatosporales > Streptomycetaceae > Streptomyces > Streptomyces sp. NPDC003284. Next base: position 142,920 of record NZ_JBSFSI010000017.1, read on the forward strand.
GCAATCTGCACTCCGGCCAGTTCGGCGGTGCCGCGCCCGACGCGCTCGCCGCGCTGATCCGCGTCCTGGACTCGCTGCGCGCCGAGGACGGTTCGACGACCGTCGACGGTCTCGCCGCCGACGCGGTGTGGGACGGACTGGCGTACGAGGACGAGCAGTTCCGCAAGGACGCCAAGGTGCTGGACGGGGTGGAGCTGATCGGTTCGGGCGCGGTCGCCGACCGTGTCTGGGCCCGCCCGGCCGTCACCGTCCTCGGCATCGACTGCCCGCCCGTCGTCGGCGCCACGCCGTCCGTGCAGGCCGGTGCCCGCGCGCTGGTGAGCCTGCGGGTGCCGCCGGGCGTCGACGCCGCCAAGGCCACCGAACTGCTCCAGGCCCACCTGGAGGCGCACACCCCGTGGGGCGCCCGGGTGCGCACCGAGCAGATCGGCCAGGGCCAGCCCTTCCGCGCCGACACCGCGAGCCCGGCGTACCAGGCGATGGCCGACGCCATGGCCGTCGCCTACCCCGGCGAGGAGCTCCAGTACGCCGGACAGGGCGGCTCGATCCCGCTGTGCAACACCCTGGCCGCGCTCTACCCGCAGGCCGAGATCCTGCTCATCGGCCTGAGCGAGCCCGAGGCGCAGATCCACGCGGTGAACGAGAGCGTCTCGCCCGAGGAGCTGGAGCGGCTGTCGGTCGCCGAGGCGCTGTTCCTGCGCAACTACGCGGGCTGACCCGCGCGCACGCCGGGCGGGCCGGTCCGCGCCCGCTCTGCCCGCGGCAGAGAGCCCTCGCCCCTCGGCGGGGGCTTCTCTACGGTCGGGGCATGGACGTAGTGGAGATCCTTCCCCGGCTGCACCTGCTCCGCTTCCCCGTGGGGCAGGCCTGTCTGTGGCGCGACGACGACGGGCTGACCCTGGTCGACTCCGGGCCCAAGGGCGCGGGCGCGGCGATCACCGGGGCGATCAGGTCCCTGGGGCACGATCCCGCGGAGCTGCGGCGGATCGTGCTCACCCATTTCCACGAGGACCACGCGGGCGGGGCGGGCGAACTGGCCCGGTCCTGCGGGGCGCAGGTGCTCGCCCACCGCCTCGACGCCCCGTACGTCAGGGGCGAGGCGGCTCCTCCCCCGCCGCGCTACGAGGACGGGGAGCAGGCCCTGCACGCGGCGGCCCTCGCACAGCTCCCCGAGGGCGATCCGGTCCGCCCCCGGCGGCTCACCGAGCTGTCCGACGGCGACGTCCTCGGCTTCGGCGGCGGCGCCCGCGTCGTGCACGCCCCGGGCCACACCGACGGCAGCATCGGTGTCCATCTTCCCCGGTACGGCGTCCTGTTCACCGGGGACACGATCGCCGTCTCCCCGGTCGACGGCTCCGTCGTCCTCGGCGTCTTCGGCCTCGACCGCGCCCGCACCCTCGCCGCCTTCCGGCAACTGGCCGCCCTCGACCCGCAGGTGGCCTGCTTCGGCCACGGCGCCCCGCTGACCGAGCGGGCCGGCGAGACACTGCGCCGAGCCGCGGCGGGGTACGCACCGCCCGCGTGACGCGGGCGGTCGGGGCCGGGCTGTCCCCGTACACGTTCACGTGTCCGGGACCGGCCTTCCGGTCCCGGCTCCGAGACCGTGCGCCCGGTGTGCAGGGGCGGGGCCCGGAGGGATCCCGGTGGGGAGGGCGGCTCAGCCCACCGGTACGCCCGCCTCCAGATAGACCGCCGCGCCGCGTTCGCGGGCGCGCAGCGCCCAGCGCAGGCGTTCGTGGCGGACCGGCGGGAGCAGGGTGGCGGCCTCCCGTTCGGTGACGAAGCGGCAGCCGCGCAGTTCGGGGCCGGGCAGCAGCAGCCGGGCGGCCTCGGCGGAGTCGAGGCGGCCGCCGTCGAAGAGCAGGCGCAGCCCGCCGAAGCCGGGGGGCGCGGGGCGTTCCCAGTCCACGACGAGCAGCCGGGGCGGCTCCTCCAGCCGTATGCCGGTCTCCTCGGCGACCTCGCGCATCCCGGCGCGAGCGGGGGCCTCGCCAGGTTCGACGATGCCGCCGGGGAACTCCCAGCCGGGCTTGTAGGTGGGGTCGACGAGCAGCACCCGGTCCCGCTCGTCGAAGAGCAGCACACCGGAGGCGACGGTCTCGGCGGTGGGCTCGGGGGTCTGCACGATGTCGCAGGGGGGTGCGGCACCGGTGCCGACCGCCTCGGCGACCCGGACGGCCGTCTCGTACGGGGTGAGCGCGCTGTTGTCGACGAGGTGCGCGTCGGCGGTGAGCCAGGAGGCCAGGGCAGCGCGGTAGGGCTCGATGTGGTCGTCGGCCCACTGGTGGGTCCGCAGATCGCCGTCGGGGAGGCCGGACGGGACGTCGCGGTGTGCTGTCCGCTCACGCAGGATCGTTTCGGCCGGGGCGAGGAGCAGATGCCGTACGCCGATGCGGCGGGCGGCGAGGCCGCCGAAGATCTCGTCGCGGTGGTCCTGGCGGAGCAGGGTCATCGGCACCACCAGGGTGCCGCCCAGTTCGGCGAGCATCGCGGCGGCGGTGTCGATCACCAGCCGCCGCCAGATCGGCAGGTCCTGGAGGTCACCGGCCCCGGCGAGGTGCTTGGGCGGCAGGAGGTGCTGGGCGAGCAGGCCGCCGATGACCTCGGGATCGAAGAGCGTGCTGTTCGGGATCAGATCGATCAGTTCCCGTGCGGTGGCGGACTTGCCCGCACCGAACGTGCCGTTGATCCAGACGACGGTCACTGGTCCCCCTCTTCTGTTGGCCCCCTGTGGCTTGCCCGCTCCACCCTGCCACGGAAACCAGGCCCAGTTGAGGACGACACGGAGCGGCGCCGCACCCCGCCGCGCGAAGGGGTACGGCGCCGCTGCGGTGCGGGCCGCCCGGTGGGGGCGCCCGGGGCGGCCCGGCCGGTCCGCCTCAGTCGTTCTGCCCCAGGACGTCCTTGTCGACCGGCAGGCCGTCCTGGCCGACGAGATGATCCACGGCGCCCACGGTGTCCTTCACCCCCAGTTCACCGAGCGCGTCCCGGTCGGCGGCGTGCGAGGGGGAGACGGCGGCCACCACGAAGCCGGTGGCGAGGGAGGCGAGGGCGAGCATGCTGCGCTTCTTCATGCCTGCTCAACGGCGGACGGCGGCTTTGGTCACGCGGTCGGGGGCCGGGGTCGTGACGGCCCATCGAACAACCGTTGAACAAGCGTGGCGTTCCCTTCCGACAGACTCCGACACGTCCTACCGTAAACGCACACGATGACGCGGACATGAAGTCATCCCATCCCTGGGAGTTCGGAGGAACGTTGACGATGCGTCTGCCGCACACGCGCACCTCCCGTCGAAGAGTCGTCGGAGTACTGACGGCATCCCTGCTCGCCCTCGGAACCGCGGTCCCCTCGGCCGCCGCGGCCCGGGACCAGGCCCGGCAGCAGCCCGAGCGGACCGCCGCGTCCGCCCTGCCCGGCGGACTCGCCCTCACCCCGCCGATGGGATTCAACAACTGGAACTCCACCCACTGCGGACCGGAGTTCGACGAGTCCATGGTCAAGGGCATCGCCGACCTCTTCGTGGCGAAGGGCCTGAAGGCCGCCGGCTACCAGTACGTCAATCTGGACGACTGCTGGGCCCTCCCCGCCCGCGACGCGGACGACAAGCTCGTCCCGGACCCGGTCCGCTTCCCGCACGGCATCGGGGCCGTCGCGGACTATGTGCACGCCAAGGGCCTCAAACTGGGCCTGTACACCAGCGCGGGTACCAAGACATGCAGCAGCACCGGCTTCCCGGGCGCGCTCGGACACGAGTACAGCGACGCCCGACAGTTCGCCGAGTGGGGCATCGACTACCTCAAGTACGACAACTGCAACAACCAGGGCGTGGACGCCCGGCAGCGCTACACGACGATGCGCGACGCCCTGAGGGAGGCCACCGCCGCGACCGGGCGGCCCATCGTCTACAGCATCTGCGAATGGGGCGACAACAAGCCGTGGGAGTGGGCCGCAGGCTTGGGCCAGCTCTGGCGCACCACCCACGACATCCAGGACAAGTGGTCCTCGATGCTGGCGATCCTCAAGCAGAACCTGCCGCTGGCCCCGTACGCCGGACCCGGCCACTGGAACGACCCCGACATGCTGGAGGTCGGCAACGGCGGCATGACGGACACCGAGTACCGCACCCACTTCTCGATGTGGTCGGTGATGGCCGCCCCGCTCCTGATCGGCACCGACCTGCGCAAGGCGTCCCCCGCCACCCTCGGCGTCCTGACCAACGCGGACGTCATCGCCGTCGACCAGGACCCGCTGGGCAAGCAGGGAACCGTCGTCTCCTCCGCGGACGGGCGCTGGGTCGTCGCCAAGCAGATGAAGGACGGCAGCCGCGCGGTCGCCCTGTTCAACGAGACGAACACCCCTCAGCGCATCGCCACCACCGCGCACGCCGTCGGCCTCCCGGACGCCGACGGCTACACCCTGCGTGACCTGTGGCAGCACCGGAACTACAACACCGCGGGCACCGTCGCGGCGACGGTGCCGGCCCACGGCACCGTACTGGTCCGGATCTCCACCGACCGGCGCTGGAGCGCCAACCCGCCCGCCGCCGAACTCTCCGCCGACGCGCCGCCGGCCGTCGCCGGCCGTCCGGCCGCGCTCACCAGCACGGTGACCGACCTGGGCCGCACCGCGGCCCAGCACCTGTCCGTGTCCCTGACCGGACCGGAGGGCTGGCAGGTGAGCGCCCGCTCGGCCACCTACGTCCGTACCCTGCGCGCCGGGGGCGCGCACAACACCCGGTGGACCGTCACCGCGCCGCCGGGCACCCCCACCGGGACGTACGGGCTGACGCTGACCGCGAGCTACCGCTCCGCCACCGGGGTCCGTGCCTCCGGCACGCTGACGGTCCCGGCGTCGGTGGTGGTCGCGCCGCCGTCCGGGACGTCCTCCCTCGGTGATCTGCCGTGGATGTCCGCCACCAACGGCTACGGACCGGTGGAGCGCAACACCAGCAACGGGGAGAGCGCCGCGGGCGACGGCCGTCCGATCACCATCGGCGGGGTGGTCTACGCCAAGGGCCTGGGCACCCACGCGCCGAGCGAGATCGCGTACTACACCGGAAAGGCGTGCACGAAGGTCACCGCGGACGTCGGCGTCGACGACGAGAAGGGCGCCAAGGGCACCGTCTCCTTCGAGATCTGGGCGGACGGCACCAAGGCCGCCTCGACCGGTGTCCTCACCAATGCCATGCCCGCCCAGCCGGTGACGGCCGACGTCACCGGTGCCCAGGTGGTCCGGCTGGTCGTCACCAACGGCGGCGACAACACCGACTCCGACCACGGCGACTGGGCGGACGCGCGGCTGACCTGCTGAGCCGGCCGCCGGGTCCGGCGGGTCCGGCACGAGGAGCGGTGCGGGAAGGGGGGGGCGGGCCGGTCGGCCCGCCCCCCCCTTCCGGCTGCCGTGCCCGGCCGCTCAGACCCCGGCGCCCGCCGGATCCGTACGCGCCGTGAGGGCCGCCGCCGCGGCGCCCACCAGCCCGGCGTCGGTGCCCATCTGGGCCGGGACGACCGTCAGTTGCCGGACGAAGGAGAGCGTGGCGTAGTCGGTCAGCGCCCTGCGCAGCGGGCCGAACAGCACCTCGCCCGCCTTGCCCACACCGCCGCCGACCACCGCGATGTCGATCTCGACCAGGGTCGCCGTCGCCGCGATGCCCGCGGCCAGGGCGCGTGCGGCGCGCTCGAAGGAGGCCACGGCCACCGGGTCGCCCGCGCGCGCGGCGGCGGCCACGGCGGCGGCCGTGGTGTCGCCGTCGGGCCCCGGCCGCCAGCCGTTCTCCACCGCCCGGCGGGCGATGTTCGGGCCGCTGGCGATCCGCTCCACGCAGCCGCGCGAACCGCACGGGCACAGGTCGCCGTCCAGGTCGACACTGATGTGACCGATGTGGCCCGCGTTGCCCGTGGGGCCCGGGTGCAGTCGGCCGCCGAGGACCAGACCGCCGCCCACGCCCGTGGAGACCACCATGCACAGCGCGTTGTCGTGGCCGCGGGCCGCGCCCTGCCAGTGCTCGGCCGCCGTGATGGCCACACCGTCGCCGATCAGCTGCACGGGCAGCCCCCCGGCCGCGGCCCGTGCGCGCTCCACCAGCGGATAGCCGCGCCAGCCCGGCACGTTGACCGGGCTGACCGTACCGGCGGAGGCGTCCACCGGGCCCGCGCTGCCGATGCCCAGCGCGGTGGCCCGGCCCCACAGCGCGGACGCGCTCAGCTCGCCGAGCACGTCCTCCACGGCCCGCATGACGGTCTCACCGTCCTCCTTCGCGGGCGTGGCGCGCTGCGCGCGCACCAGGATGCTGCCGTGGCCGTCCACCAGCGCTCCGGCGATCTTGGTGCCGCCGATGTCGAGCGCGGCCACGAGGTCGGTGTGCATCAGTGTCAGATCTCCCCGTCAACCATGTAAGGACCTAAGTGGTGAGCGCAGCCCGGCCTCGCGGCGGGAGCGCTGACCGAGTATGCGATGGACAGTCTCTCGTGCGTATGACAACGTTGTCCAGGCTCTATGCTCGACGCCACATCCTCATACGCACCCAGGGACCCGCGCAGAGCCCCTGCGGACGACAAGGAACAGGACGCCGCATCGTGCCAGAGACCGCCCGCCGAGAAGACCGCCCCGCCGACCGTGCTCCGGACCGCGCGTCCGGGACACGGTACGGCAACCGTCCGACCATGAAGGACGTGGCGGCGCGGGCCGGCGTGGGCCTCAAGACCGTCTCCCGCGTGGTGAACGGCGAGCCCGGTGTCACCGCCGACACCGAGCGGCGGGTGCAGGAGGCCATCGAGGCGCTCGGCTTCCGCCGCAACGACAGCGCGCGGGTGCTGCGCAAGGGGCGCACGGCGAGCATCGGACTCGTCCTGGAGGACCTCGCCGACCCGTTCTACGGTCCGCTCAGCCGCGCGGTGGAGGAAGTGGCCCGCGCGCACGGCGCGCTGCTCATCAACGGCTCCAGCGCCGAGGACCCGGACCGTGAGCAGGAGCTGGCGCTGGCGCTGTGCGCGCGGCGGGTGGACGGGCTGGTCATCATCCCGGCCGGCGACGACCACCGGTATCTGGAACCGGAGATCAAGGCGGGTGTCGCCACCGTGTTCGTGGACCGTCCGGCCGGACGGATCGACGCCGACGTGGTCCTGTCGGACAACTTCGGCGGTGCCCGCGACGGCGTCGCGCACCTGATCGCCCACGGGCACCGCAGGATCGGCTTCATCGGCGACATGCCGCGCATCCACACGGCGATCGAGCGGCTGCGCGGCTACCGGGCGGCGATGGAGGACGCGGGGATAGCCGTCGAGGACTCCTGGATGTCGCTGGGCGTCACCGACCCGGAGCGGGTGCGGCGGGCCGCCGAGGAGATGCTGTCGGGTCCGGACCCGGTCACCGCGGTCTTCACCGGCAACAACCGGGTGACGGTCACCGTGATCCGGGTCCTGGCCGGGCTGCCCCGGCCGGTCGCCCTGGTCGGCTTCGACGACCTCGAACTGGCCGATCTGCTCCAGCCGGGTGTCACCGTCGTGGCCCAGGACGCCGCCGCGCTCGGCCGCACCGCCGCCGAACGGCTTTTCCGGCAGCTCGACGGCACCCATCTGTCCCCGGAGCGGATCGAACTGCCGACCCGGCTCGTGCAGCGCGGCTCGGGCGAGGTGCCGCCGTCAGCCTGACATGACGGCGCCGGGGTGCCGCTACAGCGAGGCCCAGGGCGTCGTCTACACCGCGGGGCTGCGCGCGGACGGCGACAACCACCTGCTGCGCACGCTG